>CANKBG010000037.1 GCA_947479935.1 Comamonadaceae bacterium
CCGCAAAAGGTGCCAAACGAACCGATTGATTGACCACCACAGAACCTGTACGCGCATTGACCACCACTCGGGCAATGTCCACAACGGGTTGAATATCGAGTTCAAGCAACTGTGCCATCACATTGACACGTTGTGCTCTTTGTACAGGTACACGAACAGAAACTGTTCTGGCATCAACTGCTGTCACAGCATTTTCTTCACCAACCACTTTAGAAATGGCATCTACAGCCCGCTGAATTTGAGCGTAATCTACTTTGTGGAAATTGAACTCAACCACAGGGTCCATGTCTGCTTCGGGGGCGGCTTGCTCCACCATACCGCCGCTTGGAATGCGTCCTGCGGACAATTGATTGATGGTGGTGCGAGCCATAGCGGTGCTAACAGAAGCGCCAGGAACCACAATGGAGCCTTGAGCTTGGCCATACACTTGGCCATTGGCCGCCTTCAAAGGCGTCATGAGAAGTGTGCCGCCGCGCAGACTGCGAGCATTGGTTAAGGATGAAACAGTCACGTCCATGGCTTGACCGGGGCGAGCCAATGCGGCCAATTCAGCGGTCACCATCACCACGGCAGCATTGCGCGCTTGGAGGTTAATGCCAGCGGGCACCGATACGCCCAATGAATTGAGCATGGTGATGACTGACTGCCCTGTCACAGGATTAGAGCCAGAGTTGTCGCCCGTACCATCCAAGCCAACGACTAAACCATATCCAATCAATTGATTGGGCCGCTGACCTGATACCACGGCCATGTCTTTCAAGCGAGCAGCCATCACCTGAGACATACTCAAGACAAAGGCCGTGATTAAAAACCATTTAGAGAGAGTGCGATAAGTCATGGCCTCTTCCTCAGTTAGGAGAAAACTTGCTGAACAATTTGGTCAATATGCCGGGGTTCTGAATTTGATCTGTAATGCCCACGCCTCTGTACTCAATGCGTGCATCTGCCACTTGAGAAGACAAAACAGAATTGCCTTGCAAGGTCGAGGGCGACACAATGCCGCCAAAGCGAATCACTTCTTCTTCGTGACCTACTGCCAAGCGCTTTTCGCCCGCCACATTGAGATTGCCATTGGGCAAAACTTCCAAAACCGTGACGGTGATCGTGCCTAAGAATTGATTAGAGGCGGAAGAGCCACCTTTGCTGTCAAAATTGGTATTGCCATTGGTATTCAAACCACCACTGATGGCCGTTGGCGTTGCGGTGGTACCCGTGCTCAAGTTGAAGCCAGCATTCAAACCGTTCGATGACAATCGACGCGCATTGGTGCCAATGTCTTTGCTAGCTCGAGTTGTTTCATTTAACAGGACAGTCAGGGTGTCGCCCACTCGAACAGCCCTGCGCTCTTCGAATAAGCCCTTGTAAGTTGAAGGTGCCGGGCGAGAAGCAGGAACCAGCGAACCTTTTGAAGTGGCTAATTTTTCTTGTGCATCAGGGCGTGCCGTTGTTTCGCCATTGACCAAAGATTGCTTGGAGGCGGAAGGCAATTCTGCACAACCCGCCAAAATAGCCAGGATTGAAACTAAGAGTGCTATTTTTTTCATCACAGCTGTCCTAACTTTTGCAGCATTTGATCAGATGCAGAAACAGACTTGGCCGTAATTTCATAGGCCCGTTGCGCTGCAATCAGTGATACAAGTTCTTCAGCCACGTTCACATTGGACTGCTCTGTGTAGTACTGGCTAATAGAGCCAAAACCATCTTTGCCAGCCACGCCTGTTTGAGCTTCACCAGATGACATGGTCTCGAAATACAGGCCACCTCCTGCGGAAGCCAAACCTGTAGGATTGGCAAAATTCACCATGGCAATTTGATCAGCTTGTGCAGAAGTTGAAGTATCAGACAATGAGTAACTCACGGTACCGTCAGATCCAATTGCAATTGAGGTAGCTTTAGCAGGAATCACAATACCTGTAGAGCTGCTGCTGGCAGAAGCGATACTGCTTTGGCCGAGTAATACGTTGCCATTGGCCGTCACAATTTGACCTTTGTCATTGCGCATAAAGGTACCCGCACGTGTGTAGGCAACGCCGTTAGGCGTAGACACGGCAAAGTAACCGTTACCGTTGATGGCCATGTCCAATGGGTTTTGGCTTTGAACCAAAGAACCAGGGCTGTTCATACGCTGAGTGGCTGAGATGCGTGCACCGTTTCCCGCTTGCAAGCCAGCAGGCACATAGCTGGCAGAATCTTCATTCAAACCAGGCGTGCGAATATTTTGATAAAGCAAGTCCTCAAAAATAGGACGAACTCGCTTGTAGGCTGTGGTCGAAACGTTAGCTAAGTTATTGGAGATGGTGTCTAAGCTGGTCTGCTGTGCATCCAAGCCTGTTTTGGCAATCCATAGTGATCTCAACATTTTCTCGCTCCTTCATTTCACGGGTGTTTAAACCCTGGACAAGGACATCAAGGCCCCTGCTGTTTTCGAATTTTGCTCAGCAACTTGAACCAAACGAATGTTCAAGTCAAACAAGCGGTTTTGCGCAATCATTTGAACCATGGCCTGAGCCGCGTTCACATTGCTACCTTCTAAAGAACCTGGCACCAAGCGGATGTCTTCCAGTGAGGCTAAGTCCTCTTTGGAGGCGAACAAACCGTCGGCCTGACGCTCTAGCGTATGAGGCGCAGGGTTGACCAATTTCAAACGACTCACCGGTGTTTCAAATTTTTGACCTGGCAGTGTGGCTGTAATCGTGCCGTTAGGCTGAATCACCACGTCTTGGCTGCCCACTGGAATTTGAATCGTCTGACCTTGCTCGTTCAACACATTCAAGCCGGCTGAATTGACCAAAAAACCCTGTGCATCCATGTGAAACTTGCCAGCACGTGTGTAGGCTTCTTGTCCATCCGCACGTTGCACGGCAAACATACCTTCATCTTGAATGGCGGCATCTAAAGGATTGCCTGTAGCGCTGACTGCGCCGGGCGTCCAGTCTGCGCCGGGTGTTGAATCCACCACAAAGGCGCGAGAATCTGAACTGCCACCCGTCACAGGAACTGCTCTAAAAGAAGACAACATTTCTCTGAAACCTGGCGTTTGCAAATTGGCCATGTTGTGAGAGGTCGTGGCCAACTGCCCCATGGCGCTTTTGGCACCAGTCATTGCAGTGAAGACAAAACGATCAATCATGATTTAAGCCAGGTTATGTTTCAGAATGTTGAAAATAAATCAACTCACCATTTGAAGGGTGTCGCGCAAAACTTGATCAATGGCTTTTAAACTTTGTGAGTTGGCGCTGTAAGTGCGTTGCAAAATCATCAAGCGGACCAATTCATTGGCCAAATCCACGTTAGAAGATTCGAGCGCTTGGCTGCGAATTTCACCCATTTCACCTATGCCTGCGCGGCCGACTGACACACCATTTCCGTCTTGTTCTGTGCCGGACTCAAGGGATGCTGCAAAGGCATTTTTGCCCACTGGCGTCAGAGCGCCCTCATTTTGAAAGCTCACCAGAGCCACTTGGCCAATGAGCTTTTGTTTGCCACTACCGTAAACGCCTATTACGTGGCCCTCGTTATCTATAGTCACATTGGTTAAGCGCGCAACAGCTTCACCATTTTGTATGCTTTTCATCATTTGGAAAGCACCAGCGTGAAGTTGAGTGCCCGACAAATCAAGTTCGAAAACCAGATCAGTACTGCCACCTGCTTGGTTTGATAAACGACTGGTTAAGGTTGTGGCTGTTTTAAAGATAGAAACGCCTGTCATTGCGTCTGTGGCAATCGAGTCAATGTTTTGACCCCCCATGAAACTCACCTTGGCAACTGCGTTGTAACCATTTCCCAATACTTCTGGCGATGATTTTCTATTTGAGAAAGTTGTATTGTCAATGTAGTCATAGAACTTGCCATCAATGGATGCATACACTTCAACATTCGAAGTCGTGGTTGTTAACAGTTCCTTTGAATCCTTTTTATTGGAGGCCCCAATCACTGGAATCTCAGTTGCATCGGGTGTAACCAAAGTCATGGCCAGGGGATGTTTGAATGTAATTGCTGTTTCAGTGCTAAGCATACTCACAGGTGCAGACAGGAAAAACGTATATGTTCCAGCAGTAGCTTCGGTCTTGGAGGTAACCGTTACACCAGTGTCTACAGTGCCATTAAAAAGCTTGTCACCCACAGCGACGTCACTAAAAGAACTACCAGTTCCTGCAGTTGAGGAGGTAAATGAACTAACTGAAGTAAGAGCACCCGCGGTTCTTGTAAAACTGTTGTCACCATCGAAAAAAGTAACTGCAGCACCAGCGGGTACTGTAATGGCGCTAGACAGCGTGACAGATGGACTGACGTACCCAGCAGAAGTGACAGTTGTTCCTGAATCAATGCCATTGATGAATACCTTCTTATAGGCCACTGACACCGCAGATCCTGCATTGCTAGGGGCTGCGTTCAAAGATAAAGTGGCACTGCTGGTATTCGTTGTTGTGCTCAATGCGGAAGCTATTGGTGCAGTGTTCACACGAAGAACAGAATCCCTGTGCAAGGTCACAAGAGACGTACCCAATGAGTTGGCAGAAGATGATGTACCTGGCGAATAGGTGTAGCCAGCCGTATCCGATTTGATGGACAACGTGGAATCCGTAATGCGGCGGTAGAAAACTTCTAACGTGTGTGAGTTGCCAGAGCTATCGAACACAGTTTGAGTGGTTTTGTTGTTGTAAGTGGACTGTGTAGGATCAAAAGCCACATTGGTTTGCTTTGTAAATGCTGTTGAGGTTGAGTCCAACATGGCAGACAACACTGATTTTGCAGTGGCATTGCCAGGCAAATTATTGTCAGGCATGCGCAATAAGCCGTTGTTCTTAATTAGATCGTCAGTAATTTCTTCACCGTCCACTGTCGGTTGATAGCCTGTCAAATACATGCCGTTTTGATTGACAATGTAGCCACCTTTGTCAACTCCAAACTGACCATTGCGAGAGTAGTAAACAGCAGAGGGATCAATGGTTTCTGCGCTGCCAGAGCCTTGGAGCAATCGGAACATGCCCGTACCACTGATGGCCAAGTCCAAAGGGTTTGCAGAGTTGGTAATGGCGCCTTGTGTCATCGGACGGCGAATACCCGAGTTCTGGGTGCCTTGGCCCGTTGCAGGCGTACTGGAAGAGTTACTGCTGGTCACGAACTGTGTTGCAAATACATATTCGCCAGATTTGTAGCCAACGGTATTGGCATTGGCAATGTTGTTACTGACCGTGTCAATGGCCAAGGAGGTATTTTGTAATCCAGAGAGTGCGGTTGTGATATTGCTCATGTCAATGTCCTCAGGTTAATCAATTGATGTGTTTAAAAATTAAATGGCCAGCCACTTGACAATGTCAGTGCTTAAAATATTTCGTCCGTCACTCAGACCCACTTTCATGTCTGAGCCTTCTTGGCCAATACTGGCCACCATGGCGCCCACATAGGCGGTTGGGGAAGTCGTCTTGCCTTGGTCGTCTGTGGCAGTCAGTTCCAGTGTGTACATGCCGGCCGCCACTTGCTTTCCCGCATCGTCACCACCATCCCAAATGAAATCAGTCATGCCAGAAGAGGTTGGACCAAAATCAAATTGATTGGCAATTTGACCGTTGCTGTCTCTGATCACAGCCTTGAGCGATGCTGCAGATGCATCTAATTTGGCAGCCATGCCCACGGCATGTCCCGAGAAGTAAACCTGTGAGCCTTCTGCCAATGCTGTCTTGCCTACGCTGCTAGACAAGTTCATGAAGTTGGCCGATTGCATTTGGGCAACCAATGCGTTCACAGAAGTGTTTAATTTGTTAATGCCATCGACTTGGTTCAACGCCGCCAATTGCGAAGTCATGGCTGCGTTGTCCATGGGGTTCATTGGATCTTGGTTTTGTAACTGAACCGTCAGCATTTTCAAAAAATTCTTTGAAAGATCTGCAGCAGAAGTGCCATTGCTGGTGGTTGGCAAAGGCGCAGCAGAAGCGTCGTAAACGGGAATGTTATTGATCGTGGTTGACATCGTTGCTTCCTTTATTTGCCAAGATCCAGCGTCTTGAGCATGAGTTGCTTGGTGGTGTTCATCATCTCTACGTTGAACTGGTAAGCGCGTGAGGCAGATACCATGTCCACCATCTGCTCTGCTGGGTTCACATTGGGCATCGTGATGTAGCCTTGAGTGTTGGCCAATGGATGACCTGGTCGGTATTCCAAACGTGGCTCAGCGGTGCTTTCTACAATGCGAGCCACTTTCACGCCTTGGCCAATTCGGCCAGCACGTGCTTCAGATTGAAGAACCACATGGCGTGCACGGTAAGGCTGACCATCGGCACTGACCGCAGTTTCTGCATTGGCTACGTTGGATGCAATCAAGTTAAGTCGCAATGACTGCGCGACCAAACCCGTTGTGCCCACATCAAAAGTGCCTAATAAACTCATGATGGTTGACCTGTGATAGCCGACAAGCGCGTGCGCAATGTAGAACCCAGAAAGCTCAATGCGGCTTCTGTGAAGAATGCATTTTTCACAAAGTGGCCGCGCTCAATGTCAGGGTCCACTGTGTTGCCATCTAAAGAAGGTTGCACACCCACGCGAAACATCTGCTTGGGCGACTGAAAAGAAGAAGTCATTTGAAAGTGACCTTGATTCGTGCGATCAAGGCTGACTGAAGAAGTACTGGATTGGCCTGACAAACGCTGCATCAACACCGATTGAAAATCAATGTCGCGTGCTTTGTAATGGGGTGTGTCTGAGTTCACCAAATTTGAGCTGAGCAACTCATGGCGAAGACTGCGCAGCTTGAGTGCAGCTTCTCCAAATTTCAGCGGGTCAAATTGAGGTACGGTGTTCACGTTGGGTCCAATCAATAAATCAAATTTCTCAGATACTTCGCAAACAGCGTGCCAACCCCCTAAAACTACTTAAAACACCAAAGTTAGGTGCTTTAAGTGGTACAAATAGACCAAAACCAATCCTTAACTGGTTTTCACGGCAAAATTTGCAGGCCTTCCTTGTGGGCTCTTGGCAATTTATGCCGCGAAAACGCAACCGCAGAGAGTTGAATTGGCTGAGTCCTCAGACACCAGTGAAGAAAAACAACTAGACCCGACCGAGCGGCGGCTTGAACGCGCACGCGAAGAGGGTCAGTTTGCCCAATCTCGAGACCTCACAACCTTTTTGGTCTTGGTCCTGTTTGCTGGCTGCCTACTAGGGCTGGGGAGCTCTCTAATGAAGGGCTTGGTCACGCTGGTTCAGCAGGGGTTGACCTTCGGATCTGGCCAAGATTGGCAAGATCACGTGGCCGATTGGGCCAGCGGCCCCTTAATGAACACCTTGATGTGGGTCTCGGCCATCGTCATACCACTTTGGCTTGTGTCTGCCATAGCGCCCTTGGCCATGGTGAAGTTTCAACCCGTGTGGGCTTTTAAATTAAACCCAGGCCGTCTCGACCCATTTGAGGGTCTGGGTCGAATGTTTTCAAGTCAAACCTTGGCTGAGGTTTTCAAGAACATTTTGAAGGTCATCATTGTCTTTGGTGTGGGGGTGGTTTATGTCATTGGCTTGGTGGGTCAAATAAGCGTTTTGTCGAGACAAGATGTCAATTTGGCCCTGCACAACAGCGTGGGACTGATTGAAACAGGCCTTCTTTTGTTGTTGTTGCCTGTGTTGGTGGTGGCCGCAGTGGACGTCTTGATTCAGTGGTTTAACTTTTCTAAGCGCATGAAGATGAGCCAAGAGGAGTTAAAGCAAGAGATGAAGGAAAGCGAAGGCTCGCCCGAACTTAAAAATCGCCTACGCCAGAGACAACGCCAAATAGCCACCTCTCGCATGATGTCAGCCTTAGAAAAAGCCGATGTGGTTCTGGCCAACCCAGATCACTATTCAGTGGCCTTGCGATATGACGCTGAGAAAATGCGCGCGCCTATTGTGGTGGCCAAAGGCATGGACGAAATTGCCTTAATGATTCAAAGAGTGGCCAACGAGAACCAAGTGCCGATTGCCCGCATTCCGCCACTGGCCAGGCTGCTGCATCGGCATTTGAAAGTGGGTGAGCCCATTCCTGCGCCTTTGTTTGAGGTGGTGGCCAAAGTGCTGGCTTGGGCTTATGAAATTAAGCAGGCTACGGCTGTTGATGATTTGCCTTTGCCTGAAATCGGCGCGCTGCCTGATTTAGAAACCAAGTCAGTGCTTTGAGTTTAAGGAGAGGGCTTGGTGGTAAAGCCTGCACGTATTAATTCAAAGGGCGATTCAAATGCGACTTGAACCAATTCTGTGAACGATGGCAGCAACAACACCACCACCACAAATGCCACCGGAATCATGATGGCAAAGCCCACAGAGAACAGATTCATTTGGGGGCTAACGCGGGCCAAAATAGCCTGCGTCATGTTGAAGAGGAAATAAATGACGATGGCTGGCAATGCCAATACCAGCCCCAATGAAAAAGCATCCTGCACCAGACTCAAAATAGCAGACCAATCCCATGCGGTGGGCCAAGTACCTAAAGGCAATACTTTGAAGCTGTTGACCAGCAACTCCAGCATCACCAAATGGATGTTCATGGTGAATGCCAGTGCAAGGGCCAAGAGACCTAAAAACTCGCCAACCAAGCCTGAAGCCAAGTTGGCGTCGTGTTGCAGCGTGGCTGCAAAACTCAAACCAGATTGCTGCGACAAAACATCGGCCAGCATGTCTACTGCCGTGAGACCCACCCGAACCATCCATCCCGATGTAAGGCCAACAGCCAACTCTACAAATACCATGGCATAACCTGGAGGCATTGAATCTAAAGAAGGCAGGTTGGACTGCACCATGGGCACCAAAGCAAAGGCAATGACCAAGGACAGCAACACGCGCAAGCGCATGGGGGCTGAACGAAATGCAAACAAGGGCATGGTCATGAAACAGCCCAACAACCTGACGGAAATGAGCATCCAGACCGTCACGGTTTGCGTCATCCAGTCGGGGCTGATGGGAAGCATGGGGCTTAGCGCAGAATTTCAGGCAATTCTTGAATGACTTCGCGCAGGTAATCCACAAAGATGGCCAAGCTGACGGGGCCTGCAATGAGTAAAACCAAAGCAATGACCACCAACTTAGGAATGAAGGCCACGGAGCTTTCGTTGACCGACGTGGCCGCTTGCAGAATACCAATGACCAAGCCCACGATGAGCAGGGAAATAAGCACGGGCCCGCTCAGAACAAATGCCATCCAAAGCGCTCTAAAGGCCACTTCAATGACAAATCCTGAGTCCATGTTAAATGACCTTGAAACTGTTGACCAAAGAGGCGGCCAGCAAAGACCAGCCGTCCGCCAGCGCAAACACCACCAACTTGAGTGGCAGAGAGAACATCATGGGCGAGACCATGACCATGCCCAATGAAGTCAGGATGCTGGCCACTGCAAAATCAATGGCCAAGAAGGGCAAGTAAATGAGGAAGCCAAATAAGAAGCCCGTTTTGATTTCAGACACTGCAAAGGCGGGAATGAGAACCGTCATGGGTACATCGGCGCGAGTTTCAATGGGCTTGCCCCACAGCTTGGCAAAAAGGCCAAGGTCATCCTTGTTGGTTTGACTCAGCATGAACTGCTTCAAAGGCTCGGTGCCAATATTCACGGCCTCTTCAAACCCAATTTTGCCACTGGCCAAAGGCAAATAAGCATCTCGGTACATGGATTCAAGCACAGGGTTCATGACAAAAAAAGTGAGGAACACCGACAGGCCAATCAAGACCAAATTGGGCGGCATGCTTTGCAGTCCCAAGGCTTGGCGTAGCATAGAAAACACAATGAGAATTCGAATGAAGCTGGTCATGAGCATGAGCGCAGCCGGTAAAAAAGAAAGGGCCGTTAAGGCCAGCAAAGTTTGGACAGGTACGGCATACACAGTGCCGGCTTTGGAAGTGCTTGAAGTGACCAGCGGTAAATTTTGAGCCGCTGCCCAACCGCAACACATGAGGAGGGCAATGGCAACAAGCCATTTGAGGTTAAAAAACCTCATGTGCCGTTCTTTCCAGAGAGCAGGGTCATGAGTTGGCCTGCAAAACCCGATGGCAATGTGCCTGAGTTGGCCATGGGCTCAAAATCGTCTAACTCAGCGAGCAAGCTGATGTGCGTGGGTGTATGGCCCAAGGCCAAAATTCGATCTTGCATTCGAACCACCAACAAACGTTCGCGTGGGCCAACTGGAAATGCAGCTAACAATTGAATTTGTCCACCGACTGTGGTGCTTTGGGCGCCACGACGGAAAAGCCAGACCACCACGGCTGCCAACACCACCAGCAAGCTGAGTGTGACCAAACCCAGCCAAGCCCCTCCCCATACAGATGAGGACGAGCCAGACGAGCCACTAGAGATGGGTGCTGACAGGGCTTGCGCTTGAGCGGCGATTGAGAAAATGCCTAAAAAGACAAATGCTGAAAGACGCGACAAGGATGACAGGTGGATCAATTTTTAGATTTCCGTAAACGCTCCGATGGTGAAATGATATCAGTCAAGCGGATGCCATAGCGGTCGTCAACGATGACAACTTCGCCTTGTGCAATTAAACACCCGTTAACCACCAAGTTCAATGGCTCGCCTGCCTCTACGTCTAGCTCTATGACCTCACCATTTTGGACTGACATTAAATCGCCCAAGGGCATTTTGGTCCGGCCCAGCTCAATCATGACCCGCACGGGCAGGTTCATGATCATGTCCATGTCGTGAATGGCGGGTTTGGCGGTATCTGCTTGTAGGGCTGGCTCCTTGCCCCATTGGGTTAAGTCATCAGAGTTTTCTTTTTCAATCTGCTCAGTCACACGTCACCTTCACTTTTCTGAATTTGTTGGTCTAGCTGGCTCAGGGCCTTGGCGGCATTGGCCAAATCGCTTTGTGCCTGAGCGGGCATATCAAGACTACCTAGGTATTGACCTGAGGTGGCGCCTTCTAAGTCTTCTGTGTTTGGGGGCAGGGGTGGCTGATTCATATGCTCTACCTTCAAGGCATAGTGGCCATTGCGAACACCATATCGCCCGCTGAGCAAATTGACGCCATCCACCATGATGCGAACAGGGGCAGACAAATCAATGGGCAGAACCTGACCCAAAGACAAGGAGAGCAACTGGGCTACCGAAAGCTCTTTTTCACACAACACAGCCACAGACTCGACAGGCTTGGCATACAGCTGATGCTGCAGGCTGCGGCTCCAGCCAGCGGGTTGCCCTGGCGTTTCGGAGGCATTGGCTAATTTGCTAGGCGTTTGCCAATCAAGTGCGCGCTTGGGCAGACACAGGTCGACCCTCAATTCGAGCAAGTTGAAATGAATGGCAAATTGGGCATGCAGCACGACATCTTTGTGAGAGGTCAGCCGAAGGGAAGAGAGTTGCTGCTCTTGCCTTAGGGTTTGCAGGCGAATGGGGTAAGCCGTTTGCCATGCTGCTTCATAGGCAGTGGCCATCGTTTCAAGCAAACGTTGCCTGATGCCCAATTCAATGTGCGTGAGTTTGCCGCTTCGTTCTCTGATGGGAATGATGCCGGCGCCGCCAAACAAGCAATCGACGGCCGCGGCCACCCAACGCGTGTCAAAGCTCCAAGCGCAAAGTGTTTGGAGTGCATCGATTTCAAAGACCTGAATGTCTGCAAAAGAGGGTGCTTCAAGCACAAATGCTTCGTAAGTTTTCAGCGACATATCGCCAGCCAAAATCTTGATTTCGGCAGGAACCAAAGTGGACATGGACTGACGCCACTGCGCTACAAACTGCATGTGCATGGCATCGACCTGCTCGCGATTCCAGTCTTGCGAGACTTGGGTGTCTAGGCCTTCAAGGGCTTCTTTGGCAAATGGAAATTGCATGTTGTCAGGGTTGGTGTTCATAAGTTTCTTCTAAGCTCAAAGCTTTACGCGTAGAGATAAACTTGGTTAGAACCTGTTTCGCGGGCGCGGTTTGCACCTGCTTCACGCTGCGTCAAAATCTTGGGTGTTTCGCCTGCGCCATTGCCAGCCAAATTGTTGTCGCCAGAGCCTCGCTGTTGAGAGCTTGCAAAATCAGCAGCATTTGAAGAGGCTGATTGCCCTTGCTGGCGCATATCGAGCTGTAACTCCAAACCCATTTGCTGAAATTGCTCACGCAATTGCGGCGCACTTTGTTCTAATCGGGTTTTGGTGGAGTCACTCACACCTTCCACAATCAGCAAGGCGTTACCGCGTTCATCAAGTTTTAACTCAATGGTGAATTTGCTTTGATCGGGAGGTGTTAATTCCATCACCACATGACCCCCGCCTTGCTTTACCATCTTCTGAATTTCTAACTGTACAGCGCCTGCATCTAAGCGCACTTCATGGGGAACCAAGGGTGCTGGGAGTTCTTGCGATTGCATTGAAATCCAATCCATGACGGTATTCACAGGGCGTTGTGGACCCCCGACTAAGCTGCTCACAAAACTAGAAGAAATATCTTCCAAACTTTGAACTGTTTCAGGGCGTGGAGCTTCTTGCTCTAGCACTGTCGAACTGGAGTTGGCGGCTGTTAGCGCGGCCGGGTCCATTCGATGGGTCGAGTCGGTGCTGGCCGTGAGTGAACTTGATGTGACTGTGAAGGCTTCACCTGTTCTACCAGTTTTCATGCCCGATGGGACATTGCTGAAGATCGTAGAGTCTGAGTCTATGTTTTGGGAGGCTGAAACTGAAGCGACGCCGTCAACATCGAGCTCTATGCTTTCCGATGCGAGAGTGATGTTTTCAACTTGTGCGTTCAACTTGGCAACGCCTGCAAGGCTCACGGCAGTCTCTAGAGCTTTGGAATTCTGTTGGACATTTGATTTACCCAACTTTGCATCAAAATTGAATGAACTTTCTTGGCCCAGGGTGGCTTGTGCGTCAACTTTTGTTTCTGATGAAGCAGTTGTCTTTTGAGTGGCTAATTCGGTATTTTCAATCGATTGATTGGGGCTTGATGTAGTGATAGGTGCCGCTTGCGTTGAATCCGTTATTGTGATTTGAGCGTCACTTGAATTAGCAACAGTCAAACCCACTTTTGAGGCGCTTTGCGGGCTGGCCACAGTGGAGGCAGAAGAAGTAACAACTGCACTTGTTTCTGCATCTTTTGAAACTTGGGCGGTCACTGAAACAGTCTCAGACTTTATAGTCAAAGAGCGATCTACAGCAACTTGCGTATTTGTTTGAAGTGAAGCCTGATTGACGATGGCAGCTTGTTTGACGTCTGCTTCTGGTTGCAGCACGTCTGGCTTGAGGTAATTTGAAGCCTCCGCATTGACTTGAGACACATCGCGTGTGGCATCTGATTGAACAGACTTGGCCAGATCAGCCTGTGTCGTTGCAACAGGCGCCATGCGCACTGCCTGGGTTCCTGTCGGCGCCATGGCAGAGTTGATATTTTCTTTGCCCAATGAAGGCGTGTTTTGGGCCGATGCCAAAGTTGAAGAGAAGGCAACTTGTTCACCGTCTTGCAAGCGGGTGCCCGTCATTGGCGCCTGTGATATTTGATTAGCTTCTTGGCCAGACCCTGAAGTGGCAGTAACAGAAATTGCGGCCGAAACTTCAGCTGAATTGGAAGCCGTGGGCACAGACACGTTGACTACGGCGGCCGACATTTGCGCAGCCAAGTTGGCTGCAGCCAACTCTGCCCCTTGCAATTGATTGACCAAATCGATGGCAGTGCTGTCTAGCTCAATGGTCTTGGATGTTTCAGTCAATGCCGATTCAGAAACAGAATTTTGAGCCGCTGAATGAGCAGCACCTGCTTGGCTGGCGAAGGCAAAATTTGCATCCCCCACCGCATTCAAGAGAACTTCTGCCGGCAAAATTTGCAGGTCTGATGCTTTCTTGCCTGCCTCTTCTAATATGTCAAAAGGGGATTTTGCAGGCGCGTCGGTTGGCGCTACAGAGGGCAGCATGGCAGCCGCTAGCTCCTCTGTAAAGCCTTCTTCTGGCGACATGACCGCAGGGTCTAGTGCGTCAGTAGACAGGGTTGTACTTGCGACAGAAGTTGGATTGGATACGAAGATGGCCATGATTTAATTTCCCAAATTTAAATCAAGTTATGCAACTTCAATGCCACCTTGCTATTTGGTGTGTTGGCGAGCCTGTAAAACGTCTTCCAGCGCCTTGTCGTCGTGCTTTTCAAATTGCTGCTGGCGCTGTAGTTTGCGTTTGGCCAAGAAAGATTGAAGGGTCTTGAGCCGTTGGGCATCTTGCAATGCTTTGTCTAGTGCCTCACGGCTTTGTGACTTCAAAGCTTGTACCTCGGGCTCTTGAGATTTGGCAGTGGCTCGCAAATTCAGCCCAAAGTTGGCTTGGGTTTGCAAATGCAAAACGGTATCGCCTTGTTGCGCAGCTTTCACCCACTGAGTCTCGTATTCCTTGGCATAAGACTCAACCTGCAAATTGAAATTGCGCACCCGTTCATATTCAGCCTGAACCCGTTTCGACTGCGCCACAGATCGGTCTTTGCGCAATTTCAGCATTTGCTGCAGCACTTCAAACACACGATTGCTCATATTTTGGAAGCCTTTGCAATGGTGTTCAAGGCGGTGACGCTGCCTTCTAGATCGGCCACTTGGTGCGACTCTTGTTGCAAAAAAGTTTGAATGTGGGGCCACAAACGCAGCGCAGCATCTAAATCGGGGTCGCTGCCTTGCATGTAGGCGCCCATGGCAACCATGTCTCTGCTGCGCTCATGCCGGCTGATCAATTGCTTGATGCGCCTGGCCGCCAAGACGTGATCTTGGGAAGCCACTTTGGGCATCACCCTTGATATCGATTTTTCAATGTCAATGGCAGGGTAGTGGCCTGCGTCAGCCAGCTCGCGAGACAAGAAAATATGCCCATCCAGTACGCCCCGCGCGGCATCGGCCACAGGGTCGTGCACATCATCGCCTTCTAAAAGTACTGTGTAGAAAGCGGTTAAGGAGCCTTCAGGGTGCTCGCCGTTCCCTACTTTTTCCACCAAGGCTGGCAGTTTGCCAAACACACTGGCAGGGTAGCCACGTGCCACCGGGGCTTCGCCTAGGCTCAAACCAATTTCGCGTTGTGCCATGGCGTAGCGAGTGAGTGAATCGACAATCAACACCACATGTTTGCCTTGATCTCTGAACCACGCGGCCACATCGGTGGCATATTCTGCACCCTTGGCTCTTGCAAGGGGCGAAGTGTCGGCAGGGGAGGCCACCACCACGGCTCGGGCTCTAGACGTAGCGTCCAATTGGTCATCACAAAATTCGCGCACTTCGCGGCTGCGTTCGCCTACCAATGCAATCACAATGACATCGGCCACACAATTGCGCGTGAGCATGGAAAGCAACACGCTCTTGCCCACACCCGATCCCGCAAACAAACCCATGCGCTGGCCACGCCCCACAGACAGCATGGCATTGATGGCGCGCACACCGGTATCTAGGGGCTCATGAATAGGCTTGCGCTTCAGGGGGTTGGGAGAAGCAAAGCGCGCAAAGTTGTCACTCCAACTGGCACCCCCTAAACCATCGAGTGGCCGGCCTAAACCGTCCACCACTCGCCCCAACAGGGCGGGGCCAATGGGCACAGATGCAATCCCTTGGCGCATTTGATAGCCCTGAGCGCGTCTTTGCGGTGTGAGCAAGGGGTACACCACAGCACCTGGAGACAGGCCCGCCATTTGATCAAAGGCCATGAGATAGGTGGTGTCTCGCTCGAAGCCAATGCACTCAGCATCCACCCAATTGCCTTGCCGAGAATTTTCTACGCAGGCTTGCGCACCAATAGACAGAGGCAGGCCCTCCACCTCTACCAATAAACCAGACACTCTTTTAACGCGGCCTTCACGCACAGATAAGGGTAAATTGGCCAACTTGGCGCGCTGTGCATCGACATATTTTTGAAGATCGGCCTGGCTCACGGCGGACTCCATCAATCAGAATCCGAAGCGTGCTGAGGCAGTAAACCCAAAGCACTTCGCACCAATGCATCGCGTGCACCCATGCCGACATCAAGTCGAGTGCCATCGACCATCACATAAGCGAACCCTTTGCTAAGGTCTGCATCTGGGCGAACCAATGATTGAAATGGCATATCTTGATGAGACAACAATAACTGCCAAGCCTCGAGTTCTGCAGGCGGTACGCCTACAGTTAAATTCTCACCCGGCCGTGGCAAGCGCATCAGAGCTTCTTGCACAGCGGCCACAAAAACTGAACGGTCCATTTGTTCTTTGCCAGCCAACCGCAAAGCGGTTTCGTAAACCCATTCGGGCAATACAGCCTGAAAGTCTTTTGGCAAGGATTGCAATAGCGCCATGACGCGTTGCATCTCTTTAGACAAATGTTCGATGTCCTTTAATCCGCTTTGATAGCCTTGTTGATAACCAAGTTGAAAACCCTCTGTACGGCCTTGCTCAATGCCTTCTTCACGGCCTTTGGCAGCGCCTTGAGCCTGACCTTCCAATAAGCCTTCTTGAAGGCCCCTGGCGTAGGCGTCTTGGTAGGCTTTGCCGCGAATGGAATCGACTTCGTTCACGCTGGGCAACACCATGACACTGTCTTCTGTGGTGCGCGAAACCCCTGACCCCGAACCTAGGTTAGGCACGGAATGATCGCCATCAAAAGAAGGTGGGCTCCAACGGTTCAACTCAAGTCACCAAGAGAGGGGCACATGATCATTTTGAAGCTGGCCCCGTGTTGACAATGGCCAATGAGAGCAAGCCCTCTTCTTGCATGCGACGCGCAGTCTGCACAATCTCCAACTGCTTGGCTTGAACTTCTTGTACGCGCACGGGGGGCATACTGTCCATCTCAACGCGGAAACGTTCGGATTTACTTTTAGTCATATTGGAGAAAAAGAAATTCTGTAAATTCGGCGTTGAACCCTTCAGCACGGTCAATATGACCTCGTCTTGCAAATCTGTACTGGCAAGCAATGTTTGAACAGCTTGCGGCGCAATTTTCATCAAATCTTCAAAGGTGAACATTCGTTCAAAGATTTGCTCCGCTAATTTTTCTGAATGTTGGCGAATGGCTTCTAGAGTGGTTTTCTCCAAACCACCCGTGAAGAGTCGCAGAATTTCAGCAGCAGGGCGAGCGCCGCCAATGCCGTTAATTTCAGCGGTAGAGTCATCGCCTAGTGTTCTCTCCAGCATGTCATTCAATTCCACCAAAGCGGAAGGATTGATTTGGTCAAGCAAAGCCACACGCAACACCAACTCATCGCGCAATTCGGCTTCAAACAATTCAAGAACAGAGGCAGATCTTTCGGCGGGAATTAAGGACAGCAATGTGGCGGCCACTTGCGGATGCTCGGCTTGCAAGTGTCTTTGCAATTGCTCGTTGCTCATGCTGACAACCAAATCCAGAGCGGGCACACTGTTGGCCAATTGGCTTGCCATAGAGCCACCTGCTTCGCCCGCAAATTTGTCCATCAAGGCCGTGACAAAGCCTTGAGGGTCGAACGGTACTTGTTTGCGATGGGCCGTTACATTTTTAAACTCATCCAGCACTTGAATCATGACCTCGCGGTCGATGCTTCTAAAGTTGGCCATGAGCGAAGATACCTTTTGGGCTTCGGCTGGTGTGAAGCTTTTAAGCAAAGTGCCTGCTACTTCTGGGCCCAAGGACATGAGCACAATGGCTGCACGCGAAGGGCCATCTAAGTTGGATCCTTTTGCTCTTTCCAGGTCAGGCGTTTGCAGGCCCTTGCGAAGCGCGCCTCCCAAAACACCGGGTTTAAAATTTGAGACGGCCGTGTTCATGACTTGTCCTGACCCGATGGGCTGGAAGTCCCAGCTTCAGAAACCCACGCGCGCAACAACAAAGCGGTGTCATTGGGTTGCTCGGTAGCATATTGAGTCGCATAAGCAACGCCATCTTCAAACTTGGCTTTGCTGGCTACTTCACGCTCTCGCATCCGTTCCATTTGCGCTTCAATTTCTTTTTCAACCCGAATCTCTTGGGCGCGCTTGGCTTCTTGTTCCATGGCCCAAGACAGATCAAGTTCTTTAATTTCTTCCCGCATGCGTTGCGCAGCTCTACCTTGTGGTGAATCAGGCAGATCAGGGTCGATGGGGGGCAAACGCACGGGCCGCATTAAGGGTCGTGCAATGGCGAAATAGGCAAACAACAAGCCCAGTGCAATGGCACCATAACGGACGAGTTGCGACACCAGATCGGGTGTTAAACGGCTGGTGTCTTCCGCCACCGCTGTGGGTTCTTCAGAGAATGGCAAATTGGCCACACTGACGGTATCGCCTCGACGTTGAACAAAGCCGATGGCATCTTTGACGAGGCCATTTATTTGCTGAATCTCTTGAGGGGTGTAGGCAGTGCTGCGAGTCGCATTTGCCTTGGCGCCTTTTTCATATTTGTAGTCAAGGACCACCGCTGCAGAGACGCGGCGCAACTGACCTTTGCTAGATTTAATTCTTTCAATGGCGCGGTCAACCTCAAAATTCACTGTTTTTTCATTTTTAAAACTGGCATCATCAGAGCCAGCAGCGCCTGTTTCGACACTGCCTGGTGCGCGAAGATTCTCACCCTTGGCTTCAGTTGTGAGGGGTGCCTTGGCCGACTCTTGCGGCTGATTGGTAAGGGAGCCAGGTACGCCACCCGCGCCAGATTTACTGCCACTAGACTCAACAGAAAGTTGGCTGCGAATAGCTTGATTGGGTGGTGCATTTTTTCCAAAAGTTTCAGAAGTGCGCTCACGTTCATCAAAATCTAAGTCAACTGAAACCTGTGCACGAAAGCCGTCTTTACCAGCCAAGGGCTCCAAAATGGCTGCAACACGGCGGTTTAAGGCTGCTTCAAGCTCGGCGGTGTACTTGAGTTGTGAGGCGTCCAGCCCCTCTTGCCGCATGGCACTTGACCCCAGAATGCCCCCTTCGGTGTCCATGATGGACACCTCTTGCGGGCGCATGCCGGGTACTGCAGAGCTGACAAGACGGGCAATGGCTGCAATTTGAGCGCTGTCTAAAACGCGCCCAGGGTGCAAAGTAAGAATGACAGATGCTGTGGGGCGTTCTTGCTCTCGAACAAAAGCCGAGGGCTTTGGCACAGCCAAATGAACGCGAGCCGATTTGACTTGCCCTAGAGAGCTCACACTTCGGGCCAACTCGCCTTCAAGTCCTCGCAAATAATTAACGCGTTCAACAAACTGGCTGGTGCCAAATTTTTGATTTTCAAGCAGTTCGAAACCCACATTGCCGGCCTTGGGCAAGCCTTGACCGGCAAGCTTCAAACGGGTTTCATAGACCAAATTTTGGGGCACAGTGATGGCGCCGCCACCCTCCGTGAACTGGTAGGGCACGTTCATCTGTTGTAAAGCAGTAATGATGGCCGCACCATCGCCTTCGTTGATGTTGGCAAATAGAACGCGATAGTCTTGGGTGCTGCGACCCGCAGAAAACACGACGCCCAAAGCCAGCACCAAGCCGGCAAAGCCTAAGCCCATGAACAATCGTTGGTTGGTGTTGAGGGCTTGGAATCGATCGCGCAAAGAATCAAACACACCTGTCTGTGTGTTTAAATTTGCCGCGCCGGAACCACCCATCGACAGAACGACAGCGTCGCGATCTGGAGAGAGAACTTTGGGAGCATCCAATTAAATCTGTGCCTCCATATGTAATCACATTGTTTCAAATTTTCATTAGGCAAAACCAAACATTACACAGGTGTAATGTTTGGCAACAACTTCTTAATCAAGCACTTTTCCAAGTGGAAGTGAAGGTGACCCACTTTTCGGGTCCTGTCTGAAGTGTCAATGTACCCCCATGGGCTTTCGCAATCTCTTGGCACAAACTGAGCCCTAAACCATCACCCCTTGTTTTGGCGTGTCCAGAATTTGGGTCGTCAAGGTGCCTGTAGAACCTCTGAAAAACGCGTTCGTCCAAGCCTTCCAATGAAAGATAGGTCTCATTGGCAATGGAGAACCGAGTCTGGTCACCTGAAGTTTCAGCTTTAAAGTGAATTTTCCCATTTGCAGGTGAATATTTAATCGCATTGCTCACTAGGTTGTTGATAAGTTGCTGAAATAAATTAGGGTCTGCCAAAATTTTAATTTCAGGTGACATGTCGTATTGAAATTGAATATCTGGCATCAGGCTTTGAATGTCATCGCGAATGATGCCAATCACGTCCAGCAAATTTAATTCTTTCAACTCCAGTTGAAAACTACCACCATCTGCTTGTGACAACATGACCAACTTGTTGGTAATGGAAATCAATCGCTCGACTTCGTCTGACAACATTGACAACTGCTTTTGCTCTAGGCTGTTGTCAGGCGCCGTATTCAGTAAGCGTTTTAAATTACCGCGAATCACAGTCAATGGCGTTCTGAGTTCGTGGGCGGCGTCACTTGAAAAACGCGAAGCTTGCTCAAAATTAAATCGCAGCCGCTTGATCAATAAATTGAAATAGCTGACGAAATTTGAAAACTCATGGTCAAAATCTTTTTCCAAAAGAACCGTATCACTGTTTTTGAGTTCAATGTTTTTAAACTTATTTTGCAAATGATTGAGAGATCGCATCACCCAGAATGTGAGTATCCAAGTGCATAAAAAAATGTACACCAACAAAACTGGCCACATGCTGTTGACCACACTTTCACGCGCATCCATGATGCCTTCAAAATTGCTTTGAAAAACACGTGAGTGGATAGCAACATAAAGGTGATGTTGCCCATAAGGGGTTTTAAATAGGGCCCATTTATCACTCGAAACACGCGTCTCCGAAAATTGAACCAAATAATCGTTTTGAGTGCCGTGAATATCTCGCCATTGAATACCCGTCAGCATGTTTTTTTGCATCTGGTTTTCAAAGCCACCCACCCATATTTGCTGCTCACTCACGCTGGCGTTTGGAAAGTAATGGGCAACTTGTTTTTCCAAAACTTGTGTCACAAGTTCGTTGCTTTGTGGGCCGTTTTGACTTTTGAATACAGTCGTTGGTGTACTCAAATCTTTGACATTCAAAGCCAAGTATCCCGAAAAGTTGGAATACATCAGATCATGCAAATTTTGCGAAGAAAAGTTTCTGACTGTGACACGAGTCACAAGCGCAAAAGAAACAACGGCTACAGTGGTCAGTACAAAAAACTTCAGTCTAAAAGAACGAAGCATTTTTAGGTCGATGCCTTGAAGCGATAACCCACACCCCGAATGGTTTCAATGGGAAATGCCACACTGGCGTCAGGTTTCGGATTGGAAAGTTTCTTGCGTAATCTTTGCACCGACACATCGACGACATTGGTGCCGGGGTCGAAATCGACATTCCAAACTTGTTTCAATATTTGTTCGCGAGAAAAGATTTGTCCCGGCGACATCATCAAACACTCCAGCAACACGTATTCGCGTTGCGTTAAGGTGGCTTTCTCATCTTGCCAAGTGGCCACCCTCGTGAAACGGTCTAAAGACAAAGCGCCTTGCACCAAGGTCATTTCTACTTTGCCTCTTTTGTTGTTAATCAAGGCCATCACCCGAACGATGAGCTCTTCCATGTAAAAGGGCTTTGGCAAATAATCATCCGCGCCTTTTTCGAAACTCCTCAAACGGTCAGGTAAATCAACGGAAGCCGTCAACATGATGACGGGTGTGTTGAGGCTGTTGCGGCGAATTTCCTCCAGCACTTGAAAACCGTCTAACAAGGGCATGGCGACATCAAGCAAAATGGCATCAAAGCTCAATTGAAGCGCAGAGCTCAGACCTCTAAATCCATCTTTTTCAACTTGAGTTTTAACGCCCACTGCATCAAAAGCTGAAACCACCAAGTCCGCTATTTGTTCATCGTCTTCAATCAGTAGGATCTTCATGACTTTCATGGGCGACCCTGAATGAGGGGTCAAGCCTTCTTTTAAATTACTGTATATTGGAATTGAGATCGCATCGAAATTGCAGCAAATCGACACTCATGGGTCGCAATCTTACTTTTATTATCAATTTCAAACAGATAAATTAGCAAAACTACCAAAGATGGTAAATCCTGAAAAAGCAACGCCACCCGCACAAGCCAGCGATCTAGCCGGTGCGTTTGAGCTTTTTGTCGAAGCCTCTCAAGCGCTAGAGCAACAGTACGCCGCTTTAAGCCGCAAAGTAGAAGACCTCAGTGCCGACCTTTTTCAAGCCAATGAGCGTCTGAACGTATTGCTCAACGCGCTACCTGCTGCCGTGGTGCTGATCGAAAACGACAAAATTAGCCATTTCAATCAGGCGGCTGAACAATTGGTACCGGGGCTGAAAACGGGGGAGGCATGGGCCACACCTGCCACTTGGAAGCCTGGCCACGGCCCCGACGAATTTCACGTTAACTCACTTGAAGGCATGCGCACCCTCCAAGCGCAGCGCGTGCAAGAAGGCTTGCGCAGCGTGATTCAAATTCAAGACATTACCGCCAACTTGCGTACCTTGGAGGACAGCGAGCGGGTCGACCGCTTGGCTGCCATGGGCAAAATGTCGGCTGGCATTGCGCACCAACTCAGAACGCCATTGTCCACGGCACTGCTTTATGCCTCGCATCTTTGCTCCGAACAACTCGAACTGCAAGACAGGGTGAATTTTGCAAAAAAACTACAAAACCAGCTGATTCATTTGGAAAAAATGGCCGGAGAAATGCTTCAATTTGTGCGCGCCCGACCTCACAAAACGCAAATCATTGCCTTAGATGACTTGGTCAATGAGGCCTTGCAAACGCTGGAAGGGCTTTCCCAAGAGAAGAAAATACGACTTGAGGTGGCGCTTCGGGCCGACAATTGCATGGTGAGCGTAGAGCGCCCCTCCGTGGTGTCCGCCTTCATTGCTATTTTGGAAAACGCCATTCAGTGCTCCAGCCAGGGCCAAACCATTCTCGTTCAAACCCAAGCCGACCATTTGCGCGGCCAACTCAGCATCGAAGACAATGGCCCCGGCATCGCTGAAGACATGTTGCCCCGCTTGTTTGAACCCTTTGCCACCAACCGCGTCACAGGCACTGGCCTAGGACTTGCAATTGCACAAAATGCCATTCGCAGCCACCGTGGTGAAATTACGGCACAAAACAAACCCCAGGGTGGGGCCCTTTTTGTGGTGGCTTTGCCCAGCATGGCCAACTTTTAAACCTTACATTCGTCTGCATCGTCACCCATGAATCAGTTTCAAATTCTCCTTGTTGAAGACGATACCGATTTGCGCGAGGCCATTAGCGTGACGTTGCGCTTGGGTGGTGTAGACCATGTGGCCTTTGAGTGCGCCGAAGATGCGCTGCCCGCCATTGACCCTGAAGTAGAGCAAATGCTGGTGACCGATTTCCGCTTGCCTGGCATGAACGGGTTGCAATTGTTGGCTCAGGCCCGAGAAAAGCACCCTCAACTTCCGGTGGTGGTCATGACCGCCTACGCCGACACCCAATTGGCTGTTCAAGCTTTAAAAGGAGGCGCCCGCGACTTCCTCATCAAACCCTTCATGCCCCAGCAATTGCTGGAGGTCATTGCGCGCCATCACCCCAGTCCACCCACGGCAAAATCTGGCGCCGATGGGGAAATAATTGCCTCCGATCCTGCAATTCTTGCCGTTAAAAACCGATGTGAACGTGTCGCCGGCACTGGCGCCACTGTGCTTTTAACGGGCGAATCGGGCGTGGGAAAGGATGTTTTTGCCAAGCAAATTCACCAGCTTTCGGGCCGCAATAGCAAGCCTTATGTGGCCATCAACTGCGCCGCCATTCCCGACAACCTGCTCGAGTCCACCCTGTTTGGCTATGAAAAAGGGGCCTTCACGGGGGCCACCAAAGCCCAGCCAGGCAAGTTTGAGCAGGCCAATGGCGGCACGCTTTTCTTGGATGAAATTGGCGAAATGCCCCTCGAATTGCAGGCCAAACTGCTGCGTGTATTACAAGACCAAGTGGTAGAGCGCCTTGGCTCTATGCGCTCTGTCAACTGTGATGTTCGCATTGTGGCGGCCACCAACCAAGACCTTCAGCAGAGAGTGAAAGACGGGAAATTTAGAGAAGATTTGTACTTCCGCTTGGCCGTGTTCCCCATTCGCATTCCGCCACTGCGCGAACGCCAACAAGACATCCTCCCTTTGGCCGAACATTTCTTGGCGCGCTATGGCCGCACCATGGGACGCCAAGGTTTAAAACTCTCCGCCCAAAGCAATCATGCCTTGCAAGGCTACCCCTGGCCCGGCAATGTGCGTGAACTGGAAAACGCCATGCAGCGTGCCCTGCTTTTAAGCGACGGCGATTTGATCGAACCCAACGACATTGAACTGCACGGTAGCGAACCAAGCAGTTCATCTGGCGCACCCACCGCCAACTTGGCCGCTGGTGGCACACCTCTTGCATACAGTTCAGACACTGAAAGCACAACTTCGGGCGCACAGGACATGGATTCCATCGAACGTGAGCACATTTTGAAAGTTCTAAAGCAAGTTGGAGGCAACCGTAAAGATGCCGTCAACATTTTGGGACTGTCCGAAAGGGCCCTGCGCTACAAGCTCAAGGCCTACAAAGAAGCCGGTTTTCTTTTTGATTGAATTGAATTAAGATTAACAGCATGTCAAACATAAACCTCGAGTCCCTTACCAGCCAGATGAAAGTCATGGCTGATATGGCATCGGGTCAGTTAAATTCAACGGCCTCATTGCCCACAGCTGGCGAGCCCGATTTTGAATCGGCTTTGAAAAAGGCCGTGTTGGCGGTGAACGAAACACAAAACGTGGCGCAAGCCAAAGTGCAAAGCTTCTCTACTGGCCAAAGCAACATGACCTTGGAAGAAGTCATGGTCGACTTGCAAAAAGCCAACCTGTCATTCCAAACCATGATTGCCGTGCGCAACCGCTTGGTAGACGCCTACAAAGAAGTCACCAATCTGCAGGTTTGAGTTCTTCTCGGTGCTTCTAATTAGCAAGCTTCAAGGCTTGCTTTGAATGTTTCTTTGACGCGTTCTGCGTCAAAAAAATCACAACTTTTCAGGTACGACTTTTGCTTCAACCTTGTTGGGCTTGCCACACTGTTGGTTTGCCGACAAAACGTTCAACAAACTTCATCTTGAAAGCATGAAATGACATTCACAAAATTCGCTAGAACGCATTCATTCTCAACGCTTCGAATTTTTTGTTTAAGTCTTTCATTACTCAGCATCTCATCTGTAAGTCAGGCGCAGCAACAGCCGCCAGCCCCAGCAACAGCACCATCTGTCCCCACCCGCTTAGAAAACTTAGGCAGTCAAATTTTCAAAGACAAAGCCTTGTCAGAACCTCGGGGCACTTCGTGCAATGACTGCCACCAAGGCACCTCGGGTTTTGCAGGCAACAATGGCTCCAGAATTGGCGTGGCGCAAGGCAGCACACCTCAATCGATTGGCGGTCGCAACGCCATGTCCAATGCCTACACATCGTTCATTCCTAAATTCCAATTTAGAGTCACAGGCGAAGACGTTGACCCAGTGGGTGGTTTCTTTTGGGATGGTCGCGCTGACACCGCAGAACTTCAAGCGCTGGGCCCACTCTTAAATAAATTGGAAATGAACAACAAAGACGCGGCCAGTGTGGTTCGCAAAATTGCAGCAGCGCCTTACGCCCAACTTTTCAAAGACGAGTTTGGCAACCAAATTTTCAACAACCCCAACTTGGCGTTTCAAAAAATAGGCGTGGCCATAGCAGCATTTGAGAGAAGCTCTGCACTGCAACCCTTTAGCAGCAAATACGACCAGTTCATTCAAGGCAAAACAAAGTTCACACCCCAAGAAACCAACGGCATGAAGGTGTTCATGGATGTCAACAAAGGCAACTGTGCTTCTTGCCACCTCATGAACCCCAACTCTTCCAAACCCAGCGATTCACTATTTACCGACTTTGCGTTTTATGCCACCGGCATTCCCCGCAACATGGCCATTCCTAGAAATGCCAACCCTTCGTTTTTTGATTTGGGCTTGTGCGGCCCCGATCGCAACAAGCCAGCCCTCACCAGCAACGTGCCATCTAATATCAGTATTGAAAAGTTCTGTGGCACCTTTCGTATGACCTCGCTGCGCAACACCGCTGAGAGAAAAGCTTGGATGCACAACGGCTTCTTCAAAGACTTGCGAGACGTGGTGAGTTTTTACGCGACACGCAACAGCGATCCAAAGCGCTGGTATGGCCCCAAAGGCATTGCCAACGACTTGCCAGCTGCTTATGTCGGCAACATCATCAACGACCGCGTGCCATTCAATCGCCCAGCGTCAGCGGGCCCGGCACTCACTGCGCGAGAAATTGACGACGTGGTGGTGTTTCTCAAAACCCTGAGCGATGCGCCAGTTCAGCCGCAAGGCCCAGCACAGCCACCCTTGGTGGGCGTTAGAAACAATCCTTTTGGAAATTGAGCGTGACAATGAAGTTAGGAATTAAATAAAGCTAGGCTAATACTTCAGCTCTTCCAACTTCTTGTCTTCTTCATGCGCCCAAGCCAACACTTGGGCGATTGCTGCATAAAGCTCGGGAGGCACCCAAGCATTCAATTCGAGCTCCATTAAGAACGCAACCAAACTAGGCTCGCTTTTGGTGGGAATGCCCAACTCTTTGGCGCGGTCCAAAATGGCTTGTGCAACTTCGCCTTTGCCTTTACTGAGAACGCGTGGTGCTGGTGTATTGGGCTGATAGCCCACGGCCACTGCTTGCAGAATTTCTTCGTGGCCCAAGTTAGACATTCGGACTTTCCTGTGGCGTTGGATTAACCAACGCATCTGGCAAAGACTCAACCCTTACGTCTGTCACACCCTGAGTTTTCAATTCTTGAAGCAGTTCAGGGGCAAGAGTCGTCCAATTGACTTTGCCGTTGCCTTCTGGCTTGCCGTGCGAAATATGCAAGCTAATGTCTTGACCCCATTGCGAACCCACAATTTGAAGCTGCCCAAGATGGGGAAGCGTCAACTCCACTTTCAGCATGGCGCCTTTTTCAAGCTCACCTACTTGCTGCGGGTTGTTGCGCCAAGCATCTTCCCGAACTATTCGCATGGGCACCCCTGGCACCAAGTCGGCTTGCCACACCATATTGCCTTGAGTCAGCATTCGGGCTGCTTGCTGTGCGGCATCGCTATCGGGCTCGAGAGCAGAGACCCATTGCGTTAATTGTGCAGCGCTTGGTTCTTGAATGGGTTGTGCGAGTTGCTGAATAGTTTCTAAATCATTATTGGCGGAAGCTTTAGAGGACGTAGCGTGGGCCACAACCCTTCGAGGCATCCAAGCTTCATTGAGTCTTTGCGCTGCAAACACATCACTTCCGGCAATGGCTTGATAAATGTTTTTGAGTTGACCCATGACTGCAGACGCAGTGGTGTTGGCAGTTTCATTGCCTGCATTTTTGGGCGCTGTACCTTCGGAAGCTTTTTCTGCAGCCTTTGCCATCAACATAGATAAGTTGGTTGCATTGGCATTGGCATTGCCATTCGATTTGGCCAGCACGCCACTGAGCCAAGTAGACAAACCTTGCGCCAACAAAGGATGAACATCACCCGACTGCAAGGCATCGGGGTCTGCGCCTTGCGGCTCATAGCCGGGAACAAGAGTTTTGGGTGATCGAAGC
>CANKBG010000038.1 GCA_947479935.1 Comamonadaceae bacterium
CAAGGCCGCGTGCACGCAGCAGTAGTCGAACTCAATGCCCTGCCCAATTCGGTTGGGGCCGCCGCCCAAGACCATGATCTTTTTGTTGGTGGTGGGTTCTGCTTCGCACTCGTCTTCATAAGTGGAATACATGTAAGCCGTGTCGGTAGAAAATTCGGCAGCGCAGGTGTCCACCCGCTTGTAGACAGGCCGAATGTTCATGGCGTGACGCTGAGCGCGCACTTTATGCTCAGTTGTTTTGAGCAACTTGGCCAAACGGCGATCAGAGAAACCTTTTTTCTTCAAGGCACGCATTTCATCTGCGGTGATGGCTTGAAGGCCCGTGATTTCCAACTCAAGTTCAATCTTCACAATGTCTTCAATTTGAACCAAGAACCAAGGGTCAATTTTAGTGAGGTTGAAAACTTCGTCCACGCTCAGGCCCATGGCAAAGGCATCGCCCACATACCAAATGCGATCGGGTCCTGGCTCGCCCAATTCTTTTTCAAGCACTTCGCGGTCTTGCGTTTTTTCGTTCAAACCATCGACGCCCACTTCCAAACCGCGCAAGGCTTTTTGGAACGATTCTTGAAACGTACGGCCCATGGCCATGACCTCGCCCACTGACTTCATTTGTGTGGTGAGGCGGCTGTCGGCTGTGGGAAATTTTTCGAATGCAAAGCGTGGAATCTTGGTAACCACGTAATCGATGCTGGGCTCGAAACTGACGGGTGTGGCGCCGCCTGTAATTTCGTTTCGCAATTCATCGAGGGTGTAACCCACGGCCAATTTGGCAGCCACTTTGGCAATGGGGAAACCTGTGGCCTTAGAAGCCAAAGCAGAGGAGCGCGACACGCGCGGGTTCATCTCAATGACCACCATGCGGCCGTCTTGTGGATTGATCGAGAACTGCACGTTAGAGCCGCCGGTGTCGACACCAATTTCACGCAAAACAGCCAAGCTGGCATTGCGCATGATTTGATATTCTTTGTCGGTGAGAGTTTGTGCAGGCGCCACCGTGATGGAGTCTCCGGTGTGCACGCCCATCGGGTCTAAGTTTTCGATAGAGCAGATGATGATGCAGTTGTCCGCCTTGTCGCGCACCACTTCCATCTCGTATTCTTTCCAACCGAGCAATGACTCTTCTATGAGCAATTCGTTGGTGGGAGACGCCTCCAAACCGCGTTTGCAAATGGTCTCAAACTCTTCAGGGTTGTAGGCAATGCCGCCGCCTGTGCCGCCCAAGGTAAAGCTGGGGCGAATGACGGTGGGAAATCCTACCGTGCGCTGTACCGTCCAAGCCTCTTCCATGCTGTGGGCAATGCCAGAGCGTGCAGAACCCAAACCAATTTTGGTCATAGCGTCTTTGAACTTTAGGCGGTCTTCGGCTTTGTCGATGGCTTCAGGCGTGGCGCCAATGAGCTCAACTTTGTATTTGTCGAGCACGCCGTTATGCCACAAGTCGAGCGCACAGTTGAGCGCTGTTTGGCCACCCATGGTGGGCAAAATGGCATCGGGGCGTTCTTTGGCAATGATCTTTTCAACCGTTTGCCACGTAATGGGTTCGATGTAAGTCACGTCCGCGGTGGCGGGGTCGGTCATGATCGTAGCAGGGTTGCTGTTGATCAAAATGACTTTGTAACCCTCTTCACGCAAAGCTTTGCAAGCTTGAACGCCAGAGTAGTCGAACTCACAGGCCTGGCCAATGATGATGGGGCCAGCGCCAATGATGAGAATGCTTTTGAGGTCGGTGCGCTTTGGCATGTTATTTTTTCTCCATCAGGTTGATGAAGCGATCGAAGAGATAGGCAATGTCATGCGGGCCGGGTGAGGCTTCCGGGTGACCTTGGAAACAAAAAGCGGGCTTGTCGGTGCGCGCCAAGCCTTGCAAGGTGCCGTCAAAAAGTGACACGTGCGTCGCACGCAAGTTGGCGGGCAATGATTTTTCGTCCACCGCAAAACCATGGTTTTGGCTGGTAATGGACACACGTCCGGAGTCGAGGTCTTTGACGGGGTGATTGGCACCGTGGTGGCCAAACTTCATTTTGAAAGTTTTGGCGCCACTGGCCAGCGCCATGATTTGGTGACCCAAGCAAATACCGAAAGTGGGAATGCCAGTTTCAATGAGTTCTTGGGTGGCAGAGATGGCGTAGTTGCAAGGCTCAGGATCGCCTGGGCCGTTGGACAAGAAGATGCCATTGGGCTTGTGCTTGAGCACTTCAGCGGCGGGCGTTTTGGCCGGCACTACGGTGACTTTGCAGCCGCGCTCGGCCAGCATGCGCAAGATGTTTTTCTTCACGCCAAAGTCGTAAGCCACCACATGAAAGCGAGGCGCTGTTTGTTGGCCATAGCCACTGCCCAGCTGCCACTCAGACTCGGTCCACGCGTAAGACGCCGACACCGATACTTTTTGCGCCAAGTCCAAGCCGGCCATGGCCGGCGCAGCTTGTGCCGCTTGAACAGCTTTCGCTGTGAGTTCGGGCGTGACAGTCTGGCCAGCAGCCAGAGCCACGATGGCGCCGTTTTGCGCGCCCTTGCTTCGCAACAGGCGAGTGAGTTGCCGCGTGTCAATGTTGGCAATGGCCACTGTGCCACTGTGCGACAAATAAGCTGAAAGCGTTTCTGTTGAACGGAAATTGCTGGCAACAATGGGCAGGTCTTTGATGATCAAGCCTGCGGCATGGACTTTGTCAGATTCGACATCCTCTGGGTTGACGCCATAGTTGCCGATGTGCGGGTAGGTAAGCGTAACGATCTGCTGGCAGTAGCTAGGGTCAGTGAGGATTTCTTGATAGCCTGTGAGGGAGGTATTGAATACCACCTCACCAACAGTAGAGCCTGGGGCTCCGATCGAGTTGCCGACAAAGACCGTGCCGTCTGCAAGCGCCAAAATGGCTTGGGGGAAGGTTCCCTGAAGAGACAAAAGCACTGGGTTCTCCGGTATGGTTCGGGTACGCCCCAGCACGCGCAAGATTGACCCTAGAAGGCTCTCTTTTTGGCTGCTTTTGAAGGGAAATGGCTTGTTTTGAGCGGGTGCGTACAGGTTGATGCGGGAAAGCCTCTCATTATAGACGCGACTCTTCGCTTGCCCGAGGGCGACGCCCCTGATTTTTTAATGAATCCAGACCTTAAGCGGGGCTTGGAAGCCCCTCAATTGGAAGTGGCGCTGGCATGCAGGCAGATGGCTGCGGCCGTGGCCACATTCAAAGATTCCTCACCGCCTGGCTGGGCTATCCTGACTTTTTGGACCACCAGGGCCATCAATTCGGGCGATACGCCCTGCCCTTCATGCCCCAAGACCCAAGCGCACTGACGGGACAACTTGCCCTGCTGCGCCAACTCATGCAAAAACGGCCCCTCATGCACGTCGGTTCCCACCAAAGGCACCTGAAGTGTTTGAACGTCTTCCAAACTGGCCGACTCCATCAGTTGCAAACCAAAATGCGCACCCATGCCAGCACGCAGCACCTTGGGTGACCACATGCCTGCCGTGCCTTTGATGGCTACAATTTGTTTGAAGCCAAAGGCCGAAGCACTCCGCAAAATAGCACCCACATTGCCTGCATCTTGAAGTCGATCTAAAACCACTGTGGCGGCCTGTGGGTCTAACGCGGGCAATTTGGGCAGCGTTATCAAGAACCCCATTTTGGCGGGCGATTCAAGCGCACTGAGGCCGACAAACAATTCATCGGGCACCACCCAAACTTCAGCAGCACATTGCGCCCATTCAAACTCAGAGGCTTGCCAAATTGATTCTGTGAAGATGGCCAGTTCGGGTTTGACGCCGCGCGCCAAAGCGGCCCGGCATAAATGATCGCCCTCCAACCACACCAAGCCCAGCTTGCGATAGGCCTGCGAGTCTTGCGCCAAACGGCGAATGGTTTTCAGGCGGGGGTTGTCTCTCGACGTGATCAAATTCATGATTTGGAGGCCGCCAAAATAGCCAGTGCCACTGGGGCAAAGGTTTTACGGTGAAACGGTGTGGCACCCCAAGTTTGCAGCGCCTGCATGTGCACTGCGGTGCCATAGCCTTTGTGAGCATCAAAACCATACTTGGGAAATTGACGGTGCATTTCTTCGCACATGCGATCGCGATGTACCTTGGCCAAAATGGACGCCGCCGAAATTTCTTTCACCTTTTCATCGCCCTTCACAATGGCCTCAGCACGTACGTCCAAAATAGGCAGGCGGTTGCCATCGACATAAACCAGCGTTGGTTTTAAACGCAAAGCCTCTACCGCCCTTTGCATGGCCAACATCGTGGCTTGCAAGATGTTCAAGGTGTCAATTTCTTCCACGCTGGCTTCTGCAATGGCAAAGCACAAGGCCTTGGCACGAATTTCATCAAACAAACGATCGCGCGTTTTGGCGCTGAGCTTTTTAGAGTCGTTCAAACCTTTGATTGGTTTCAGCTCGTCCAAAATAACGGCCGCAGCCACCACCGGCCCTGCCAATGGACCTCGCCCAGCCTCATCCACACCGGCCAGCAAACCAGGAACATCCCAAGCCAGGCTCACCTGCTCAGGCTTTGATAAGCGTTTGGATCGCATGGGCTGAGAGTGTAGGGGTGTCACGCAGCAAAGACTGATGCATGGTTTCAAAACGCTTGACCAGCGCCTGAATTTTTTCGGGCGAATGAAGCCACCCTAAAACAGCTTTGGACAGGTTGTCAGGCGTGGCATTTTCTTGCAACAGTTCGGGTACACAAAATTCTTGGGCCAAAATATTGGGCAGCCCCACCCAAGGCTGCAATTTTTTGCGCTTCATCATTTGCCAACTGATCCAGTTCATGTTGTAGGCAATCACCATGGGCTTTTTAAACAGTGCGGCCTCTAAAGTAGCCGTTCCGCTGGCAATCAGCGTCACATCACAAGCGGCCAATGCTGTGTGCGATTGGCCATTCAAAATTTGAACCTGAGTGGCCCCCACTGAATCACGAATGCGTTCAATGCGCGCCTTCAAACTGGGCATGGCGGGCAACACAAATTGCAAGTTGGATTGTTGCCGAACCAGTTGCACAGCCGTTTGCAAAAAGCGTTCAGCCAAATAAGTGATCTCTGATTCTCGACTGCCTGGCAGCAAAGCCACCACGGGGCGGTTGGGGTCAAGCTGCAATTCATGCCGCGCTTTCAGGGTGTCGACATGCAGCGGAATGGCCTGCGCTAAAGGATGCCCCACGTAGGTTGCGGCAATGCCATGCGCATGCAGCAAGTCTGTTTCAAAAGGAAAAATGCACAGAACGTGGTCAACACTTTGCTTGATTTTTTCAATGCGATCGGCGCGCCAAGCCCAAATGGAAGGACACACAAAATGAACCGTTGGAATGCCAGCTTGTTTAAGGTCGCGCTCCAAATCTAAATTGAAGTCGGGTGCGTCTACCCCCACAAACACGGAAGGCGGATTTGCCAACAACTGTGCTTTGAGTTGATGGCGAATGCCTACAATTTCGCGGTAGTGCCTGAGCACCTCCACATAGCCGCGCACCGCCAATTTATCGGAGGGCCACAAGGCTTTAAATCCTTGTGCCGCCATGCGAGGGCCACCAATGCCATAAAGATTTGCATGCGGCCATTGCTGATGTACGCCTTGCAGCATGAGGCCTGCCAACAAGTCTCCCGAAGTTTCGCCAGCCACCATGGCCATGGAAAAAGCCCCATCAGGGGCTTTGGGGTGCAAGGGCATTGAATCAGGCGACACGTTTTATCTCACAATGCCACGTTCGGGGGATGTGCCCCGCAAGAAACTGGACATCATGTCGACATCCGCTTGTGCCTCGGGGTATTTTTGTGTCAACAATTCAATTTCAGCCTGCGCTTGTGCCAGTGTGAGTTTTTGACGGTACAAGCTTTTGTGCATGGCCTTCACCGCAGAAATTCGTTCTGCAGAAAAGCCACGACGGCGCAGGCCTTCAAAATTCATGGAGCGCGCTTGGGCCGGTTGACCTTGTGCCATCACGAAGGGCGGCAAGTCTGCAAACAACAAAGAATGCATGGCTGTAAAACTGTGCGCACCCAATCGGCAGAACTGATGGACCACCGTAAAGCCGCCCAAAATCACCCAATCGTCCACCTGCACATGGCCCGCCAGTTGCGAGCTGTTGGCAAAAATAGTGTGGTTGCCCACATGACAATCATGGGCTAAATGAACATAAGCCATGATCCAGTTGTCATTGCCCAATTTTGTCACGCCCGTATCGCCGGGCGAGCCAATGTTGAACGTGCAAAATTCACGAATGGTGTTCCGATGGCCAATGACCAACTCACACGGCTCACCCGCATACTTTTTGTCTTGCGGCACAGCGCCCAACGAGTTGAATTGAAAAATCTTGTTGTCTTTGCCAATGGTGGTGTGGCCTTCAATCACACAGTGGCTGGCCACTGTGGTGCCTGCATCGATGCGCACATGCGGGCCAATGACGCTAAAGGGGCCCACCGTGACACTGCTGTCGAGTTGAGCCGCCGAATCGACAATGGCGGTTGGATGAATGCGAGACGTCATCTTGAGGGGTGATTTTTTTAGGCAATCTTGCGCATGGTGCACATGAGTTCGGCTTCAACGGCAATCTCCTCGCCCACTTTGGCGCGTGCCTTGAATTTAAAAACACCTGCCTTCATGCGGTCGAGTTCGACTTCCAAAATAAGCTGATCACCCGGCTCGACGGGACGCTTGAAACGCGCGCCATCAATGCCTGCAAAGTAGTAAACGGTATTTTCATCGGGTGTTTCGCCCAAGGTGTCAAAAGCCAGCAATGCCGCAGCTTGCGCCAAGGCCTCTAACATCAAGACACCCGGCATGACAGGGCGCGATGGAAAATGGCCCGAGAAATAAGGTTCGTTGACGGACACGTTTTTCAAGGCTTTGATGCGCACGCCTTTTTCAATTTCCAAAACTCTGTCGACCAAGAGAATAGGGAAACGGTGCGGCAGTTGTTTCAGAATTTGGTAGATGTCCATCATGATTGAGATTCCTGTAATGGTGGCTGAAGGAGTTGAGCCTCCATTGATTTAAGTCGATCGCGAAGTTTGTGCAACTGCTTTAAGCTGGCTGCATTTTTCTCCCACGATGAATTGTCATCGATGGGAAAGAATCCGGTGTAGTGGCCAGGTGTGGCAATGGACCGTGTGACCACGGAAGCAGCAGAAACATGCACGCCGTCCACCAAAGTCAAGTGGCCCAAAATAATGGCGCCACCGCCAACGGTGCAATGAGCGCCAATGCGAGCACTGCCTGCAATGCCAACACAACCGGCCATGGCGGTGTGTTGGCCAATGTGCACGTTGTGTCCAATTTGAATTAAGTTATCTAGTTTCACACCATCTTCAATGATGGTGTCTTGCAATGCGCCGCGATCGATGCAGGTGTTGGCACCAATTTCAACATCGTTGCCAATTTTGACGGCACCAAGTTGCTCAATTTTTTCCCATTCGCCTTGGTGCAACGCAAAGCCAAAACCATCGGCACCAATGACCACGCCTGAATGAACAATGCAACGCGCCCCGATTTCGCAGTCTTCGCCCAAAGTGACTCTGGATTTGAGGTGGGAATGTGCGCCCACTTTGGCGCCTCGTTCAACCACACACAAAGGACCAATGACCGCCGAGTCAGCCACGATGGCCTCGGCATCAACCACGGCACTGGGGTGTATTTTGGCTTTCAGGGCAGGCGAGGTTTGCTTTTTCCAAAACTGCGTGAGTTTTGCAAAGTAATGGTAGGGGTCGTCGGTGACGATGCAAGCACCGCGCGAGAGGGCCAGTTCTTTAAATTGAGCAGTGACAATGACACAAGCCGCCTGCGATTGCGACAATTGCGATTGGTATTTTGGGTGACTTAAAAAACTCAAATCTCGCGGCCCCGCTGTTTCAAGCGGCGCGAGTTTTTCGATGGGTGTTTTTGGACTGCCGTGAAGGCTGCCGCCTAAAGCTTCAACAATGTCTCCGAGCTGCAGCACAAAACGTGTCCATTTCTCTCGGAGATTATTTGCCAGCCGTGGCGTTGAGAGACTTGATAACTTTGTCAGTGATGTCGTGCTTAGGATTGATGTACACAGCTTCCTGGAAAATCACATCGTATTTTTCTGCTTCAGCAACCAACTTGACAGCACGGTTTGCGCGTTCAATGACGACTTGTTGCTCTTCGTTTTTACGGGTGTTTAAGTCTTCCTGAAATTCGCGACGCTTGCGTTGGAATTCACGATCTTGGTCCATCAGTTGTTTTTGGCGCGTGTTGCGCTGTGATTCTGAAAGTGTGGGGGCTTCACGCTCAAACTTGTCAGAGCTGGTCTTGATGGTATTGCCCAAATCAACCAGTTCTTTTTCTCGTTTTGAAAACTCTTGCTCCAACTTGGTCTGAGCAGACTTGGCCGTGCTGGCTTCGCGGAAGATGCGATCGGTGTTGACAAACCCGATTTTAAATTCTTGAGCGCTGGCAACGGAAGCAGCGAGGGCGCCGATGGCACCAAGTGTCAGCACACATGCTTGAGAAAAATGACGAAGTGTTTTCATTAAAAGGAAGTTCCGATTTGGAATTGCAATCTCTGGATTTTATCCGTAACCTGGCGCTTCATAGGCAAAGCATAGGAAAAGCGCAAAGGACCCATGGGTGAAATCCAGCTTAAACCCACGCCAACGGACGATCTGAGTTCGTTTAAATTGACTTTTTCGTTCTCGCCAAAGGCTCTGCCCACGTCTGTAAAGGCAAAAAGACGCAGGGTGCGGTCGTTGCCAGCGCCCGGGAAGGGGGCCATCAATTCAGCATTAAAGACAATTTTCTTGGGACCGCCCAAAAACAGGGTGTTGGAAGAGTCCGAGGGGCCCAAGGTGGACTGCTGAAAGCCGCGAACGCTGCCCAAACCACCCACAAAGTAGTTTTTAAACAGGGGATAAGGCCGGTTTGACAGTCCCTGGCCCCAGCCTAAATCGGCATTGAGCGCTAAAGTATACTTTTTAGTCAAGGGCGTGTACTGCTGAATTTGGTAGTTGGTTCGAACATACCGAGCATCACCCGTGGCACTGAGGTCAGCGTTAAAGCGCTGCAAAATACCTCGCGTCGGCACCAAGGCGCTGTCGCGACCGTCCCTTGCCCAACCAATGGTAAACGGCAACGAAGTACTTGTATAGCCAAACTGCTGCATGTATTCCACGTAGGCATTGGGCAAGTTGGTGCCCGGCCGAATGGACGTTTGCTCCAAATTGGCACCTAAATAAATTGTGTCAATTTCTGTGAATGGCACGCCAAAACGCATGCCAGCACCTGAACTGACCAAGCTGTAGGCATTCAAATCGCCCAAATAAGGGCGCGTGGTTCGGTGGAACACGTCTATGGTTCTAGAAATACCTTCCCGCGTGAAATAAGGATCGGTGGTGCTGATCACAATGGTTCGGTTGTATTTGCTGGTGTTAATTTCAGTGGCCAAATAATTGCCCGAACCAAAAGCATTTTCTTGGCGAATACCAAAACTTAAAGCTACTTTTTCAGTGGAAGAAAAGCCCGCACCCAAGGACACACTGCCAGTGGGTTTTTCAATCACATTGACGGTTAGGTCCACTTGGTCAGAGGTAGCAGGGACTTCTTGCGTGTCAATATTCACTTCTGTGAAGAAGCCTAAACGATCCACCCGGTCGCGTGAGAGTTTAATTTTGTCGCCGTCGTACCAAGCCGATTCAAGTTGACGGAATTCTCGGCGGATCACTTCGTCGCGCGTGCGGTTGTTGCCCGCCAAGTTGATGCGCCTAACATAAGCGCGCCTTGAAGGCTCGGCCTGCAAAACAAAATTAACGCGGTTGGTGAGACGATCAATTTCAGGGCGGGCGTCTACCCGTGCAAACGCAAATCCAAATTTGCCAAAGTACTCGGTAAAGGCCTTGCTGGTTTCAGTCACCGTTTCGGCGTTGAAGGGTTGGCCTAAGCCAATCTTGACCAAGGCTTTGAACTCATCCTCTTTGCCTAAGTAATTGCCTTCTAGCTTCACACCTGACACCACAAAACGCTCACCTTCGGTGACATTGATGGCAATCGAGATGTCTTGTTTGTCTGCAGAAATGGCCACTTGCGTGGAATCAATTCTGAATTCCAAAAAGCCACGACTTAAATAATAAGAACGCAAAGTTTCTAGATCGGCATTGAGTTTGGTGCGTGAATAGCGATCCGACTTGGTGTACCAACTGAGCCACCCCCCCGCATCCAAATTGAATTGATCTTTGAGCGTGTCTTCCGAGAAAGCCTGTTGACCTGTGATGCGTATTTCTTTGATTTTGGAAGGCCCACCTTCGGTCACGGTAAAGGTGAGTTTCACACGATTGCGATCTACAGGCGTGACCGTCGTGACCACTTCAGCGCCATACAAACTGCGCGTGATGTATTGGCGTTTCAATTCTTGTTCAGCTTTGTCGGCCAGCGCTTTGTCAAAGGGACGACCTTCAGAAATGCCCACTTCTTTCAAGGCCTTGACCAGCACATCTTTGTCAAACTCTTTCAAGCCCACCCACTCCACTTCTGAAATGGACGGTCGCTCTTCCACAATGACCACCAGCACATCGCCTTGTGCATCGAGGCGCACATCCTTGAACAAGCCCAAGGCAAATAAAGCGCGAATGGCGGCAGCACCCGATTCGTCGTTGTACATATCGCCCACACGGAATGGCAAAGATGCAAACACCGTACCCGATTCAATGCGCTGCAGACCTTCAACACGAATGTCTTTTAATTTGAAAGGCTCCACAGCCCATGCAGACATGCCACTGACTGCCGCGGCGATCAGAACGCACAAGTGTTGCAGGCGATATCGATTGGGAAAAAGGTTCATGCGTTTGTACTAATTAAAGAGCCGTGTCAGGTCATTGAAAAAAGCCAATGCCATGATGAAAATCAACAAACCCAGACCGACTTTTTGCAAACCCCGCTGCCAAGCAACGGAAACCGGTTTGCCGGTCAGAGACTCCCAAAGATAATACATCAGGTGACCCCCATCCAACATGGGCAAGGGAAGTAGGTTCAGCAGGCCCAAACTGACACTGATCAAGCCTAAAAAAGAAACATAAGGCGCCAAACCCATGCTAGCCGACTGCCCAGCTTGCTCTGCAATGGTAATGGGCCCACTCAGGTGCTTGGAAGAAGCATCCCCTGTGAGCATTTTGCCAATCAGGCTAGCCGTGAGCACGGTGATTTGTTTCACTTGACCGAATCCGCGCGCAAGGCCATCAAAAAAACCATCCTGCACCCATTCAGTGTCGGACACCACGCCCACAACGGCCCCAATGCGCCGCACCCCGCTTGATTCAGGCTCACCGGGCAACACCATCACGACAGGCTTGACCGTCAAGGTCAGTTGCTGACCTTGACGGTCAATTTCCCAAAGGGGTTCGGCATCAGAACCATCAACGGCTTCGGGTTCTCGAATCAAGTTTCTCAAATGCTGAGAATCAACAATGAGTTGTTCACCCACGCGAATCACACGATCGCCCGGCAGCAAGCCCGCCTTTTCGGCAGCACTGCCTACTTGCACTTTGCCAATGATGGGCAACACTTTGGGATGCCCCCACCAAGCCAAGGCACTGAATAACACAACGGCCAACAACAAATTGGCCAAGGGACCGGCTGACACGATGGCCGCACGAACTTTCAAGCTGCGTTGGTCAAAAGCCAAAGGCATTTGCTCGGCAGAAACTTGGCCTTCACGGCTGTCTAGCATTTGCACAAAACCACCCAAAGGCAATGCACCAATGACAAACTCTGTGTTCTGCCCCGGCTTTGGGTTTTTCAGGCGCCAGCGGTAAATTGATTTTCCAAAGCCAATTGAAAAAACCAATACCGGCACATTGCACGCCACCGCCATGCGGTAGTGGCCGTACTCATGCACTGCAATGAGCAGCGTGAGCGCAAACAAAAAAGCTAAAAGTGTCAGCACAAGCTTGGCATATGAAAGACGGTGTCAGTGAACGCGGCAAGCTTGGACAAGCTCAGTCGCTTTGGCACGGGTCTGTGCATCAAGGGCCAGCAAGTCGGGCAAGCTGGTGGGTGACTGTGGAATCACTTTGGACAATGTTTCGGTATTCACTTGGTGAATTTGGTCGAACCGAATTTGTTTGTTCAAAAATGCAGCCACTGCAATTTCGTTGGCTGCGTTCAATACCGCACACGTGCCAGAGGCCGCCTTCAAGGACTGCCAAGCCAATTGCAAGCCAGGAAAGCGTTCGGGATGGCCATGGTCATCAATGGCTTCAAACGTCATGGGCTTGAGGTGGTGGAAATCCAATGATTGTGCACCCGACGTGATGCGCTCAGGCCAACTTAAGCCATAGGCAATGGGCACACGCATATCAGGTGTGCCCAATTGCGCCACCACCGAGGTGTCTTTGTACTTCACCATGGAGTGAATGATGCTTTGCGGATGAATCACCACCGACAACTGCTCGGGTGCAACGCCAAACAAATAACGCGCCTCAATCACTTCTAAAGCTTTGTTCATCATGGTGGCAGAGTCCACCGAAATTTTTCGCCCCATCACCCAGTTGGGATGGGCGCAGGCTTCTTCAGGTGTGACGTGGCGCAGCGAGGCAACTTCACGTGTTCTGAAGGGCCCACCCGAGGCCGTCAAAATAATTTGCTCAATCCGATCGGCCCATGTGCTGGGGTTTTCGGGCAAAGATTGAAACACTGCGGAGTGCTCGCTGTCGATGGGCAACAACACAGCGCCGCCTTTTTTCACCGCATTTAAAAAGACCTCGCCTCCCACCACCAAGGCTTCTTTGTTAGCCAACAACAAGCGCTTGCCTGCATGCGCTGCTGCCAAGCAAGGCGACAAGCCCGCCGCACCCACAATGGCGGCCATCACCGCATGCACTTCTTCATGGGCCGATACAAAATCGAGGGCTTCTGCACCCCACATCACTTCAACCGCCAAGCCCTCTGCTTTGACTCGATCGGCCAATGCACGGCCCGCGGACTCTTGCGCCATGACTGCAAACTTGGGTTTGAACTGCGCACACTGCGCCAAAATTAAATCAACTTGTTGCGAAGCCGTGAGCGCAAAGACCTGAAACCGATCCAAATGGTGCGACAACACATCAAGTGTGTTGGTGCCAATGGAGCCCGTCGATCCTAAAATGGTAATGTTTTGTTTCATAACTCAATACACCTGCTTAAACAGTGGGCCAATGGCAGAGCATCATGGCAATGGGCAATGCTGGCAGCAAGGCATCTAAGCGGTCGAGCACTCCGCCATGGCCAGGCAACAAGTTGGAGCTGTCTTTCACACCCGCACTGCGTTTGACCAAGGACTCTACCAAGTCACCCACCACGCTCATGCTGGTTAAAAAAAACAAACTGAGCACCCCTAAAAATACACCACGCGACCACAGTTGGGTAAACAAACTGCTACCAGGCCACTGGTATGTTTGTTCAAGGTGCATCCATACTAGCGCTAAAACAAAGACACCCAACAAACCGCCAAAGGCACCTTCCCAGCTTTTGCCAGGACTGATGCTGGGCGCAAGCTTGCGCGAGAAAATTTTGCCACCCAGCGCCTTGCCAAAGAAATACGCAAACACATCAGCAGCCCAGACCACGCAGAAAATAGACAGCAAGAGTTGTATGCCTGCAGTGCGCGCTTGCGCCATGGCCAGCCAAGCCACCCACAGCATGACCAAGCCGATTGACCAGCGCAATGTGCGGTGCCACAAGGCCCAGCCTTCAACACCCCGCATCAGCATCCAGCATGTGAGGCCCACCCAAGCAGAGCCCGCTAACCACCAGACCCATGCATCGGTGTGTGTGGTCCATCCGGCCCACCATGCAAAGGCGCACAAGTCGACACAAATGAGTACCGATAAAACGGACTGACGTGAGTTCATGCCATTCATGTTGCCCCACTCCCAAGCACCAACACCAATGAGCACAATGGAGAGAACTAAAAAGGGTTGGGGAGAATCTGCAAACAGCGCAGGCAATAAAACGGCCAACAGGGCCAAAGCAGTGATGAGGCGTTGTTTGAACACCGTCTCAACCCGTGAATTGAAAAGTGGGCTGAATGCAATGCATGTGGCCAGACAAGGCGGCCATTAAACGGCCATGATCTCTTGTTCTTTGCCCGCAATCAGTTGGTCGATTTCGGCAATGTGCTTGTCGGTCACTTTTTGCACTTCAGCTTCAGAACGTTTTTGTTCGTCTTCTGAAGCCAATTTGTCTTTGACCAATTTCTTCACAGATTCATTGGCATCGCGGCGCAGATTGCGCACGGCAATTTTGGCGTTTTCGCCTTCGGTGCGAACCAGCTTGGTCATTTCACGGCGGCGCTCTTCGCTCATGGCCGGCATGGGCACACGAATGAGGTCGCCCATGGAAGCGGGGTTTAAGCCCAGATCGCTTTCGCGAATGGCCTTTTCAATTTTGGCGCCCATGCCTTTTTCCCAAGGCTGAACACTGATGGTGCGTGAATCTATGAGTGACACATTGGCTACTTGCGACAAGGGCACTGTCGAGCCGTAGTAGTCAACTTGAACGGTGTCCAAAATGGCGGGGTTGGCACGGCCCGTGCGAATTTTGGTAAGGTTGTTTTTGAAAGCCGCAATGGACTGGTCCATTTTGGTTTGGGTTGTTTTCTTGATGTCTTCTAAGCTCATGAGATTCTCCGGGGCCAAATCTGGTGGGTTCAAGAATTAGGCATACACCAAAGTGCCCTCGTCCTCACCCATGACCACTCGCTTGAAGGCCCCATGCTTGAAGATTGAAAACACTTTGACAGGCAGTTTTTGGTCGCGGCACAGCGCAAATGCGGTGGCGTCCATGATGCCCAGATTTTTAGAAATTGCTTCATCAAACGAAAGTTTGGTGTAGCGCGTTGCTTTGAGATCAATTTTGGGATCGGCCGAATAAACGCCATCCACTTTGGTGGCTTTCAAAACCAACTCAGCGCCAATTTCAGCGCCGCGCAATGCAGCAGCAGTGTCTGTCGTGAAGAAGGGGTTGCCGGTGCCAGCCGCAAAAATAACCACTTTGCCTTCTTCGAGGTACTGCAGGGCTTTAGGGCGAACATAAGGCTCTACCACTTGTTCAATGGCAATGGCCGACATGACGCGGGCTGTGAGGCCCGCTTTTTCCATGGTGTCGGCCAAGGCCAAGGAGTTCATGACGGTGGCCAGCATGCCCATGTAGTCGGCTGTGGCGCGGTCCATGCCCACAGCGCCGCCTGCGACGCCCCTAAAGATGTTGCCGCCGCCAATGACCACGGCCACTTGCACACCCAGCCGGGTGACTTCGGCAATCTCTTCCACCATGCGAACGATGGTGGCTCGGTTGATACCGAACTGATCGTCACCCATCAACGCCTCGCCTGACAGCTTGAGCAAAATACGCTTGTGGGCTGGTTTGGCGATGGTCATGAAGGGCTCCTCGTAAAGACAGATTTAAGTTTAGCGTTGAATCGCCCCTTGAGGCGACCCTGTTTACCCGGGTTTTAACCCTGATAGCGGCAAATTAGCCCGCGTTTTGCGCAGCAGCAACTTGTGCCGCCACCTCAGCCGCAAAGTCGTCAACCCGCTTCTCAATGCCCTCACCCACCACGTACAAAGTGAAAGCTTTGACTTGGGTGGCTTCGGCCTTGAGCATTTGCTCAACGGTTTGCTTGTCGTTTTTCACGAAAGTTTGATTGTTCAAAGACACCTCTTTGAGGTACTTCTGAACAGAGCCATCGATCATTTTGGCTGCGATGTCGGCAGGCTTGCCAGATTCGGCGGCCTTGGCTGTGGCCACTGAGCGCTCTTTGGCAATCAGATCGGCAGGCACATCGTTGCTGGTCAAAGCCACAGGCTTCATGGCAGCCACGTGCATGGCCACATCTTTAGCGGCTGTGTCTTTGCCTTCGTATTCCACCAACACACCAATGCGGGTGCCGTGCAAATAAGTCGCGATTTGAGCGCCACCGGCCACACGCTTGAAGCGGCGGAAGCTCATGTTCTCGCCAATCTTGCCAATGAGGCCCTTGCGAACTTCTTCCAAGGTAGGGCCAAAGCCGTCTTGGCTGTAAGGCAATGCACCCAATGCCGCTACGTCAGCGGGATTGTTCATCGCCGCCAATTTGGCAGCGGCGTTGGCCAGAGCCAAGAAGCTGTCGTTTTTGGTGACGAAGTCGGTTTCGCAGTTGACTTCGAGCATGGCGCCCGTGTTGCCTTCTGTGTAAGCCACGATGACGCCTTCAGCGGTGACGCGTGATGCCGCTTTGCCCGCTTTGGTCCCCAGCTTCACGCGCAACAACTCTTCCGCTTTGGCCATGTCGCCTTCAGCTTCAGTCAATGCTTTTTTGCACTCCATCATGGGGGCGTCGGTTTTGCCGCGTAATTCAGCGACCATGCTTGCGGTAATTGCAGCCATTTTGTTTCTCCGTTTCGTCTTCGAATTAAAGTTCGAACTAATTAAAAATTGATGAAATCTTCGATGAAGCTCAGGTTAAAAAAAAGGGGCAAGAAGCCCCTTTTCTCTGGTTGAGAGGGCATTAAGCAGCGGCTTCTTGCACTTCAACAAATTCGTCAGCGCCTTCAGCAGCCACAGCCTTGACCACGTCTTGAACCGCGTTGGCACGGCCTTCAATGATGGCGTCTGCAATGCCGCGCGCATACAAAGCAACTGCTTTGGAAGAGTCGTCATTGCCTGGAATGATGTAGTCGATGCCTTCGGGTGAGTGGTTAGAGTCCACCACGCCGATGAGAGGAATGCCCAATTTTTTGGCTTCCAAAATAGCAATTTTGTGGTAGCCCACGTCAATCACAAAAATAGCATCAGGCAACGTGGCCATGTCTTGAATGCCACCGATGTCTTTTTCAAGCTTTTCGATTTCGCGCTTGAACATGAGTTGTTCTTTTTTGCTCAAAGTTTCGAGGCCCACTTCTTGTTGGGCTTTCATGTCCTTCAAGCGCTTGATGGACGTCTTGACGGTTTTGAAGTTGGTGAGCATGCCGCCCAACCAGCGTTGGTCAACATATGGCACGCCAGCGCGCTGCGCTTCTGTGGCCACGGTGTCACGGGCTTGGCGCTTGGTGCCAACCATGAGGATGTTGCCGCGGTTTGCAGAGAGTTGTTTGACGAACTTCAATGCGTCTTGGAACATCGGTAACGATTTTTCCAAGTTGATGATGTGAATTTTGTTGCGGTGACCGAAGATGAAGGGGGACATCTTGGGGTTCCAGAAGCGGGTTTGGTGACCAAAGTGGACACCGGCTTCCAGCATTTCGCGCATGGTAACGGACATAGAATTTCTCCAAAGGTTGGGTCTAAAATCTAGCGCACACATCGTTGAAACCAGTGCCTTTAGTCTATTGCGCCATTGCGCTTGAATGAATAAAGGCTATAGTGACAAACGACACCTTGAAGGCGCTAGTTTGCGATTTACTTGCAGGGGAATTCCTGCTAAGCCTGTCGAGTATAGCATCCGAAATAGCTCTTTTTGCCCCTCAAACTCATCCCTTTTCAAGCTTTCAACATGCGCCAAGACCTGATCGCCACCCTTCAAGCCATTCATGACAATCAAACCACGCCTCAAGCGGAGTGGCAAAAAAGCCAAGCAATTGCCCGCAGTGCTGCGTGCAAAGAGGTGTTTTTAAGCCTTGCGCCAGCCGCTGAACCTGCATGTCTCAAGGAAAAAAGCGTGGTCAACGCCCCCTTAAAGGGCTTGGCCTATTCGGTCAAAGACCTGTTTGATGTGGCGGGCTCCCCCACTTTGGCCGGCTCCACGGTCCTAAAAGGGGTCCCGGCCGCGGCCGCCGACTGTCCGGTGGTGGCGCGATTGAATGCTGCCGGTGGCGCCAACTTGGGCCGCACCAACATGGTGGAGTTTGCCTTTTCAGGGGTGGGCAACAACCCCCACTACGGCACACCCGCGGCCTGGGATGCGGTCACCGACAAACCAGTTTTGTCGGGCGCGAAGGGCCATGTGCCGGGTGGGTCGTCTTCCGGCGCTGCGGTGTCTGTGGCCACAGGTGCCGCATTCATTGGTATGGGGTCAGACACCGGCGGCTCCATTCGCATTCCCGCGGCACTCAATGGTTTGGTCGGCTTTAAAAATACAGCGCGCCTTGTCCCCACCGTGGGCGCCTTGCCTTTGTCCACCACCATGGACACCGTGTGTGCCATGACCCGAAGCGTGCGCGATGCCGTGTTGACGCATGAAATATTGGCAGCCCGTTCGGTCCCTCGTTCTTCACGCCCGCTTTCGAGTTACAAATTGGCCGTACCCACCACCCTCTTTTTAGACCATCTCGAAGCAGGTGTTCAGAAAGCTTGGGAGCGCAGTCTTTCCTTGCTTTCCAAAGCAGGCGCCCACATTGTGGAAACCCCCTTAAGCGAAATCAATGAGTTGGCTGGGCTGTTGGCCACGGGCGGTTTCAGTGCCGCTGAAAGTTTCACATGGCACAGGCAGTGGCTGGCCAAAGGCGAAGCGCAATACGACCCGCGCGTATCGGCTCGCATTTTGCGCGGCGCCAACATGAAGGCCTTTGAATATCTGGATTTACAAGCAGGCAGAGCGGTATGGATTGCGCGCATGCAGTCGGCCTTGAATGCCTTTGATGCAGCCCTCTCGCCCACCGTGCCTATCTACGGACCCACCCTAGAAAGCGTGGCGCCCGGCAAAGAAAGAGACGATGCATTTTTTGCAGCCAACGCACTGCTCCTGCGCAACACCAGCGTTGTCAACATGTTGGATGGCTGCGCCTTGTCTTTGCCTTGCCATTTGGCAGGCGAACAGCCCAGCAGCATGATGATTTGGCAAGGCCCCATGAAGGACGATGCGGTGTTGAACATCGCCTTGGTCATTGAAGCTGCATTGAAGGCTTGAAAATAGGCCCCGTTTATCCGCGGCCCGCAAATGGCATCTTGGTGGCCATCACGTTGTGGAACATGACGTTGGCTTCTAAGGGCAAACTGGCCATGTACACCACTGACTTGCCTACATACGATACATCCATCAAAGGCTCGGCCTTGATTTCGCCATTGGCCTGAGGCACGCCTTTGGCCATTCTCATGGCCATGGGTGTGGCGGCATTGCCCACATCGATTTGTCCAACTGCAATGTCGTAAATGCGGCCATCTAAAGAAGCCGTTTTGGTCAGGCCCGATACAGCGTGCTTGGTCGAGGTATAGGCAATTGAAAACGGGCGCGGCGTGGTGGCAGAAATAGAGCCATTGTTGATGATGCGGCCGCCCATGGGCTTTTGATCTTTCATCACGCGGAAGGCTTCGCGAATGCACAAGAACATGCCCGTGAGATTGGTGTCAACCACACCCTTCCACATTTCCAAACTGAGCTCAGGCAATGGAATGGCAGGTGTACTCACTCCCGCATTGTTAAACAGCAAGTCCACGCGGCCATAGGTTTTCACGCACTGCGCAAACAAGTTGGCCACAGAGTCTTCTTGCGTTACATCGGTGGCCACTGCCAACATGCGTGAGCCGACGTTGGCCTCGGCCACCACCTCTTCAAGATTGGCCATGCGGCGTCCTGCCAAAACAACTGTCCAGCCGTCTTGCACCAAGGCCAACGCAGTGGCTTTGCCAATGCCAGAACCTGCACCGGTCACGATGGCAATTTTTGAAGCGTGTGTCATGAATTCTGTCTCCTGTTTATAACTTTGAGGGTTTGAAAATGATCAACTAATCAACGGCGATTTTTTCTTGCTTGGCTCGATTTTTTCTTGCCAGCAGGTTTAAGGGACGTGCCCTTGGGACCTGGCTTGCCATGCCGACTGGGTGCCACCGAGCTTTCGCTCTTGCGCACGTTGTAAGGCGTGGACTTTGATTTTTTGTCAGCACCACCGCCTAAACTTCCATTGCCGCCATGGCCAGGCCCGCTACGGCTCGTGCCTTTGTCGCGCAACTGACGGGGGCTGAATTCTTCAGCAGGATTGACCAAACGAAAATCAATTTTGCGACCATCTAAGTCAACACGGCTTACTTGAATTTGCACACGCGTGCCAATGGCATAGCGAATGCCGGTTCTTTCGCCGCGCAGTTCTTGCCGAGCTTCGTCAAAGCGGAAATATTCGCCACCCAGCTCGGTAATATGCACCAAGCCTTCCACATACAAAGAATCGAGGGTGACGAAAATGCCGAAACTGGTGGCCGATGTGACCAGGCCCGAATATTCCTCACCCAAATGCTCGCGCATGTATTTGCATTTCAACCAAGCTTCTACATCGCGACTGGCTTCATCGGCGCGTCGTTCATTGGCACTGCAATGCAAACCTGCAGCTTCCCAAGCTTGTTGCTCGGCGGGCGACATTTTGATGCGAGGCGCATCGTCCATTTGCGCGCCAGGTTTGTTTTTCTGCAATCGCTTGGCCAATTTGGCGTGGGCTTCGCCAGGCAATGGCAAAACGGGAAGTTGGTATTTTTTGTGCGCCAAGATGGCTTTAATGACACGGTGCACCAGCAAGTCGGGGTAGCGCCTGATGGGGCTGGTGAAGTGCGTGTAAGCCTCATACGCCAAACCAAAGTGACCACTGTTAATGGGTGTGTAAATGGCTTGTTGCATGGAGCGCAGCAGCATGGTGTGAATTTGCTGTGCGTCGGGGCGCTCTTTGGTGGCCTGCGCTATGTGTTGAAACTCGCTGGGCTTGGGCGTATCACTCACGGTGTAAGGCAAGCCCAATGCTTTGAGGTAATTGCGCAGCAAATCTTTTTTCTCGGGCGTGGGGCCTTCGTGCACACGGAACAAACCAGGATGCTTGCTGTTTTGAATAAAGTCTGCGCTGCAAACGTTGGCCGCCAACATGGCCTCTTCAATGAGCCTGTGCGCTTCTGTGCGAACCCGCGGCACAATTTTTTCAATGCGGCCGTTGTCGTCGCAAATGATTTGTGTTTCGGTGGTTTCAAAATCAACGGCACCACGCACTGCTCTGGATGACAACAGCGCACGGTACACATCGTGCAAATTCAGCAAGTCGTTCACGCGTGCTTTGCGCTTAATGGCTTCAGGGCCACGCGTGTTGGCCAAAATAGCGGCTACTTCGGTGTAAGTAAATCGTGCGTGGCTGTACATCACCGCGGGGTAAAACTGATACGCATGAACATCGCCTTTGGCGGTAATGAGCATGTCGCAGACCATGCACAAACGTTCTACTTCGGGGTTGAGTGAACACAAACCGTTAGAGAGTTTTTCGGGCAGCATGGGAATCACGCGGCGCGGAAAATAAACACTGGTGGCGCGGTCGTAGGCATCAATGTCAATGGCACTGCCAGTGTCCACATAGTTGCTTACATCGGCAATGGCCACTAACAGGCGCCAGCCTTTTGCTTTGCCAATTTTGGCGGGCTCGCAATACACCGCATCGTCAAAGTCACGTGCGTCTTCACCATCAATGGTGACCAGTGGCACATCGGTTAAATCAATGCGGTCTTTGGAATCTTGGGGCCGCACTTTGTCGGGCAACTCACGCGCTAAATTTAAACAGGCTGCAGAAAATTCATGCGGCACGCTGTACTTGCGCACAGCAATGTCAATCTCCATGCCGGGGTCGTCAATTTCGCCCAGTACTTCTTTCACACGGCCCACAGGTTGACCAAACAAGGCAGGCGGCTCGGTCAGTTCAACCACCACCACTTGACCTGGCTTGCCAGTGCCAATGCCAACTTTGGGAACGAGAATGTCTTGGCCATAGCGCTTGTCTTCTGGCGCCACAATCCAAATACCACCTTCGTTCAGCAAGCGACCAATGATGGGGTGCGCAGGTCGTTCAATGATTTCAACCACACGACCTTCAGGTCTGCCTTTGCGATCTTGACGAACGATGCGAACCTTCACGCGATCCTTGTGCAACACTGCACGCATTTCGTTGGGTGGCAAGAAAATATCACCATCACCATCGTCACGAATTAGGAAGCCGTGTCCATCGCGATGGCCTTGCACACTGCCTTCGATTTCATCGAGCAGTCCAGAGGGTTGGCTAATTTTTTTGATATACAATCCTTTGTTCTTGTCCTGAGAGCCCAGGTGGCGGAATTGGTAGACGCACTAGTTTCAGGTACTAGCGAGTAACTTCGTGGGGGTTCGAGTCCCTTCCTGGGCACCAAGTTTAATCAAAGCTGCACAACACGCAGCTTTTTTTTCGTGCTTTTTTTTCAATTTCAAAAAGCAGTTCATGCGTTGAGTTTTGTCATAGCAGCGTCATATCAAACCGATGCATTTTAGAAGGGCACTGCAATCAGGTCGTGACCCTGCACACCCACAATTCGGGCGTTCGTAAATTCTCCGGCCTTGTAGGTTTTGCTGATCTTTTCTGGCGGAAGCAACTTCACCAAACCATCAATCTCGGGGGCGTCTGCATACGAGCGGCCAACGCCGCCTTTCTTGCCCATGGAAATGGCTGAATCAACCAGCACTTGCATGCTGGCACCCACACGTTGCTGCAAACGTTGAATGGACACTTCTTCGGCCACGGCCATAAAGCGCGAACGACGCTCTTCTCGCACCTCTGCAGGCAACATGCCGGGCAGTTCATTGGCCTGCGCACCTTTGACGGGGCTGTAGGCAAAACAACCCGCTCTGTCTATTTGCGCTTCGCGCACAAAATTAAGCAGGTGCTCAAATTCTTCTTCGGTTTCACCCGGAAAGCCTGCAATGAAAGTGCTTCGCACCACCAACTGTGGACACACTTCGCGCCACTTTTGAATGCGTTCTAAATTCTTTTCACCACTGGCTGGCCGCTTCATGCGTTTGAGCACATCGGGGTGACTGTGCTGCAAGGGCACATCCAAGTAAGGCAAGATCAAGCCCGTGGCCATGAGTGGCACCACTTCGTCCACCGTGGGGTAGGGATAAACATAATGCAAGCGAACCCAAGCGCCATATTTCTGCGCCATCTCGCCCAAGGTTTGCACCAGTTCTAGCATGCGTGTTTTAACGGGACGACCTTCCCAGAAGCCCATGCGGTATTTCACATCCACACCATAGGCAGAGGTGTCTTGGCTGATGACCAACAACTCTTTCACGCCGCCTTCAAACAAGGCTTGCGCTTCTTTCAGAACATCGCCAATGGGCCGCGACACCAAATCGCCGCGCATGGAAGGGATGATGCAAAACGTACAGCGGTGGTTGCACCCTTCGCTGATTTTTAAATACGCATAGTGGCGCGGTGTAAGTTTGAGGCCCGCTTCGCCAAAAGAATTTGGCACCAAATCTAAGAAAGGATCGTGCGGCTTTGGCAAATGCGCATGCACTGCGTCCATCACCTCTTGGGTGGCGTGAGGGCCTGTGACGGCCAACACACTGGGATGCAATTCGCGAACCATGTTGCCGCCGCTGTCGGACTCTCTGGCGCCCAAGCAACCCGTCACAATGACTTTGCCATTGACATTGAGTGCTTCCGAAATGGTGTCTAGGCTTTCCTTCACGGCGTCGTCAATGAAGCCGCAGGTGTTGACGATGACCAGATCGGCGCCTTCAAAAGTTTTGGAAGTTTGATAGCCTTCAGCGCTCAGTTGCGTGAGGATGAGTTCAGAATCGGTGAGTGCCTTAGGGCAACCAAGGCTTACAAAGCCAACTTTAGGGGTGCTGGTAGGGACAGCGCTTGCAATTTCGTTCATGGGGCTATTGTCCCAGTTATTCGGCCGCTTCGCCCCCAGCGGGCTGTTAGATTCAGGGTTTCAAGCCAAAAGCCGAGAGAAATTGGGCCGTTTGCTTTTGCATCTGCTCTTGCATCTGGGCCATGATGTTGTGGGATTCGTGCCCCATTTTGGACTGCATCATCATTAAAGACTGCAGGTTGCTTTCCAAATAGGCCCCCATGTGGCCTTGCATGGCGTGGCCATAAAAACGAATGATGTTGGCCAGAACTGGTTCGGTAAACATGGGTGCCCCGGCCGATTCTTCTTCCAAAATGATCTGCAAGAGGATGCTACGGGTCAGGTCTTCACCCGATTTGGCATCTTTCACCATGAAAGTGTGCCCGTCCATGACCAAATGCTTAATTTCGGTCAAGGTGATGTAGCTAGAGGTGGTGGTGTCGTACAGCCTGCGGTTGGGGTACTTTTTAATCACGCGCTTTGCCTTCTCTGCCGCAGCAGCCGCTTTGGATGCGGGCGGGCTGGCATCAGAAGGGTTTGATTGAGCGGCTGATTTTCTGACCATGATTTAAACTCTTCTCTTAATAAGCAGTAAGCTGTGGGCGAAAACAGCAAGAGACCCCAGTATGCTGCACCGCAATAGATTTTAAAGACCGAGCATCGCTTTTCCATACGAGGAATTACCCTCAATCATGCGCACAGCCAAGCAATAATTGGGGTCAGATCAACATTAATTTGGTCAATCTAAA
>CANKBG010000039.1 GCA_947479935.1 Comamonadaceae bacterium
AAACATTTGAAACCGAGGTCATTGCGGCCTCCATGACCACCCCTGTGTTGGTCGACTTTTGGGCCCCTTGGTGTGGCCCCTGCAAAACCTTGGGCCCTCTCCTAGAAAAGATGGAAGTTGCCTACGGTGGCCGCTTCAAATTGGTCAAAATTGATTCCGACCAAGAGCAGCAACTGGCCGCTGCGTTTGGCATCAAAAGCATTCCCACCTGCGTGTTGCTCAAGAACGGCCAGCCTGTGGACGGCTTCATGGGCGCTGTACCCGAGGGTAAATTGCGCGAATTTCTCGACAAACATGTTCCCGGCGAAAACGAAATCTTGGCCGAGACCGAAGTTCAAGAAGCCGAAGCCCTGATGGAATCGGGCGATTTAGAGACTGCGCAAACCAAATTAATTGAAGCCCTTGAAGCCAACCCCGAAAACGACGACGCGCGCTTTGACTTGGTCAAACTGCTCATCAGAATGGGTCGGCTTGAGGCTGCAGACACAGTACTCAAGCCCTGCCTGTCTCAAATTCCGCTCAAACTGCGCTTCGAAGCTTTAAAGCAGTGGCTTGATGCCATGGCATTTGTTACCACCGACCCCATGGGCCAATGGCCTTTAGAAAAATTTGACCAACTCATTGCCACCAACAAGCGCGACTTTGACGCCCGCTTTGCCAAAGCCCGCGTGCTCTTGGCCAGTGACGATTGGACAGGCGCCATGGATGAACTCTTAGAAATCATCATGCGCGACAAAAAATGGAACGACGAAGCAGCGCGCAAAACCATGGTGGGCTTGTTGGAGCTGCTCACACCTGTTGCACCCAAGGGCGGTGCCGATCTCACGGGCAAGTCTGCGGGTGGCATTGAACTCATGGGGAAAAGTGCGGTGCAAGAAGACCCGCAAGCCGCGATGGTGTCGAGCTATCGGCGCAAGCTGAGCATGATGCTGAATTAATCAGCACGTGGCGCTGATTAATTCAGCGCACGAGCTACGTTAATTACCGCGTAGCGCCAGCCTCAGCTTCTATCAGGCTGTGCATGTCACGCAGCATGCCGGCCATCATCAAAATTTCGCCCACCACAAACATAGGGCCCACCAAAAGTCCCACCACGTCGTCTACAAAAGCCGGTTTGCGGCCCTCAAAGATGTGGCCTACAAACTGAATGATCCAGCCGATCACAAACACTGCTAAGCCTGGAAACCATACGGCGTCGTAAAGTGCATTCAGACCCCAGCCCGTTGCAGCATCGGGCGTATGCGCCAAAGCGATCAATGCGCCATTGACCAAACTGGTGGCAAGTCCTAGCAACAGGTTGCCACGTGTGAGATACCACGGTGTTGAAAGCATCCAAAGCAAGCCCGCCAAGGTGAAGGTGGTGCCCGCAATGTCCAATGAAACCAAAGACAGCAACATGCCAATGGACAACACAATTAAAGGGATGCCCACCAAATGCGTGACAATGTTTCGACGATCTCGGTGGTAGTGCGCGTACTGCACCATGAGCTCAGAAGACGAGCGAAACAAACTGATCATGAAAAGCTTCTCCAAATTAGAAGCGCCGGCGAAATTAACGCGTCAAACGTTGTAGCGCTTCTTCGTATTTTGCCGAGGTCTTTTCAATCACTTCACGGGGTAAACGAGGGGCAGGAGGTGTTTTGTCCCAAGGCTTGCTATTGACCAAGTTGCTTTCGAGCCAATCACGCAAAAATTGCTTGTCGTAGCTGGGTGGGTTGACACCTTCCACATAGCTTTCAGCAGGCCAATAGCGCGATGAATCGGGGGTGAGCACCTCGTCCATCAAGACCAAGGTGCCATCGGCATCGAGTCCAAATTCAAACTTGGTGTCGGCAATGATGATGCCTTTTTCAGCCGCAACGGCACTGGCTGCTTTGTAAATGGCAATGCTGATGTCTTTGATGCGTGTGGCCAAATCGAGGCCGATCATTTCAACCGTTTTTTCAAACGTGATGTTTTCATCGTGTTCGCCCACTGCAGCCTTGGCAGCGGGGGTGTAAATAGGCTCAGGCAACTTGCTGGCATTTTTCAAACCTGCAGGCAACTTCACACCGCACACCGCTTGACCTTCTTGGTATTCTTTCCAACCACTGCCTGCCAAGTAGCCACGCACCACCGCCTCCACAGGAAGCGGATTCAAACGCTTGACCAGCATAGAGCGGCCCGTCACCTGCGCCACTTCGGCAGCACTCACCACGCTTTCAGGCGCATCGCCAGTTAGGTGAGTGGGGCAAAGGTTCAAACCATTTGGGCCAAGTTTGTCAAACCAAAACAAGGCCATTTGCGTGAGCAACACACCTTTGCCAGGAATGGGTTCACCCATGATGACGTCAAAGGCACTGATGCGGTCAGAGGCGACCATCAAAATTCGATCGATGCCGACCGCATAGTTGTCGCGCACCTTGCCACGTGCAAGCAATGTGAGTGAAGTTAAAGCGGAGGTGTGAAGTGCAGGAACTGTCGTCATAGTGTCTGCATTATCGAGCCAATTTCAGTGAACAACTTGCGCCAACTCACCTTTCGCGTATTGACCTGCCACCACTTGCAAACTGTGGCCCTTGATTTTGGAAGCTTGACCTTCACAACCAAACTCAATGTACCGTTGCTTGCAAATTTGTTTGGCCGCTTCGCGGGCTGGCTTGAGCCATTCGCGGGGATCAAACTTGTCAGGGTTTTGTGCCATGAATTTGCGCACTGCTGCCGTCATGGCCAAGCGAATGTCGGTGTCAATGTTGATCTTGCGAACACCAAATTGAATGGCCTTTTGAATTTCTTCCACGGGCACGCCGTAGGTCTCTTTCATGTTACCGCCAAATTCGCGGATGACGGCCAACAAGTCTTGCGGCACACTGGAAGATCCGTGCATCACCAAATGCGTGTTGGGAATACGCTTGTGAATGGCTTGAATGCGATCGATGGCCAAAATGTCGCCCGTGGGCTTGCGCGTGAATTTGTAGGCGCCGTGGCTGGTGCCAATGGCAATGGCCAAAGCATCGAGCTGGGTGCGTTTCACAAAATCAGCCGCTTGTTCGGGATCCGTTAAGAGCTGCTCGCGCGTCATCACAGCGTCTGTGCCGTGGCCATCTTCTTTGTCGCCTTGCATCGTTTCAAGAGAGCCCAAACAACCCAACTCACCTTCTACTGTGATGCCCAGTTTGTGCGCCATGCTGACCACTTTTTGCGTCACTTCGATGTTGTACTCGTAGCTGGCAATGGTTTTACCGTCGGCCTCCAAGCTGCCGTCCATCATGACCGAACTGAAGCCCAAATTGATGGCGCCTTGGCACACATCGGGGCTTTGGCCGTGATCTTGGTGCATGACCACGGGAATATCGGGGTACGACTCCACAGCGGCTTGAATCAACAGCTTTAAAAAGCCTTCACCGGCATATTTGCGAGCGCCTGCTGAAGCCTGCATGATCACTGGCGCGCCCGTTTCTTTGGCCGCGTCCATGATGGCCTGGACTTGCTCCAGATTGTTGACGTTGAAAGCTGGAATACCGTAGCCGTTAACGGCCGCGTGGTCCAGCAGCTCGCGCATTGAAACGAGTGCCATGATGAAGAGTCCCAAAGAGTAAAAAAAACTTTTCTCAAGCCCATCGGCTTTGCCCACTGAACCAGGCTGTGTTCCTGTCCATGGCCATGTAACCGGCTTGTAACTGGGTTTCATTTTAACAAGCGACGGCACGGATTGGCTGTTTTTTAGCCAGTCAGACTATGATTTCGTCTATGTTTAAAGTGACTGCTCTGTTTTCTCTTGAAAAGCCTCCTCTCATTTGGCGCTCCTATGCCATGGTGAGCCTGCTAACCCTGTTGGCCTTTTTGGCTTGGGACAGCACCGGTTGGGACATGAATTTGGCCCACGTATGGGGCGACAGCACTGGGTTTGCCCTGCGCGACAACTGGTGGCTGTCCCAAGTCATGCACCAAGGCATGCGTTCAACAGGTTGGCTTGTTTTTTTGGCTTTGCTGATCGGCATTTGGCGTCCCTGGGGGCCCTTGCAAACTTTGGCGACGCCTGAACGAGCAGGTGTTTTTATCGCCGTTGTGTGCGCGCTTCTGTCAGTCACATTGATCAAAGGATGGAGCCAAACCAGCTGTCCTTGGGACTTGCAAATGTTTGGCGGCATGGCGCCTTACGTGTCGCACTGGGACCTTGGACAGCGCGATGGCGGCGGCGGTCATTGTTTTCCAGCCGGGCATGCGTCTACCGGATTTGCTTTCATGGCTGCTTATTTTGGCCTTCGCCAAAGCGACTCGCCGCGCGCCCTCGTGTGGCTGGGCTTGGCGCTGGTAGTGGGATTTGTTTTAGGTTTTGCGCAGCAAGTTCGCGGCGCCCATTTCATGAGTCACACGTTTTGGACCGCTTGGCTTTGCTGGACCGTGGGTTGGATCAGTCATGTTCTGTTCCATCTGCTGCGCCAGAAAAAGAATCAGGCCCCTGCATCTTGAAATGCAGACCCTGATGATTGACAGCTAAATTTAGAAACGTTGGTGCTTACTCGGCACGACAAATTTTCAGCATGTTGGTACCGCCAGGTGCGCCCATGGGCTCGCCACACGTGATGGCGTAAATGTCGCCAGAGGCCACAATGCCACGGCTTTTCAAATGGTTTTCTGCTTGCATCAAAGCTGTATCGCGATCGGCACTGGTGTCCATCAGAAGCGGGCGAACATTGCGGTACAGCGCCATTTTGCGTTGCGAACTGAGCTTGGTGGTGACTGCGTAAATTGGAATTTGCACTCGGTGGCGACTCATCCACAAGACGGTGGACCCTGAGTCTGTGAGCGCCACAATGGCCTTGGCATTCAGGTGATGCGCGGTGAACAACGCACCCATGGCAATAGATTGATCAATGCGATTGAAAGTTTGACCGCTGAAATCGGCATCGAGTTCAAACTCTTCGGCAGCCTCGGCGGCCAAACAGATTTTGGCCATCTCTTGCACTGTTTCCAAAGGGTACTTGCCAGCGGCCGTTTCGGCGCTCAGCATGACCGCATCGGTGCCATCTAGCACGGCGTTGGCCACATCACTGACCTCGGCGCGCGTAGGCACTGGGTTGGTAATCATGCTTTCCATCATTTGAGTGGCCGTGATCACCACTTTGTCATTGGCACGGGCCAACTTGATCATGCGCTTTTGCAGAGCTGGCACCACCGCATTGCCCACTTCAACGGCCAAGTCACCACGCGCCACCATGATGCCGTCACTGGCCATCAGAATTTCTTCCAAGCGAGGGATGGCTTCTGCGCGTTCAATCTTGGCAATCAAACTGGGCTTGTGGTTGTATTCGGCAGCCGCCACGTTGGCCAACTGGCGAGCCATTTCCATGTCGGTGGCATTTTTTGGAAAGCTCACAGCCAGGTAGTCGGCCTGAAAGCTCATGGCCGTTTTGATATCGTCCATGTCCTTGGCCGTGAGGGCAGGCGCGGTCAGGCCGCCGCCTTGCTTGTTAATGCCTTTGTTGTTGGACAGCTCACCGCCCAACTTAACTGTGGTGTTGACTTTCTCTCCCTGGACAGCGTCCACAGTGAGAACAATCAAACCGTCATTGAGCAGCAGCACGTCGCCCGACTTCACATCGCGTGGCAATTCTTTGTAGTCAAGTCCCACACCGGTAAGATCGCCCAGTTCTGTTCGCGAAGCGTCGAGCACAAACTTGGCACCAGGCACCAGCATGACCTTGCCTTCTGCAAACTTGCCTACGCGAATTTTGGGGCCTTGCAAGTCGGCCATGATGGCCACTTCTCGGCCCGCACGGGCGGCCGCTTCGCGCACCAATTTTGCTCTGTCAATGTGATCTTGTGCTTTGCCATGACTGAAATTCAAACGAACCACATTCACGCCAGCGCGGATCATGGCTTCGAGCAGTGCAGGGTCGCTAGACGCTGGGCCTAAGGTGGCAACAATTTTGGTGGCGCGAGTGGGCATGTGAACATGTCTCCGATGTCAATTGATTTCAATTTTCCCATGAAACCAGTGACAGAAGGAGAACATATTTTCAGTTTTCGCCTTTGGTGCCTGCTTTTTCAACCACACTAGCCCAAAGGGTCAGTTCATTCTTGGCCAAGTCACCCATTCGATTGGGTTTGCCGCCCAACACCACCGCCGAAAAGGTCCCTTGACGTGCGAAAGAGCAAGGCAGACTGTCACTTACTTCGTCAAACTTTTAAGCAATGTCTTCAGATCTTTTTGAGTTGCCAAATTCATGCACAAATTCCAAGCTTCTTCTGTTTTGGCGGCGCCCAAAATAGGCGTGCTTTGATCGACAAACTTGGCCTTGAGTTGTTCATTGCTCATGGGCTTTTCCAGACTGCCAATGGCACGCTCAATGTAGATGTGGTGTTTTTGGCCGTCTGTGGTTTCAACGGTCACGTCAACAGACGCTTCGTGAATGCTGCGGTCCACAATCAAATCCACTTTGTCGCGCACGCCGATCACCAAGGCGGAGCGCACCACATCGTCAGCATATTCATGCTCACCTGCGCGGCCATAAATGAGGGCCACCGCGCATGAATGGAACACACTGAACTTGGCCAGCAAGCCATCGGTCGGTGTTTTTTTGCCCGTGAGTTCTTGCACCAAGGGGTGCGCTTTCAAAGTCACTTTGGCCACTTGCTCGGGCTTCAAGTTGTGTTTCTCGCGCAATTGCACGCAGGCATCAATGGCAGGGTGAATCACAATGCCACAAGCGAATGGCTTGTAGGTATTGAGTTCAATTTCCCAAGACTTGCCCAAGTTTTCCGTGATTTCTTTCCAGTCTGTTTTGTCTGAAAACACTTGCATCAATCCTCGCGGCGCTTCCAAGGCGCGAGGTGAAGCGGTGTAACCGTGCTTGGCCATGAGTGCAGACATTAAACCCACCTTGGCAGCGCCGCCAGGATGGAAAGGCTTGGTCATGGTGCCAAATTGTTCACGCAAACCCACGGGCTGAGAGGCGGCAATGCCCAAAGCCATTTGAGTTTGCTTGGCACTCAAGCCGAGCAAACGTGAGCATGCCGCGGCACTGCCCAGCATGCCCGTTGAGCCTGTAATGTGCCAGCCACGGTCGTAGTGATTGGGATAAACCGCATTGCCGACTCGGCAAGACACCTCAACACCCAACACCAGCGCATCAATGAGTTGGCGACCGCTGGAACCCAAATTTTCGCCCAAGGCCAAAATGGCCGAAGCCACGGGGCCTGCAGGGTGAATGATGGTTTTCAAATGGGTGTCGTCAAAGTCAAAAGTGTGCGAGCTGATGCCATTGAGCAAGGCCGCATTGGCCATGTCGACACGGTCGCTTCGACCCAATACGGCGGCTTGCTTGGAAGGCGACAGTTCTTTGACGGCGCCCAATGCGGCTTCGATGGTTTCGTGGGTGCTGGGGCCGACCGCGCAACCGGCCCAATTGGCAAACGTTCGGTGGGCTTGCGCCTCAACGGCATCGGACCAGCCTTTGGAGGGGTGGCTGGCTACAAATTCAGCCAGCAGCTGGGTGATGGCGGGCGCATTGGCCTCGGCCACCACGGTGGTATTGCGTGCAGTCATTAGAAATAGGGGCTTTGCGCCCATTTAATTAAGTCAAAAGAATCGCCGATCATAGGGTAATCGCCGATTTTTCTCACGACAGCTCATGCACGTGACCCGTCAAAACATGGCAAATGGCCTCGAATTGCTTGAGTTTTCCTCACAATCGGGCCCACCTTCACGGGCACTTTGTTGTCTCCTGTTGATGTCTAGCGGCATTGACCCATGTCAGGCACAGGAAATGGCTCTCGGTTTAGACTCACGTCATCTCTTTTGATGGCTCCCAAGCTTTGCTGCAGCGCCTTGTTTATGAATACTGATTCAACTTCCGACAATTTACAGCCTATTCCTTTAGACCAGGCCATGCCGCATCGCAAAACCATTCGCGAGTGGCTGTTGCCTTTGTCTGAACGTTCCACGTTTCGCGCTTTTTTGCTTTTGATCCTCGACACGACATTGTTCGTGGCCCTGATCGCTGGCACCGTTTTGTTTGAAGAAGTTTGGATCAAACTCCTGTGCGGCTTGGCTGCAGGCTTTGTCATTGGCCGCTTGTTCATCATTGGCCACGACGCTTGCCATCAAAGCCTCACACCGCATCGCGAATTAAACAAGTGGATTGGCCGATATGCCTTCTTGTTTTCACTCACGCCCTACAGCCTGTGGGATACGGGTCACAACGTGGTTCACCATGGCTACACCAACCTAAAGGGTGTCGATTTTGTTTGGACGCCCCTGACCGCTGAAGAGTTTGCAGCTTTAGGGCCTGCGGAACGTATTTTGCAAAAGCTGTACCGAAGCGGTTGGGCGCCGGGCCTTTACTACCTGATTGAAATTTGGTGGAAGCGCGAGTTTTTCCCCAACAAAACACACATGCCCACGCGTCGTCCCATCTTCTTCAAAGACAGCATGCTGGCCACCGTCTTTGGCGTAACGTGGATCGTTGTCATGGCCTATGCTGCTTTTGAAACCTCGCAATCTGTGGCGCTCATTTTGTTCTTGGGTGTGTTGGTGCCGTTCTTGTTCTGGAACACCATGATTGGTTTTGTGGTTTATGTTCACCACACGCATGTGCGCGTGTCTTGGCACAATGAAAAATCTGCTTGGACCAAAGCGCAGCCCTTTGTGTCCACCACGGTTCACCTTACATTTCCCATGAAAATTGGCAACATGGTGCACCACATCATGGAGCACACTGCGCACCATGTGGACATGAGCATTCCCCTTTACCGCTTGAAACAAGCGCAAGCCAAGTTGGAAGAAATGTTGCCCGGTCGCATCATTGTTCAGCCCTTCTCTTGGGGCTGGTATTTCAAAACGGCCAAGGCCTGCAAGTTGTACGATTTCACACGCGAGTGCTGGACAGATTTCCATGGCCAAATGACCAGCCCCGTGCGAGGCAATTTGCCCGCCAAAACTTAAGCGGCTGATTGCGCGCGGCGCGACAAAATTTCAAAGGCTGGCAAGGTCTTGCCTTCCAGCACTTCTAAAAATGCACCGCCACCAGTGGAGATGTAGCCCACCTGCTTTTCAATGCCGTACTTGGCTATGGCTGCCAGTGTGTCGCCACCTCCCGCAATGCTGAAGGCGTTCGACTCAGCAATGGCCCGAGCAATCACACGTGTGCCATTTTCAAACGCTGCAAACTCAAACACACCCACAGGGCCATTCCACACAATGGTGCCCGCCGCTTTCAATTGAGATGCCAATTTGGCTGCCGTCTCAGGGCCGATGTCCAAGATCAAATCATCGTCTGCCACCTCAGTTGCTTTTTTGACTGTAGACACTGCATCGTGTGAAAAAGTTTTGGCAGTGACCACATCGGTTGGAATAGGAACCTCTGCGCCACGCGCTTTCATGATGGCAATGACGTCACGCGCTTGGGCCAACAAGTCGGGTTCTGCCAAGCTTTTGCCTATATTTAAACCAGCGGCCAACATGAAGGTATTGGCAATACCGCCGCCCACGATCAATTGATCCACTTTGTCCGCCAAGCTCTTCAAAATAGTCAGCTTGGTTGACACTTTGCTGCCCGCCACAATGGCTGCCAATGGCCTTGCAGGGTGCGCCAGCGCTTTGGTAATGGCATCAATTTCTGCCGCCAACAAGGGGCCTGCGCATGCCACCTTGGCATATTCTGCGATGCCGTAGGTGGTGCCCTCTGCGCGATGGGCTGTGCCAAAGGCATCGTTCACAAAAATATCGCACAGTGCCGCCATTTTTTTGGCAAGGTCGGGGTTGTTTTTCTTTTCGCCTTTGTTCACACGGCAGTTTTCAAGCAGCACCACTTGACCGGCTTGCACTTGCACACCTTCCACCCAATTGGCTTTCAAGGGCACGTCGCAACCCAGCAGTTCTGCCATTCGTTTGGCAACTGGCGCCAAAGAATCCTCTGCTTTGAATTCGCCTTCGGTGGGTCGGCCCAAATGGCTGGTGACCATGACAGCAGCACCCGCATCGAGCGCCATTTGAATGCAGGGAAGGGATGCGCGGATGCGTGTATCTTCCGTGATATCGCCGGCGTCGTTTTGTGGCACATTCAAATCGGCACGAATGAAAACACGCTGACCTTTCACAAGGCCTTGCTTGCACAAATCTGAAAAACGAATGACGTTCATGAAAGTTCTCTTGAATGACGAAAGAAGATCGAGGTCGCCAAAAGGCGGTTGGCGTTCAAATTGAATTTTAGCCCTGCAAGCTTGCATCAACTTAACTAACGATTTGACAAAGCTGGGGTAAGTATTGCAACTACCACGCCAAGAGCAAGTGCAATGGCAAAAAAGCCAGCATGCCCGCCAATATGGTCAAGAGCACATTGCGCTTCCAAAAATACACTGCGCCGCCCACCAAGGCACCCACCCATCGGGCATCCATCCAGGTGTTCAGAAAGTGGCCTTGGTGCATCAGTATCTCCGGCAACACCACGGCCGCAAGGGCGGCAATGGGCGCGTATTGCAAACCACGTTGCGCCCAATCAGGCAATGTCCACTCTTGACTGGAAATGAAAAAGAAACAGCGTGTGATCACCGTGACGGCCGTCAAACCAGCGATCACAGAAACAGTCCAAAAATCAGTGCCTTCAAAGAAAGTCATTCGGCTAGCCCTTCACGGGGTTTTTGAAATCGCTCCAAACTCATGCTTAAGATCACAGCCACGACAATGGCCAGTACGATGTTCAACTTCATCGGTAAGTGATAAGCCATGATGGCAGTGACAGCTGCCACACTGGCTGCAAAAATTCGCATCTGAGTCGTGGCCAGAGAACACAAAATACCCACCAAACAAAGCGTGCCCGCAAAGCCCAAGCCCCAAGACGTGGGAATGATGTTGGCCAAGAAAATGCCAAAGCAACTGGCCACCATCCAACTTGCCCACACCAAGCAGGTGTGGCCGGCTAAAAAAGCCGTTTGCACATGCTGTTCTGCGGCCTCTTCACTGGCTTTTGGAAACCGCCGTGTGAACAACACATAGGTGATGTCCGCCGTGAGATAGCCGAGCACCACTCTTTCAAAGCGAGGCAAATGCATCAAATACGAACGCAAATGCAAACTGAACACCATGAAGCGTAAATTGACACAAAAACCTGTGGCCAAAATCACCCAAGCCGGTGCACCCACCGCAATGAGCGGAATGGCAGCCAATTGGGAGCTTCCGGCATAGACAAACAGGGTCATGAAAATGGACTCGATCACGCTCATGCCCGAGTTCATCATGGCCACGCCCGTCATCATGCCCCAAGCCGCCAAAGCGGGCGCTTGTGGCGCTGCATCTCGCATACCTTCCATGAAAGCAGGGTGCTGATAATTTTCAGCTTTTAAAAACATCGCCCACCGCGCCCTTGAAACTGCGCACAAAATCGGCAGCAGGCAGGCGCTTGCCGCCTGGTTTTTGCAGTTGCGTCAGGCACAACCAACCTTCGCCACAGGCAACTTGTAAACCTCTTTCATTCACTCCCATCAGTGTGCCAGGCGCTTTGTGTTTTTCGTGATGTGTTGGGAAAGCTTCTGCTTGCCAAACCTTCACCACTTCGCCTGCCATTTGCGCAGTCATCCCTGGAAAAGGATCAAACGCACGAATGCGTTGCGCCAACAAATTGGCGGGCAGCGTCCAATCAATGGCTGCTTCCGCTTTCTCAATTTTGTGCGCATAGGTGATGCCTTCTGTCGGTTGTTTCACAGGTTTGAACGGCTTGTCCAGGTTCAACTGTGCAAGGGCTTTCACAATCAATTGCGCACCCATGTCGGCCAATTTGTCGTGCAAACTGGCGGTGGTGTCTTGCACCGCAATGGGCAAACTTTCTACCAACAACATATCGCCGGTGTCTAAACCCGCATCCATTTGCATGATGGTGACGCCTGTTTGCGCGTCGCCTGCTTCAATGGCTCGGTGAATGGGCGCTGCACCGCGCCAGCGCGGTAAAAGCGACGCATGAATATTCAAGCAACCAAAGCGAGGCGCATCCAACACCCACTGCGGCAAAATCAGGCCATAAGCGGCGACCACCATCACATCCGCTTGAACTTGTTGAATGAAATCTTTTGCAGCTTGCGCATCTTCTGGGTACTTGCCATCCAGTCTTAAGCTGTGAGGCTGCAGCACTGGTAAATTGTGCGCCTCCGCATGCTGTTTCACAGCCGATGCCTGGAGCTTCATGCCTCTCCCTGCAGGACGGTCTGGTTGCGTGAACACACCCACCAACTGATGGCCCGCTGCTTGCAAAGCCGCCAGCGCGTTACGGGCAAATTCGGGTGTGCCCGCAAATATCACGCGCATGGTGTTTCTTTCTTTTTGAAGTTTTCGAACGCCCAAGGTGCAAGTGAATTCACTTAAGCATCTTCTCGTTGTGCTTTGAGAAACTTGGTCTTAATGCGATTGCGTTTTAAAGGCGACAAATATTCCACGAACACTTTGCCCAACAAATGATCCATCTCATGCTGAATGCAAACGGCCAATATGCCCTCAGCCTCCATTTCGCGAACCTGGCCGTGCTCGTCAAAGGCTTTCACCTTCACAGCCACGGCGCGCTCCACACCATCGTAAATGCCAGGCACTGACAAACAGCCCTCTTCACCCTTCATGCGCTCATCGCTGGCCCATGTGATTTCAGGGTTGATGAGCACAGTCGCTTGATTGCGCTCCTCTGAGGTGTCAATGACCACCACGCGTTGATGCACATTGACTTGAGTGGCGGCCAAGCCAATCCCTTGGGCCTCGTACATGGTTTCACGCATGTCGGCCACCAGTGCACGAAGCTTGTCGTCAAATTGCGCAACGGGCTTGGCAACGGTGTGCAGCCTAGGATCGGGGTAACAAAGAATATTTAAAAGTGCCATCGTGTTTTGTATTCAGCAATACCTCTATTTTCTCTAATTTAAAGAAGCCTTGCCTAGAGGGCGTTTGGCGACCCAAAATTGGCCCCCATCTGACTTCAAATCTTGAGAAAATAATGGTTTCTACACGCGAAAGTTTACGCGCTTGGCTGAGGCTCAGCCAAACACCTGGAGTTGGCAACATCACCGCCCGAGCCCTGCTCTTGGCATTTGGCCTGCCTGAAGACATTTTCAAGCGAAGCGCCTCTGAGTTGCAAGCGTTTGTCAGCCCCTCTGTGAGCCATCAACTTGTCAGCATTCCAAGCAATCTTGAAGACGCCCTTGACCTGACTTGGGAATGGTTGCATTCACACGATGCGCCCAACAACAGCCAGCCCACATTGACAAGGCGCTTGCTCACATTGGCCGACACGGACTATCCCAGCACCCTCATGCTCACGCCCGACCCGCCCTGTTTGCTTTACGCATTGGGCCAAACACAGCATTTGCATTTACTCAGTCCTGCCGAATTTAAGTCGCCACAAGCCTTGGCCATTGTTGGCAGTCGAAATCCAACGCCACAAGGTCGGCTCAATGCCCACGACTTTGCTTTCACACTTTCTCAAGCGGGTCTCACGGTGGTGTCTGGCTTGGCTTTAGGGGTGGACACCGCAGCACACCAAGGCGCCCTGGCAGGCGGCACCCATGCCAACCCGCTCCACACTGTGGCCGTCGTAGGCACCGGACTCGACCGGGTCTATCCTTTTCAAAATCATGGGTTGGCCTTGCAAATTGCGGCCAACGGCCTTTTGCTAAGCGAGTATCCCTTGAACACGCCGCCGCTCACATCAAATTTTCCCAAGCGCAATCGCTTGATTGCGGGCTTGTCTCAAGGCTGTTTGGTGGTGGAGGCGGCCACCCGATCGGGCTCGTTGATCACTGCGCGGCAGGCGCTCGATTTAGGCAAAGAGGTCTTTGCCATTCCAGGCTCGATTCACACCACGGTCTCTAAAGGTTGTCATGATTTGATTAAGCAAGGGGCCAAACTGGTTGACTGTGCGAAAGACATCTTGGAAGAAATGAAAGACTTGCCCACCATGCCATGGCCTTTATCTTCTCCAACGCAATCCAATGAAGGCACTCATGTTGAGACAGAAAGTAAGGCCATGCATCGGCCTTGCGACCAAGTCCTGCGCTATCTTGGCCATGACCCCGTCGGGCTTGATGAGTTGCAAAGACGAAGCGGCTTGGCCACCTCGCAATTGCAAGCCGAATTATTTCAGTTGGAGTTAAGCGGCGCTTTGGGCAGATTGCCTGGCGGGCTTTACCAAAAACTCAGTCGGCAGAGTTCGCGTCAAAAGCGCGGTTAAACCACTGCGCCAGAGTTAGGGTCGTCTGGGTCTTCGTCTTTTTTGGGCCCCGATTTAATCAGGTCTTCACGGCGAATGCCTAGCCACATGGCAATGGCCGCAGCCACAAACACCGATGAATAAATACCAAACAAAATGCCAATGGTCAGCGCCATGGCAAAGTAATGCAAGGTTTCACCACCAAACAACAACATGGACAGCACCATGATTTGAGTGGAGCCGTGCGTGATGATGGTTCGGCTGATGGTCGATGTAATGGCGTTGTCAATAATTTCCACAGTGTTCATCTTGCGATAACGGCGGAAGTTTTCGCGAATTCGGTCAAAGATCACCACCGATTCGTTCACCGAATAACCCAGCACTGCGAGCACTGCGGCCAACACCGCCAATGAAAACTCCCACTGGAAGAAAGCGAAGAAACCCAAAATGATGATGACGTCATGCAAGTTGGCCACAATGGCCGCTATCGAGAATTTCCACTCAAAGCGCACAGCCAAATAAAGCATGATGCCGATCACCACGAAGGCCAAAGCCTTCAGGCCATCTGTCGCCAACTCCTCACCCACTTGAGGTCCGACAAATTCTGTGCGGCGCATCATGGCTTCTGCATTTTCTGCCTTCAACGCGGACATCAAGGTTTCGCTTTGCTGCGCAGAGCTCACGCCTTTTTGGGCAGGCAATCGAATCATCACATCGCGCGCAGTGCCAAAGTTTTGCACTTGCACATCGGTGTAGCCCAAACCTGACACCACGCTACGCACTTTATTAAGGTCTGCAGGCTGGCTGTAGCTTACTTCCATCACGGTGCCGCCCGTGAACTCCACAGACAAATGCAGGCCACGGCTGAACAAGAAGAAAACGGCCAATAAAAATGTCACGAGCGAGATCACGTTGAAAATCAACGCGTTCTTCATGAACGGGATGTCTTTGCGGATTTTGAAAAATTCCATGCTGCTTCTCCGCTTTATTCTTTGTCGTCAGTTTTGACTGGCGTTGTGGCGCCATCAGGCCGCCATACCGTGCCGATGGACACACTTTTGAGTTTTTTCTGACGGCCGTACCAAAGGTTCACCAAGCCTCGAGAGAAAAACACCGCAGAAAACATGCTGGTCAAAATGCCCAAGCAGTGAACCACCGCAAAACCGCGCACAGGGCCAGAGCCAAATGCAAGCAATGCCACACCCGCAATCAGGGTGGTGATGTTGGAGTCAAAAATGGTGGCCCATGCGCGGTCGTAACCCGTGTGAATGGCCGCTTGTGGTGAAGCCCCCAAACGCAACTCTTCTCGCACGCGCTCATTGATCAGCACGTTGGAGTCAATGGCCATGCCCAAAGCCAATGCCATGGCCGCCATACCAGGCAATGTGAGTGTGGCCTGCAGCATCGAAAGAACGGCCACCAAAAGCAATAAGTTCACGGCCAGAGAGATGCTAGAGAAGACGCCAAACAACATGTAATAAAGACACATGAAGGCGGCAATCACCACGAATCCCCAAGTGACACTGTTAAAGCCTTTGGCAATATTTTCTGCGCCCAAACTTGGGCCAATGGTGCGCTCTTCAATGATCTCCATGGGCGCTGCTAAAGAGCCTGAGCGCAACAGCAAAGAGGTATCGTTAGCCTCGCTGGTGGTCATGCGTCCCGAAATTTGCACACGGCCACCCCCAATTTCTGATCGAATGACAGGCGCCGTTACCACTTCGCCTTTGCCTTTTTCAAACAACAAAATGGCCATGCGCTTGCCCACGTTTTCACGGGTGACATCTTTGAAAATGCGAGCGCCTTTGCCATCTAATGACAAATTGACCACCGGTTCTTGTGTTTGACTGTCAAAGCCAGGCTGAGCGTCCGTCAGGTTGTCGCCCGTCAAAATGACTTGCTTCTTCACAATCACAGGCTGGCCGTTGCGCTCCAAATAACGCTCAGAGCCAAATGGCACGATGCCATTGGTTTGCTCTGCAGATCGGGCTTCGCTGCTCTCGTCTACCAATCGCACTTCCAAGGTGGCTGTGCGGCCCAAAATATCTTTGGCTTTGGCGGTATCTTGCACGCCAGGCAACTGAACCACAATGCGGTCAAGGCCCTGCTGCTGAATCACAGGCTCGGCCACGCCCAACTCATTGATCCGGTTGTGCAAAGTCGTGATGTTTTGCTTCAGCGCCTGATCTTGCACGCGACGAGCCGCTTCCGGCTTGATGCTGGCGGTGATTTTGAATTCGCCCGCTTCTGCGGCATCCACTGCTTGCAAGTCTGCAAATTGATCTGCCAAAACGCGTCGCGCTGCATCAAGTTGTGATTGATCGCGCACCCGAATTTCAATGTTTTGTCCGTTGCGCGAAATGCCACCATGGCGCACATCTTTTTCACGCAAGGTGGTTCGAATATCGCCCGCCAATGAATCTGTTTTTTGTGTCAACGCGGCTTTCATGTCCACTTGCAACATGAAATGCACACCCCCGCGCAAATCGAGACCCAAGTACATGGGGGCCGCATGCAAAGAGGTTAGCCATGCTGGCGAGCGAGACAATAAATTCAAAGCCACCACATAGCCGTTGTCTGCGCCTTCAGGAATCAAAGCTTTTTGAATTGCGTCTTTGGCTTTGAGTTGTTGCTCCGTTGTTTCAAAGCGCGCTTTGATGGAAGTACCCTCCAGCGCCACCGCTGCAAACGGCACATTGGCCGCTTTCAAGGCGTCTTCCACACGGGACAATGCGGCAGCGTCCACCTTCGCGCTCATCTTGGAAGACGACACCTGCACCGCTGGCGCTTCACCAAAAAAGTTGGGCAAGGTGTAGATCACGCCCAACAACAAAGCGATCACAATGATCGTGAATTTCCAGACCGGATAACGGTTCATGATGGCGGCCGCTTCAAAGAAGAGATAAGAGCAACAGGCATGTCCAAGCGCACGGGGCCGCTTGGTTCATGTGGCGTTTACTTGATAGAACCTTTAGGCAAAACTTGAACCACGGCTGAGCGTTGCATTTGGACTTCGACGCCATTGGCGATCTCTACACTCAGATAGCCGTCGCCCAATTTGCTTACTTTGCCCAAGAAGCCGCCAGCCGTGATGATTTCATCGCCTTTTGCAAGTGCGTCAATCATGGTTTTGTGTTCTTTTTGCTTTTTCATTTGAGGGCGAATCATGACGAAATACAGCACCACAAACATCAAGAGCAAGGGCAACATGCTCATCAAAGAGGATTGCAAGTCGCCACCTGCGGCGGCAGCTGGGGCGGTTTGGGCAAATGCGGATGAAATAAACATCGACGAACTCCACGAATAAAAAACGGTAATTCCTGGAAAATCGGCTTGGAACCGGCTTTTCAGGCCAACCTCCGATTGTATGCGGGGCTATGATGGCGTCCAAAGACCTTGTCCAACTCGGGAGACGACCATGACCGGCCATTCTCATGACCACGATCATCATCACGATCACGACCATTCCACCCTCAGTGAAATGGACGTCAGAGTTCGAGCCCTGGAAACCCTGCTAACCCAAAAAGGCTACATCGACCCAGCCGCCATCGACCGCATCATTGAGACCTACGAAAAAGAAGTTGGCCCCCACAACGGCGCGCAAGTGGTGGCCAAGGCTTGGGCCGAGCCCGATTTCAAGGCTTGGCTGCTTGAGGATGCCACCGCCGCTATCGCCTCTTTAGGCTTCACGGGCCGCCAAGGGGAACACATGGTGGCCGTGGAAAACACCCCCGAACAACACAACATGGTGGTTTGCACCCTGTGCAGTTGTTACCCCTGGACCGTTTTAGGTCTGCCACCCGTTTGGTACAAAAGTGCCGCCTACCGTTCACGCGCTGTGATTGAACCTCGCAAAGTATTGGCCGACTTTGGCGTGTCATTGCCCGAAAACACCCGCATCCGCGTTTGGGACTCTACCGCCGAAGTTCGCTATTTGGTTTTGCCCAAGCGTCCCCATGGCACAGACCATTTGTCAACAACAGAGCTTGCTGGTTTGGTCACTCGCGACGCCATGATTGGGACGGCTCTGATATGAATGGCGTTCACGACATGGGCGGCCAACAAGGTTTTGGTCCCGTTCTATTCGAAGAAGTCGAAGCATTGTTCCACGCAGACTGGGAAAGTCGGGCCATGGCCATGACTGTGGCCTTGGGCGCCAGCGGGCAATGGAACATTGACCTGAGCCGCTCGGCGCGTGAGTCATTGCCTCCCGCCGTCTATTTGTCGAGCAGCTATTACGAGATTTGGATTCGCGGGCTGGAAAAACTCTTGTTGGAACGCAGCATGGTGACGCAAGCAGAGCTTGAAACGGGTCAGTTGATCGAGCCACCCATCAAAGTGAACAAAGTTCTAACGCGCAACACGGTGGACGCCGCCTTGAAAGCGGGCAGTCCCACTGAGCGGCCCATCGATCAGCCCGCCTTGTTCAAAGTGGGTCAAAGAGTGCGCGCGCTCAATATGCATCCGCAAGGCCACACCCGTTTGCCGCGTTATGTGCGCGGCCATGTGGGCACCATTGTCAGCTTGCATGGCGGCCATGTGTTTCCTGATCTGCACACGCTTCACGCATTGCCGCCCTTTAATGTGGCCGTTGAATGGCTCTACACCGTGGTCTTTGACGGGCCCACCTTGTGGGGTGCGGGCAGCGACCCCACCGTGGAGGTGACTGTGGACGCCTGGGAGTCTTATTTAGAGACAGTCGCCTAACATCATTGCAAGTAAAGCCATGCAAAACACCCATCTGACCCTTGAAGACATTGCACAACAGTGCGGCGGGCAAATGCCCTTGCCAGTGCAAGAAGCCAATAGCGCCGTCTTTGCAGAACCCTGGCAAGCGCATGCTTTTGCCATGGTGCTTCAGTTGCATGAAAAGGGCTTGTTCACCTGGCCTGCGTGGGCCGCTGCGCTCACGCAAGAAATTCGCAATGCGCAAGCTTCAGGCGATACAGACACCGGAGCCACTTATTACATGCACTGGCTCAATGCCTTGGAAGCCCTGGTACTGGCCAAGCAATTGGGCACCGCCGACCAAATTCATGATTTGGAACACGCTTGGGAAGCTGCCGCGGCCAGAACGCCTCACGGACAGGCCATCGTCTTAGACACTTAAGGGTCTGAGGGGTGGTGTCCGCACCACTAAGATTCGCCCATCTTCTGGAAATTAATTTTGCGCTTTCCCTTTTTACCTGTTGCCGCTCTGATGGTCAGTTTGATCACCTTGTGTGCGGGCACATCATTGGCCAAAGGCTTGTTTCCCTTTGTCGGTGCTGAAGGCACCACCACCTATCGTTTGGTGTTTTCCACGCTCTTGCTGATGGCTTTTTGGCGCCCATGGCGCCGGGCTTGGACTTGGGCCGATGTGCCTATTCTGTTGTTGTTTGGCGCAACACTGGGCGTGATGAATTTGCTTTTTTACAGCGCCATCAAAACGGTGCCCTTTGGCTTGGCCATCGCTGTTGAATTCACAGGACCCTTGGCCGTCGCTCTGTGGTCTTCCAAAAAACCACTCGACTTTGTGTGGATTGTTTTAGCCGTTGCAGGTATGGGCTTGATCTTGCCACTTGGCAACACCTTGGGTACAGACTTGCAGGCTGCTGCGATCGATCCGCTGGGAATTGCTTTTGCCTTAGGTGCTGGTGCTTGTTGGGCTGTTTACATTGTTGTGGGTCAACGTGTCGCCGATCGCATCGGCGCATTGGCCACACCCATGGGCATGCTGGTGGCGGCTTTGCTGGTGACCCCTTTGGGCATCAGTGTGGCAGGCGCCTCATTGTTAAATTTGGAGTGGATGCTGGCGGGATTAGGCATTGCATTGCTTTCTAGCGCCATTCCCTACAGCTTGGAAATGTATTCACTCAAACACTTGCCCAAACAAACCTTTAGCATCTTGCTCAGTCTTGAACCCGCCGTGGGTGCAGTGGCAGGTTGGTTGGTTCTTTCAGAACAACTTAGCTCACAACAGTTGTGCGCTATTGGCTTGATCATGGCCGCTTCCATGGGAAGCGCCATGACTGCGGGTCAGCGCCAGCCTGTTGAATCGTAAAGTGCAATCATTGAGCTTGCGTTGCACAGTCTCAAATCAGAGAAACAACGGCCTTCATTGGCAACCACAAGCTTCTTGGCTGAGAAGAAAATTGCTTAAATCCGTGTTTCTCATAAAAGATCACTGCCTCATCGTGTTTGGCATCCACCACCATGGCATAGGCTGCAATGTCTGCGTGAAAGACGCGCACCAGTGCATCTGCCAGTAAAGCAGAACCCAAACCCATTTGTTGAGCCGACTGACTAACCGCCAATCTGCCCATTCGTGCAACCGGCACAGTGGGGTAGCGTGGCAGTTTTTGAATGACTGCTTGGGGTAAGTCTGCTAACAGCACGCTTGAAGCCGCCAAGGTGTAATACCCCGCAACTTGACTCTGGCTGTTAACAGCCACAAAACAATGCGTGACATGCCTTCGCATGTCTTGCGTCACTTGTGTTTTGAAATAGTGGTCTAAGTCGGCATCGCCGCACGCAAACACATCGCGATGATGATGGGACGCTAACAGCTCGACCTTGAAAGCCACCATTTTCAAGAGAGGTCTAAAAGCTTGCGCCTGTTTTCAAACGCACGTTTTAACGCAGCTTTGGGTTTAGCCGGCGCCAGCAATGATTTTGCAAATTGCGCTTGATCGACTTGTGCCAGTTGAATGAAGTGCGCTTTGGCCAGCGCATCACTTGCCGCCTGCTGAACAGCGGCCACCACAAAGTCAGTCACAGATCGCCCCTCTAGATCGGCGGCCTGTCGAAGCAAACCATGCAGATCGTGGCTGATCCTTGCCTCGAGACGCGCGGCAGGCTGTGTTTTGTTCATTTTTTTGTCCATTCGCAGAGTGTACGGCAGTTTGCCGGAAGGTGTGTCATCCAGAGATTCATATCTCGACGATCAACACCTTGCGCTCATGATAGACATCAGCAAAGAAATAGCAGTGTCATTGGCTTGCGCCATGACACATGGAACATCAAATATCGATATTGCCCGCGCGCAGCGCGTTGCTTTCAATGAAGTGACGACGGGGCTCCACCTCGTCGCCCATCAGCATGGTAAACACGCGATCGGCTTCAATGGCATCGTCAATTTGCACACGGAGCAAACGTCGCACAGTGGGGTCCATGGTGGTTTCCCAAAGCTGAACAGGGTTCATCTCGCCCAAACCTTTGTAACGCTGACGGCTGGTGGTGCGCTCAGCTTCGCCGATGAGCCAATGCATGGCTTGACGGAAATCGTTGGTCTTCTCTTCTTTTTGTCTTTCGCCCTCACCGCGCATGACTTTGGCGCCTTCACCCAGCAAACCGCGGAAAGTATTGGCAGCCTCGGCCAAAGCACCATAGTCGGCGCCGTGCACAAAGTCTTGCGTGATCACGCTGCTCTTGATATTGCCATGATGGCGGCGGCTAATGCGCAGCAATGGCTTGTCGGTGCGCACGTCAAACTCGGCGTTCACTTCGGCAGGAATGCCGGTGGTGTTGAGTTCGCGCAACTTGGCCTGCAATGCGGGTGCGCATTCGGCTGCATTATCTAAGTTGTCCAAGTTGAGCGCCACGCCATCGGCAATGGCGCGCAATGCTTCGGCGTCCATGAAATTTGACAAGCGGTGAATGACAGCTTCGGCCACTTGGTGCTTGCGGGCCAAAGACTCGAGCGTATCACCGCTCAAAACTTGAGGCGAGGCACCGCCGGTGGCAATACTGGCCTCTTTCAAAGCAATGCGAAGCAAGAAGCTGTCGAGTGCCGGTGCATCTTTCAAATACAACTCTTCTTTGCCAGCTTTCACTTTGTAAAGCGGTGGCTGCGCAATGTAGATGTGGCCGCGCTCGACAAGGTCAGGCATCTGACGGTAGAAAAACGTGAGCAACAAAGTGCGAATGTGCGCGCCGTCCACGTCGGCGTCGGTCATGATGATGATGCGGTGGTAGCGCAATTTGTCGACATTGAAATCGTCGGTGCCGCTCTTGCCAGAGTCTGCTGTGACTTTGCCAATGCCCGTACCGAGTGCCGTGATGAGTGTGACGATTTCATTGCTGGTGAGCAGTTTTTCGTAACGTGCTTTTTCAACGTTCAAGATCTTGCCGCGCAAGGGCAGAATAGCTTGGAATTTACGATCGCGGCCCTGCTTGGCAGAGCCCCCGGCGGAGTCACCCTCCACGATGTAGATTTCGCAAAGCGCTGGATCTTTTTCTTGGCAGTCGGCCAATTTGCCGGGCAAGCCCATGCCATCGAGCACGCCTTTGCGGCGTGTCATTTCACGGGCCTTGCGAGCGGCTTCACGAGCGCGCGCAGCCTCCACAATTTTGCCGCACAAAATTTTAGCGTCGTTAGGGCGCTCTTCCAAAAAGTCACCCAGTGCTTTGGCCACAATGTCTTCCACCGGAGCGCGCACTTCACTTGATACCAATTTGTCTTTGGTCTGACTTGAAAATTTAGGCTCGGGCACTTTCACGCTCAACACGCAGCACAAGCCTTCGCGCATGTCGTCGCCACTGACTTCGACTTTTTGCTTTTTGGCAATTTCATTTTTCTCAATGTACTTGCCAATGACGCGCGTCATGGCGGCGCGCAAACCAGTGAGGTGGGTGCCGCCATCACGCTGGGGAATGTTGTTGGTGAAGCACAAAACGTTTTCGTTGTAGCCATCGTTCCACTGCATGGCCACTTCCACACCAATGCTGGTGCCAGGAATGCCGCCGTAAGAGTCGGCTGGACGCTCACCCAAAGCAATGAAGGCATTGGGGTGCAAAACTTTTTTGTTGGCGTTGATGAAGTCAACAAAGCCCTTAACGCCACCCGCGCCAGAAAAATCGTCTTCCTTGCCAGTGCGCTCGTCTTTCAAACGAATGCGCACACCGTTGTTCAAGAAGCTGAGTTCTCGCAATCGCTTGGCCAAAATTTCGTAATGGAAATCGTGGTTCTGCGTGAAGATGTCGGTATCGGGCAAGAAGTGAACTTCGGTGCCGCGCTTTTCAGTGGCTCCCGCAACCCGCATCGGGGACACCTCGACGCCATCTACCATTTCAAGCAAACGGTTTTGCACAAAGCCTTTGGCAAATTCAATTTGATGAACTTTGCCTTCGCGGCGAACGGTGAGACGCAACCACTTGCTGAGGGCATTGACGCAGCTCACGCCCACGCCGTGCAAACCGCCCGACACTTTGTAGCTGTTTTGATTGAATTTGCCGCCTGCGTGCAATTCTGTGAGCGCAATTTCAGACGCTGAGCGCTTGGGCTCGTGCTTGTCGTCCATCTTCACACCGGTGGGAATACCGCGGCCGTTGTCGGTCACGCTGATGGAGTTGTCGGAGTGGATGGTGACCACGATGTCATCACAGTGGCCGGCCAATGATTCGTCGATGGAATTGTCAACCACCTCAAACACCAAGTGGTGCAGGCCGGTACCGTCGGACGTATCGCCGATGTACATGCCAGGGCGCTTGCGAACGGCTTCCAAGCCTTCCAAAATTTGGATTGAGCCCTCGCCATAACCCTCTGATGCGCCCGCCTGATTGGTATCGATGGTGGGTTGCAGCGTGGTGAATTCTTCTGCGTTTGGCTTGTTTTCTTCGGTCATTTTTTCTTTTCTCAATCTCTCGAATGGCCGAAACCCGCGAATCAACGCGGGTTTCGAAAGGCTTTTCTTGGGGTGTTTTTAGTCACCTTCAAGCAGTTCTGGCCTTAAATGCGCATGGGCATCACCACGTATTTGAACTGGTCGTTTTCTGGAATGGTGATGAGTGCAGAGCTGTTGGCATCGGCCAAATCAATGCGCACCATGTCTTGGCCCATGTTGGTCAGCACATCGATGATGTAGGTGACGTTGAAGCCAATTTCGATGCTGTCGCCGCCGTAGTCA
>CANKBG010000040.1 GCA_947479935.1 Comamonadaceae bacterium
CAGATTGCCGACGTATAGTTTTTTGCCCATTGAAAGGGACTCCTCTAAACACAAAAACAAAAGCGATGGAGCCCCAAAAACGCATCAACAAACCTAAAAACCTCGGAAGGAAGCGAAACTGACACCTGTACACCGCGAACAAAGCACACACCTTAAGACATGTACTCGCCCATTATGGGCCACAAAACAAAGGGTTTGGCAAGTTAATTCTTTGAAAGGCCTTTAAATACTTGGGATTCGAGGTGTTTTTGCCTCATTCGTTAAGTTTCTAGCGGTTCTGCGAGTTGCTGTTACCAGCTCACTTCTCTGTCTGGGGTTGCACTGATTTTGTGCGCGGTCAAGTCAGAGCCTTCATATTCTTCCTCTGGGCTCATCTTCAAACCCATGACCAGTTTGAGGCTGCCGTAAACCAATAGACCGCCGAATAAAGCCCAAGCAATGCCCATGCTTGTGCCAATCAGTTGAGCCATGAAAGAAACACCGCCCAAGCCGCCAAAAGATTGCAAGCCAAAAATGCCCGCAGCAATCCCGCCCCAAGCGCCGCACAAACCGTGTAAGGGCCAGACTCCCAGTACATCATCAATCTTCCATTTGTTTTGTGTGAGGGTGAACATCACCACAAACAAGGCACCCGCCACCGCGCCCACGGCCAGCGCGCCGAAGGGGTGCATGATGTCCGAGCCTGCGCACACGGCCACCAAACCTGCAAGCGGGCCGTTGTGCACAAAGCCAGGGTCGTTTTTGCCCAAGAGCAATGCGGCCAAGGTGCCGCCCACCATGGCCATCAAAGAGTTGACGGCTACCAAACCTGAAATCTTGTCCAATGTTTGGGCGCTCATCACATTAAAGCCAAACCAACCCACAATCAAAATCCAAGCACCCAAGGCCAAGAAAGGGATGTTGGAGGGCGGGTGAGCCGACACGGCGCCGTCTTTGCGATAGCGGTTGTAGCGCGCGCCCAACAAAATAACAGCGGGCAATGCAATCCAGCCGCCCATGGCGTGCACCACCACAGAGCCAGCAAAGTCATGAAACTCTTCTCCGGTGGTGGCCTTGATCCAAGCCTGTACCCCAAAGTGCTGGTTCCAGGCAATGCCTTCAAAGAAGGGGTAAACGAAGCCCACGATGATCGCCGTTGCAATGAGTTGCGGCCAAAACTTAGCGCGCTCTGCAATGCCGCCCGACACAATGGCGGGTATGGCCGCAGCAAAAGTGAGCAAGAAGAAGAATTTGACCAAGTCGTAGCCGTTTTTGGCAGCCAGCTGTTCAGCGCCCACAAAGAAGTGAGTTCCATAAGCCACGCTGTAGCCCACCACAAAATAAACCACGGTGGACACCGAGAAGTCCACCAAGATTTTGACCAAGGCGTTGACTTGGTTTTTCTTGCGAACCGTGCCCAACTCTAAAAAGGCAAAACCTGCATGCATGGCCAGCACCATGATGCCGCCCAACAGAATAAAGAGCGAATCTGCGCCCTGTTTTAGTGCTTCCATTTTTATCTCAACTTGTTTTTGAATTAATTTGGTGCGCAAATACCGTGTTTGTGCATGGCGCACCAAAATCAAGCAAAAAACACGCCAAATAGGGATGTTGGTGGCAGATATGATGAGCGGATGGAAGCATTTCTCGTCTCTACCGGCATCGTTGCTCTGGCCGAAATGGGCGACAAGACCCAATTGTTGTCGCTCGTGTTGGCAGCTCGGTTTCGCAAGCCCTGGCCCATTGTGTGGGGCATTTTGGTGGCCACCTTGGTCAACCACGGACTGGCCGGCGCGGTAGGCAGTTGGGTCACCACACAACTGGGCTCGGCCGCATTGCGTTGGGTATTGGGCGGCTCCTTCTTGGCCATGGCCGTTTGGATTTTGATCCCAGACAAGTTCGACGAGGCAGCTGAAAACACGAGCCCTCGCTTTGGTATTTTTGCAACCACTGTGGTGGCCTTTTTCTTGGCCGAAATGGGGGACAAAACCCAAGTGGCCACCGTCATGTTGGCCGCTCAATTCAACAGTTGGTTCTGGGTGGTTGCAGGCACGACTTTGGGCATGATGCTGGCCAACGCCCCAGTGGTTTGGCTGGGTGATGCCATCACCCGCAGAGTTTCACTCACTTGGGTTCACAGAGTTTCGGCTGTGGTCTTTGCAGTACTGGGCGCATTGGCGCTTTGGGGTGGCCCCGCAGCCACCCCAGAAAAAAAAGAGCCTGCTGCTGAAACTCGACCGACGGCTTTCGTTGCGCCCATTCAGCTTTAATGCCCCGATAATTAGCTGATCGGTTTTTTTGGTTTCACCTTTTCATGCCTTTGATCGCCACGCCACAGTCGATGTTTTTTGAAGCACCACTTGCCTTGCAAAGTGGGGCCTCCATTCGCGCTTATCACTTGGCCTATGAAACCTACGGCACCCTCAACGCCAACAAATCAAACGCCGTTCTCATTTGCCACGCCCTGAACGCCTCGCACCATGTGGCCGGTGTTTATGTGGACCAAGACAAAAGCGAAGGCTGGTGGGACAACATGATTGGCCCCGGCAAGCCTGTCGACACCAACCGATTCTTTGTGATTGGCGTGAACAACTTAGGCTCTTGCTTTGGTTCTACGGGCCCGATGCACGCACATCCTGACACCGGTGAAATTTACGGCGCCGATTTTCCAGTGGTCACGGTTGAAGATTGGGTCGATACGCAGGCCCGATTGCTGGACGCTTTGGGCATTCAAGTCTTGGCCGCCGTCATGGGTGGCAGCTTGGGTGGCATGCAAGCTTTGTCTTGGGCTTTGCGCTATCCCGCGCGCGTGGCCCATGCCGTGGTTGTGGCCAGCGCACCCAACTTAACCGCAGAGAACATTGCATTCAATGAAGTGGCCAGGCGCGCCATTGTGACTGACCCCGACTTTCATGGCGGCCACTTTTACAAACACAAGGTGGTGCCCCAACGCGGCCTGCGCATTGCACGAATGATTGGCCACATCACTTATTTAAGTGATGACGTGATGAATGAAAAATTTGGCCGCGAGTTGCGAGATGCTGTCACCAGCAACGCCACCGGCTATCGTTACTCCACCCAAGATGTCGAGTTTCAAATTGAAAGTTACTTGCGCCATCAAGGCGATAAGTTCAGTGAATACTTTGATGCCAACACTTATCTGTTAATCACCCGCGCTTTGGATTATTTTGACCCTGCGCGCACTTTGGGCGGCAACCTGACGACGGCATTGGCCCATGCCACCTGCAAATTTTTATTGGTGAGCTTTAGCACTGATTGGCGCTTTTCGCCTGCACGAAGTCGTGAGATGGTACGCGCCTTGCTCGACAACAAACGCGATGTGAGCTATGCCGAAATTGACGCCCCTCACGGGCACGATGCATTTTTGTTAAACGACGATCGCTACATGAATGTGGTGCGCTCTTACTTTGACAACATTGAGCAGACTTTGATTGCGGGAGGCCGTGTATGAGTGAACATGTGAACCTGCAAGCCATTGCACGCTTGGTGCCAGAAGGCTCACGTGTTCTGGACTTAGGCTGCGGCGATGGTGCCTTGCTGGATTACTTGCAAAAAAATCGCGGCTGCTCTGGCTATGGTGTTGAAATTGACGATAGCAACATTCAAGCCTGCGTAAAACGCGGCGTGAATGTCATTCAACTGAACTTGGATGAAGGCTTGAACATGTTTGCAGAACAATCCTTTGATGTGGTTCTCCAAATTGACACGCTTCAACATTTGCGAAATGCCGAAGTCATGTTGCGCGAGACCGTTCGCGTAGGCCGTACCGGCATTTTGGCTTTTCCCAATTTTGCGCACTGGCCCAATCGAATGAGCATTTTGACGGGTCGCATGCCTGTCACCAAACGACTGCCCTTTCAGTGGTACGACACGCCCAATATTCGGGTCGGCACGTTTGCAGACTTTGCGCAACTGGCCACTCAAAATCATTTGAAAGTTCTAGACAGCTTTGGCTTGCAAGAGGGCCAAGAGGTGCGAACCTGGCCCAATTTATGGGCAGGCACCGCTGTTTTTAAACTGCAACGCTAAAGTGGCATCACCACCGCAAAAAGAAAGACCCCGCATGACACGTCCCTCCACGATGAAATTTGTTACCCATGGCGCCGGCGGCGGTCCTGAAGTCTTAACGCCTAGCAGCTGTGCCACACCCAGCCCACAAAAGGGCGAGGTCTTGGTCAAGGTGGCATTCGCAGGCGTGAACCGGCCCGATTGCTTGCAACGCAGTGGCCGCTATCCCCCACCGTCCGGCGCTTCACCCATCGTCGGTTTAGAAATTTCAGGGGAGGTGGTTGCCCTTGGCGAGGGCGTCACGCAATGGAAACTAGGTGACAAAGTTTGCGCCTTGACCAACGGCGGCGCCTACGCAGAATATGCCGCCCTGCCGCAAGGTCAAGCCTTGCCCATTCCAAAAGGCTACTCAATGCTTCAGGCCGCCGCATTGCCTGAAAACTTTTTCACCGTATGGACCAATGTCTTTCAACGCGGCAAACTCAAAGCGGGCGAAACTATTCTGGTTCATGGGGGTTCATCGGGCATTGGCCTCACGGCCATTCAACTGGCTCACGCCTTTGGTGCCAAGGTATTTTGTACAGTAGGCAACGCCGAAAAAGTAGCGGCCTGCTTGAAAGTCGGTGCGCACACAGCCATTGATTACAAGACGCAGGATTTTGTTGAAGAGGTCCTTCAACTCACCAATCAAAAGGGCGTCAACGCTATTTTGGACATGGTGGGCGGAAGCTACATGCAACGTAATTTGAAAGCGCTGGCCATTGAAGGCCGTTTGCTGCAAATTGCTTTTTTACAACCCTCTAAAGTAGAAGTCGACTGGGTGTCATTGATGACCAAGCGCTTAACGTTCACAGGTTCTACTTTGCGGCCACGCAGCGCTGAAGACAAAGCGCAAATAGCGAACGAGTTGCTACAGCAAGTGTGGCCTTTGTTGGTCTCTGGCAAAGTTGCCCCCGTCATTCACAAGGTGTTTGATTTAAAAGACGCCGCTCTTGCCCACGCGCTGATGGAATCTTCACAGCACATTGGCAAAATCATGCTCACCGTTGCGGGAGAATAATTTCATGGCCAACCATTCTTCGGTGGGTGTGATTGGTCTTGGTGCCATGGGCATGGGCATGGCGCAATCGTTGCGACGCGCAGGGCACACGGTGAATGTGTTTGATGTGCGCGCCGAAGTAGCACAAAAATTTGCGGCCGACGGTGGCGTGGCCTGCGCCAGTTTGGAAAGCATTGCCAAAGCTTCGGATGTGTTGGTGTCGGTGGTGGTCAATGCCTTACAAACTGAATCTGTTTTGTTTGGCGATGGCTCAGTTCAGTCAGGTTGCGCACATCACCTCAAACCCGGCAGCGTGTTTGTGATGTGCTCTACGGTTGATCCCGCCTTTTCGGTTGGCTTAGAAAAAAAATTAAACGCCAAAGGTCTGCTCTATATTGATGCGCCGATTTCAGGCGGCGCCGCCAAAGCCGCATCAGGCCAAATGACCATGATGACCGCAGGCACGCCGGCCGCTTATGCCAAAGCAGAAGCGTTCTTAAACGCCATGGCAGCCAAGGTTTACAAACTAGGCGACAGCGCAGGTGCTGGCAGCAAAGTCAAAATCATCAATCAACTACTGGCGGGTGTGCACATTGCCGCTGCGGCAGAAGCGATGGCGCTCGGCCTGCGCGAAGGCGTCGATGCCGAGGCCCTCTATGAAGTGATCACTCACAGTGCGGGCAACAGTTGGATGTTTGAAAATCGCATGGCGCACGTATTGGCAGCCGATTACACGCCGTTGTCTGCGGTCGATATATTTGTGAAAGATTTGGGACTGGTTCTTGACATGGCACGCGCCAGCAAATTCCCGTTGCCGCTTTCAAGCACTGCACATCAAATGTTCATGCAAGCCAGCACCGCCGGATTTGCCAAAGAAGATGACAGCGCCGTGATCAAAATTTTCCCAGGCATTGAGCTGCCAAAAGCAAAATAAAAAGCTGCAACCCCATCCTTCAAAGTCAATCAGCGCACAGCAAACAATACAAGGCGAGACAACATGAAATTGGGTTGCATTGCAGACGACTTTACTGGCGCCACCGACTTGGCCAACAATCTGGTTCGCTCGGGCATGCGCGTGATGCAAACATTTGGGACACCGACTGCGACCCTGTCATCGGATGTCGATGCCGTGGTGGTGGCATTGAAGTCTCGAACCATTCCAGCCCAAGAGGCTGTCCAAAAATCTTTAGAAGCATTGCAGTGGCTTCGAGCGCAGGGCGCTGAACAAATTTATTTCAAATACTGTTCCACATTTGACAGCACAGCAGACGGCAACATTGGCCCTGTCACCGAGGCCTTGATGGATGCGCTCGATTGCAAGTTCACCATCGCAACCCCCGCCTTTCCAGACAATGGCCGCACTGTTTTTAAAGGCTATTTGTTTGCAGGCGCCGTTTTGTTAAACGAAAGCGGCATGCAAAACCATCCGCTGACCCCTATGACAGATGCCAACTTGGTCCGCGTGATGCAGTCTCAAACACAGCGCAAAGTGGGTTTGATCGATCACACAGTGATGGCACGCGGAACCTCGGCCATTGCCGAAAAAATGAAACAACTTCAAAACGAAGGTGTGGGCGTGGCCATTGTGGATGCCACCAGCAATGAAGATTTAAAAACCTTAGGGCCAGCGCTGAAAAACATGCCCTTGATCACCGCGGGCTCTGGTGTGGCCATTGGGCTGCCCCGCAATTGGGGCTTGCAGGTCTCTGTCAACGCCTCGGCTTTGCCAAAGGCTCAAGGCTATCAAGCCATCGTGTCAGGCAGTTGCTCACTTGCCACGCAAGGGCAAGTTGCTCACTACAAAACCTCGGGTTTGCCAAGTTGGCAGTTTGAGCCCCTCCTGTGGTCAGCAGCAGAGGCCCACGCGCAAATGAAGGCCGATGTGGCCAAAGCATTGGCTTGGGCGCAACCCCTGTTAGCCAAAGGGCCTGTGCTCATTTACGCCACCACGGATGCAGAAACTTTGCAGAAGGTCCAAGCCAAGTTGGGTCGTGAGCAAGCAAGCGAGTGGATGGAATCAGCTTTGGCGCAAGTCAGTGTGGGTCTTCAAAAATTAGGCGTTAAACAATGGGTCATTGCTGGCGGAGAAACATCGGGTGCCTGCGTGCAAGCTTTGAATATTTCACAAATGCAAATTGGCCCTCAAATTGACCCCGGCGTGCCGTGGTGTTTCGCGCCCAACCACACGGCCGGTCATTTGACTTTGAAGTCTGGCAATTTTGGAACCCCCGATTTTTTCACGAAGGCTTTGAAAGTATTGAACACATCGACAAAGGCCACGGCATGAACGAGTCTAAAGCACGCGAAGAAATTTGCCGCATCGGCTTGAGTTTGTTTGAGCGTGGCTACGTGCACGCCACAGCGGGCAACATCAGCCTGCGGGTTGGCGATGGTTTCTTGATCACGCCCACCGATGCTTGCTTAGGCTATTTAGAGCCAAACGACTTGGCCTTGTTGGACGCTGAAGGCCATCAGGTCAGCGGCAAACGCGCTAGCAAAACCATCGCCTTGCATCGAAAAATTTACGAGGCTACCGACCATGCCCCTGGTAGTTGGCCCGCACAATGTGTCATTCACACACACAGCACGCATTGCGTGTCGCTCAGTTTTAACGCCAAAGGCTCTGAACTGTTGCCCCCCATCACGCCTTATTTTGTGATGAAGGTAGGTCATGTGCCCTTGATTCCTTATTTCAGACCCGGTGACCCTTTGGCCGCTGACGCTGTGGCCGATGCCATCTTTCATTACGCGAAACAGGACACCCCCATTCGTGCGGTGATGTTGTCAAAACTAGGCCCCAACGTGTGGCACCAAGACTTGGCCAGTGCCATGGCGGCGTTAGAAGAGCTTGAAGAAACGGCCAAACTGATGCAAATTCAATCGAACACGCCCCCAGAGAATTTGTCAGATGTACAGATTGAAGAGTTGCGACAAACTTTCGGTGCAACTTGGTGATGATTCCGCCTCCTTTCAATTGATTGCTTTCATCTAAATCCTTCTTGCTCATTCAATTCATCCGCCACTTGAAAGCGCTTTATGCCTCAATTCGCAGCCAATCTTTCCATGATGTACCCCGACATGGATTTTCTAGATCGCTTTGAAGCGGCGGCCCAAGATGGCTTTAAGGCTGTTGAGTATTTATTCCCTTACGCCTATGCCGCAGAAGAATTGGCAGCTCGCCTCAAAGCCAACAATTTGCAGCAAGTGCTCTTCAACATGCCGCCGGGTGGCACTGACGATGCCAGCACTTTAAGTGCTTGGGAAAAAGGCGACCGCGGTACAGCCTGCTCACCGGGTCGAGAGGCTGAATACAAAGCCGGCGTGAAACGTGCCATGCGGTATGCAGAGGTTCTAGGTTGTCCGCGCATTCATTCCATGGCCGGCGTCTTGCCTGCGGGGGTATCTCGCGAGCAAGCACAAGCCACCTTGGTGGCCAATTTGAAATGGGCCTGCCACGAAGTTCGCTCGCAAGGCTTGGATGTCTTGCTAGAACCCATTAATTTGCGCGGCATGCCCGGATTTTTCGTCAACCGCCAAGACCATGCCCACGAGATTTTGTCGCAAGTCAACGAGCCCAACTTAAAAGTGCAAATGGATTTGTTCCACTGCCAAATTGTGGAAGGCGATGTGAGCACCAAAATTGAACGTTACTTGCCCACTGGCAAAGTAGGGCACTTTCAAATTGCCGATGTGCCCTTGCGTCACGAACCTGGCACGGGCGAACTCAATTGGCCCTACTTGTTTGACTTGATCGACCGTTTGTCTGCAGAATGCGATTGGCATGGTTGGGTGGGTTGTGAGTATGTGCCCGCCGACACTTCGTCTGGCGGCACCTCACGTGGTTTGTCTTGGTTGAAATCGAACTGAATTTTTGGAGAGTTACATGAACGCACCTGTTCACAAAGAACTTTCAGCGCATTTGCTGAATGCAGAAACTGCCTTGCGTGATGTGACGCAATCTTGGGATTCTCAAATTCTGAAAGAGCTCACCCAGTACATTGAAATTCCGGCCAAGTCGCCGTCATTTGACAGCGACTGGGAAACCAATGGCCATCTCGATGCGGTGCTCAGGCAAACGGCCGAGTGGATTGAGGCGCAAAAAGTGGCAGGGCTCACTTTAGAAATTCTGCGTTTACCTGGCCGAACACCCGTTTTGTTTTTTGACATCTCTGCAACGCGCGCTCAATCAGAAGGCTCTGGTCAAACGGTGTTGATGTATGGCCACTTAGACAAACAACCAGAGTTCAGCGGATGGCGCAACGACCTCGGCCCTTGGACGCCTAAATACGAAAATGGCAAGCTATATGGTCGGGGTGGTGCCGACGATGGTTATGCCGCCTACGCCAGCATTGCGGCCGTTCAAGCCTTGAAAAATCAGAACACCCCGCACCCTCGCATTGTGGGTTTGATTGAAACCTGTGAGGAGTCAGGTTCCTACGATTTAATGCCCTACATTGATGTGTTGCGCCCTCGATTAGGCGACGTAGGCTTGGTCATTTGCTTAGACAGTGGTGCTGGCAATTACGACCAACTGTGGCTTACCACCAGTTTGCGCGGCATGGCCAGCGGTACTTTGAAGGTTGAAATTTTGACCGAAGGCATTCATTCCGGCGATGCCTCTGGTTTGGTGCCCTCAAGCTTTCGCATCATGCGTCAAGTGCTAGATCGTTTAGAAGACAGCAAGTCGGGCCGTTTGTTGCCTGCCAGCTTTCACTGCGAAGTCCCTGCCGACCGATTGGCTCAAGCCAAGGCCACTGCCAGCATTTTGGGCGAAGAGGTTTACAAACGCTTCCCTTGGGCCCACTACGACTGCGGTGGTTCGACCACCTTTGCATTGCCCACCACCACCGATCCCTTGCAAGCTTTGCTGAACCGCACTTGGACCCCCACATTGAGTGTGACTGGTGCTGAAGGTTTTCCTAGCTTGCAAAACGCTGGCAATGTGTTGCGCCCCTACACGGCCTTCAAGTTAAGCTTGCGCTTGCCACCTTTGGTCGATGCTGCTTCTGCCGTGGCTGAAATGAAAGCACTGCTGGAAGACAATGCGCCCTACCAAGCCCGCGTCACCTTTGAATCCAATGGCGGTGCAACAGGTTGGAATGCACCCAGCAGCACAAGCTGGTTTGAGCATGCTTTGCAAAGCGCAAGCCAAGCGCACTTCGGCGCTTCAGTGGGTTATATCGGACAAGGCGGCACCATTCCACTCATGAACATGCTGAGTCAAGGTTTTCCAACCGCGCAAATGATGGTGTGCGGTGTGCTGGGGCCCAAGAGCAACGCACACGGCCCCAATGAATTTTTACATGTGCCTTATGCAAAAAAACTCACCGCCTCAGTGGCTGAAGTGATGGCCTCAATGCCTTGATGCGAAAAAATCACGGCTGCGCGTGATTTTTTCGAAACAACAGCAACCACCCCAGGGCCAAAGCCGTGAGCGTGACTGGCACCAGCGAACCGTAATTGAGCCACATCCAACCTTGCGTGGTCACTAACGCACCCGACGCAAATGAGGTGAACGCCATGGTGGCAAAAACACAAAAGTTAATGGCCGCTTGGCCGCGGTCTTTTTCTTCAGGTCGCCAAGACGTCATGGCCAAGGTGGTGCTGCCTGTGAACACAAAATTCCAACCAACACCCAACAAAAAGAGCGCCAGCACAAACTGATGCAACTCGGTGCCCGACAGCGCAATGGCGATGCAGACAAAATTCATCAGCACACCCACCCCCATGATTTGCAGCGTGCCATATTTTTTAATCAAATGGCCGGTGATGAATCCAGGCGCAAACATGCCAATCACATGCCACTCCAACACCAAGGCCACATCGCTGAATGGATAACCACACACTTGCATGGCCAGCGGCGTGGCGGCCATGAGTAAATTCATCACGCCATAACTGAGTGCAGCGGCAGAAGCCGCAACAATGAAGACCGGCTGTTTCATGATTTCAGAAAGTGGGCGTCCTTCAGAACTTCCCTTGGCTTTTTCAACCACCGGCGGGAACTTCACAAAATGCATAATCACCATGCCAAGCACTGCAACAGCCGTGAGCGCCACATAAGCGCCCATGTAGGGTGTCTCAAACCAGCCCTTGCTGTGAGACGCCAAATTGGGTCCCACAATGGCGCCAATCAAGCCACCGGCCATGACCCAGGATACCGCTTTCTCGCGAAACGAAGCCTCTGCCAATTCAGCCGCTGCAAATCGATACAGCTGTCCGTTTGCGCTGTAATAGCCCGCCACCAAAGTGGCTAACACCAAGAGTTCAAAGTTGTGTATGTAGGCGGCAAAGGCACACAGCACGGCTGACACCAAGCCCACCAAAAGCCCTAGCTGAAATGACACTCTTCGGCCCCACTTGGCTTGCGACTTGGCCACCAAGCCCGTGGACAACGCACCGCCCACCACATAGCCCATGACCGGCAAAGTGGCCATCCACCCCTCGGGTGCTAGACTTAAACCCACAAGTCCATTGATGGCGATGAAGGTGACGTTGTTGGTCAGGAACAGGCCTTGGCACAGGGCCAACAAGAAGAGGTTTGGGTTCATACACCCGAGTGTATCTAATCCCAACAGTTCAAGGCAGACAAAACAGCGATAGGTGCTGTTTCTGCTCGCAACACCCGCGGGCCGAGGGTCACAGGCTGAAAGCCTGATGCCAAAGCCAAGGCTTCTTCAGCCGGGCTCAAACCGCCTTCTGGCCCACTCAAAAGAATGACTTCCAGACGAGTCTGTGCTTGAGGGTCCGAAGCCAGTGGCGCTTGGTGTAATTTTTCCATGGCCTTTTGTAACGAAATGGCACCAGGCGACAAGGACAAAATCCAAAGTGGCCTTTGCAGTGGTGCTGGCATTAAGCTGGCAATGGCCTGCGACAAATTTAAGGGTGTCGCCATTTGCAGCACGCGGTTGCGGCCGCATTGCTCACTGGCGGCCACCGCAATGGCTTGCCAATGCGCTAACTTTTTATCGGCTCGTTCACCCTTGAGTTTAAGAATGCTGCGCTCAGCGGTAATCGGGACCAAGTTGCTTGCGCCCAACTCTGTGGCTTTCTCTACCAACCAATCCATGCGTTCATTGGCCATCATGCTGGCCCACAAATTCACACGCACAGACAACTCGCGTTCAATGTTGCGTTTGTCACCCACCCGCACAGAGACATCGCTTCGTCCCATGTGCTGAATGAGGGCACGAAACTCACCGCCCTCCCCATTGAAGAGGCATATTTCATCTTCAGGTTGAAGCCTTAAAACTTGAACATGCCGCGCTGTTCCCGCAGGCAAATTCAGCACGTCTCCTGTCTGCAAAGCAGTGGGGCAATGAAAGCGGGGTAAATTTGACATGCGACGCTCTGCTTACAAACGACCAAAAGAAAAACCTGTAACACCGTCGGTGCCTTCTACTTCTTCAAGGCGTCGAAGCAATGGTTTCAACTCAATATAACGAGACGCTGTGGCGCGAATGTAGGCGATGAAACGAGGTGCATCCGCCAGGTATTTTTCTTTGCCGTCGCGCAGCGTGAGACGCGCAAAGATGCCGGCCACTTTGAGATGCCTTTGCAGACCCATCCACTCCACAGCGCGGTAGAAAGCGCCAAAATCTTGATGCCAATCTTCGTAATCAAGCAGCCCCAATCGGCGGGCTTTTTCCCAATAGCGGATGGTCACATCCAGCACGAAATCTTCTTCCCAAGTGAGGAAGGCATCGCGCATGAGGCTGGCCACATCGTATGTGACGGGGCCATAAACGGCATCTTGAAAATCCAACACGCCCAAAGCAGTCGCCTGACCCACTGGCATCATCAAATTGCGCGGCATGAAATCACGGTGTACAAACACCGAAGGGGCCGCCAAATTTCGCGCCACCAACATCTTGAAGGTGTCGTCCAACGTGCTGCGCAGCTTGCCTTGCACCACAACGCCGCGGTGCTGAGTGAGGTACCAATCGGGGAACAAACTTAACTCTCGTTGCAACAAGGTTTCGTCGTAGAGCGGCAACACGCCTGACTTTGAAGAAAGTTGCCAGGCAATGAGAGCGTCCACCGCTTTCATGTACAACGCATGATTGGCCTGCGGGTTTTGCGGGTCAATCGCCGACATCATGGTGCGATCGCCCAAGTCTGTGAGCAGCATGAAGCCTTGGGGCGCATCCCACGCCAAAACCTCAGGTGCCGTTAAGCCGGCAAGCTTCATCAATTGAGCCACCTTCACAAAGGGCTCACAATTTTCTTTTTCAGGCGGTGCATCCATCACAATCAGGCTGTGCCCCGCGTGGGTATCGACACGCAAATAGCGCCTGAAACTGGCGTCAGCAGAGGCAATTCTCAGACTCTCTGGCAAAACACCCTGCGTTTGCACCAACGCCTGCAGCCAAGCCTCGCACGCCAATTGACGTTGTGGGACTGCCCAGGCCACCGTTGCCTTCAAATTTTGATCAGAATTCAAGTTCACATTCCTGTTGAAAAATAGCTTGCTTTGCTGCACCGCCACACGAGATCGCCCACAGTACCGACACTCATGGATAATCCATTCTACAAACACCCGTCAACCCGGACGACGCCCCTTGAAGACTCTCCACACATTTCAGAAACTAAAGCTTGCACAAGCACTTATATTGTGTGGGATGGTGCTATGGCAAATGCCGCTTTGTGCGCAACTTAAAACGCCCCTTCAAAACAGCACCCGTCTTGAAGAAAAAATTTCCGACCTTGAGCGCAAACAATCGCCCGTTTTTGTGTCCGGACAACGCGTCGATGCGCGGCCCGACTTAGACTTGGTCATAGAGGGCGACGCCCTTTTGCGCAAACAAGGCCTGACGGTCAAAGCTCAACGCATTGAATACGACCAGTCTCAGGATATGCTCAAGGCACAAGGGCAAGTCAAGATCACGCGGGAGGGCAATGTTTTTCAAGGACCCTCCCTGACTTTGCAAGCCGATTCTTTTCAAGGTAAGTTTTTAAAACCAGACTTCATCTTGATTAAAGGGGGTGGGCATGGCGAAGCTTCCGAAATTGAGTTCCTTGATTCGCAGCGCGCCATCATTCGAAACGCCTCGTACACCACCTGCTCGCGCCAGCCAGGCCCGAGCTGGCTTCCTGAATGGGTTCTCAAAGCCGCAAGCCTTCAGGTGAATGAAGAGGACAACACGATTCAAGCCAAGGATTTGCAGCTGCGTTTCAAAGACGTGCCCATCTTGGCGGCGCCTTCCCTCACTTTTCCACTCAACAACTCACGGCAGTCTGGCTTGTTGGCCCCCTTAATTGGCATTGATACCGTCAGCGGGATTGAGGTGTCCTCGCCCTATTACTGGGACATTGCCCCCAACCGTGATGCCACTTTAACCACCACCGTGATGACCAAGCGGGGCGTCGCGCTTGATTCAGAGTTTCGATATTTAGAGCCAGACAGTCAGGGTCAAACTCGTTTCAATGTCATGCCCCATGACACCCTCCGGCAACAGTCTCGATGGGGCTTGTCTGCGCAACACATCGGCGGCATTGACACTGGCAACACTGTTCTGGGCAGGCTGGGTGTCAATGTCAACTTAAACCGCGTGAGTGACAACAATTATTGGCGCGATTTTCCTCGTGCAGGTTTGTCTTTAACGCAGCGCCTACTGCCTGCTTCGGGCAGCCTTCATTGGGCACAGGGCGACTTGTCCATGATGACGCAGGTTTTGAAATTTCAAACCTTGCAAGATGTGAGTTCCCCCATCACACCCCCTTACGACAGGTCGCCTCAAATTTTGGCGCGTTACAACAAATGGGATGTGAGTGGTTTTGACTTTGGTTTAACGGCAGATACCACCCGCTTTGAGGCTGACTACAGTCAAATTCCAGGCGGCGCCAGCACGGTCTTGCGCAATGGTCAGCGAAGTTTTGCGGCAGCACAAATCAGTCGCCCTTGGCTCAAACCTTGGGGCTTCATCATTCCCAAAATTCAAATGCATGGCACTCGCTATCAGTTGGACACGCCTCTTGGCAATGGCCAATTGGAATCCAATCGCTTGTTGCCCACTTACAGTTTAGACACCGGCTTGGTTTACGAGCGTGACGCCTCTTTCTTTGGCCGCAGCCTCAGGCAAACCTTAGAGCCTCGAGCATTTTTTGTCCGTACGCCTTACAAGGACCAGAGCCAGCTTCCCAGCTATGACAGCGGCGCAACAGACTTTAACCTGACGACCATTTATTCTGAAAATCCTTATGTGGGTCAAGACCGGATAGCCGACAACAATCTGGTCACGCTCGGTGTGAACAGTCGCTTGTTTGACACCGATACAGGCGCCGAGTTGGCGCGCTTTGGTTTTGCGCAACGCTATCGCTTCTCCGATCAGTTGGTGCGCCTGCCGGGTGAATTGCCTGTGGCCTCAGGCTTCAGTGATATTTTGTTAGGTGCTGGTGTGCGCTGGGACAATCGTTGGACTTTTGATTCCACCTTGCAATTTGACGCACAGACCCATCGTACAACCCGCACCACGCTAACCACCCGGTACAACCCCACGCCCTATCGCGTGATCAACACAGCTTACCGCCTGACCCGCGATCAAAGCGAGCAAATCGATGTCGGCTGGCAGTGGCCCTTGCGTGACTTTTCTTTTGCAAAAGAGGAGCCCTCCAACCCTCTTGGCACCGTGCTGACACCCGGCCAAGGTTTAGGGGTTGACCGTTGGTACAGCGTGGGGCGCATGAACTTCAGCTTGAAAGACCGCAAAATGGTCGATACATTGCTGGGTTTTGAATATGACTCGGGTTGCTGGCTTGGGCGTGTGGTTTATGAGCGTTTGCAAAGCACCACCAGCACCTCTCGAAGTCGAATTTTGTTCCAGCTCGAATTTGTGGGCTTAGCGCGAGTCGGCTCGAGCCCTTTGAAAACATTGCGCGACAATATCCCCCGTTACCAATATCTCCGAGAAGACTTGGCGCCAACCAGCAGATTCAACACTTATGACTAATTTCTTTTCATTGACAACACTGAAGCCCTCAGAGGACTTGAACGTTGGCCTCACACCACGCCGAATGCGGCCTGCTCTGATCTGCATGAGCTTGACTCTCGGTATCTTGGGTTCAATGAATTTTGCAAATTCGGCGAATGCTCAAGGCCCCGTCAAAACGCGCCCTGTTGACTTCATTGTGGCCGTCGTGAATTCCGAACCCATTACAAACAATGAAGTTCAAAATCTCAAGTTGAGACTTGAAAAACAATCTGCATCAGGCGAACCCGCCCCCAGCGCCAGCGGACTGACGCAGCAAGCCTTAGATCAATTGATCAATGAAAAAGCACAGCTTCAGCAAGCGCGGGAAAACGGCATTCGAATTGACGATACAGAAATAGATCAGACAGAGTTAACCATTGCACGGCAAAACCAACTTTCCAAAGCGGAACTCTACAAACGAGTGGCACTAGAAGGTTTGAGTGTGGGCGCTTTCAGAGAACAATTGCGCAGTCAAATGATGATCAGCCGTTTTCGCGAACGCGAGGTCGACAACCGCGCACGCGTGTCTGATACCGACGTTGAACAGTACATCCAAAGTCAACAATCAGGCAAAACCGCCGTCAGCACTCAGTTCGATTTGAACTTGGCCATGATTTTGATTGCAGTCCCCGAAAGCGCATCTGACAAAGAGGTCGCTGAGTTACAAGTTAAGGCAAAGCAAGTCTCTCAGCGCGCTAAAAATAGTGAGAGTTTTGCGGCTTTGGCTTTGACTTTCTCCCAAGCCGCTGACAAAGGCGCCAACGGCGGCGAGATGGGTTTGCGAGCCGCCGACCGCTACCCCAGCCTGTTTCTAGAAGGCACACAGTCTTTGAGCAAAGGCGATATCTCTGAGCCTATTCGATCAGGTGCAGGTTTTCACATTTTGAAGGTGCTGGACAAAAAGCAAAGTGAAATGAGCAACGCCATGATTTCGCAAACTCGTGCGCGCCACATCTTGCTCCGCGTCACCAATGACCTGTCTGAAGCTGCCGCGAGCAATCGCTTGCAAGGCTACAAGCAAAGAATCGAAGGTGGCACCGACTTTGCCGACCTGGCCCGTCAATTTTCTCAAGACGGCAGTGCGCCTGCTGGTGGCGACTTGGGTTGGGCAAGCCCTGGGCAATTTGTGCCTGAGTTTGAAGATGTCATGGGTCGCTTGCGTCCCGGTCAAATCAGTGACCCCTTGGTCTCACGTTTTGGTGTGCACCTGATTCAAGTATTGGAGCGACGAGAAACGCCTATTTCAGTACGAGAACAACGTGAAATGGTTCGCAGTCAATTGCGCGAAAAGAAAATTGCTGAAATGTACTCTGCTTGGGTAGAAGAGCTGCGTGGTCGCGCCTATGTTGAACTGCGCGACCCGCCTCAATGAAACACATTCCGCGCAAACGCTTTGGTCAACATTTTTTATCGGATGGCGGCATCATTGATGCCATCGTCGACGCCATTGACCCACAGCTTGGCCAGCCGATGGTTGAAATTGGGCCTGGTTTAGCGGCGCTCACTCAGCCCTTGGTGAAGCGCTTGGGTCACCTTACAGTGATTGAGTTGGACCGCGATTTAGCCTCGCGTCTTCGCCTTCAAAAGCAACTCACAGTGCTTGAGTCTGATGTGTTGAGAGTTGATTTCACCCAGCTGGCCGCAGGCCAAAAATTACGCGTTGTCGGCAATTTGCCGTACAACATTTCAACCCCCATCTTGTTTCACCTGCTTGAGCATGTGCAGGTGATAGAAGATCAGCACTTCATGCTGCAAAAAGAAGTGATTGATCGCATGGTTGCTTCACCTTCAACCTCTGATTACGGACGGCTGTCTGTCATGTTGCAATGGCGTTATGAAATGGAAAATGTTCTTTTTGTGCCACCCGAAAGTTTTGACCCACCGCCGCGGGTTAACAGTGCCGTCGTCAGAATGGTGCCGCGTGCTAAACCTGCACCCATCGAGCCCAAGCTGTTAGAAAAATTGGTTCAAGTGGCTTTCAGTCAACGGCGTAAATTGATGCGCCACACTTTAGGCGTGTGGCTCACCGAAAGAAATTTTGCAGGGCCCTTTGATGTCCAGCGCAGAGCAGAAGAGGTCCCTGTTCAAGAGTATCTTGATTTGGCGTTGGCATTGAACGCCCAAGCTCAAAGCCTGAGCAGCGTTTAGCAGACAAGAAAAAAGTGCAAGGGCCCAGAGGCCGTTGCACTTTGATGGACAGCGCGCTTTGGTTTTTTAATTAAGCCGCAGCCAACCAGTAACCAGCATTGAAGGGGCTGCTCATGCGCAGTGCCAATGGCGACACATCAACCAACTTGTCTGTGGGCATTTTCTCGCCTTCTTCAACCACCACTTCCACGCCATCCGCGTCGAGTTCAGGGGCTGTTTCAATGGGACGCTCTGCGCCAGCAGTTGCTGCGCGCGCCACTGAGAAAGAATAAAAGCAACGGAAAGGCACCTTGCGGTCACCCCAGTAGTCGGCGGTGTCGCGGAAGATGTCGAGCAATTGCTCTCTTGCTTCTTTGTCAAATTTGACGTTAGCAGGAATTTGCTCCAAAACCACAATGAAACCAGGCTGAGGTCCCGATTTGTGCAGAGGGTCGGTCATGCTGTCGTACAAAGCGTCAAAATTCTTGCCGAAGTGCGACGGCAATGTGAACTGGCCCGCAATCAAATCGAGTACATCTTGTTTGCTTTGGGCAGACGACAAATTGGCATACAAAAAGTGTTGCCCTAAACCTTGTGCTGCTTCTTGCAAATCGCTCACGCGAAAGGCACGAATCGACTGAACGATATTCGGACGAACACCCTTCAAAGGTGTTTCTTGGTCCTGTCGAATTGGCTTGTACATCGCCGTTCTCACTCTCTAATTTTTTAACCAGCCTTTGGGGCTTTTATTGACAAACACCGAGTGCCTGCATGCAAACACTCATCTCATAACGCATTTCAACGGTGGCGACGCTGATTAGGGCGTTTTCACAATCTCCCGAAAACTTGTGTAGTGGTCTTGCGTATAAAAACATTGTTTTGGCAAGCGAGGTTCTTCACCTCCACACACAATTCGTCGGGCACCACGACTCTTTTCACCCGGAGTTTTGACGGTGTATTCGCGGTAAAAACCGCGCTTCGCTTGGGGCAATTGCCGCTCTCGATTGCCAAAAACCACACCATCCTTTTCGTACCGAAAAGGCCCACCCTGAAGGATGAGCTGATAGGTTTCTTGACCCTCTTTGGGCAACTCTTGTAAAGCGATGGGTGCGGAGACAGCGACATCAGGAACCGATTTGGCTTGCACCAAATTCGTGCAAGACGCAAATAAGAGCCCAAAACTAACGGCTAGAGCCGCAAAACGAAGCGACTTTTGACGCATGGAACCCCTGAGACATACCGCTACAAACCCATTTCCAACCCTCAAAATCCTCGGGTAAACCCGGAAATTCGAAGGCGCTAGTTTGCCGCAATGCGCAAAAAAATGCAAGTACTTTCCCCAATAAAGGGGATTTCTAAGTAGGAATTAACGAATGGCGTTAGCGTCCGCCACCGTCAAAGCAGTCATGTTCACAATACGACGCACGGTGGCGCTGGGAGTGAGGATATGAACGGGTTTGGCGGCGCCCAAAAGAACGGGGCCGACTGCGATGTTGCCGCCAGCTGCGGTTTTCAGCAGGTTGTAAGAGATGTTGGCGGCATCGATGTTGGGCAAGACCAAGAGATTGGCATCGCCTTGAAGCGTGCCGTTGGGCATCTGAAGGGCACGGGCTTCACCGTCCAGCGCTATGTCGCCGTGCATCTCGCCGTCCACCTCCAACCACGGGGCATCCCTTTGTAACAAGGCCAGTGTTTGGCGCATTTTGATGGCGCTGGGCTCGTTGGAAGTTCCAAAATTTGAGTGCGACAGCAATGCGACTTTGGGCCGAATGCCAAATCGTTTCATTTCGCGTGCCGCCATGACCGTAATTTCAGCCAATTGTTCGGCCGTTGGGTCGTAGTTCACATGCGTGTCCACCAAAAACACTTGTCGATTGGGCAAAAGCAGGCCGTTCATGCACGCAAAGGTATTGACGCCAGGGCGCTTTCCAATGACTTGGTCTATGTAAGGCAAGTGCGTGGCATTGGTTCCCCATGTGCCACAAATGAGGCCATCCACATCGTCTTTGTGCAGCAGCATAGCGCCAATCAGCGACAACCGACGGCGCATTTCAATCTTCGCAACTTGGACCGTAATGCCTTTGCGCTCCGTCATGCGGTGATAGGTTTGCCAGAAATCACGGTAACGTGAGTCTTCCTCAACATTCACAATGTCGTAGTCCAACTCTTCTTTCAAACGCAAACCAAATTTTTCAATGCGCTCTGCAATGACGGCGGGGCGGCCAATTAAAGTGGGGCGGGCCAAACCTTCATCAGACACTATTTGAGCCGCACGCAAAACGCGCTCTTCCTCGCCTTCGCTGTAAGCCACGCGTTTTTTCAAGCCCAACTTGGCAGCCGTGTAAATCGGCTTCATGGTGGTGCCAGAAGCGTAAACGAAGCTTTGCAAACGCTCGCGATAAGCTTCCATGTCTGCAATGGGTCGTGATGCCACGCCACTCTCCGCCGCCGCTTGTGCAACAGCGGGTGCAATTTTGATCATCAAGCGAGGGTCAAACGGTTTGGGAATTAAGTACTCTGGGCCAAACACCAAGGGCTCGCCGGCGTATGCTGCAGCCACCACCTCGCTTTGTTCGGCTTGCGCCAATTCTGCAATGGCGTATACCGCGGCAATTTCCATGGCTTGCGTGATGGTGGTTGCGCCGCAGTCCAATGCGCCCCTGAAAATATAGGGAAAGCACAAAACATTGTTCACTTGATTGGGGTAATCGGTGCGTCCGGTGGCAATGATGGCGTCGTCGCGAACGGCCTTCACTTCCTCCGGTAATATTTCTGGGTTGGGGTTGGCCAGCGCAAAGATCAAAGGCTTGGCCGCCATTTTCTTCACCATGTCCTGCTTTAAGACGCCGCCCGCAGACAATCCCAAAAATACATCTGCCCCTTCAATGGCTTCTGCCAAAGTACGTTGCGAGGTTTTTTGTGAAAACTGAATTTTGTCTTCGTCCATCAACTCGGTGCGGCCTTCGTAAACCAAGCCCGCCAAGTCGGTCACCCAAATGTTTTCGCGCGGAATGCCCAACTTCACCAACAAGCCCAAGCACGCCAAAGCAGCTGCACCCGCGCCCGATGTCACCAACTTGACCTTGTCGAGATCTTTGCCAACCACCTTCAAGCCATTCAAGATAGCCGCGCCCACGGTGATGGCCGTGCCATGTTGGTCATCGTGGAAGACGGGAATTTTCATGCGTTCGCGTAATTTGCGCTCCACATAAAAACAATCGGGCGCTTTGATGTCTTCAAGATTAATGCCGCCAAAAGTAGGCTCTAAAGACGCAATGATTTCAACCAATTTTTCAGGGTCTTTTTCATTGATCTCAATGTCGAAAACATCGATGCCAGAAAACTTCTTGAACAGAACCGCCTTGCCCTCCATGACCGGTTTGCCAGCCAAGGGGCCAATGTCGCCCAAGCCCAGCACCGCTGTGCCGTTGGTCACCACGCCAACCAAGTTGCCGCGACTGGTGTATTTGAAAGCAGCGGCGGGGTCTTTGACTATTTCTTCGCAGGGGGCCGCCACACCAGGTGAGTAGGCCAAGGCCAAATCGTGTTGATTCACCAATTGCTTGGTGGCTGCAATTGAAATTTTGCCAGGCGTAGGGAACTCGTGATATTCGAGAGCCGCGCGACGCAATTGTGCGCGTCTTTCTTCAGCGTTGAAGGTGGGCATGAGTTGTCTCCTGTTTGGCACGAACTGCCTCACTATGGGTAAGGAGGCTCAAGTTCTGGTTTAGCTCATTTTAGTCCGCACTTATTCATTAAGCGCGCATCAAGGCTTCAATTTCATCTGCCTTCACAGGCACACCGCGTGTAATCAACTCGCAACCCTTGGCAGTGACCACCGCATCGTCTTCAATGCGAATGCCAATGTTGTGGAAACGCTCAGGCACGCCTGGGGCTGGCCTCACATAAATGCCAGGTTCAATGGTGAGAACCATGCCAGGTCGCAAAATTCGGCTGGGCCTGTCTTTGATAATTTCACCACTCAAGGGGTCTTTGCGTTCACTGAATGTGCCCACCTCTAAGGGCTCCACATAGCTTCCGCAGTCATGTACATCCATGCCCAGCCAATGCCCCGTGCGGTGCATGTAAAACTGGAAATAACTTCTGTTCGCAATCACGTCTTGGGCATGACCCACTTTGTTGGCGTCTAAGAGGCCCACGTCCAACATGCCTTGTGCCAGAACTTTCACAGTGGCTTCATGAGGGTCCACAAACCGAGCTCCTTCGTGTGTGGCTGCAATGGCGGCGTCTTGTGAGGCCAACACCAAATCGTAGAGTTCGCGCTGCGCAGAGCTGAACTTGCCATTGGCTGGAAATGTGCGCGTGATGTCACTGGCATAGCCGTCCAATTCGCAGCCCGCATCAATCAACACCAAATCGCCATTCAAAATGGGCGCCGCATCGGCGCGGTAGTGTAAAACACAAGCATTGGCGCCAGCTGCCACGATAGAGCCATACGCTGGGTATTGTGATCCATGCTGACGAAACTCGTGCAACAGTTCGGCATCTAAGTGATATTCACGAACGTCTTGGCCTGCACGCAACATGGCCGCAGAACGCTTCATGGCGCGAATGTGTCCGCCTGCACTGATCTGCGATGCACGGCGCATGACGTCCAATTCGTGTGCATCTTTCACCAAACGCATCTCATCCAAAATACCACACACATCTCTTTGCTGCTCTGGGCACAGTGCGCCATATCGCACACGGGCGCGCACCGCATTCAACCCTGTTTCGATGCGGGCAGATAAATCTTTGTGCGTGGCAAACGGATACCAAACCACTGATTTATTTTCCAGCAAAGCGGGCAGTTTGGCATCCAGCGCAGACACTGGCCATGCCTCTTGAACGGCCAGTTGAGCAGGGGCGGCTTCGGGGCCTAAGCGCACGCCATCCCAAATTTCTCGTTCCAAGTCTTTGGGTTGGCAAAATAAATTCGCTTGGCCATCCGAGCTTAAAACCAGCCAAGCATTGGGCTCCGTAAAGCCGGTTAGATAATAAAAATAGCTGTCATGTCTGTACAGAAAATCACTGTCGCGATTGCGTTGTTGCTCAGGTGCTGTTGGAATAATGGCAATGCTATGAGGCGCTTGGGCCGCCATTTGCGAAGCCAATTGCGCACGTCGTTTTGCATAGATGTTTGAATTGAATGTCATGTTGGTTGACCCATCGAGGTTTTCAAAGAGTTTAAGGTGCGGCCGACTTTTGATTTAATTCCCGCAAACGCTCAGGGGTACCCACATCGGTCCACGAACCGGTGTAAAGGCTGGCACTGACTTGCCCACGGTCCATGGCTGCGCGCAAAAGGGGTGCCAGGGGCGCCGCTTTACCTTGCGGGTTGCCCACAGGCATGCCCGTGAGGATCGGTGCAAAAAATTCTTGTTTGTACAAAGCGATCGTGCTGAAAGTGAATAAATTAGCGGGCTTTGCCAAATTGAGCGCCAAGCCCTCTGTAGACAGGCCAAAATCACCGCCCAGGTTGTGGGGCGGATTGGGCACCAACCAAATGTGTGCCAATTTGTCGCCCCGCTGAAATTCATCCATTTGATGGGAGGCAAAGTTGAACTCAGGCGCATAAATGTCACCCGCCACCACCCAAAAGACGGGCGCCAAAGAGGGCAGCGCTCGCACAATACCGCCCGCTGTTTCGAGGGCATAACCAAAGTCTTTACCTTCGTGGGAGTATTTCAACCTAAGGCGCCCCGCCTCAGGCAAATCAGGATTTAAACCAAAGTGTGATTCAATTTGAGGCCCAAGCCAAGCGGTGTTGATCAATTGATGCTGTTGCCCCGCCTTGGCCAACGCCTCCATGTGCCATTGAATCAGCGGCTTTCCTTGGACCGACAACATGGGTTTGGGCAGGCTGTCTGTGAGAGGCCGCATGCGCTCGCCACGGCC
>CANKBG010000041.1 GCA_947479935.1 Comamonadaceae bacterium
ATCATCTGCGATCAATCCATTGCACTGAACGGGCACTACATTGCCAAAGACTACCCCGAACACCTGCGCCGTATCCGGTTCAAGGACCCAACAACCAAACAAACTTTGGTCTTCCTGACCAACAACACGACCTTGCCACCCTTGACCATCGCTGCGTTGTACAAAAGCCGCTGGCAGGTGGAATTGTTTTTCAAATGGATCAAACAGCACCTGCGCATCAAGAAGTTTCTTGGCAACAGCGAGAACGCGGTCAAGACGCAAATCTGGTGCGCCGTGTCCACCTACGTGCTCATCGCCATTGTTAAGAAAGAACTTCAATTGAACGCCTCGCTCTACACTTTGTTACAGATCTTGTCGGTCTCGGTATTCGAGAAAACCGAGGTTTCTAGGGCCTTGCAGCTCGATCGAAACTCAATCGATAATGCTGACAACGATAACCAGTTGAATTTATTCAATTTTTAACCGGACACTAGTGAAATTTTATAAGTGTTTATCGAGTTAAACAATGACAGTCTTAAATACCTTTCAATTGAACGGCAAGCTTGCTCTGATCACGGGCTCATCCGCTGGCATCGGCTTTGCACTGGCTCGCGCTTTGGGTGAAGCCGGTGCGCACGTCATTCTGAATGGTCGTCACGCTCAAAAAGTTGCAAGCGCAGCACAAGCCCTTCAAGCAGAAGGCCTGAAAATCAGTGAATCAGTTTTTGATGTGACTGACGCCAAAGCGGTTGCCAATGCCGTCAATCACATTGAGAGCAGTTTGGGTGCGCTTGATATTTTGATCAACAATGCGGGCATGCAAATTCGCAACCCTCTGCACGAATATGCCGATGACGATTGGCATACCCTCATGCGCACCAACCTAGACAGTGTTTACTATGTGGGCAAAACTGTGGCGCAAAAAATGATCCCGCGGGGCCAAGGCAAGATCATCAACATTTGTTCTGTTCAAAGCGAGTTGGGCCGCCCCGGCATTGCACCCTATACCGCCAGCAAAGGCGCCGTCAAAATGCTCACCAAAGGCATGGCCATTGATTGGGGTCAGTTTGGCATCAACGTCAACGGCTTAGGCCCGGGTTATTTCAAAACAGAACTGAATCAAAAATTGGTGGCAGACGCTCAGTTTTCCAGTTGGTTAGTTGGGCGCACACCCAGCAGGCGCTGGGGTGATGTAGAAGATTTGGGCGGTGCAGCGGTGTTTTTAGCCAGCGATGCCTCTAAATTCGTCAATGGCCACATCTTGTATGTCGATGGCGGCGTCACCGCTACACTCTAAGTCTTCACGTTAAAGGTTTTTACATGCGCGCCCTGATCTGTCATTCCGCCAAGGACTTAAGAATCGAAACCACTGAATTACCCGCCATGGGGGCAGACCAAGTGCGCGTCAAGGTGGCCTTTGGCGGCATTTGTGGCTCTGACTTGCATTACTACCAACACGGCGGTTTTGGCACGGTTCGAATCAAACAACCGATGGCTTTAGGCCATGAAATTTCGGGCGTGGTCGATGCTTTGGGTGCCAACGTCAAACACCTCACGCTGGGTCAACGCATTGCCATCTCACCGTCACGACCTTGCGGCAGTTGCCGATTTTGCCAATTAGGCCAGCAAAACCATTGCTTGCACATGCGCTTCTTTGGCAGTGCCATGCCCTTCCCTCACATTCAAGGCGCGTTTGCTGAGCAGCTCATCATCGAAGGATACCAAGCCCATCCCATTGGCAAACACTTAAGTCTGTCAGAGGCCGCGTTGGCTGAGCCCTTGTCTGTGGGCTTGCACGCCATACAACGTGCGGGCGGTGTGTTGGGCAAGCAAGTTTTTGTCACGGGCTGTGGCCCCATTGGATCCTTACTCATTGGTGCACTGCGCCGCGCAGGTGCTGCGCGCATTGTGGCTGCCGACATTGCCGATTTGCCATTGAAGTGTGCCCAAGAAATGGGTGCTGACGAAACCATCAATTTAAAAACACAACCTGAATTGCTAGACAAATACAAAGTCGACAAAGGTCAATTTGAAACGGTGTTTGAAGCCTCTGGCAGCGAGCCCGCCTTGCGTGCGGGCCTCGATGTCATCATGCCGCGCGGTGTTTTGGTCTCTGTGGGTATGGGCGGCGACATGAGCTTGCCCATGACGCAATTGGTGGCCAAAGAAATAGAATTACGCGGCACCTTCCGCTTCCACGCTGAATTTGCCACAGCCGTTCAGTTTTTGAATGAAGGGCTCATCAATGGCAAGCCGGTGATCACTGGCATTTTGCCCATGGACAAAGCGGTCGAGGCGTTTGACTTGGCCTGCGACAAATCGAAATCTTTGAAAGTTCAAATCGACTTTGAAGCCGCTTGATGAAAAGTCAAATTGATCATTTGGTGGTTGCAGCCCACAGTTTGCAACAAGGCATTGAGTGGTGCGAGTCTGTTTTTGGTATTACACCCGATGCAGGGGGTGAGCATGAAAAATACGGCACACACAACCGTCTTTTTAAAATTGCCACGCCTGCATTTTCTGTGGCCTATTTGGAAATCATTGCCATCAATCCAGATGCAGTGATTGAAAAAAAACCACCGCCCACACGATGGTTTGACTTAGACAACAAACCCCTTCAATTAGAGTTGGTCAATTCTCCGCGCCTCATTCACTTTGTGGCCAACACAAACAACATTCAAGACGCCCGTCATGCTTGGAAAGCACAAGGCATTGACCGAGGGGCCGTCATTCATGCCAGCCGCAAAACGCCCAAAGGGTTGTTGCAATGGCAAATTACGGTTCGCCCAGATGGCGACCGTTTGTTCAACGGTACTCTGCCCACCCTCATTCAATGGGGCAAACCAGAAGCCGCCGACCCCATGCAACTTCATCCGCGCAATCACTTGCCCCGATCAGGTGTCTCGCTCAAGAGCTTGTCGGTAGCGCACCCTAGTGCCAACAAACTTCAAGAAGCTTTTGAAGCCATTCATTTGAAAAATATCCCAATTTCAGAAGGTTCTGCGAATATCATTGCCACTTTTCAAACACCCAAGGGTTTGGTCACTTTGGAAAGTCTAGGAATCTGAATGTTCGATGTTCTCATCGTTGGCGCAGGTTTGTCTGGCATTGGTGCCGCCAGGCACTTGCAAATGCACTGCCCCCAACAAACCTGGTGTATTTTGGAAGCAAGAGATGCCATTGGCGGCACTTGGGACCTGTTTCGCTATCCTGGTATTCGCTCTGACTCCGACATGTACACCTTGGGCTATGCCTTCAAGCCTTGGGTTGATCACAAGTCCATTGCCGATGGCTCAACCATTCGCGCCTACATTCAAAGCACTGCCGACGAAAACGACATCACACCGCATATTCGGCATGGCCATTCCGTCACTCACGCTTCTTGGTCTACCGAAGAATCTTGTTGGACCGTCACAGCCCAGCAACGTGGCGTCAACACCCCAGTTGTTTTAAAAGCCCGGTTTTTGTATTTTTGTTGCGGTTATTACAGCTACCAAAAAGGCTATCAACCAGAATTCCCAGGCCTAGCCAACTTTCAAGGGCAATGGATTCACCCCCAGTTTTGGCCTGAGGGTTTAAATTACGCTCAGAAAAAAGTGGTGGTCATAGGCAGTGGTGCAACCGCCGTGACCTTGGTACCAGAAATGGCCAAGACGGCAGCGCATGTGACTATGCTTCAAAGATCGCCAACTTACGTGATTTCTCTGCCTGGTGAAGATTCGTTGTCTCTGAGCTTGCAGAAATACTTGCCCCTGAAATTGGCGTATCAACTGACACGCGCCAAAAATGTACTCATGGGTATGTTGACCTATCAGCTGGCCAGAAAAAAACCAGAATTAGTGAAGAAATATTTGGTCAGTATGGCAGCCAAACAACTTCGCTCTGAAACCGACGCACAACACTTCTCTCCCAAATACAAGCCTTGGGACGAGCGACTGTGCGTGGTGCCCGATGGCGATCTCTTCAAACAAATTAGAGCCGGCCAAGCCAGCGTGGTGACTGACACCATCCAGTCCATTTCTGCAAAAGGTCTGCAACTTAACAGCGGTCAATTTCTGGAGGCCGACATCATTGTTTCAGCCACAGGTTTAACCATGAACATTTTGGGTGACGTTCAAATTCAGGTGGATGGCAAAGCTTATCAAGCATCGCAAGCCATGGCCTATCGGGGCATGTGGCTGTCGGACTTGCCCAATGCCATCATGACCTTTGGCTATACCAACGCCTCCTGGACTTTGAAAGCAGATCTCACATCAATTTACACTTGTCGCCTTCTGAATTACATGCAAAAGCATGGTTACAAAAAAGCGGTACCTTTGAAAGACAGTGACGTCCAAGAGCAGGACTACCTGTCTTTTACATCAGGCTACGTACAACGCGCTCGAAATGTCTTGCCCAAGCAAGGCACTCGCGCACCGTGGCAGCTGAACCAAAACTATTTAAAAGATATCCTTCTCATTAAATATGGACGCCTGAACGATGGCGTCATGCAATTCAGCTAATTCAGTCTTACCCATTTCGAGGTCAATCAATGTTAGCGCTTTGGATTTTATTTTTGCTGTTCATGATCGTGGTGGGTTTGGTTTTGTTTGCCGCTTTTTCAAACAAAAAGGCCAAGCAGTATTTACCGCCTGCGGGCAAATTTGCCAATTTAGGAACGACCCAACTTCATTACGTGGACCAAGGCGAAGGCCCGGTCATTGTTTTAATTCATGGTTTAGGGGGTAGTTTGCAAAGCTTCACCTATGGCGTGTCCAAGCCTTTGTCTCAAAACTATCGCGTGATCAGCGTCGATCGGCCCGGCTATGGTTATTCCAAACGCGCCGCCCACGCCGATGCCAGCCTGGAAGCACAAGCCGACACCATTGTGAGTTTGTTAGACCACCTCCACATTGAGTCTGCCGTGTTTGTAGGGCACTCCTTGGGCGGCGCTATTTCATTGGCCATTGCCGAAAGACATTCTGCAAAAGTAAAGGCCCTGGCACTCATTGCGCCTTGGACTCACTTCGCAGAAGAAACGCTTCCCTTTTTCAAAGCCCTCGATATTTATTCGCCTTTTGTTCGGACAATCTTGGCCTGGACCTTAGCCATTCCTATCACCCTCTATCGAATGTCTGTGAGTATCAAAGTCATCTTTGGGCCTGAAAGAGCACCTAAAGACTTTGCCATACGCGGCGGTGGCATTTTTGCCCTCAAGCCTCAGACCTTTATCACAGCCTGCAGTGATTTGCAAAATGCAAAATGGAGCATGCCCGCTATTGAGGAAGCCTACGCCAACATTAAAACACCGGTGAGTGTTTTATTTGGTCGTGAAGACCGCGTCTTAGATTGCAAACACAATGGCGAAGACTTGCCTGCCCGCATTTCTGGCGCAGACATCACAGTGGTTTCAGGCGGCCATATGCTTCCAGTCACTCAGGTTGAACTAACCACTCAGTTTATTGAAGGGGTGGCTGGAAAAGCTACGGGCTTGGCATCGTGATGCCAAACTTTGTATTTGTGCATCACGCTAATGTAAGCCGCTGACTGTTCAAAATTGTCCAGCCAAGTTTGAAGTGCTGACCAACGTTGCGCATCAAACCAATCACGATCGGTTCTGGCAAATTGCCGCACAAATGGCGCAATCGCAGCATCGACCCAAGTCCATTTAGAACCCATTAAATAGGTACCTTGAGATAATAGACTGTTGAGCTCTTTTAAAAATACAGCGCCAGCATCTCGATGCGCCAAGCCATCTGGCAATTCGTAGCGATTGGGGTATTTGTAGCGGTCTAAATTTTTCTTGAATTCACCATCACAGTGTTGCACCAAGGCCTGCGCATCAGCATCCACTGAAGTGCCTGTGGTTGACCATGCATGTGGGTCGTGCTGGCTTAAAGCCCAATGCATGATGTCAAGACTTTCCTCAAGCACTTTGTCTTTGAAAACCAAGACGGGCACAGTGCCTTTGGGGGATGCGGCAAGCATGCCTTCAGGTTTTTGCGACAGCGCTATTTCACGCATTTCACAGCGAATGCCGCTGGCCAACAAGGCCAATCGCGCTCGCATGGCATAAGGGCATCGGCGGAAAGAATACAAGATGGGGGTATCGGGCGGTAACAATGCTGCAATCCTTTCTTGACGCTGCGGCGTGCCAATGTGATTGATGTGACGGGCCTTGGCAATCTCCCATTGCTTTTGTCTTTCTCGTGCACTATTTTTTTGAACATCTGAGGTTTGTGCATGACAGCGAGGGCAACTGACACCCAATTCAAACAAGCTTGACGCTTTGGCGTCCGCTGGTAAAGGTTCGCGGCAGGCACGACAGAGTTCATGCGATCCAGGCTTTAAACCATGACTCACAGAGACTCTCTCGTCAAACACAAAACACTCGCCTTCCCACAAACTTTGTTCGGGCGGAACCAATTCTAAGTATTTCAAAATGCCACCCTGCAAATGGTAGACGTCATCAAAGCCGTTTTCCAGCATGAGTGACGTTGACTTTTCACAGCGAATGCCGCCCGTGCAAAACATGGCCACGCGAGGCTTCTTGCCATTTTTGGCTTCCAAAGATTGAGCTTGTTTCACCCACTCGGGCAATTGAGAGAAGCTTTTTATATCAGGATCAACGGCACCTTTGAAGCTGCCAATCTCCACTTCGTAATCATTGCGCGTATCAATGACCACCACATCAGGTGAAGAAATGAGTTCATTCCAATCTTCGGGCTTCACATATTGCCCTACACGCTTTGTGGGGCTAATGCCTTCCACCCCGAGCGTGACAATTTCTTTTTTCAAGCGCACTTTCATGCGGTGAAAAGGCGCTTTGTTTGCAAAAGATTCTTTATGTTCTAGATCTGCCAGCTTTGGATCGCTGCGCAAATAAGACAACACAGCGTGAACATCCTCAGGTGCGCCCGCTAGGGTGCTGTTGACGCCCTCTCTGGCCAACAAAATAATGCCTTTCACATGGTGTGCTTCACAAAAGGCCAGCAAAGGCGCCCTGCGTTCGGCGTAGTCCGGCAGGTCAACAAATTTGTAAAACGCAGCTGTTAGAAAAAGGGGAACAGTCACAGAAGTAGTCATGTCCATATTTTGCCTCTAGACCGGTCTGGATCTGGCAGGAATCACTGTCTTGGGTCAAAATGAGTCGCATTTAAACGATCCGTTTTTGCGGCCCAAGCTTGGGGCCTTGACCCCCAAACCTTAGAAAACAAGTCATCCTTCATTTCTACATCTTTTGGTTGCAGAAGTATTCTACAAATCGGTCAGGGTCGTCTTCATTGCTGGCCACTTCTACCGTTGGACTCAAATGCGCCAGATTTTGTTGAATGCCTCTTTCCAATGTTTGCGGTTCATCGGCATCGAGAGCCTCCTCAGCACCAGGTTGCTGATAGTTTTGAATCGTGTCGAAATCAAGAGAATGGTGCCGCACCCTATTTTCTCTTGCTTTATTTTTTCTTCAAATTTGTTTTAAAAGTTCAGCCGTTTCAAACAATGGCAGCCCCATGATGCCGCTGTATGAGCCCTTTATTTTTGAAATATAAGCCGCCGCCAAGCCCTGCACACCATAGGCGCCTGCTTTGCCCATGGGCTCTCCGGTATTGATATAGGCCTTCATGTCGGCCAACTTCAGGGTTGCAAAAGTAACATGAGAAATTGAGACGCTGGCCAAACGACGACGACCCGAGGCTACTGCCACCGCTGTTAGTACTCGATGTGTTTGGCCCGACAAAGTTTGAAGTATGCGCAAGGCGTCTTTTTCGTTTTCTGGCTTGCCCAGTATTTGACGGCCCAGCGCCACGGTGGTGTCAGCACACAAGACCGGCGCATGGGGCAAGCCGCGAATTTTCATGCGCTGCACAGCGGCCTCCAGCTTTAAATGGGTCACTCGTTTCACATAAGCCAAGGGCGCTTCGCCTGGCAAGGTCACTTCGAGTGCCTCCGCATCTTCTTCAGATGAGGCCAACAACAATTCATATTGCACCCCCACTTGCTCCAGCAATTGTCTGCGCCTTGGGCTTTGCGATGCCAAGTAAACAAAGTTTTTCATGCTGTATTTACTCACGGTGATAAGGATGGTTGGCATTGATCGACCATGCGCGGTACAACTGCTCAATTAGCAACACGCGGGCCATGGCGTGCGGCAAAGTGAGGTCGGACAAACGAATACGCTCGTGCGCAGCATCTCTGAAGGCAGGCTCAAGACCGTCGGGGCCGCCGATGATGAGCGCCACATCGTCGCCGCCCAATTGCCAATCTGTGAGTCTTTGTGCCAAAGCCGTGGTGCGCAAGGCGGTGCCGCGCTCATCCAGAACCACCACACGCGTGCCACGGGGAATGACAGCTTCAATGCGTTGCCGCTCGGCCGCCACCAAAGTTTCATACGTTTTGGAACCACGGGGCTCTGTTTTAACGGCCTTCAACTCAACTTTGAGTTCAGGCGGAAAGCGTTTGGCGTAATCGTCCCAAGCTGTTTGAGCCCAATCGGGGACACGCTGCCCCACTGCCACAATTAGCAGTTTCATGACGCTTAGGCTTTGGGTTTAGCCTTCGTTGCGGCTTTAGGTGCCGCCTTTGGCTTGGATTTAGGCTTGGCCATATTGGCTGATTTTGAAGCTGGCTTGCTGGCAGGTTTGGCGCTTGATTTGACAGCAGTCTTGGATTTACCGGCAGATTTGACAGGCGCTTTGCGCGTCGGTTTCAATGCTTCTGAACCCATCGGGCCCACGGGCACTGAATCGCGGCGAGTAGGCGTACGGCCTGCACTGACGTTGGCCTTTTTCTTGGCGACGGGCTTGCGCACTGGCTCAGCAGGCTTGGGGGCACCAAGTTTCAAGCGAATGGGCTTATCGCCCCAAATTTCTTCAAGGTTGTAGTAGGTCCGAATGGTGGGCTGCATGATGTGCGCAACCGCACTGCCACAGTCCACAATGATCCACTCACCATTGTCTTCACCTTCAATTCGAGGCTTGGGATAACCCGCTTCACGAACCTTGTCGCGCACACTGGCGGCCAAGGCTTTGGTTTGACGGTTGGAGGTACCGGAGGCGATGATCACACGTTCAAAAAGAGCCGACATTTCCTCCGTATCGAACACCACAATTTCTTGTGCTTTCACATTTTCCAACGCGTCAACAATGATTCGCTGAAGTTTTTGGGTGTCTTTTTTGGCAGAAGTTTCGGTCATCGTGAAGGCTGGTAAAGGTGATGGCGGTGAATATACAGTGCAACGGTCTGTGGGACCAACGCATCAATGGGTTGTCCATGAGCCACCCGCGCTCTAACTTCCGTTGCACTGTGAGGCAAGTTGGGTAATTTCAAGGCTTGCGTAGGGATGTCATGGCTTGAAACGTCAGTGTTTGTTAATTCTGGAATCTGGCGTTGAGCGACGCAAATTATAGCTTGCCGCGAAATTTCCTCGATTTCACGCCATGTTCCCAAGGCTTTGCCCTGATCTTCCCCCACAAATATGAAGAATTGCGCTGTGGGATGTTGCGCAGTCAAGTCTTTCAATGTATCGATGGTGAAGCTAGGGCCCTGCCGATTCAGTTCACTCTCATCGACCACCACCTGCTTTAAATGACCAAAAGCCAAGCGTGCCATGGCCAGCCGGTGTTCGGCAGGACTTAAGTCACGCGTTTTGTGCCAAGCATCGCCTGTTGGAATCACACGCAATTCATCTAATTGAAATTGCACCATGGCGGCTTCTGCCATGGCCACATGCGCCAAGTGCGGTGGATCAAACGCACCGCCCAAAATGCCGATGCGTTTGACTGTCAAACCCAATCCTTCGGTTTTAAAAATTGGCTGGCCAATTGGGCTTCTGCAGAATCGGGCGCATCCACTCGGTTGTATGACCAACTCACCAATGCAGGCATAGACAACAAAATAGATTCTGTGCGGCCGCCAGACTGCAAACCGAAATGCGTGCCGCGGTCCCAAACCAAATTGAACTCCACATAACGTCCACGTCGATAAAGTTGAAACTCTCTTTCGCGCTCGCCATAAGGCGTGTCCTTGCGACGCATGACCAGCGGCATATAAGCTTTGAGCAAAGAATTGCCCACGTCTTGCATCATGGCAAACCCTTTTTCAAAACCCAGTTCTGAAAAATCATCGTAAAAAATACCGCCGACACCGCGAGCTTCATTGCGGTGTTTCAAAAAGAAATAGTCATCGCACCATTTTTTAAACCGCGGGTGTAAATCTGCGCCATAGGGCAACACTGCCTCTTTGCATGTTTGATGGAAATGAATTGCGTCTTCTTCAAATCCGTAATACGGTGTTAAGTCCATACCGCCGCCAAACCATGCCACGGGTGGCTTGCCCACAGGCTTGGCCACAATCATGCGAACATTCATGTGCACAGTGGGCACGTACGGATTGCGCGGATGAAACACCAAAGACATGCCCATGGCTTCAAAAGGCGCACCCGATAAATCGGGTCGGTGCTGCGTTGCTGATGGTGGCAACTGGGGACCGTTGACATGCGAGAAGCCACAACCCGCTCTTTCAAACACGGGCCCACCTTCCAAAATTTGGGTGATGCCATCGCCTTGCAACATTTCACCTTCCGCTTTTTGCCAAGCGTCCACCACAAAATCAGTGCCATCCACCTCATGCAATGCCTGCGTGATGTTAGATTGCATTTGAATTAAAAATTGGCGGACCAACTGAGCTTGAGTGTGAGGTTCACTGGCATTCATGCGACGTCTTTCTATGGGCATTGAGCGTGCCGCTTATGGGGTCGATTCTTTAGGAGGTATGGGTCGAATAGGGGCGGCTTGCGCGATATGAAAACCTTCCACCCCTTCGTACATTTTGCGAATCAGGGTGTAGTCATTTTCAACATCACCCGTTAGTTTGAAAAATCCTTCAAACTTCATTTCTTTCTTGGCGTAGTCAAGCCGCACAACGGCCAAAGGCACATTGGCACCCAAGGCCAATTGATAAAAACCACTGCGCCACCCCTCTGTGTGTTTGCGCGTGCCTTCAGGCGACAAACCCAACCACAAAAGTTGGCCGTCGCGTTGATGCTGCGAAATGACGTTGACCATCGCCCCCACCGCGCCTTGTGAAGAAGATCGATCAATGGGCACGCCGCCAATCCAGCGAATCCAACGACCTACGAGTGGAATTTTGAACAAAGAATCTTTGCCTAAAAATTGAATGGGGAAACCCATGGTCCACTTACAGAGCATCGCTGTACAAAAGTCCCAGTTGCTGGTGTGAGGGTAAACAATGGCGATGCCCTGCAATGCAGGCAAGCCATGAAAGTCAACCCGCCAGCCGATCAATTTCAAGACCCAAGCCGCCCATGCTTGGCCTTTGAACTGCACAGGGTGGGGGCCCGAAATTAATTCAGGTTGTGAGAGGTTTTGTTTTGAAATAAGCGTCACGATTTGATCGCCCTGAAACCAATATCCTTCCGATATTGTTGTCCGTCAAAGTGGATGCCTTTGGCAACTTCGTAAGCCTTTTGCTGAGCTTGCTTCACAGAATCTGCCAGCACCGTGACGCACACAACACGGCCTCCTGAAGTGATCGTTTGGCCATCTTGGGCTACCGTACCCGCATGAAACACCATGGCTTCAGGGTCATCCTTGGGCAAACCCGTGATCACATCACCCTTGCGCGGATTTTGAGGGTAGCCTGCGGCAGCCATCACCACACCGAGCGCGGTGCGTCTGTCCCATTCCAATTCCACGCTGTCTAACTTTTCGCTGGTCGCGGCCAGCATCACATCGACCAAGTCACTTTTCAGTCGCATCATGATGGGCTGAGTTTCAGGATCGCCCATGCGGCAATTGAATTCCAATGTTTTGGGTTGCCCCTTTTCGTCAATCATCAAGCCGGCATACAAAAATCCTGTGTAGGGAATGCCGTCATTTTCCATGCCCTTGATGGTGGGCAAAATAACCTCACGCATGGCGCGTGCATGGACTTGCGCCGTGACCACGGGCGCTGGCGAATAAGCGCCCATGCCGCCCGTGTTAGGGCCTTGGTCGTTGTCAAGCAAACGCTTGTGGTCTTGGCTGGTGGCCAACGCCACCACATTTTTACCATCGCACAAGACAATAAAGCTCGCCTCTTCGCCTTGCAAAAACTCTTCAATCACCACGCGTGGTAAGGCAGCGCCGTCTGCGCCTGCGTTGTGAACCACGCCCAATGCGTTGTCAAGCAACATGAAATCAATGGCTTCGTGCGCCTCTGCAGCGTTCATGGCCACCACCACGCCCTTGCCTGCTGCTAGGCCATCTGCTTTCACCACAATGGGTGCGCCCATTTGGTCGACATAAGCATGCGCCAGCGCAGCGTCCGTAAAGGTTTCGTAAATGGCGGTTGGAATGCCGTGGCGTTGCATGAATGCTTTGGAAAAAGCTTTCGAGCTTTCCAACTGAGCGGCTGCTTTTGTGGGTCCAAAGATTCGCATGCCATGTGCGCGAAATTCATCCACCACGCCCGCTGCCAAAGGCGCCTCAGGCCCCACCACGGTCAAATCGATTTTTTCTTCCTGCGCCCATTTGCGCAAAGCCTGCACATCGGTGATGGGCACATCGAATAAATTGGCATCGCGCGCTGTTCCACCATTGCCTGGGGCCACATAGACTTTTTGAATTCGTTTAGATTGCGACAACTTCCAAGCTAGTGCATGTTCGCGTCCGCCACCACCTACTACCAATACTTTCATCGATCAAGCCTTATTCAGAAATGGTTGCGTTGTGGAAAACGTTTTGCACATCGTCCAAATCTTCCAGAATATCCAACAGTTTTTGCATTTTGGCCGCATCATCGCCCACCAAATCGATGGTGTTTTCGGCGCGCATGGTCACCTCGGCCATTTCAGCCGCAAAACCAGCCGTTTCCAGAGCGTTTTTGACAGCTTCAAAATCAGCTGTGCTGGTTAAGACCTCGATCGCACCCTCTTCATCGCTGATGACATCTTCAGCACCGGCCTCTAAGGCAACTTCCATCACTTTGTCTTCAGAGGTTCCTGGCGCAAAGATCAATTGGCCGCAGTGTTTAAACTGAAAAGCCACAGAGCCTTCCGTTCCCATGTTGCCGCCGTGTTTGCTAAAGGCGTGGCGCACATCTGCCACGGTGCGCACGCGGTTGTCGGTCATGGTGTCCACAATGATGGCTGCGCCGCCAATGCCATAGCCTTCATATCGAATTTCTTCGTAGCTCACACCTTCCAAATTGCCAGTGGCTTTGTCGATGTTGCGCTTGACGGTATCGGCCGGCATGTTGGCAGCTTTGGCCTTCTCTATGGCCAAACGCAATCGGGGGTTGGCCGTGGGGTCGCCGCCGCCTGTTCTGGCTGCCACCATGATTTCTCGAACCACCCGGGTCCACACGCGCTGGCGTTTTTCGTCCTGCCTGCCCTTGCGGTGTTGAATATTTGCCCATTTACTGTGGCCAGCCATCTTAAAATCCTTGATGTTGATTTAATCTACAGGGTGAGATTTTACTTTTCTAGTTGAGGGGACCCTTTTTCATGCCAAATCAACTCTTGATTGCCCGCAATCAAACCACAGATTGCCACATTCTGATGGGAATGGCCAACCGCCACGGCCTGATAACCGGGGCGACCGGCACAGGCAAAACGGTCAGTTTGCAAACTTTGGCCGAAAACTTCTCCAATCAAGGGGTGCCCGTCTTCATGGCCGACGTCAAAGGCGATTTGGTGGGCATTAGCCAAACAGGCCGTCTGAGCGACAAAATCAAAGGCATTCTGAAAGAACGGCAACTGGAAGAACCCGCTCTGCAAAGCTGCCCCACCACACTTTGGGACGTTTTTGGCAAGCAAGGCCATCCGGTCAGGGCCACCGTGTCGGATATGGGGCCATTGCTGTTGGGTCGCATGCTGAACCTGAACGACACGCAAGCGGGGGTTTTGAACTTGGTTTTCAAAATTGCCGATGACCAAGGCTTGTTGCTTCTAGACCTTAAAGACCTTCGCGCCATGCTCCAGCATGTGGGCGAGAACGCCAGCCAATTCACCACCGAATACGGCAATGTGAGTGCGGCCAGTGTGGGCGCCATTCAGCGCGGTTTGCTGGAAATTGAAAGCCAAGGTGCCGACAAGTTTTTTGGCGAGCCCATGCTCAACATCCAAGATTTTTTACAAACAGATGCCAAGGGCAAGGGCGTCATCAACCTGCTGTGTGCCAGCGAACTCATGAATTCCCCAAGGCTCTACGGTACCTTTCTACTTTGGTTATTGTCTGAATTGTTCGAGCAATTGCCAGAGATTGGCGATGCTGAAAAGCCCAAACTGGTATTTTTCTTTGATGAAGCCCACTTGCTCTTCAATGAAGCACCCAAGGTGCTCCTAGAGCGAATGGAGTTGTTGGTTCGGCTGATTCGATCCAAGGGTGTGGGCGTTTATTTCGTTACCCAAAACCCACTGGATGTGCCCGAAACAGTTTTGGGCCAACTGGGCAATCGCGTGCAGCATGCGCTGCGTGCCTTCACGCCACGAGATCAAAAAGCGGTGAAGGCCAGCGCCCAAACCATGCGTGCCAATCCAAATTTAGACATTGAGAAAGCCATTACCGAATTGGGCGTGGGCGAAGCCTTGGTCAGCTTCCTCGACGAAAAAGGCCGGCCCGGCATAACCCAGCAGGCCTTTGTCTTGATGCCGGGTAGTCAATTGGGGCCCATCACACCCGAACAACGAAAAGCATTGATAGACAACTCATTGGTCGCGGGCGTTTACGAAAAAACCATTGACCGAGAGTCTGCCTACGAAACTCTCAAAGGGGCGCACCCCACAACTTCAACGGACGCGTCCAGCAAAGCCTCCGGCAGCAACGACTCGAACAGTCCTGCTTCTGCGAATGAACAAGGCGGCAACGCCCTTTTAGGTGGCCTAGGCGAGGTTTTATTTGGACGCACAGGCCCTAGGGGTGCCAAACACGATGGCCTGGCACAAGCCATGGTGAAGTCCGCGGTTCGAACCATTGGCTCTAGCGTGGGCCGAGAAATTGTTCGAGGGCTTTTAGGCGGGATATTGGGCGGCCGAAAACGCTAAGAAAAAGCCGGACAAATCCGGCTTTTTTCGTGTCATGGCCTTAACTGGCCGTGGCCTCTTCAGGCTCGTGTGGCTCCGACTTTGAATTGCGCCCTTCTTTCTTAGGCGTTGGCTGAATGTCGAGTAACACCTCGTCTTTGTCGTCCAAGTCAACGCTCAAACGGCCGCCATCAATCAAACGGCCAAACAACAATTCGTCGGCCAAGGCCTTGCGAATGGTGTCTTGAATCAAGCGCTGCATTGGCCTTGCGCCCATGAGCGGGTCGAAGCCTTTCTTGGCCAAGAACTTACGCAAGTTGTCGCTGAAAGTGACGTCCACTTTTTTCTCGGTCAACTGGGTTTCCAGTTGCAACAAGAACTTGTCGACCACACGCATGATGATTTGCTCATCCAAGGCCTTGAAGCTGACCATGGCGTCCAAGCGATTGCGGAACTCAGGGGTGAACAAACGTTTGATGTCACCCATCTCGTCACCTGCTTGACGCGGATTGGTAAAGCCAATGGTGGCCTTGTTCATGGTCTCAGCGCCGGCGTTGGTGGTCATGATGATGATCACATTGCGGAAGTCGGCTTTGCGGCCGTTGTTGTCCGTCAAAGTGCCATGGTCCATGACCTGCAGCAAGACATTGAAAATATCGGGGTGTGCTTTTTCAATTTCATCGAGCAACAACACGCAATGCGGTTTCTTGGTCACGGCTTCCGTTAGCAAACCACCTTGGTCAAAGCCCACATAACCCGGAGGTGCACCAATCAGGCGACTGACTGCATGACGCTCCATGTACTCTGACATGTCAAAGCGAATGAGGTCAATGCCCATGATGTAAGCCAACTGCTTGGCGGCTTCAGTTTTGCCCACACCGGTGGGGCCACTGAAGAGGAAGGAGCCGATGGGCTTGTCCGTTTTGCCCAGCCCAGAGCGCGCCATCTTGACAGCGGACGCCAACACTTCAATGGCCTTGTCTTGTCCAAACACCACGCTCTTCAAATCGCGCTCAATGGTTTGCAGTTTGCTGCGATCGTCGTTGGACACATTGGCAGGTGGAATGCGTGCAATCTTGGCAACGATGTCTTCGACTTCGGCTTTGCCGATGGTTTTCTTGCGCTTGGAAGGCGGCAAGATGCGTTGTGCAGCGCCGGCTTCGTCAATCACGTCAATGGCCTTGTCGGGCAAGTGGCGATCGTTGATGAATTTGGCAGACAACTCAGCAGCCGCCTGCAAAGCGGCATTGGCATATTTAACGCTGTGATGTTCTTCAAAGCGAGACTTCAAGCCTTTCAGAATGTCGACTGTTTCTGCCACAGTGGGCTCGACCACATCGACCTTTTGGAAACGGCGTGACAGCGCTGCATCTTTTTCGAAGATGCCGCGGTACTCGGTGAATGTGGTGGCGCCAATGCATTTCAACTGACCGCTTGAGAGGGCAGGCTTGAGCAAGTTGGACGCATCCAAGGTACCGCCAGAAGCAGCGCCGGCGCCAATCAATGTGTGAATTTCGTCGATGAACAAAACGGCATGTGGCTTGTCTTTGAGCGCTTTCAAGACACCCTTCAAACGTTGCTCGAAGTCACCCCGGTATTTGGTGCCCGCCAAAAGCGCGCCCATGTCGAGTGAGAAAACAACAGCCTCGGCCAAAATTTCAGGCACGGTGCCTTGCGTAATGCGCCAAGCCAAGCCTTCAGCAATGGCCGTTTTACCAACACCAGCCTCACCCACCAACAAAGGATTGTTTTTACGGCGACGGCACAAGATTTGAATGGTGCGCTCAACTTCATATTCGCGGCCAATGAGCGGATCAATTTTGCCCTCTTTGGCCAGCTGGTTCAGGTTCTGAGTGAACTGCTCCAAAGGCGATGCTTTTTCATTGCGTTCGCCACCGCTAGCGCCCTCTTCGTTTTCAGGTGCCGGAGCAGCGTCGCTGCCCTTGCTAGCTTCAGGTGGGTCACTCTTGCGAATACCATGAGCGATGAAGTTAACGACGTCCAAACGCGTGATGCCTTGCTGGTGCAAGTAGTACACAGCGTGCGAATCTTTCTCACCAAAAATAGCAACCAACACGTTGGCGCCCGTGACTTCTTTTTTGCCACTGCCGGTTGATTGAACGTGCATGATGGCGCGTTGAATGACACGTTGGAAACCCAATGTGGGTTGCGTGTCGACTTCTTCGGTGCCCGCCACTTGCGGCGTATTGTCTTTGATGAAAGTGGACAGCGATTGACGAAGATCGTCAACTTGCGCTGAACACGCGCGCAACACTTCTGCTGCGCTGGGGTTGTCAAGCAATGCCAACAACAAATGCTCCACGGTAATGAACTCGTGTCGCTGCTGTCGCGCCTCAACAAAGGCCATGTGCAAACTGACTTCCAATTCTTGGGCAATCATGAGATTTCCTTAAATGCCTTGCGGAGGTGAAAAATATTAGGTTGGGTAAATTTGTTGAATTTCAACTGCTTTATGCCACATTCTTGCCGACTTTTCGTGAGATTCATGCCACAGGCTCGCTCACACACTGAAGTGGGTGTCCCGCCTGATTGGCTGCGTCAAGCACTTGGTCGACCTTGGTAGCAGCCACGTCACGGGAGAAAACCCCACAAATGCCCTTGCCATCCAAGTGAATTTTCAACATGATTTGAGTGGCAGCTTCACGATCTTTGCTAAAAAACTCCTGAAGCACCAAAACAACAAATTCCATTGGGGTGTAATCGTCATTTAGCATGACAACTTGATACATCTGAGGCGGCCCAACTTTGGCAGGTCGTCTTTCTAAAACCACAGAATCGCTATTTCCAGGGGTACGAGCCGGTTCGCCTACCGATCCAGGAGGGTTTGGTGAGTTTGGTGTTTTTGGTTTCTCTGTTGCCATGTTTTCATTCTATAGAGGCTGAGCGGGGTTATGAGCCGACCCCCTAAAAAGTCCTTATGCCGCAATGCAACAATTTTGCATCAGTCGGGTAAACCTTGAATTGACAACGTCAAAAACAGTGCTTTAAATGGACGCCATAACTCAAATGGATGGAGACAGGCATGCCCAACGGAACTGTGAAATGGTTCAATGACGCCAAGGGATTTGGATTTATTCAGCCCGATGGTGGTGGCCCGGACGCTTTTGCTCACTTTTCTGCCATCACCATGGAAGGCTTCAAAAGCCTCAAAGAAGGTGCACGCGTCATGTTTGACTTGACGGATGGCCCCAAGGGCCCCATGGCCGTCAATATTCAGTCTGAACAGGGTACGGCGGCGGAAGTCAAACCTACAGAGTCTTAACAGGCCAAGAAAAAAAGCTCTGAAGAACTGATTCTAAAGAGCTTGATTTGAAGATCAATGGTCGGCGTGGCGGGATTCGAACTCGCGACCCCTTGCACCCCATGCAAGTGCGCTACCAGGCTGCGCTACACGCCGACAAGCTGTAAATTATAGCCCGAGAATGTGCTCAAATTGAAAGCAGATCTCTGATATCCATCAATTCTCGGCGCAGGGTTGGAAGGCTGCTAAAGGCTTGAAGTGACGATGCCCTTTGCGCGCTTTCCATGGCCATGGCAGCAGTGCCCTGACCCTCCGTAGAAGACGTCATGTCTTCATCAAAATCGTCCATCATGTCATCGTCCGCTGCGTTCAATTCAACAGTTTCTTTTCGCAAACCTTTTTGCGATTGAGCGAGCTCTTGCATTTTGTTGCGCGCACCACTGATGGTGAATCCTTGCTCGTAAAGCAAATCTCTAATACGGCGAATCATGAGCACTTCATGGTGCTGATAATACCGGCGATTGCCTCTGCGCTTGACGGGGCGAAGTTGCGTGAATTCCTGCTCCCAATAGCGCAGCACATGCGGCTTCACACCGCAAAGCTCGCCCACCTCACCAATGGTGAAGTAGCGCTTGGCTGGAATTGACGGGAGGGAGTTCTCCATTGAAATCACTAACTTGCTAGGGGAACCTACAAGCTTACTCTAAGCATGGGGGCTAAGTAAAGTCCCCTGAGACTAAATTTTTGAAGGATTCTGAAAATAGGAGGAACTGTCTGGCAATCATGCCCCCAATTTTTCATCCCCTTGGATGACTGCCTTGAGTTTGTGACTGGCATGAAAGGTGGCCACGCGCCTGGCTTCAATGGGAATGAGTTCGCCGGTACGCGGATTGCGGCCCGGACGAGGCGCTTTCTCACGAATTTGGAAATTGCCAAATCCAGAAATTTTGACATCCGTTCCCTGAACCAATTGCGTGGCAATCAAATCGAAGAATGAATCAACCATGTCCTTGGACTCGCGCTTGTTCAGTCCAATTTGTTCGAACAACAAATCAGCCAGATGAGCCTTGGTAAGTGCTGGTGTTTCAAGGCTTTCAACAGAAAAATTCATATCCACTTTCAGGCACGCATTAAGCGCGCAAACGGGCTGATAACTTCAATGCCAAATGATCCAATACAGCCTTGACTGTGGATTCAATTTGCACATCTGTCAATGTGGCTTCGTCACTGTTCAACACAAGTCGAACCGCCAAGCTTTTTTCAACACCGAGTGAGGCCTGCGGCCTAAAGACATCAAACAACAAGGCACTGCGCAATAAACCCGCAGTGGGTGCATCGTGAACTGCTGCCATCAATTCGGCATGCGTTATTTTTTCGGCCACCACCACCGCAATGTCGCGTTCGACGGCCTGAAAACGTGCAACGCCTTGGGCCACTGGCACCTCTCGCGCTAGAACAGCTTCCAAATCGAGTTCGAACATGAGGGGGGCCTGCTGCAGGTCCCATGATTGACGCCAGCGAGGATGCAACTCACCCACGTGTCCAATCACTTTGTCGTGCACAGTAACTTGGGCACAGCGTCCGGGGTGCATGGCCGGATGTTCAGCCGCTGAAAACACCGGCTTGGCGGGTGCCAACAAGGCTTCTACCTCGCCTTTCACGTCAAAGAAATCAAGGTTGCGAACCTTGCCGCCCCAAGAAGTGGACGACACTGCACCATACGCGACACCGGAGACCCGCATGGGCTGATTCAAACCTTCTACGGTGGTGTCTGAATCCTTCACCGTGGCATCGCGTAAAAACACCCGACCCAATTCAAAAACTCTGACGCGATCGGCTTTGCGGTCAAGATTGAACTTCACCACTTGCAACAGCGACCCCAGTAAACTGGTGCGCATCACACTCATTTGGCTTGCAATGGGGTTGAGTAATTTCAAAGGGTTGGGGTTGCCCGCAAGTTCATGTTCCCAACGCTCTTCCACAAAACTAAAGTTGATGGTTTCTTGGTAGCCTAGCGCGGCCAAACTGCGACGCACCGCAAACGGGCCGCGCACATTTTCTTTGAGAATCTTAGCAGTGATGGGCGCCAAAGGTGGGGTGGTAGGCAACTGGGTATAACCCACCATGCGCGCCACCTCTTCAATGAGGTCTTCCTCAATTTCCAAATCGAAGCGCCAGCTGGGTGGATTGACCGTTATCAAGCCTTCAGTTTCTGACACCTGAAAACCCAAGCCACGCAGTGCATCGGCGCATTGCTTTTGACTCAGGGCCATGCCGATCACTTTGTTGGCACGCGCCACACGCAATGTCACAGGCTTGCGAGTTGGCATGTTCAACTTCTGATCGTCCACGGGGCCAATTTGGGTAGCAGGGGTGCCGCAAATATCAATCACCAATTGGGTAATGCGCTCAATATGTTCAACGGTACTTTCAGGATCCACACCGCGCTCAAAGCGATGCCCTGCATCGGTTGAAAAGTTGTAACGACGTGAACGCCCTGCAATGGCTTTGGGCCACCAGTAGGCGGCCTCGATGTAAATGTTTTGAGTGTCATCAGACACGGCAGTGGCATCGCCGCCCATGATACCGGCCAAGGACTCCACTTGAGAGTCATCTGCAATCACGCCCACTTTGTCGTCAACCGTGACAGTGCTGCCATTCAGCAGCTTGAGCGATTCGTTGGCACGGCCCCAGCGAACTTGCAAACCCCCCTTGATTTTGCTGAGGTCAAAAATGTGGGAAGGCCTGCCAAATTCAAACATCACATAATTTGAAATGTCCACCAAGGGGCTCACACTGCGTTGGCCACAACGCGCCAAACGGTCCACCATCCAGCCGGGGGTTTGTGCTTTGGGATTCACGCCCTTCACCACCCTGCCGCTGAATCGGCCACACAGGTCTGGGGCTTGAACAGCGACAGGCAATTTGTCTTGAACTTGTGCGGCAAGTGTTTTGAATTCGGGTACTTTCAAGGGCGCACCTGTTAGGGCCGATACCTCGCGCGCAATGCCATAGACACTCAGGCAATGTGCCAAATTGGGCGTGAGTTTGAGCGTGAACAGCGTATCGTCCAGCTTCAAATAAGTGCGAATGTTTTCACCAACGGGCGCGTCAGCAGGCAGTTCTAACAAACCGCCGTGATCATCTGCAATCTTGAGTTCTTTGGCAGAACACAACATGCCTTGGCTTTCAACACCACGCAGTTTGCCCACCTTGATTTGGAAAGGTTTGCCATCTTCGCCAGGTGGCAGCTCTGCTCCCACCATGGCGCAAGGGATGCGAATGCCCACGCGCGCATTGGGCGCGCCACACACAATGTTCAGCAATGCAGGTTGACCAACATCGACTTGACACACACGCAAGCGATCGGCATTGGGATGCTGCTCTGCACTTTTAATCTCACCAATGACCACGCTGGAAAAAGGCGGGGCAACAGGTTGAAGTTCTTCAACCTCCAAGCCCGCCATGGTGAGAGTTTCGGCGAGTTGTTCGGTGTTAAGGGGTGGGTTGCAAAACTCACGCAGCCAAGATTCAGGAAATTGCATGGTCTTTTACTTATTGAAATTGACTCAAGAAGCGAACGTCGCCATCGAAGAACAAGCGCAAATCATTCACACCGTATCGGAGCATGGTGAGCCGGTCGGGACCCATGCCAAAAGCAAAGCCAATGAATTTTTCAGGATCAAGGCCCATGTTGCGAACCACATTCGGGTGGACCTGACCTGAACCAGCCACTTCCAACCAACGGCCAGCCAAAGGTCCGGTTTGGAATTGAATGTCAATTTCGGCACTGGGCTCTGTGAAGGGAAAAAAGCTGGGACGAAAGCGAAGAACCAAGTCATCGCTTTCAAAAAACGTGCGGCAAAAATCAGTGAACACCACTTTCAAATCTTTGAAGCTGACGTTCTCACCCATCCACAAACCTTCGCATTGGTGAAACATGGGTGAATGCGTGGCATCACTGTCAACACGGTAAGTGCGACCGGGTGCAATGACGCGAATTTCTGGCATGCCCTGCCCTGCATCCAACTGCGCTCTGTAGCGCTTCACATGTTGAACTGCATGGCGAATTTGCATGGGGCTGGTATGAGTGCGAAGCAGGTGACCGCCTTCTACATAAAAGGTGTCGTGCATGGAACGCGCGGGGTGATCTTCGGGTGTATTAAGAGCCGTGAAGTTGAACCAATCGGTTTCAATTTCAGGGCCTTGTGCAACTTCAAAACCCATAGAACCAAAGATGTGCTCAATGCGCTCCAAGGTAAGAGAGACGGGGTGCAGGCCGCCTTGCGTGAGGGGACGACCTGGCAACGACACATCAAAAGCTTCCGCCTTGAGTTGAACAGCCAACTCGTGATCGGCCAAAGCTTGACGGCGCGCCGTGAGTGCTGCTTCGATGCCTTGCTTGGCCACGTTGACCGCAGCACCGAATTTTTTCTTTTCATCAACGCTCAAGGCAGCCATGCCCTTCATCATTTCGGTGATGCGGCCTGACTTGCCCAAATACAGGGCCTTGGCATTTTCAAGATCGGCGGGGGTTTGGGCCTGTTCAAAACTGGCACGGGCCGCTTCAACCAAACTGTCCAACTCGGTCATGGTGGGAACTTTAAAAGGAACTTAAATTCAACATAAAAAAAGGATTGAAGCCTTCGCAAGCCTCAACCCCCTTGATCGACTGTGATATCGACTGCGTGAGTACTTAAGCTGCGGCCAACTTGGCCTTGACTTGGTTCACGATGCCAGCAAAAGCGGCCTTGTCGTGTACGGCGATGTCGGCCAACACTTTACGGTCGATTTCGATGGCAGCTTTTTTCAGGCCGTTGGCAAATTGGCTGTAGGTCAGACCACATTCACGGGCCGCTGCGTTGATACGAGCGATCCACAACTGGCGGAACACACGCTTTTTAGCACGACGGTCGCGGTAGGCATACTGACCGGCCTTCATCACCGCTTGTTTAGCGATGCGGAAGACATTACCGCGGCGGCCGCGGAATCCTTTGGCCAGGGCCAATACTTTTTTGTGACGGGCTCTTGCCGTGACACCACGTTTTACGCGAGGCATATTTTCTCCTTGTTCGTCAGTGAATTACAGGCCAGCCGAAGGCAGCATTTGTGCCATGTGACCCATGTTGGTCTCATGCAC
>CANKBG010000042.1 GCA_947479935.1 Comamonadaceae bacterium
GGTCAGTGACACGCCATGCAATGCACGCACAGCGCCATAACCAGCGTCGATATTTTCGATGATGAGTTTAGTCGCCAAGGTAGGCCCTTTGTACTTCTGGGTTTTTCACGATGGTTTCAGGGGTGCCTTCGCAAATGATTTTGCCGGCATCCAAACAAATGATGCGTTCTGAAAATTTCATCACCGCTTGCATGATGTGTTCAATCATGATGATGGTGATGCCCAACTTGTTTAAGCCAAATAAAATTTCAAGGACTTCATCGACTTCGTTTCCGGACAAGCCTGCCATGGCTTCATCTGAAATGAGCAATTTTGGTTTGGCGGCCATGGCCCGTGCCAGTTCCATTTTGCGCAATTCAACTTGCGACAGTTGATTGGATTGCACGAATGCTTTGTCAGCCAAACCCATGCCGCGCAAAATGGTCATGGCTTCCTCTTGCTGCTCTGGGCCATCTTTGCCACCCACAAAAGCAAAAGGCACCAGCAAATTTTCCATCACGGTCATGCTGCTGAAAGGGCGTGGAATTTGAAAGCTGCGCGCTATGCCACGCTTTGTTCTTTCATGCGCTTTAAGTTTCGAAATATCTTGACCGTTAAAGTGAATGGCACCCGCATAGTCTGTGAATGCACCCGAGATACAGTTGATCAGCGTGGTTTTGCCCGACCCATTGGGCCCAATCAAGCCCAGCCGCTCGCCTTTGTGAACTTTCACATTGACGCCCGAGAGCGCAGTGAAACCACCAAACTGTTTGACGACGTTATTTACTTCGAGGATTGTTTCCATTTTTTAATCAATCCTAAGATGCCATCGGGTGCTAACACCACAAATAAAACCAAGAGAGCCCCCACTACCAAGACGTTCAACTCATTGGAAACGGTGACCGTGACAACTTGCTGAATGGTGGCCAATAGCAGAGCGCCAATCACGGGGCCAATCCAGTGCGATGTGCCGCCAATAATGGGCATGCCTAAAGCGGAGATGGAGTAGTTGAGGTTGAAGGTGGCTGTAGGCTCAATGTAGCTGAGGTACATTGGCATAGGAGCGCCAGCCACGCCCATCAGTGCGCCAGAAATGGTGCACGCAATGAGCTTGATTTTTAAGGTGGGAACACCCGAGCATTCAGCAGCTTCTTCTGAATCGCGCACCGCCCTTAAACCGCGGCCTAAAAATGAGTCTTGGATATAACGGGCAATCGACACAGAGCAGACGGCCAAAACCGCCATGACAAAAAATAGCATGCGGGTGTAAGTGTCAAAAATCCAAAGATCTGGCGGCCTGGTCAGTTGCAAGCCAGTAGCGCCGCCCACATAGCGCCAATTCATGACCACTGTTTCCAAGATGAAGACCACCGCCACAGTAGCGATTGAGAAAAAGATGCCGCGCAATTTAAGAGTGAGCAACCCTACCAAAAGACCCAACAAACCAGCCAAAATGCCACCGCCAATGATCTGCACCACCAAAGGCGCAGAAATCGATTTGAAAAGTACAACAGCGGTATAGGCTCCTACGGCAATAAAGGCAGGTACGCCAAAATTCACATAACCTGCGTACCCGCCCAAGATGTTCCAAGCGGTTGCCAGCACAACAAATTGCAAGATGACGAAGCCGGCAAAGAAAACGTATTCGTTGACGTTCATTAAGGACAGTCCTAGAAACGCCAGGAGAGTCAAAAAAGCGTAAATGCTGTATTTCATGGGTACTTATCTTCCAAACAGACCTTGAGGTCTAATGCCCAGCATTAAGAGCAACAAACCAAAAGAAACTGCAGGCGCCCACGAGGCCCCCAAGGTCATCATGACGATGGACTCTGCAATGCCTAAAATTAATCCCGCTACCAAAGTGCCGCTCATGCTGCCCAAGCCAGCAAGCACCACCACACAGAATGTGCGACCAATGTAAATTCGATCCATGGCGGGTTCAACCGGCCCCACAATGATGAGCATGGCACCTGCCAAGGCGTTGACTGCGGTAGCGATGCCAAAAGCCAATTGTTTGATTTTGACGGGGTTTGCCCCCATCAGTCTTAAGGCACCTTCGTCTTGCCCCACCGCTTTGATGGCGCGCCCATTGAAGGTTTTGGAAAAGTACAAGGTAAGCAGGGTGGTGAGAAAAATGGCAATGCCAAAGGCCACCAACATGCGATACGGAAAACGGTATTCGCCAATTTCCAAACTGCTGCCAATGTAAGTGGCGCTGACGGTGCGCTGGTCAACACCAAATACCAAGATAAGGCAGACCTCAATAATGAAGGCTATGCCGAAGAAAAAGGCCAGACCACGCACGCCTGTGTCGGAGCTGCGCCTTTCAAAGGTTTCGTAATAAAACCGATAAAGTGCAATGCCGATGACGTAAAAGACTGGCATGAGCAGGAGCCCACAAATGATGGGATCGATGCCGGTTTTACTGAGTAAAAAAGTGAAATAGGAGCCCAAAATAAGCAGGGCTGGGTGCGCCACGTAGGGGACATCTAACAACCCAAAAGCAACTGAAAGTCCTAAACTGACAGCAGCATAAAAACAACCAAGCAAAATTCCAAACAGAACTGCTTCGAAAAGTAAATCAATAGGAATCATCAGAAATATGACAAAGAGAGGCGGAGCCTTTGTAAAAGCTCCGCCGATTGAAAATGAATGATGACTGGATTAAGTTGCTTTTCTAGCTCGGTCAAATGGCGTAATGACATCACCTTGCTTGTCTGCAGCAGGCCAGATCACAACTTGTTTGCCAGGGTTTTTGAATTGCTCCCAGTCATTGTCTTTGATGTTTCTGAATTGGGCTTGAACCATTCTGGGTTTAGACCGTTCTCCGTTTTTGTCAAAGCTGATGGGACCCACAATGGTGTTAATTTCATTGCGACGCAAGTATTCGGCTAAGCGCTTGTTATCAAACGTTTTGGTGGCATTCACAGCTTGTTCAATCATTTGGCCTGTGGCGTAATTGAAAGGCGGCAAATAGAAGCCCAGCGGATCGACCTTTGCCGCAATGGCACGCTCTGTATAGCGCTTGAAGAAGTCTTCAATGCCAGGAAATTTCATGCCTGGCACGTAGGAGTTGTAATTGACAACACCATTGAGCAGGCTTCCCAGACTTTGCATGACTGGGGTAAATTGCAAGCCCACCATGCCGCCGCCAAAAATTTGGACCTGTGAGCCCAAACCAATCTCGTTGACTGAACGCATGATGGCGACAGCTTCATTGGGATAGCAGGCTACGAAAACAGCTTCGGGTCTGGCCGCTCTGACGGAGCGGATGATTGAGGAAAAATCTGTGTTGTTGCCAGGATAGTTCTGATCGTAAACAAGGTTCCAACCCGTATTTTTCACGACCTCACGGCAACCATTGGCCAAGTTTTGCTGGAACTCGGCATCGGCCGCAAAAATAGCAATTGATTTGGCGCCCGCATTTTTGCCGGCTTCCAAAAAGCCTTCGGACCAGCCTTTGGCGTCATTCCATGGCGCGTTGTTAAACCACATGTCGTGCTGGACTTTGGCATTGACCTGGAATGAGAAATTGCCCATGAGAAGCTTGCCGCGTTCTTTCACCAGCGGCATGATGGGCGCCGTAGGGTTGGTAGCGTAGGGAGCTATGAGGATGTCGACCTTGTCTACATCCAGCAGCTTTGTGTAGATGCCCGGGGTGTTGGCGCCATTGCTTTGATCGTCGTAGACAATGAAGTCTACCTTACGGCCCAAAAGGCCTCCCTTGGCATTCACGTCATCGACCCACATGCGAAGCCCGATCAGGGCAGCTTGACCACCAGCGCCAAGTCCACCTGTTTGGGGCATGCTCATGCCTATCTTCACAGGTGCACTTTGAGCAAAAGCCATGCTGGTTGGTACTGTGGCTGCAAGCAATCCTGCTCCACCAGTTTCTAATATCTTGCGGCGAATCTTGTCCATGAATGTCTCCTAGAAAAATAAAAGAACTACCGTTCAATGCTAAGAGACAGAATGAGATCCGATATCAGCTATTACCCTAGTTTTGTGCTGGAAATATTAAAAAGTATGTGTTAGGAGGGTGTCTCAGTCACACGTTCCATTTTGGCGTAGTCCTCCCCATTCCAAGCCGGTGCTTGGGTAATGTTGAAGAAGTTGAGCTCAATCATGACCCCATTGGGGTCTCTGATAAACAGCTGGTAGAGGTTGGATTCGGGAAAATGCCTAGGCCTGAAGCTGATATTTTTCTCTTGAAACCGCTCGACAAATGTCTCAGGTTCCTCAGCCAGAAATGCCACATGGTCAATGACGCCCGTCTGGCCGTTGGCGGCATCGCTGCCGGTACCGATGTAGTATTTTTCTCGATTCGGAATGTTGGACGGGCCCAAGTGAACCTGAATCGAGCCATTGATGCCTAGCCAATAGCCGGGGAAGGGAAAATCGGGTCTTGCCATAACTTCAAAACCCAATACAGTCATGTAAAACTCTTTGGTGAGTTCCAGGTTTTCGGAGCGAATGAAAAAATGATTCAAAGAGTGAATAGGCATAGTTTTCCTTACTTTTTCATCGTCGATAGTGGCTATTAATGCAATGCTATCACCCGTGTCCATGCGGTCAAGAGAGGTGTCACCATGAGTAAATCCCCCCATCGAAAAAATTCCAGTGTTGTGCACTCCTTAGATCGGGTGGTCTTCACGGTCCCCGATTTAAAAGCAGCTGTCGATTACTACGGAGCCTTTGGCTTGGATGTCCGGCATACCCCCCATCAAGTCGATTTGCACACGCACGGCCATTCGCAGTGCTGGGCCAGCATTCTGCCGGGTGGGACTAAGAAGGTGTTGCAGTACTTGGTTTTCGCGGCCTTTGAGGAAGACATGGCCGAAATTCGAAAACGTGTTGAATCTTTGCCTTACAGCCATGGCGCCCCCCATCCTTTGGGCAGTGCTGAGGGCATTTGGGTGGTTCATCCAGAAGGATTTTTTGTTCAGATCATTGCAGCAGCCCAATGTTCTCCGCAAGAAAAATTACCGCCGCAGTTGATTTCCAAAGCACCAGTTGGAAAAGGCAATGCACCCACACGCTCTAGCATTCACCAGGTGAAACCTAGGCGCTTGTCACACGCTCTTTTGTTTTCCAACAAGGTGCCTGAATCGGTTGACTTTTTCACCCAAGTTCTGGGTTTGCGAGTCACTGATCGTTCCGACGATTTCATCGTTTTCATGCACGGCATACATGGTAGCGACCACCACATGCTGGCCTTTGTGAAGTCGGAAGGGCCAGGTTTGCATCACCTCAGTTGGGACGTTGCCCAGTTCGAGGATGTGGGCTTAGGTATGGCCCAAATGCTTGAGGCGGGCTATGCCAAGGGTTGGGGCGTTGGTCGACATGTGCTGGGCTCTAACTACTTCTTCTATTCCCGAGACCCATGGGGCAGTTACAGCGAGTTTTCGTTTGACATTGACTTTGTGCCTGTCGACCACGACTGGGCCGCAGGCAACTACCCTCAGCATGACTCTTTCTATTTGTGGGGCCCCGAGGTACCGCCTGAATTTGTGATCAATTACGAAGCAACTTCGGCCAAGCTGTAAGCCGCTGATTTACAAAACTTCGTAGACCTCATAGATAGGGCCCGTGCTTTCGCGTCGGCCTGTACCGACGCCAATGATCCGATTGAGCCAAGCATATTGGGTACTTGAGGTTTCAAAGATGGGCGTCATGCGGAAGTAATACAAAGCGGGGTCAACGGCCTCACCCTTGTTGAGTTTGTCCATCACTTCCTTCGGGCCATGTCTTAAGCCCCGATAAGACATGTAGATGTATTCGCCATCATCCGTGAGCAAAGTTAAACGCACGTCTAGCGTCAGCACTTGATCGGGACGCATGAGCAACCAATCGCCGCCTGGGGCTTGAACCACAGTGCCCTTGATGCGATCGCCAGAAAATTCACCACCACTGACTTGTGCAATTTTGCGCCCGCCCATGGGCGTTTGTCCCAAATCAATGATGCTGGGGACGGATAATTTGATGCTGAAAAGATGGCGGGTTTGGATCATTTCGGTTCCTTCAAGACATTAAGTTTCAGATTTGGGTTGAAAAAATTGTTTGATTTTGAAATTGGGAGAAAGCACCACCACCATGGCGATCAAGATCAAAATGAGTGCGGAAATATCGGGAACAGTGACAGACTCGCCCAGTACCAATGCCCCTCCCGTCACACCAAAGACGGGCACCAACATGATGGAGAGGCCACTTGAAACGGCAGACAGTTTTCTGGCAACATGAAACCAAGCGACATAACTGACGGCAAAAGTAACGACACCGCCATACAGAATGGCCAGCCATTGGAATAAGTTGGGCCAAGCCCATTGGTCTGTTTCAAAGGCAACGGTGATGCCAAAGAAAAATACAAACGCAATGAACAGAGCCCAGAAGGTGAGGGCCACGCCATGAAGGGCGAGCTTTGTATTTTTCATCATGGCGTTGCCAGTACCCCATATGACCGCTGCTATCAGCATAACGCCTACGCCTAGGGGGTGATTACCCCATTGCTCTCGACTGCCCCATGCCAAGAGCAAAGAAGCCGTCATGGCCAAAACAATGCTGACAAGTGATCGGGCATTGATTTTTTCTTTGTAGAGCAAGGCACTGGCCAATAAAGCCCAAACAGGCATGGTGTAACCAATGATGGCGGCGCGACCCGAATTGAGCATGCTGACCCCATAAATCATGGGCAGGTGCCACCCCACCATGTTGAACATGCTCAATTTGAAAACGGGCCATCTCTCGGTGCTGATCACCGCCAAAGAAATGCCTTTGTAATAAGCATAAATGCCTAGAGACAGAAAACCGACGATGAAGGTGTAGGCCCTAAATGCTGATGGCGGGTAGCTGTTGACCACATACTTCATGATAGGGTAGTTCATGCCCCATGAAACCGTCACAATGAGAACCATGAGTAAGTCTTTGGCGTTGACTTTGGCTGGCTCTGAGGCTTGAATGGACATTGTGGTTTGAATTCAATTTGCTTTGCGTTGCGACCGACTGTAAACTTAATTTGACTTTTTGGAAATGAAAGAGCCGATAGCCATGACGCGAAAATTTGTAGACCTGTCCATCTTTCTTGAAAACGATGTGATCAGTGACCCGCCTGCATTTGCACCCAAAATTGAATATTTCACACACGAAAATTCGTTCGAACAAATTGCGCCTTTTTTTCCAGGACTGAAAAAAGAAGATTTGCCTGATGGCGAAGGATGGGCTGTTGAAACCGTGCAACTCTCTACGCACAACGGCACGCATTTGGATGCGCCTTACCACTTTCATTCCACCATGGACAATGCCTTGGGTGACAAGAAACCTGCCATTGCCATTCACGATGTACCGCTTGAGTGGTGCTTTCAGCCGGGCGTCAAACTCGATTTTCGACACTTTGCAGATGGCTATGTGGTCACGGCTGAAGATGTTGACGCTGAACTAAAAAGAATCAAGCATGTGCTACAGCCGCTAGAAATTGTGGTCATCAACACGGCTGCTGGCATGAAATATGGGCATGCCAACTATGTTGCTACGGGCTGCGGCATGGGCTATGAAGCCACCATGTACTTGCTGGAAAGAGGCATTCGATTGACAGGCACAGACGCATGGAGTTGGGACGCGCCTTTTGTGCATACCGCAGAAAAGTACAAGGCCTCGCAAGATGCCTCACTGATCTGGGAAGGCCACAAAGCAGGCAGAGACATTGGCTACTGCCACATCGAAAAAATGCACAACTTGGAGTCATTGCCCGCTTCAGGCTTTTACATCAGCTGCTTTCCTCACAAGATCAGGGGGGCTTCTGCAGGATGGACACGCGCCGTGGCTATTTTTGACGATGTGCTGTTTCAGTAGGAAGACTGTACGGTTCGGCTATCCACAAGCTTTTGAGGCATTCTTAGGGTAAATCGTGATTTGGATGGACGCTTATTGGATTGCACAGTCAGAAGGGAGTGACTATCATTCAAGCACAGAGTTGTCTTCCAATTGAAAGCCTGCAAAATGAAAACTGTTTCTTCCTTTCTCGCTAGCTGTGCCATCCTGATGCTGCCCTTTGGCGCATCAGCACAAGGTTACCCCACCAAATCCATTACGCTGGTGGTGCCCTTTGCTGCTGGAGGTCCTACAGACATTGTGGCGCGAACGCTGGCGGCCAACATCAGCAGAACTTTAGGCCAAACCGTGGTGGTTGAAAACAAGGTGGGCGCAGGCGGCACGTTGGCCGGTGGCTATGTTGCCAAGGCTGCACCTGATGGTTATACCTTCCTGATTCATCACAACGGCATGTCTACGGCCCCTGCGCTGTACCGAAAAATGGCCTTCAACCCCATGACTGACTTTGAGTATGTCAGTCAGGCTGTGGACGTGCCCATGACCCTGATTGGCCGAAAAGACTTACCTGCCAAAAACATGCAAGAGTTAAGCGCCTACGTCAAAGCCAATGCCAAGAAAATCAATCTGGCCAACGCTGGCTTGGGTGCGGTCTCTCATTTGTGCGGCATGTTGTTTCAGCAAGCCATGGGCGTTGACCTGACGACCGTCCCTTTTTCAGGCACGGCGCCAGCGCTCAATGCATTATTGGGCGGTCAAGTTGATATTTTGTGTGATCAAACCACGCAAACCACACAACACATCAAAGCTGGCACTGTCAATTTGTATGGCGTGACCACCAAGCAACGAATTCGTGCTTTGCCAGATGCCCCCACCTTGACTGAAGGCGGCTTGAAGGATTTTGAAGTCATTGTGTGGCACGGCATTTATGCCCCTAAAGGTACACCCGCTGCCAACATTGAAAAATTTGGTTCTGCAGTTAGGACCGCTCTGAAAGATCCAGCCTTTGTGAATCGCATGGCCGACTTGGGTGCGGAAATTGTTCCAGACTCCAAACAAACGCCAGAAGGCCTTCGCACTTGGCTTCAGTCTGAAATTAACAAGTGGGGCCCTGTCATTAAATCGGCCGGCGTCTACGCTGACTGAGCTGTGGCCAGTTCAGAAATTTCGATTAAATTCAGGTCGGGGTCACGAACGTAAATTGACTTGATTTTTTGAGTGGCGCCCGTGCGCAAAACGGGGCCTTCTAAAATGGGCCAACTTTCAGCGTTTAACTTGGCAATCACTTGTTCAAGCGGCACAGCGGCAATGAAGCAAAGGTCTAGCGAACCTGGCACTGGCAGGTGGGCCTTGGGTTCAAATTCTTTGCCCTTCACGTGCAAGTTAATCTTTTGATTGCCATATTTAAAGGCTTGTCGAGTGACGGGCGGAGTCCCGCCTACAAAGCTTTCTAAAGCCATACCCATAACTCGCGTGTAGAAGTCCACGCAGGCAGTTTCATTGGCAGTGGTTAGAACCAAGTGGTCAAGATGTTCAATCATTTGATGTTTTTCGAAGGATTTGAAGCGGGTGATGTTATATTTTTAACTCAAATGCAACTCTCTTCCATCAAGGTAAACCATTGAGCCCCGAAATCCTGTCAAATTTGCAACGACCCCGAGCCCAATCTGGGTGACCCGCTGCCACCTTTATGGCACTGGCTGTACTTTTTGCCACCTGCGTTGTCTTGGTTTGGTGGTGCATGGCCCACTGACAGCCACTCTTTTTGTTGATGTGTTGAAAAGAAATACGGTTCAAACTTTGAAAAAATTCGAATTCAAGGCTTTACGCTCCAGCTTTGAATATGCAGATGTCCGCTCCCTTAAACTGATGGCGCAAAGCAAAGATAAATCGCATTTTAATTTGTGGGTGCAAGATCACGAAACTTATATCACGATGCAAACCACTGCAGAACTCAATTGATCGCAAGCTTCAAATAGCAGAAATAGTTCCGATGAAACAAGCCATTACCAAGCCCAATACCTATCAAAACTTGCGTAAAGTATTGCAAGATTTATGCAAAATTTTCGATTCAACGTATTGTCAAGAAGTGGACGAAGCTCGCGGCTATCCCGAGCATGTGCAAGGTTTACAAAGATCGTTCTGATGACTTCTTCCAACACCCATTCATCTGACCCACCCGCTCGACCGCTCGACCACATTACGGTGGTCTCTCTGGAGCACGCCATTGCTGCACCATTTTGCACTCGCCAGTTGGCAGACTTAGGCGCTCGAGTGATCAAAATTGAACGTCCAGAGGTGGGTGATTTTGCTAGAGCTTACGATCAACGAGCAAGAGGACAAGCCTCTCACTTTGTGTGGGTCAATCGCTCCAAAGAAAGTTTGGCCCTAGATTTGAAAAATGCCCAGCATCTTGAGGTTCTGAAGGCCCTGATTGCCAAAGCAGATGTTGTGGTGCAAAACTTGGCGCCGGGGGCTACCACTCGAATGGGTCTAGATGCCAAGACATTGCGATCGCAATATCCTAAGCTCATTGTGTGCGACATTTCTGGCTATGGCCTTGACGGCCCCTACCGCGATAAAAAAGCTTACGACTTGTTGATTCAAAGTGAAGCGGGCTATTTAAGCGTGACAGGCACACCCGACAGCCCGAGTAAAAGCGGCAACTCCATTGCCGACATTGCTGCTGGTATGTATGCCTATACCAATATTTTGTCAGCCATCATTCATCGAGAGAAAACGGGTGAGGGCTCGCACATCGATGTTTCTATGCTGGAGTCACTCAGTGAGTGGATGGGCTTTCCCATGTACTACGCCATGGATGGGGCGTCAGCACCTGCTCGAAGTGCCGCCTCGCACGCAACCATTTACCCCTATGGTCCTTTTGAAGTGGGTGTTGCGCTAGACCCTCAAAGTATTGAAAGCCCCGAAGATCAAGGCACTGTGATGCTGGGTTTGCAAAATGAAAGGGAATGGGTTTTGTTTTGCCAGCACGTGCTGATGCAAATTAACTTAACCCAGGATCTTCGATTCGAAAGCAATGCCAAACGCAATGAGCACCGACAAGCTTTAGAAAAAATCATATTGAGCGTGTTTTCAAATTTGACAGTTCAACAAGTGATTGAGCGACTGGAGATCGCTCAAATTGCCAATGCAAGAATGAACAGCATGTCAGATTTATGGGCTCACCCTCAACTCAAAGCCCGCGATCGCTGGGTGAATGTGCCTTCTCCAGCTGGCAATTTGCCGGCCCTGCTACCCCCAGGACGGCAGACTTCATTTGACTATCGAATGGACCCCATTCCTGCGTTGGGAGAGCATACCGATAAAATTCTGAAAGAGTTGGGAATGTCGCTCAACCCTTAGTTAATGGGCGTTGATTGCTGCAATAGGTCTGCTATCAGTTCTTGGAGTTGGGCGCTAGAGGCTTTAAAGGGGTCAAACTCAGGGTGATTGAGTTGAATCATGGGATCATCCTCTGAAATGATCACATGTGCCATGGACCAATTCGGAAATTTGCGCTCTTGAACTTCTTCAATTGCCACCATTTCAACATCTTTGTGCCGTTTGTCTTTGATCAGGGTGTTGTATAGCCTGTTAACACTGTTTCGTTCACCTTCCAATACTTGAATGAAAAGTCCCTGACCCTGACACAGAACACCCGTAATACCCGCAACACGGTTATGAACCCTGGCCGATTCAAGAATAGTGCTCGTCACAGTGGACGTCATGGCCACATTGGCTCTGCTGATGTAGAAAAGTCGAACAAGCATAAAAGACCTTTCTTAATTAATTGGGGTCGGATCACAATTAATTTTCGCACTTAATTGAATTAATTGGGGTCAGATCACAATTAATTTGTCTGAAGTGATGTTATTCAATGACAGTCAATCCCACCACAAAGTAGTCAGTATCTCCAAAACATGAACTGGGGAGCCCTTTGTGTTGTTCGTAGTTAAGGGTGACCCTTTTTCCTGCTGCCGCGCTAACTTTTAGAGCAACTGATTCGTCTCTGACTGTAAACAGAAACTTCTCAGGGGCTGCGCCTGGCATGGCCACAAGAGAAAGTTCACCTTCCCAAGTTTTGCAAATCCAGCCCTTGTTAGATACCTTCTGAAGAAAACCGGCGCGCTCACCTGTGGAGTAGCTCCAGTTGAGCGTCAGAAAAACATAAAGTGTGAATAAACCCAGAGCCATGAGGGTCATCAAGATCAGGCCTTTGAGAATTTTGTTGGGTGTATGTGTGTTCATTGAGAAATTGTGCCGGAATTCGTGAGTGCTCCAATATACCTTGTCCTTTTCTTGCCTTTTGCCCAGGCCCACCTGCTATCAAAGAGTTAGTTAAACTCAGAGGATCATTTAATTGGGGTCAGATCAGAATTATTTAAGCCAATGGTCATTGGCTTAAATAATTCTGATCTGACCCCAATTAAATGATCCCAATTAAAAAACATTCAGAATGGAATTTATGTCGGTAGGCGAAAGGTTGGCGCTATTGCGCGCGGAGATGGCTCGGCATGGGTTGGATGCTTGGGTGTTGCCCTCGTCTGATCCGCACAACTCGGAGTACATGCCTCTTCGATGGAAGGTTCGACAATATATGTCGGGTTTCACTGCCTCGGTTTCTACCATGGTAGTTTTAAAAGATGCGGCATATGTGTGGGCAGATGGCCGCTATTGGCAGCAAGCTGAACGAGAACTGCACGGCACAGACATTCAAATTGTTTACTTGGGCAAACCCGATGTGTTGCCATGGAATCAGTGGTTGGCAGAGGCCCTGCCTGAGGGCTCAAAATTGGGTTTCTACGGCGCCACCATGATGGTAAAAGCCTTGGCTGATATTGAGCCATTGCTGCAGCAAAAGCACATTAGCTTGCATGTCGAGCATGACTTAATGAACGCCGTGTGGACTGATAGACCTGATTTTCCCATGGATGCGGTGTTTGCGCATGACTTGAAATTTGCTGGCGAAAGGGCATCGCAAAAGTTGCAAAAAATTCGTGATGAAATGCGCAAAGTCAAAGCACAAGCCCATGTGCTGAATGCATTAGACGATATTGGCTATGTCCTTAATTTACGCGGCAATGACGTGCAGACTTCACCATATTTTCATGCTTACTTGGTGGTGACAGAATTAACGGCCACCTTGTTTGCGCATGTTGAAAGATTTTCAGAAACATTGAAAACCAGTCTGGCAGAGCAAGACGTCAATCTTCAACCCTACGATACATTTTTTACCAGCCTAGGTTCTTTAAAGAGCCTCAATGTGTGGGTTGATCCCGCGCAAAGCAATATGCAGACTTTCTTCGCTTTGCGTCAGCAGGGAGCGCACCTGATTGAAAAACGTGCGCCTTCCATTTTCATGAAAGCCGTTAAGAACGCTGTTGAAATTGAGCATTGGCGCCATTGTTTTGTCCGTGACGGCATGGCCATGGTCAAATTTTTGCGATGGTTTTATGACAACGTAGGCACGGGCCAATTAACGGAACGCATTGTGTCCAACCGCATTGATGGCGAGCGTGCCAAGCTTGAATTATTCAGAGGGTTGAGTTTTACCTCCATTCCAGCCTATGGCCCTAACGCAGCCATGATGCATTACGGCTTGAAAGAGGGCGAAGAGACGCTAGTGAAGCCTGAGGGGTTTTTCTTGTTAGATTCTGGTGGCCAATACGACGATGGCACCACCGACATCACCAGAACATTTGTATGCGGCCCCACAACCGAAGAGCAACAACGCCATTACACCTTGGTGCTCAAGGGCATGCTGCGTTTGTCGGCGGCAATTTTTATGCACGGTACTCGCGGATTGCAGCTTGATATTTTGGCACGCCAAGCCTTGTGGAATGAGGGCGTCAACTACGCCTGCGGAACAGGTCATGGTGTGGGGTTTTTCAACAACGTGCACGAAGGCCCTCACAGCATTGGGATTGGCTTGATAGATCAGGCTATTGTGCCGGGCATGGTGGTGACCAATGAGCCAGGGGTTTATTTGCCTGACAGATACGGCATTCGCATTGAGAACATTTTGCTCTGCCAAAACCACAACACCACCGAGCACGGCCAGTTTTACAAATTTGAAACCCTGACGCTTTGCCCCATTGACACCCGAGTGGTGCAAAAAGAATTGCTAGGCAAGGAAGAAACAATGTATTTAAATAACTACCACGCCCATGTATGGGAAAAGCTCAGCCCCCACTTAACGGGCGAAGATTTGAGCTTTTTACAAAACGCTTGTGAACCCCTATGATTAAAAAAACAGATCTCAGTCAATTCCAAATATGGACTATTTTGGGCGGTGCCGCAGTCATGCTCAGTTTGGCCATGGGCATGAGGCAAAGCTTTGGCCTGTTGCAGCCTCACATGATTCGCGACATTGGCATCACGGCCGCCGATTTTTCTTTGGCAATTGCATTGCAAAACATTGTGTGGGGTGCCACCCAACCCGTGATAGGTATTTGGGCGGATAAGTACGGCACGCGGCCGGTTGCGCTGGTGGGTGTACTCATTTACATCTTAGGCTTGGTTTTTCTTAGATTGGCAGATGCCACCTGGATGGTCACTCTCGGCATCGGTTTTTGTGTGGGCATTGCCTTGTCATGCACAGCCTCCAGCATTGCAATGAACATCACGGCTCGCACCGTCAACGCAACCAAGCGAGGGGCTGCCATGGGTGCTGTCGCGGCCATTGGATCCTTGGGCTTGACCATTGCTTCACCCCTGACCCAATCGCTCATTACAAACTTTAATTGGCAGATGGCCGCAGTTGGGTTTTTAGGCTTGGCTTTCGTGATGCTACCCGCAGCATTTTGGGGTTCGAAGGCAGATGCCATCGAGTTGGATGCTGTGAATGGCAAAGCGCAATCTGCCACTGAGGCCATTACAGAAGCGCTGGGACATAAGGGTTATCGAGTTTTGGCCATTGCATTTTTTGTCTGTGGCTTGCAATTGGTCTTTATCACCACACACTTGCCTGCCTATTTGGACATTTGCGGCATGGACCCCACAGTGGGCAGTAACACATTGGCATTGGTGGGTTTGTTTAACGTCATTGGCTCTTATTTGTTTGGCTGGCTAGGCGATCGGTATTCCAAGCGTTTGTTATTGGGCGCTATCTATTTGTTGCGTTCACTGGCTTTACTGATGTTCTTTTCCTTTCCACCATCACCCTTGACGACGCTCATATTTGGCGCTGTGCTGGGCACTTTGTGGTTAGGTGTGGTGCCATTGGTTTCTGGCCTGATTGTTCATTTGTTCGGTTTGCGTTTCATGGCAACCTTGTCAGGCGTGGCATTCATGAGTCACCAGGTGGGTTCCTTTTTAGGGGCATGGGGTGGTGGTTATATTTTCAATGCGTTTGGAAACTACGATCTTGCTTGGAAACTCTCAGTGGCCATTGGCATTGCCGCGGGCTTATTTCAAATGACGATGAACATAGAGCCTTCTGAAAGAATTCGCAATGAATTGGCAGGCAGCTCTTAGTTGGAGAAGTCCCCCAGTTCAATGACACAAACGATTGAGTAGAGGAAATACAGAAGATGACGAACTTTTATTCTTACGAGCCTAAAAATGGACACGGGTTGCCACACGACCCGTTTAACGCCATCGTGGGCCCACGCCCCATTGGTTGGATTGCAACGCAAAGTAAATCAGGTGTCGCCAATTTGGCGCCTTACAGTTTTTTCAACGCCTTCAATTACGTTCCGCCTATTATTGGATTTTCCAGCATTGGCTACAAAGACACCGTGCGCAATGTTGAAGAAACAGGCGAATTTGTTTGGAATTTGGTCACCCAAGATTTGTTGCCACAAATGAACCAGTCGTGTGCCGCTTATCCGCCCGATGTCAGTGAGTTTGAAGCGACAGGTCTTGCAAAAGCAAGCTCAAGCATTGTCGCGCCGCCAAGGGTGGCCAAAGCAAAAGTATCTTTTGAATGCAAGTGCACAGAAATTATTCAACTCAAAGGTATCTCTGGCGACAAAATTCAAACATGGATCATGTTGGGCGAGGTCGTCAAAGTGCACATCGATTCCTTATTGCTCAAAGATGGCATCTATGAAACAGCAGAAGCGGGGCATGTGCTCAGAGGCGGTGGCCCTGCAGACTATTTCACCATTGGCAAAGAACAATTGGTCAAGTTGCATCGGCCTAAGTAATTGGGCGCAGATCATTCTTCTATCCAAAGTCTGAGAGTTGTAGTTTGCCAATTGATTCCGAGTCACTTGCAACATTACCGCGCACGCCAGGTGTCTACATCTTCAAAGGCGCTGGAACACTGCCTATTTACATTGGCAAAAGTGTTGACATTCGAAGCCGTGTTTTAGCCCACATGCGAGCAGCCGATGAGGCTGAAATGATGTTGCAAACACACCATGTTGAATGCATTCAAACGGCTGGTGAAATTGGAGCCCTGTTGTTGGAGTCGCATTTAATTAAGCAACTCAACCCGTTATTTAATATCCGCTTGCGTCGCTTGCGAAACCTCTGCACGCTACAGCTCATAGAAAAAGAAGGTTCAATCATTCCTGAAATTGTCACTGGCAAAGACCTAGGTTTGGGTCTGGTAGATGGTTTGTATGGCCTCTTCAGTTCCTCACATGCTGCCAAAACCAAGCTTCGTGAATTGGCAGATCTGAACCGCTTGTGCTTGGGCTTATTGGACTTAGAAAAAATCAGCAAGCGAGGTTGCTTTGGCCTGCAAGTGAAAACTTGCTTGGGCGCTTGTGTTGGCTTGGAAGCAAGACAGGCGCACGACCAGCGCTTATTTTCCGCGCTGGTTGATCTAAAAGTTCATGCGTGGCCCTTCAAGGGGGCCATAGATCTGGTTGAGCAATGCGGCTCGTGGGTACAGCTGCATCGAATTCATCAATGGCGCTATTTGGGCACTTCGTGCTCAAATTTAACGCCACCCCCAGTAAAGATTCAACAGAGTTTTGACTTGGACACGTACAAAATTTTAGTGAAACCCATCATGATGGGCTCCGTGCCTTTAGAGACTGTGCCCCATTTGTAATCAGTCGGCGTAACCTGGATTGGTTCTGTCAATAATTCGCATCATTGCTTCAAAGTAAAGACGCTCGCGCTCTCCACGAGGATGGCGGTCGGCGCCACTGGGGGTCGTCACTCGTGCAATGACATCTTCACCTAGGATATTCAGCTGTTTGCCCGTGCTCATGGCCAAAACTTGTGTTTGGCAAGCGCGCTCCAATTTGTAAAGCCGACGATAAGCTTGCGCCACTGTGTCGCCCACGGTGACCACGCCATGGTTTTTCATGAACAAAACGGTTTTGTCTTTCATGAGGGCCGCTAATCGTTCGCCCTCAGCCAATGAGGCTGCCAACCCTGTGTAGGTGTCGTCATATGCAACTCTTCCTTGGAAAAAGGCAGCGGTTTGAGTGGCTGGTAACAGACGATTGTCTTGTAGCATGTTGAGCGCTGTGGCCCAAGGCTGGTGCGTGTGCAAAACGACTTTCGCACCCGTTATTCTGTGGAGAGGTGCATGAATGCATTGCGCAGACAACTCAACCACACCTCTGCCTTCTAAGGTTTCACCTGCTTCGTTGAAAATCATCATGTCGCTTGCGCGTGCCTCAGACCAGTGCAATCCAAAGGGCAACACCATGTATTGATCTTCACGACCGGGTACGCACACCGTGAAATGATTGTCGATGCCTTCATCAAAACCATCGTGAACGGCAATCCGCAAAGCAGCCGCTAGATGCACTTTCATTTGTTGAATAGCATCGAGCGTAGATGGGCTGTGAAGTGCATGAACTGACATGGTGTGGATTCCTTTAAGGGTCTGATGTCTCAAGTGACGGTTATTTTGACTCAAATTAGCGAAGGGTCAAGCAGGGTTTTGACTCATTAAGACGAATGAACTCATTGGATTTTTTGAAGTATTCCCATTGATGGCATGAAGATGCCCATAAGTATCGGACAATTGGGTTATTCAACTTCTGGTATTTGTTCAAAGTCTATGACAATTCAATGGTTTCCCGGCCACATGCACCTCACGCGCAAGGCAATTGAAGAACGCATTAAGGACATTGATGTGGTGATTGAAATGCTGGACGCCCGCTTGCCGGGGTCCAGTGCCAACCCCATGTTGGCCCAACTTATTCAAGGCAAGCCGGGGTTGAAGGTACTTAGCAAGCAAGACTTGGCCGATCCTAAGCGCACCGACTTGTGGTTAGCCCATTACAACGCCATGCCCAACGTCAAGGCCTTAGGGCTTGATACAAGCATGGTGTCACCCGCCAAAGCCTTGATTGAAGCTTGCCATCAGTTGGCACCCAGTCGGGGTGGCATGGCCAAGCCAATGCGGGTGCTGATATGCGGCATTCCCAATGTGGGTAAATCTACATTGATTAATACACTCAAAGGCAAGAAGGCTGCCAAGACCGGCGATGAGGCGGGCGTGACCAAGCTCGAGCAACGCATTACTTTGGCAGACGATTTTTATTTGTACGACACGCCCGGTGTGCTTTGGCCCAGAATTATTGTGGAGAAAAGTGGCTATAACTTGGCTGCCAGCGGCGCCATTGGCGTCAACGCTTTTGATGATGAAGAGGTGGCACTCGAGCTACTTCATTATCTAATTGCAAATTACCCAGAAGCGCTGAAGTCCCGATACAAAATTAATAACGCGGCTGAACAAACGGATGAAAGTATGCTTGAAGCCGTTGCGCGATACAGAGGTGCCATTCAAAGTGGTGGAAGAGTGAACAACACCAAAGCCGCAGAAATTGTGATTCACGACTTTCGGTCAGCAGCTCTCGGGCGTTTGACGCTGGAAATTCCGTCTGAGTTTGCAGAGTGGCTAGCCTCTGGCTTGCAGGCAGACGCTGAGAGAGCGCTGCGCAAGGAAGCGCTTCAAAAAGAAAAGAAAACAGCTCGCAAAACCAAGACTAGGAATTAACCAGCCGCCAAGCTAGAAAAGTACTGGCAAGCGCATTCAAGATGGCCAAGCTAATTACAACCACAAACCCAAAAGTGTTGAGCGCAAAAGTTTGGGAAATATGTGATAAGACCATGGATAAGAAGTTCAAAGCCACCATGATCCAAAAAGTTGGATTGCGTGGTTGAAAAATTCTAGAGAGCTTCATCCGTTAAAAAAAACACTTTTCAAAATAGACTTCTATTTATCAAGCTTGATACCCGTCTCTTGAACAATGTTGTTCCATCGACTTTGAATCTTCTTTTGCCAAGCCTGAGTTTCCTCAAGGTTCATGTCGAAATAAACGCCACCAGCAGATTTAACTTTGTCCATCACATCAGGGTGATTGGCTGCCTTCAAAATAGCGGCATTGAGTTTTCGCTGGGCGGCTACTGGCGTTCCAGTGGGCACAGCATAGACCGTGTAACTTTGCAACTCCAGATCTTTCACACCTTGCTCATCCATGGTGGGCACGTTTGGCAGAAGTGGCAATCGCGTGGCGCCAAATACACCCAAGGGAATGAGTTTTCCACTGTTAATGAAGGGCGCTACTTCGCTGTAAAAAGCTGAAACCAATTGAACTTGCCCCGATGCGGCATCGGTCATGGCCGGTACGTTTGATTTGTAGGGCACATATTGCATTTTAGTGCCAGTGCGAACAGCAAAGGCAGCGCATACAAAGTGGCCGACGGTGGCTGTTCCGCTGCCACCGCAATCTGTTGGGTTATTTTTTGCTTTCATGTAGGCTACCAACTCTGGCACTGTCTTAATTCCCAACTGCGAGTTGACCATCAAAATAGGATAGCCTGCAATAGTGAGGCCTACCACTGAAAAGTCTTTAATGGGATCGTAGCGAACCGGTACGCCCAACTGACCAATGAGGCCCAACTCGTTTTGACTCCCCATGAACAGGGTGTGACCATCGGCATCGGATTTGGCGGCTGCATCGCCTGCTATAGCACCCGAAGCGCCAGGCTTGTTTTCCACCATGATGGGCTGACCTAATTCGGCCTGCAAATGGGGTTGATGCCTTCTGGCGTAAATATCAACAATGCCACCCGGTGCGGCTGATGTGATGAGCTTGATAGGCTTGGTGGGCCAAGTTTGAGCGTTAGCCGTGAGGCTGCACAAGCATAAACTCAAAATCCAAGCGATGGGGATGAGGTTGCTTGTGTGCATAAAAGCCGTTTATTCCTTGACTGAACCTGTCATTCCTGAAACGTAATACTCGACAAAGAATGAGTAAATGAATGCTACTGGCAAAGAGCCAAAGAGTGCGCCAGCCATGAGAGCACCCCAGTGATAGACGTCGCCTTCAACCAATTCAGTAACTACGCCAACCGGCACTGTTTTGAATTCACTGGATGAAATGAAGGTGAGTGCATAAATGAACTCATTCCATGAAAGTGTGAATGCAAAAATACCAGCGGAAATAAGACCGGGTACTGAAAGTGGCAAGATGATTTTGATCAAGATTTCCCATCGATTTGCGCCGTCGATCATGGCGCATTCTTCTAATTCGAATGGAATGGTTCGAAAATACCCCATCAGCAACCACGTACAAAATGGAATCAGAAAAGTAGGGTAAGTGAGAATGAGCGCCAAGCGAGTATCAAACAAGCCGAGCTGGAAAATAACAGATGCCAGTGGAATAAAAAGAATAGAGGGCGGCACCAGGTATGCCAAGAAAATGGCCAAGCCTGTTTGCTTAGCACCCCTAAATCGGAGTCGCTCAATGGCATAGGCTGCCAAAACCGAAGCAAACAATGAGAAAAATGTGGATGTCACTGAAACAAGAACAGTGTTCCACATCCACTGGGGGTACTCTGTTTTGAAAAGTAACTTTTCAACGTGCGCAAGCGTGGGGTTAATGATCCAAAAAGGATTGCCATCGCGCGACAGCAATTCGTTATCGGGTTTGAATGCTGTGATGCCCATCCAATAAAACGGGAAGAGCAAGACAAACAAAAACGCCACGAGTGGAAAATAGGTTTTGAAAAGCTTGGTGGCATTGGTGTCCAAATAGGACATGCCAACATTGTCTTGTGTGTCTTTGCTCATTTGTCGCTGCCGCCTTGTTGCCAGGTGCGGCGTTGAAGTCCGAAATAACTGAAAAGAATGGCGGCTAACAAGAAGGGCACCATGGCAATGGCAATGGCTGCACCTTCACCCAATGCGCCACCCGAAATGGCGCGCTGGAAGGAGAGGGTGGCCATAAGGTGCGTAGCATTAAGTGGCCCGCCTCGTGTGAGCACATAAATGAGTTGGAAGTCAGTGAAGGTAAACAGCACGGAGAAGGTCATGGTGACCGCAATAATGGGTGTGAGCAACGGCAATGTGACATGCCAGAACTGCTGCCAA
>CANKBG010000043.1 GCA_947479935.1 Comamonadaceae bacterium
ACACACGGGTGCACACACCGCGGCGCTGCGGAGAGTTTTGCATCGCAGGGCTTTTTGACTTGGTCTTTTCGACCTCGCGCCCCTGACGCACCAATTGATTGATGGTTGGCATTTAAAAAAACGTCCCTAAACGTTTGGAATGAACAAAAAAATACTTCTCCGCCCCAAATGCGGAAAAGCCTTCTAGTATAGCGTTTGAATGAGGCCTAAGCAAAAAATTCTAAAAGGGCCCCTTTAGGCCAAAGTTGGCGAGCGCCAACTTTTCTTATCTAATCCATAAACGCAAAGCATCCCAAGCACGGCCGAGTACCCCGGCTTGCTCCACCGTGTCCAATGCTTGCAAAGGCATATCGACCCAAAGCTGTTCGCCGCGAAAAACTTTGAGGCTGCCAAGGGTTTGGCCCTTGGCGACAGGGGCCACCAACGGCTCGGGCCTGACCAGCTGGGTTTTGATTTGCGCGGCAGAACCTGTTGGCACGGCCACCACCAAGGCATCAGAGCGGCCCAACTTGATGGTGGAGGATTTTCCTTTCCAAATAGCGGGCGTGGCCACAGGCTGGCCTGCCTCGAACAATTTAACTGCTTCAAAAGCTGTGTAGCCCCAGTTGAGCAGTTTTTGGGCTTCGTTGGCACGTGCAATTTCACTGTTGGCGCCCAGCACAATGGCCATGAGTCGGCGAGTGCCCACGTTGGGGAAGTCGCGTTTGGCGGTTGCCACCAAACAATAACCGGCAGCCTCTGTGTGGCCAGTTTTCAAACCATCCACTGTGGGATCTTTGAAAAGCAATAAGTTTCGGTTGCTGTCATTGGCGGCTGGGGTGCCAGGATAGCGATATTTTTTGATGGCGTAGGTGCTGACATATTCAGGAAAGTCACGCAGCAACCGTGTGGCCAGGGTGGCCAAATCACGCGCTGTGGTGATGTGGCCCGCTTCCGTCAAACCTTCTGGGTTTTTGTAGCTGGTATTTTTCATGCCCAACACTTTGGCTTGGTCGTTCATCATTTGCACGAAGCGCTCAACCGTTCCACCAACGCCTTCCGCCAGCGCCACCGTGGCATCGTTGCCCGATTGAACAATCATGCCCTTGATCAAATCTTCAACAGGCACCTTCATTTTGGGGTCAATGAACATGCGCGAGCCAGGCATTTTCCAAGCTCGTTCGCTCACACCCAAGGTTTGCTTGGTGTCAATTTTTTTTGACTTCAAGGCATCAAACACCAAGTAAGCACTCATGAGTTTTGTCAAAGATGCAGGCTCAACCGGCATGTCCATGTCTCGAGAGGCCAGTATTTGATTGGCTGTGACGTCCAACAACAAATAGGCCTTGGCGGCCACTTCAGGCGCCTCTGGTGCAGGCGCTTGTGCGAGAGCTGACATTGTCAAGCCGCCGAGTGTCAAGACTGAAAAACAAACGAGACGTGCAGTACGCAAGGCGAAAAGGTGTGTATTTAAAAACAAAATCAACATGGTGAGTTTCAAAAAGATCAAGCACGCAAATGGCGGCTAACCAGCGCTCTTAGGAGTGGCAATTGTCCGTGAAAGAAATGCGCGACACCCGGAACGACGGTGACGGGCAAGGATTGAGGCCGCGCCCATTCAAGGACACTCGACAAAGGGACCGTGTCGTCAACCTCACCATGGACCACCAAAGTCTTTTCGTGCAGCTCAGAGGGCAACGGTGCCACCTGAAAGCCAGAGGCCGCCGTGCCAACCAGCACCAGCTTTTTTAAATTGCCAGAAGGTGCAAGCCGTGAGGCTGCGTGACTGGTGACATAGGCGCCAAATGAAAATCCAGCAAGCGCCATGCTGTCCGATGAACTTTGCTCAATCACACTCATCAAGTCTTCGATTTCACCACGGCCTTCGTCATAAACACCGGCGCTAGAACCCACACCTCGAAAGTTAAATCGAATGGCTCGCCAGCCATTTTGGACAAATGCTTTGGCCAGTGTTTGAACCACTTTGTTTTGCATCGTGCCACCAAACAAGGGATGCGGGTGCGATATGACCGCTGTACCGCGAATAGGCAATGCATCTGGCAAATCACAAAGACCTTCCAAAACGCCAGCAGGCCCTTGGAACTGCGTCGACTGAGTTGCAGAATTCATCAACGCCCTACATCAGGCGGCATGCGCAAACGAGCGACCACCTGACCATTTTTCAAATGGCTGTCGACAATTTCATCGATGTCTGAGTTGTCAACAAAGCTGTACCAAGTGCCTTCAGGATAAACCACGGCCACAGGCCCGCCAGCGCAACGATCTAGGCAGCCCGCTTTGTTCACGCGCACTTGGCCAGGGCCTGACAAGCCCAAAGCTTTGACGCGAGATTTGCAATGATCAAATGCGGCTTGCGCGCCTTGAAGCACACAGCAACCTTCGCCATTTTTTCTTTCATTCAAGCAGAAAAAAATGTGTCTCTCGTAATAAGACTTGGCAACGGTTGGCTCGGATTGCGCCAAGTTGGCCATCGCAGAATGGGGGGGGTTGTTTTCGCTCATATTTACATTTTAGAGGGGTGTGAAGATGACAACCGGCGCATCAAATAAACCAATAGCACAAAAGGCCAAAGCCAACCAATCCACTGAATCAAGCCGTGAAAGCGAATGAACTGTCCCTGTTCCCAGTTTTGCAAAGTAAGTGCAAAGTAAGCGCTCGCTGAGGCGTTATTAAGCAGTGTGAGTTGGAGCACCAAGGTGACCAAGGCCAAGACTTGAAGTGTTTTTTCCCTCAACCACATCAAGGGCAGGGCCAACATCGCCGCCAAGACCAACGCCAATTGCACGGGCACATTGATCCAACCCCAAGCATGTGTTGGCCCATAAGTGAGGGCGGCTGAAAGCGCTGTAAAGCCCAAGCCAAGACCCAACAGCAAAAACCACGCAAAGACTTTTTGGTGACGTTGACGGATGACGGTGAAGGCCAACATGCAAGGCAACATCTGCCCTAAGCTGACGCACAAAAGTTCATAAATAGGCAGCAACGGCTGCAACTCGACTTCGCGAACTGGCAACCAATCGAGCCAAGGCGTGTCTTGCAACCAAAGTGCCAAAGCGTCTTCTGCACGTTCTAATATTTGGCCCAGGCCCATTGGCACTGGCGCGGGGAAGAGCAAGGCAACAGGCCACAAGGCCAACAACACCAAAGAACCTCTTGCATCAGGCATAAACCACGTCGCGCGAAATCGACTCCAGCGGTCTAAAAATCCAAAGCGCTCCAAAATCCAAGCGGTCAAAGCGCCGGCCAATGTGCCCAAGGTATTGAGACACCCGTCAACATTGGAAGGCACTCGCGCAGGCAAAAAGAGTTGCATCGACTCCATGCCCAATGACAGGGCAGCGCCCGCCAAAACGGCCAAGGTGACGGCGGGTAAATGTCTGGCACTGCGCTTCAGCGCAAGGACGCCAATGAATCCCAAAGGGGCATAACCCAGAACATTCGCCAGCACATCGAAGCCCGTCCAATAGCGGGGCCACGGTGCAAAAAGAAAGGCCGTCCAATCGACACCTTGCGAACGCCAACCCTCAAAGGGATACAGGCTGGCGTAAACAATCAGTGCGGCATAAATACCGGCCAGGGGCCAAGCCGCTGTCTTTTGCATAGGGTTTAGAAGGGTTTGACCACCACAAAGATCACCACCGCCACCAACATCAGCACAGGCGCTTCGTTAAACCAGCGGTACCAAACGTGACTTCGGGTATTTTGATTGGCTTCAAACTTTTTCAAAATGCCGCCACAGGCGTGGTGGTACCCCACTATCAACACCACCACCGCTAATTTAGCGTGCATCCATGCATTGCCAGGGCCCCAGCCAATGCCAACGCCCCACCAAAGCCATACCCCTAATGCCATCGCGGGCACGGACAACAAGGTGGTAAACCGCAAAAGCTTTCTAGACATCAGGAGCAGTCGTTCCCGCTCTGCAACGGAGTCCTCAGGGACCATGGCCAAATTGACAAAAATTCGGGGCAAGTAAAACAGACCCGCAAACCAGCTGGCCACGAAAATGATGTGAAAGGCTTTAATCCAGAGCATTTGCGAAGTGTAGCCTTGTCGGTTGATTGACCACAAGATTTTCAAATTGATTTGTAACAAGATTTATAGCCAACATTTCTATGTTTATCCGCCGTATTTGGCAAAGTTAGGGCACAATTTTCAAATGACACCAATTCAAACGCCTTTCCCCCTCAGCCGTCCTCGCCGCCTCAGGCGCACGGACTTTTCGCGTCGCTTGGTTCGTGAGCATCAGCTAACTGCCGACGATTTGATTTATCCAGTCTTTGTCCTTGCCGGTCAAAACCAACGCCAAGCAGTGGCCTCAATGCCCGGGGTAGAGCGATTGAGTTTGGACCTGCTGCTGCCCGTCGCTGAAGACTGCCTTAAATTAGGCATTCCGGTCATGGCACTTTTCCCCGTCATCGACAGCGCCTTGAAAGACCCCGAAGGCAACGAAGCCCTCAACCCCGATGGCTTGGTTCCCACTGTGGTTCGCGCCTTGAAAAAAAACTTTCCCGAGTTGGGCGTCATGACCGACGTGGCGCTCGACCCCTTCACCAGCCATGGTCAAGACGGTTGGCTCGATGAGTCTGGCTACATCTTGAACGATCTGACTCTGGCTCAGTTGGTCAAACAGGCCCTGGTTCAGGCGGATGCGGGGGTCGATATCGTGGCGCCCAGTGACATGATGGACGGGCGCATTGGCGCCATTCGTCAGGCGCTTGAGGCCAAGGGCCATGTCCACACGCAAATCATGGCTTATAGCGCCAAATATGCCAGCTCTTTCTACGGCCCCTTTCGAGATGCCGTAGGCTCTGCCGCCAATCTAGGCAAGGGCAGCAAAAAAACCTATCAAATGGACCCCGGCAATACCAACGAGGCCCTGCGTGAAGTGGCCATGGACATTGCCGAAGGTGCAGACATGGTGATGGTGAAACCAGGCATGCCGTATTTGGACGTGGTGCGACGCGTGAAAGACGAACTGGCTGTGCCCACCTTCGCCTATCAAGTGTCTGGCGAATACGCCATGCTGAAAGCAGCCGCTCAAAACGGTTGGCTCGATCATGACGGTGTGATGATGGAAAGTTTGCTCGCATTTAAACGCGCGGGGGCTGATGGCATCCTGACTTACTTTGCGCGAGACGCCGCGCGCTTGTTGGCCAAAGCATGAGTACCGCAACGCACATCTCTTTGATTCCGATCAAACTTCTGCCATAAGATGCGCGTTTTTACAGTGTCAGGACAGCAGGTGAAGGACGCATTGTCTTTGCCTCGCACGCTGCCAGAAAACGGCTTTGTTTGGATTGCCTGTTCGCGCACTTTTTTTGAAATCGAACAAACGCAAGTTCAATTGACACTGCAAGCCCTGACAGGCCACTCACTGCTCGATTTGCATGTATCCGATTTGCTGAACAGCCAGCTGCCGTCTCGGTTTGATTTAACGTCGTATTACGATGTGTTGGTTTTCAGACGATTGGCCAGCGCATCTCCTGAAGCGGTAACAACTGAGGCTCCAGGATTGCGCAAGCTCAAGGTCAAGGTCAAGCTGAGTGGCCCGCCCGCCTTAAGACGCGTTGACACAAGCCCCATTGGCTTTGCGATTTTTGACAGGGTGTTGCTCACTGTTCACCCGGAAGACTGCGCCATTCGCGAAGCCTATGGCACCCGCCTTATGAGCGCCCACAGTTCATCCCCTCTTGGCAAGGAATCGGCTGACGATCGGTCGGCAGGGGCGCGCGGCATTCCCGTGAGCCCGGCCGACATGATGTTGCGCATGGTGAGTCAGGTGGTCGATGTTTATTTGGAATTGCGCCGCGATTTAACGCGGCAGCTTGACCATTGGCAAGCCGAATTGATCAACCCAGACACACGATTCAACAATTGGTCTGCGCTGCTTGAAGCGCGCTTGTCTTTGCATCATCTGGACGAAATTTGTGAAGATCAACGCAGCGCCATGCAAAATTGGACAGAGTCTTTGAACGCTTGGGCACCCCCGAGTGTGATCCACCTCATGAAAGAGCATGAGATTTTGAAAGTTCGAAGCCGCGACGTGCTCGAACACATTGACCGTGTGGTGCATCACGTCAGGCGCTTAGAGCAAAGCATTGAAACGGCTGTGCAAATTCATTTCAACGCGCAAAGCAACCGCACCAATGAAACCATGCGAACCCTCACATCGGTCACGGCCATCTTTTTACCGTTGAATTTGATTGCTGCCATTTTTGGCATGAACTTTGAAGTCATCCCCTTGCTTCACGACACCGCTGGTTTTTGGTGGGCGATTGGCAGCATGTCACTGATCGCATTCACATTGGCTTGGATTTTCTGGCGCAAACGCTATTGGGCGCGATCAGGTAAATAAAGCATCAAGTCAAGTAGGTCTTGAAAAAGTCAAAGGTTCGTTGTTTGGCCAAAGCGGCCGCTTCAGCTTGCCATGCGCCCCGATGATTGCAATTAAAACCGTGGTGCGCTGCATAGGTATACACCTTTGCTTTGGGGTGCGCCACTTTAAAGGCATTCACGGACTCCATTGAAATCCATTTGTCTTCTTCGGCAAAATGGGCCATGACGGGCACTTTAGAAGAGCGCCCAGACTCTGTCTCTGTTGTCATGCCGCCGCCATAGTAAGGCGCAGCAGCCGACAAACCATTTAACAAGCAAGCTGAACGCCATGTCAGCAAACCGCCCCAGCAATACCCGACGATGCCCACTTTGCCGCCAGTCGTTTGGTTTGCGTAATCAATGGCGGCTTGGATGTCTTGCAAAGCACCAGGTGCAGGCAATGCTTCCACGGCCGTTTTAAGGCCCATGCCTGCGCCCATGTCGGCTTCTTCATAGCCCAACTCGACATTGGGCTTAACGCGTTGAAACATAGCGGGCGCAATGGCCAAATAGCCTTCTTGTGCATACGCATCGGCCACTTCGCGAATGTGAATGTTGACGCCAAAAATTTCTTGGATAACCACCACAGCCGCTTTGGCGGGTGTTTTAGGCTGTGCCACATAGGCCGGAATTTGCGCGCCATCAGCAGCGGTAAGTTGAATGATTGATCCCATGGTGTTCTCCTAAAAATTAAATGGCCAACGCGCGTTCAACGAAGTCAAGTCGGTCTTGGCCCCAAAAAATTTCGCCCTTCAGCACATAACTGGGGGCGCCAAATACACCCGCATCGATGGCCATTTGTGTATAGGACTCATAACGCATCTGCACGGTTTGGCTGTGCGCTTGCTCTAAACAAGTGGCGGGTAAATGCTGCTCCTTCAGGAGTTCTACCAGCGTTTTTTCATCCGCAATATTGCGTTGCTGTGACCACACGGCAGACAGTACCGCGCCACTCATGTTCATAGCGGCCTCTGCACCAGCGGCCAAGTCCACCGCAATGATGAGTTTGGCTGCATCGTCGCCGCTCACAGGAAAAAAGGTGGGTTTGATGTGCAGTGGCGCACCCAGCCATTTGCTAAATCGCGCAAGCTCCGTCAGTCGGTAAGTCTGGCGCTGAGGCGCTCTTTGTCCTAAAGGCAGGCCGCCTGAAATAGGAAAGACTTTGCCCCCTAAATCGATGGGCATGACACGCACCGATGCGCCAGCTTTTTGGGCAATATTTTGAAACCGTTGATGCCCCAAGTAGGCCCAAGGGCTTTGGGGTGCAAAGTAATAGTCGACTGAGTGACTCACAAAATACTCCTAGTTAAGGTAATCTGCATGGCTAAAGACTAATCTAAACAAATTACAACTGACTGTTTTAACAGTTTGTCCATCTTTTTGCAGGAGACAAAAGAAATGAGCAAAGTTTTACTCGTCACAGGTGGAAGTCGCGGCATTGGTGCTGCCACCTGTTTGTTGGCGGCCCAAAAGGGCTGGGATGTCGCAGTCAATTACACCGCCAATGCGGATGCAGCCAACGAGGTGGTCAAGCAAATCAAAGCCGCGGGTGGCAAGGCCATGTCAGTGCAGGCCGATGTGGCCCAAGAAGACCAAGTGCTGGCCATGTTCAAGAAAGTACGCGCAGAGTTAGGGCCTCTTCAAGGCTTGGTCAACAACGCGGGCGTGGTGGACGTCTCTGCAAGGCTTGATGAAATGAGCATGGCGCGCTGGCGCCGCATGTTTGACATCAACGTTTTGGGCACCCTACTTTGCGCGCGCGAGGCCATTCTTCAAATGAGCACCAAACATGGCGGACGCGGCGGCAGCATTGTGAATTTGTCTAGCGCCGCAGCGCGTCTAGGCTCCCCCGGCCAGTACTTAGATTACGCTGCCGCCAAAGGCGCCATCGATAGCTTCACGCTGGGTTTGGCGAAAGAAGTGGCCGGTGAAGAAATTCGCGTGAATGCCATTCGCCCCGGTCTAATTGACACCGAAATCCACGCCTCTGGCGGTCTTCCCAATCGAGTCAAAGACTTGGAGCACTTGGTACCAGCCAAGCGTGGCGGCAGTGCCATGGAGGTGGCACAAGCCATCGTTTGGCTATTGTCCGATGAAGCCAGTTACACCACCATGAGTTTGATTGATGTATCGGGGGGCCGCTGATGTCGATTGAGACAAAGCCCAACAGTGGCTCCAAAATCAAATACTATTGGGAAGACATGCTGCCGGGCACAAAAAGAGACCTTGGCACCATCAGCCCATCTCGCGAGGATATTCTTGCCTTTGCCTCTCAGTTTGACCCTCAGCCTTTTCACTTAGACGAAGAAGCGGCCAAGGCGTCTGTGTTTGGTGACTTGTGTGCCAGCGGATGGCACACCTGTGCGATGGCCATGCGATTGATGGTGACAAATTTCTTGCACGAGTCGGCCAGTTTGGGCTCTCCCGGCCTTGACAAGGTGCTATGGAAAAAACCTATGCTACCAAACGACACTTTGCACTTAAAACACACCATCATAGAGTCGCGCCCTATGAAATCCAAACCTGATGTGGGGCTGGTAAGGACACAATGGGAAATGTTTAACCAGCGGGGTGATTGCGTGCTGTTCATGGAAGGCTGGGGCATGTTCAGGCGCAGGCATCCAAGCACGAATTAATCGTTTCAAACCAGCGGCACTTCAAATTCAAACACCGTTTAATATTCACCTACTTTCAAAGTACTTAGGACTTTCATGGCCATCACCTCCATTGCACACTTTATTTCAGGCCAGCAAGCCGCCGGCATTTCGACGCGCGTCCAAGATGTCTTCAACCCCGCCACAGGTGCCGTCACGGCGCGCGTTAGCTTGGCCAGCACACAAGATGTCGATCAAGCTGTGGCCTGTGCGCAAGCCGCGTTTCCCGCATGGGCCGACACACCGCCGCTCAGGCGTGCTCGAGTGATGTTCAAATTTTTGGAGTTACTCAACCTCAACCGCGACAAACTGGCGCACATGATCACCGCCGAGCACGGCAAGGTTTTTACGGATGCCCAAGGTGAAGTCACACGCGGCATCGACATTGTGGAATTTGCATGCGGCATTCCGCAACTGCTCAAAGGCGACTTCACTGACCAAGTTTCTACCGGCATTGACAATTGGACCTTGCGCCAACCCTTGGGTGTGGTGGCGGGCGTCACACCCTTTAACTTCCCCGTCATGGTGCCCATGTGGATGTTTCCGGTGGCCATTGCTTGCGGCAATACTTTTATTTTGAAACCCAGCCCGCTTGACCCTAGCCCCAGCTTGTTCATGGCTGAATTACTCAAGCAAGCGGGTTTGCCAGCAGGCGTGTTCAATGTGGTTCAAGGCGACAAGGAAGCCGTTGACGCCTTGGTCGCTCACCCAGATGTGAAGGCCGTTAGCTTTGTGGGTTCAACACCCATTGCCAACAGCTTGTATGAAAACGGCGCACGACACGGCAAGCGCGTTCAAGCTTTGGGCGGCGCAAAAAACCACATGGTGGTGATGCCGGACGCCGACATTGATCAAGCGGTAGACGCCCTCATTGGCGCGGCTTACGGCTCTGCGGGCGAGCGATGCATGGCCATCAGCGTGGCCGTTTTGGTGGGCGATGTGGCTGAACGACTCATTCCTTTGTTATTAGAAAAAACACGTGCCCTCAAAATTTTGAATGGCACCAACTTGGCGGCAGAAATGGGCCCCATTGTCACTGCAGCGGCCAAAAAACGTATTACGGGCTACATCGATGCAGGGGTGGCAGAAGGCGCTCAGCTGTTGGTTGATGGGCGTCAATTTGATGGCGCGAAAGCAGGCGAAGGTTGTGCCAACGGTTTCTGGTTGGGTGGCACCTTGTTTGATCAAGTCACCACCGACATGAAGATTTACAAAGAAGAAATTTTTGGTCCCGTATTGTGTTGTGTGCGTGTGAAAGATTTTGGCGCTGCCGTGCAAATCATCAACGATCACGAGTTTGGCAATGGCGTCAGTTGTTTCACACGCGATGGCAATGTGGCACGCGAGTTTTCTCGCCGCATTCAAGTGGGCATGGTGGGTATCAACGTGCCTATTCCTGTGCCAATGGCTTGGCATGGTTTTGGCGGTTGGAAGCGCAGTTTGTTTGGCGACATGCATGCCTACGGTGAAGAAGGTGTGCGTTTTTACACCAAGCAAAAATCCATCATGCAGCGCTGGCCTGAAAGCATTGGCAAGGGCGCCGAGTTTGTGATGCCCACTGCAAAATAATTTCCACCTGACTTACAGTCGCCATGAACGACAGCACTTTTGACTACATCATCGTCGGCGCAGGGACTGCGGGCTGTCTATTGGCAAACCGCCTGTCGGCAGATGCCCGTAAACGTGTTTTGTTAATTGAGGCCGGCAAGCGAGACGATTACCACTGGATTCACATTCCTGTCGGCTACTTGTATTGCATTGGCAACCCACGCACCGATTGGTTGTTTGAAACAGAAGCGGCCGCAGGCTTAAACGGCCGTTCGCTGCGCTATCCGCGTGGCAAAGTTTTGGGCGGGTGCAGCAGCATCAACGGCATGATTTACATGCGCGGTCAGTCTCGCGATTACAACCAATGGGCCACTCTCACGGATGCTGCCCACTGGCGTTGGGACAATTGCTTGCCCTATTTCAAGTTTCATGAAGATCATTACAAAGGCGCCTCTGAGGCGCATGGTTCGAAAGGCATCTCATCCGCGTTATTGAGCGCCAATGAACATGCAGACAAGCCCTCTGCCGATTACTTCAAAGTTTTAAAGGCAAGACAGGCCGGCGGCGAATGGCGGATCGAGAAACAACGCTTAAGTTGGGACGTTCTCGATGCTTTTGCGATGGCCGCGCAACAAGCTGGCATTCCTGCAACCGATGACTTCAACCAAGGCAACAACGAAGGGGTGGGCTACTTTGAGGTCAACCAGAAAGAGGGTTGGCGCTGGAATACCGCGCAAGCTTTTATTCGTCCAACTTGTTATGCACGCTTCAATTTTGAACTGTGGACGCAAGCTCAAGTGGCGAGCTTGGTCATAGAAACCGATGCTGACGGCGCAAAGCGATGCAGCGGTGTGAAGGTCTGGGATGGCCATCAATTGGTCACTGCAACGGCCACGCGTGAAGTGGTCCTGAGTGCTGGCAGCATCGGCTCTGCGCACATTTTGCAACTCTCAGGCATTGGCGCGGTTGAGGGCTTGAAAAACCATGGCGTCAATGTGACGCATGAGTTGCCGGGCGTCGGCGCCAATTTGCAAGACCATCTTCAAATTCGCTCTGTTTACAAAGTAAAGAACGCCAAAACGCTGAACACCTTGGCCAACAGTTGGTGGGGCAAAGCCAAGATTGGTTTGGAATACGCGATCTCACGCAGCGGCCCCATGAGCATGGCGCCTAGCCAATTGGGCGCCTTTACAAAAAGCGATGCGCAACAAGAGTTTGCCAACATTGAGTACCACGTGCAGCCCTTGAGTTTGGACGCCTTTGGCGAACCACTGCACAACTTCCCCGCCATCACGGCCAGCGTCTGCAACTTAAATCCCACCAGTCGCGGCAGCGTCACTTTAAAGAGCCCTGACTTCAAAGACGCCCCCGCCATTGCGCCCAACTACTTGAGCACTGACGAAGACCGCAAAGTGGCCGCCGACAGTTTGCGCGTGACGCGGCGCATCATGTCGCAAGCGGCCATGGCAGCGTTTGAGCCAGAAGAATTTAAACCCGGTGTGCAGTACCAATCCGATGATGAGTTGGCACGTCTTGCGGGTGACATTGCCAGCACCATATTTCACCCCGTGGGCACCACACGCATGGGAAAAGACAATGACCCCATGGCCGTGGTTAACAGCCGCCTCCAAGTTCGCGGCATTCGCGGACTGCGGGTGGTGGATGCGGGCGTCATGCCCACCATTACCAGTGGCAACACCAACAGTCCTACTTTGATGATTGCGGAAAAAGCGGCGCACTGGATGGCCCAAGATGCTAACAACACCTGACCCACAATCCACGTGAGGTGCCTCCGCCAAAACCATGCGCTTGATTGACCTCAAATTTTTGCCGCGGGAAATCCCTGATGGCAACGCCTGATGAACCCCTATACATTTCATTCACTCGATGAACTGCTGTTTGGGTTCGTTTTGAGGGCAGAGGAGACACCCAAACTTTTCACATATAAACATCCACAACGAGATGTGACTTTTTACAAGCGTCGCGCAAGCGGCGCTTTTTTTTCATGGAAATATTAATCGTCTCTCTCGCGTCGCTGTTTGCCGGCTTGGTTGATTCGATCGTTGGCGGTGGCGGCTTGATACTGATTCCCGCACTGTTCGCCACGTTTCCCACCGCACCCCCAGCCACCTTGCTTGGCAGCAATAAAAGCGCCGCCATTTGGGGCACCGCATTTGCCACTTATCAATTCAGCCGAAAAGTGGAAATGCGTTGGGCAGCATTGTTGCCGGCGGCAGCGGCGGGGCTGATTGGTTCTATGTGCGGTGCATGGACCGTAACCCAAGTTGACCCCAGCTTTTTGCGAAAAGCTTTACCCTTCTTGTTGTTGCTGTTGCTCGCCTACACCTTGATCAAAAAAGACATGGGCCAGCTGCACGAGCCTCGATTCAAGGGGCGCAGCGAGGCCATCATCGCTGGATTGATGGGCCTGTTCATTGGTTTTTACGATGGCTTTTTTGGGCCTGGCGCAGGAAGCTTCTTTGTTTTTGCTTTCGTTCGTTTGTTAGGTTACGACTTTTTGAATGCTTCTGCGTCTGCCAAATTGCTGAACACGGCCACCAACTTTTCAGCATTGGTTTTGTTCGCTTGGCAAGGTCACGTTTGGTGGCATTTGGCACTGCCAATGGCGTTGGCCAACGTGGTGGGAAGTCTATGGGGCGCACGCTTGGCGATGAAGCACGGCGCAAGCTTTGTGCGTTATGTGTTTTTAGCCGTGGTTGCGGCTTTGATTGTCAAATCAGCCTACGACGGATTTTTACGCTGAGGCGCAAACTGCGAATAGGCGACGCCTAGCAATGCAATGGCGGCGCCCGCCAGTTTGGTTGCGGTGTATTGCTCGCCCGTAATGACCCATGCAAAAAATCCTGCAACAGGGGGCATCAGGTACATGAGTGGCGCTGTTTTGGCCACGCCCCGCACCTGATTCACCCAGCCCCACACCAACCAACCCCCAAAAGCGGATATCACCACCGACCCGCCTAAAGCCGCCCAACCTTGCACGCCCAAACTGGCCCAAGGTGCCGCCATGCCGGCAGGAATCGACAACAACATCACAGGCATACCGCCCAACAGCGTGGCATAACCCATGGTCAAAATGCTGCCGTGCTTTTCAAGCATCGGCTTGGCCTGCACTGTGTAATAAGAGAACAAGACAGATGCCACAAACAATACCAAATCACCCCCAGTGGCGCGCAAGTCACCACTCATGATTTTTTCCGACAGGAAAAGCAAGACGCCAGCGAAGGCGATAGTGACACCCAAGACTTGATAACGCTGAAGTTTTTCGTGGCCTTTCCAGCGCAAAATTAGCAAGGTGAAAATGGGGCCGCACGCCAGAATGACGGAGCTTGAAAAGGGCGTTGAGAGGTGAATGCCATAACAAACGATGCCCACATGCAAGCTGTGCCCAACAAAACCCAAACGCGCCAATTCGTAAATGTCCTCGCGCGGCAAGGGCGGCAAAAAAACACCCAGTGTGAGGCGCATCATGATCAAGGCGCAGGTTGGCATGATCAAGTAACGTGCCCATAAAAAGCCTCCTGGTGACAGCGTGTCTAAGAGGTATTTTTGGACGCTGAAATTGGCGCCCCAAATCAAAATCAAAATCAACGCGGCTGCCATGGCCAAATTATTTTGCTTGATTTGATTCAAAACGATTCCAAAACAGCCACCGGAACACGTGGGGCTAAAGCGCACATCAATTCATAGCCCACCGTCCCCGCGGCCAATGCCACCTCATCAATTGACACACCTTGCGCGCCGTGGGTTGATTTTTGCGGCAACCCCCACAAAGTCACTTCACTGCCCACATTGGCATGGGGCAAATCAGTCATGTCAACCGTGATCATGTCCATGCTCACACGCCCCACAGTGCGTGTGCGAATGCCATCGACACAAACAGGTGTGCCGGTAGGTGCATGACGTGGATAGCCATCGGCATAGCCACACGACACCACACCAATGCGCATGGCGCGGTCTGCCACAAAGGTGGCGCCGTAGCCCACTGTATCGCCGGCTTGGATGTGTTGAATGCCAATGACGGCCGCATTCAAACTCATGACCGGCTTGAGCCCCCAATGCTGCGCTGAGTGCTGCGGGTCATCGGGAGAGCTGCCATAAAGTGCAATGCCAGGTCGCACCCAATCTGCGCGCACATTCAAATCTTTGGCATGCCTCAGGCTTGCCGCACTGTTGCACAAACTTCGCTCGCCAGAAAGGTCTTGCGTGTATTGGGCAAAAACCGCCATGGCGGCTTGAATGCCTTTGTCGCCATCCGCGTCACTGAAGTGGGTCATGAGAGAAATTTCATCCACTTGAGGCAACGCGTTTAACCGCGTCCATGCTGCGCGAAAGGCCTGAGGTGAAAAGCCCAGTCGGTTCATACCCGTGTTCATTTTCAGAAAAACCCGATGCGGTTGATGCGTTTTATGCACGGCCAACATGTCAATTTGCGCTTCGCAATGAACCACATGCCACAGGTTCAAACGCGAACACAATTCGAGGTCACGGGTTTCAAAGACACCTTCCAACAACAAAATGGGGCCGCGCCAACCTAATTGACGAACTCGTTCGGCCTCCGACAAATCGAGAAGGGCAAAGCCATCTGCAGCACGCAAGCCCTCAAACACTCTTTCAATGCCATGACCGTAGGCGTTGGCCTTGACCACCGCCCAGACCAAAGCGTCTGGGACGGAAGATTTAATTTGCGTCAAGTTGTGGCGCAAAGCTTGGATGTCAACGGTGGCCTGAATCGGTCTTGGCATGGCGGGTCGTTAAAAAAAGGGCATTCAACCTAGGGGGAATTAGCCTCGATTGTGGCACTTCAGAGCGTGATATAAATGAAACTTACGCCAACCCCTGCTTTGCAGGCGTTACTTAGATCATTTTCCCCAATCTTCGAAAACGGCCCTTTGCCTAATCGATCCACTGCATGAATTCATGAAGCGCGGTTTTTACACCATCATGGCGGCACAGTTCTTCAGTTCGCTGGCCGATAATGCGCTTTTTGTAGCTGCCGTAGAACTCATTCGCATCAGCGGCGGTGCTGAGTGGCAACGTGCTGCTTTGGTGCCCATTTTTGCGCTGTTTTATGTGGTGTTGGCGCCTTTTGTGGGAGCTTTTGCAGACTCACGGCCCAAAGGTGAAGTGATGTTCATCAGCAACGCCATCAAGGTGGTGGGCTGCTTAATGATGCTGTTTGGCTCGCACCCCCTGTTGTCTTATGCCATTGTGGGACTGGGCGCCGCCGCTTATTCCCCTGCCAAATATGGCATCTTGACCGAGTTGTTGCCCGCATCACAACTTGTAAAAGCCAACGGTTGGATTGAGGGGCTGACCATCGCCTCCATTATTTTGGGCGTTTTGATCGGGGGCCAATTGGTCGGGTCGCATGTCTCAGATTATTTGCTCAGCTTCGATTTACCCCTCTTAGAGACTGGCATTGACACCCCCCCCGAAGCCGCTATTTTGTTGCTCATTACTTTTTATGCTTTGGCCGCTTGGTTCAACACCCGCATCCCAAACACAGGGGTGGAGATGCGCGCGATGCCAAAAAACTTAGGCGCCCTTTTGCCCGATTTTTGGGATTGCAACACACGCTTGTGGAAAGACAAATTAGGCCAAATCTCATTGGCAACCACCACCCTGTTCTGGGGAGTGTCGGGCAACTTGCGCTACATCGTCTTGGCATGGAGTGCCGTCGCATTGGGGTACTCGACCACACAAGCTTCTAGCTTGGTGGGTGTGGTGGCCATTGGCACAGCGGTCGGTGCGGTGGTGGCTTCTGTGCGCATGAAGTTGCATCAAGCCACTCAGGTCATGCCATTGGGAATCGGGATGGGCCTATTGGTCATGGGGATGAATTTCATCGACAACGTTTGGCTGGCGGCACCCTTCCTGATTCTGCTGGGCGCTCTGGGTGGCTTCTTGGTCGTGCCCATGAATGCTTTACTGCAGCACCGTGGACACAACCTCATGGGTGCCGGCCGGTCTATAGCCGTTCAAAATTTCAACGAACAAGCTTGTATTTTGATGTTAGGTGGTTTGTACAGTTTCTCAACCGGGATCGGCTTGTCGGCCTTTGGCGCAATCACGGCGTTTGGTTTTGTCATCGCCAGTTTCATGTGGCTCATCAAGCGTTGGCATGAGCGCAACTTGCGCGATCACAGCGATGTCATCACGCAGTTGACTGATGAGGCAAAAAATGACCACCTGCATGGTTGATCCACAGATTTGATTGAGGGCTTAAATGCCATGAAAACCATTTACGACTTTGAAGCCGTCCAAATAAACGGCCAGACTCTGCCCTTGAGTCAAATGCGCGGCCAGTTGATGCTGATTGTGAACACGGCCAGTGCCTGCGGTTTCACGCCACAATTTGGTGGTCTAGAAAAAATTCACCAACAATACAAGTCACAAGGCTTGGCTGTTTTAGGCTTTCCCTGCAATCAATTTGGCAGCCAAGATCCTGGTAGTAATGAAAGCATCGCTGGCTTTTGTCAGCTCAATTACGGCGTCAGCTTCACCATGATGGAAAAAATCAACGTGAACGGCCCTGAGGCTCATCCCTTGTATCAATGGCTTTGCGCCGAGGCGCCAGGCCTATTGGGCAGCAAGGCCATCAAATGGAATTTCACCAAGTTTTTGATAGGTCGTGATGGGCGAGTGCTCAAGCGCTACGCGCCCATGGACAAGCCAGAAAAAATAGCCACCGACATCGAAGCTGCACTGGCCACCTGACTGCGACTTTTCACCAGCGGTACTAGCCCTGGCTCTGCGTCAAGGCCTCGTCAACCAACTCCACCCAGTGCCTCACAGGCACACTCGCGCCGCTTTGCAAATGGGCAATGCAACCAATGTTGGCGCTCAAAATAGCGGTGGGTTGCAGTTTGTTCAAATGCGACAATTTCCGATCACGTAAGGCATAAGCCGTATCCGCCTGCAACACAGAGTAAGTGCCGGCAGAGCCGCAACACAAATTTGAGTCCATATCGGTCACGCGCAACTTGAATCCGAGCAGGCCCAAGTGCGTCTCAACGCCACCCTTGAGTTGCTGACCATGCTGCAAAGTACAAGGCGGGTGATAAGCCAACATGCCTGTAGCAGCCACCATCTCAGGCTTCAATTGCTTTTGCAACTCAGGCAAACACAGGGGCAAGAGCTCGCTCAAATCACGCGTGAGTTCAGAGATTCGTTTTGCCTTGACGGCATATTGCGCATCGTGTTGCAACAGGTGCCCGTATTCCTTCACCATCACACCGCAACCCGAAACATTCATCACAATGGCTTCGACGCCTTGCTCGACTGCAGGCCACCAAGCATCAATGTTTTGACGCATATGGTCTAAACCGCCGACTTGATCGTTCAAGTGAAATTTCACTGCGCCGCAACAACCCGCCGCGGGCGGCACCACCACTTCAATGCCACAAGCATTGAGCACGCGCGCAGTGGCCGCATTGATATTGGGCATCATGGCAGGCTGAACACAGCCCGCCAACATCAAGGCCTTTCTGGTGTGCGATTCCGTAGGCCAGTTGCCTGCATTTTGTGGCGCCGGCACTTTGGCCTTCAAAGCTGCAGGCATCAAACCACGAACGCTTTGGCCCAACTTCATGGCGGGTGCAAACAATGAAGACGTCAGGCCTTCTTTTAAGGTCCAGCGTAGCACGCGCTCTTTCAAAGGTCTTTGCACTTTGGCATCCACCACCTTCCGACCCAAATCAACCAAGTGCCCATATTGAACACCACTAGGACAAGTGCTTTCGCAGTTGCGACAGGTGAGGCATCGGTCTAAATGCAATTGCGTTTTGCGGGTCGGCTCAGTGCCTTCAAAAACTTGCTTCATGAGGTAGATGCGGCCCCGTGGCCCATCCAATTCATCGCCCATCAATTGGTAGGTGGGACATGTGGCGTTGCAAAATCCACAATGAACACATTGCCGCAGAATGGCTTCCGCTTCTTGTCCTATCAACGTGTTTTGAAACTCGGGTGCGAGTTGGGTTTGCATGGGGAGCCTCAGAAATGCGCGTTAATTCTTCGAGGGCCAAATAGACCGGCCGGATCGAATTCTTTTTTCAATGCTTGTTGAATTCGTTGGTGCACCGCATCTAAAGGGGGGAATACAGACGCGCTCACCGCCACAGCGGCACTGGCTTGGTGGGGCCTTCTGAATAAAGTTGCTTGGCCGCCCGCGGCAGATGCAATTTGCCGAAGTTCTTGCGCCGCACTCAGAGGGGCCCAAACCCAACGCTGCGCACCATGCCATTCAATGAAAGGCGATGAGGCGGTTTTCGGCAACTTCAAAGCAGGTGCCGTTTGCGGAACCGACAAACGCCACAGCGCCAGGCCATCAGCACTTGCAGGCTCTGTGAAAAAAGGCAGCCGTTGATCGCCACTGTCTGCCCAATCTTTTGTGGCCACTTCAGCCGGTTGTTCTATCAACTTGCTGTTCAAGGCGGCCACATCTTGTGACATGCGCGTCTTGGCCGCTTCAACCGCGGCCTGCGCGCCACGCAAGCGGACAAACAACATTTCAGACGCGCCCGCTGTTGTGATGTCTTTCACCCAGCAGCTGGCATTCAAGGGCAACGGCTGGCCACCCCAGCGGTGCAACAAGTCAAGGGCTTGTTCTTGTGGCAACTGACACATCAAGAATGCCTCCGCCGGTGCCACAGGTAAAACTTTGAGCGAAACTTCCGTGATCAAGCCAAGCGTGCCCCAACTACCCGCGAGCAAGCGACTGACGTCATAGCCCGCTACATTTTTCATCACTTGCCCGCCAAACGTGAGGTGCTCGCCACGGCCGTTGACAAAACGCAGACCCAACACGAAATCACGCACAGCACCCACGCTGGCTCTGGCAGGACCACTCAAGCCAGAGGCCACCATGCCGCCCACGGTGGCGTAGCTGGCCGAACGCTGCCCCTGAAAAACAGGCGGCTCAAATGCCAAGCATTGGCCCTTTTCAGCCAATGCAGCTTCCAATTCACTCAAAGACGTGCCCGCGGCCACAGTGACCACCAACTCACTGGGCTCGTACTGAATGATCCCAGAGAGCCCACGTGTCTGAAGCAATTCGCCTTCCAGCTGCTCACCATAAAAGTCATGGCTGCCTGAGCCATGGATGCGAAATGGCTTGCGCTGACCAACAGGCTGGGCCGCCGCCATGCGAATGGTTTCTAACAACGCGGAAAGGTCAGGAAACTGCCCCTGAGCTGTGATGGGCGGCATGCTGGGGGGCGGACTTGCGTTCATGTCGTCATGTTAAACGGCTGCAACTACTTTCTGAACATATTTGCGCAAGAGGTGCTGAAAAATTAAGTCAATTCAGTTTTTGAAAAAACTCACAGGTCGTCCCAATTCTGGAATCAATCGCCC
>CANKBG010000044.1 GCA_947479935.1 Comamonadaceae bacterium
ATTACCGGTGCCATCACCAGCGACAGAGCACCCACCAATATTTTGACAGTGCAAGCTGCCAACGATGTCACCCAATCAGTGAACAAGTCGCTTGACATGATTGCGCAAACTCGCGCTTCCATGGGTGCGGTCATGAACCGTTTGGAGCACGTGATTGACAACTTGACCAACGTGGTCATGAACTCAGAAGCATCACGCAGCCAAATTGAAGATGCTGACTACGCCAAAGCTTCTACAGAGCTGGCTCGTACGCAGATCATGCAGCAAGCAGCTACGGCTGTGCTGGCACAAGCCAACACGTCGCAACAATCTGTGCTGAAACTGTTGCAGGGCTAAGCATCAAGCTTAGCGCCTACTTAATGGGGCAGTCCAATGCGGACGTACGCCTTGCAACAGTGTTTTCAAACACTGGGTTTGCTATTTGAATTTCTAAGATCGAATTGGTATGGCCACGCGCTTTGCGCTGAAGGCCAAGGCTTAACTCAGCCCGCCTAGGCTGTCGTTAAAAGCCCACGAAGGTGTCGAGATATTGACAAAAAACCTTCTAAAATGAATTCTAAAGTGCTATTTTTTACATGGCACGGCCATTGCTAATCATTGTGCATTCCTTTGCACTTGAGGCACCCGAAAGCAATGAGCTCTAAACATATCGCGCAAAACATTCTGTGGCTGGACCCGCTCCAACCCCTCGCCGCACACGAGCACGCCCAATTGGTCTCCGCTGGCTTGGCCATTCGGCCTATTCACATGCTGGAAGACCTGCAGTCAGCCTTGGCCGACGGTCAATCTCTGGCCTTGGTCGTCAGGCATGCCCCCTCTCACCAATTGCTAGAAAGCGCGCTTGAACTCATGCAGCGCTTGGGTATTGCACTACCTGTGGTGTGCCGCATTGAGCGTCGTCAACTTGAGTTGGCTGTTCAAGCGATGCGCCAAGGTGCTGCTCATGTGGTGGCATATGACGACTGGTCCTCTGAGTCATGGCAAGCAGCCCATGAATCGATTCAAGCTGCTCACACATCTGCCGTTCAAGCCAGGTTGCAAGCTGAACTTCAAGCCACTGTGAAAGCAGCCACAGCGTCTAGCGCCTACAAAAAATCAAACGCAGCCCATCACACAGGCGCCACAAGCAAGCCTACTTCTGCTCAACGCAACGTGGTTTATGTCGACCCTGCCAGCCGCCACCTTCTGGCTTTGGCCCAACGCGTGGCACAAGCCAACGTCACGGCACTCATTGAAGGCCCCACAGGTGCCGGTAAAGAAATTTTGGCCCGCGTGTTGCACGAATCTTCACAGCGCGCAAAGGGCCCCTTTGTAGGCCTGAACTGCGCCGCTTTGCCAGAGCAGCTCATTGACGATATGCTGTTTGGTCACGAAAAAGGTGCGTTCACTGGCGCGCAAAAAGAATTCAAAGGTTTGTTTGAACAAGCCCAAGGTGGCACCTTGTTTCTAGACGAAATTGGTGAGATGCCTTTGCACTTACAAGCTAAGTTGCTTCGCGTGTTGCAAGAGCGTCAACTGACTCGTTTGGGTTCAGAGCAGCCCGTAGATCTTGACGTCCGCGTCATTGCCGCTACCAACAAGGACTTGCGCATGGCCATGGCCGATCGCGAGTTTCGCGAAGACTTGTATTTCCGAATTAGCACTTTCAAATTGCGCGTACCCGCATTGCGCAATCGTCCAGGCGATATTTTGCCTTTGGTGGCCAGCCTGCTGGTGCGTCATGGTCAAAGCAGCGAAGCTTTTACTTTGAGCGAAGAGGCGCAAGCCAGCTTGCTTGCCTACCCCTGGCCCGGCAATGTGCGTGAATTGGAAAACGTGGTGCAACGCGCCGTGGTGCTTTGCAGCAACAACCACATTGAAATTCAACACCTGATGTTTGACGATGCAGCAGAATTGTTGGTGTCTGAAGACACTTCAAATCTCATGCCATCACAGGGTGTGCAAGCCTCTTCCGCTTTGGCCTCTATGGCTGACTCAAATACCTCAATGCCAGCGGTTTCAAACTACGCTTTACCCTTTGCAACAGCCTCTGATGCCAATATGAACATGGGCGAAGCAAGTTATGCAAGCCCTTGCGCAACACATAACGTTAGCGCTCCCGCTAATTTGCAAGAAGCCGTTAAGAGCAACGAGCACCAACTCATTATGGCGGCCATTGAAACCACCGAAAGCCGTATTGAAGCAGCTCGTAAGTTGGGCATCAGCCCACGCACACTTCGCTACAAAATGGCCAAACTGAAACTTGACGTGCCCAGCATGGCAGCGGCCTATTAAGGGGAAAATATCATGATTGAAAAAGTTAATTCCCAAGTGAACATTCAAAGCATGCTTCAAACGCTGAAGGCTTATCAAGCCCAAGCGGGTGGTGGCGTAGACGACCTGGGCAACAAAGTGGGTGGCGCAAGCCAACCCCAAGGCGCATCTGGTTTTACCGATCTCATTCAAAAGAGTTTGAACTCCGTGAATGAAGTGCAACAAGAATCTAAAGCCAAAGCCGAAGCCTTTGAGCGCGGCGAAGGCGTGCCCCTCACCGATGTGGTGCTGGGCATGCAGAAATCATCGATTGCCTTTGAAGCCACATTACAGGTGCGCAACAAAGTGCTCAAAGCCTACGAAGACATTTTGAACATGCCGGTTTAAGACCCGACTGAAAGACATAGATCATGGCAACGACAGCAGCAACTTTTCAGCCCGGCTTTGCAACCGCAAATTCCGGTAGCACAGCTTTAACCACCACGGGCGGCGGCGCTTTAACCACCACGGGTGGCGCAGGTGACGGTAATTACAACAACGCCCAAGGCGGCGCGGTGTCTAGCATGCAGCAAATGATGCAACAGCCTGCAGTGCGAAAGGCCATGCCCTTGGTCTTCATTGCCTTGGCTTTTTTGTTGTTTGGTTTGAGTTATGTCTGGATTAACCAACCGCCCTATCGCCCTCTCATGGCCAACATGTCGGAAACAGATCAACAGTTGGCATTGGACGCTTTGCGTCAAGCTGAATACAAACCCGTAGTAGACGCCTCAACGGGCCAACTGACAGTGCCTGCCAACAGATATCACGAGGCCAAAATTTTCTTGGCCAGCAAAGGTATTCCAAAAACAGGTACAACAGGCATTGATTCTTTGAAAGATCAATCGGCCATGACCACCAGCCAATTCATGGAGCAGGTAAAGTACACCAGCGCCATGGAACAAGAACTTGCCAAGAGCATTACCAACATTGACTCCATTCAAGCTGCACGCGTGCACTTGGCCACACCCAAGCAATCGGTATTTGTGCGCGACCGCACAGCACCTAAAGCTTCTGTCGTGGTGACCACCTTTCCAGGCCGCACCCTCACAGCCAGCCAAGTGCAAGCAGTGGTTCATTTGGTGTCCTCCAGCATTCCTTTGCTAACCGCAGAAAATGTGGCTGTTTTAGACAGCCGCGGCAAGTTGTTTACCGACTCCATGGGCGAAGCGGCCATTGGCTTAACCACAGGTCAAACGGCCCACAAGCAAAAAATTGAAGACATGTACCGACAGCGCATTATGCAAATTCTCTCGCCCATTGTGGGTGAGGCCAATGTGCTGTCTCAAGTGAACATGACTTTGGACTTTACACAAACTGAAATTACCACCGAAGATTACGACACCCGCGAAAAGGGTCCTAAGACTCGTTCTGAAGTGGTGAGCGAAGACAAAAAATCTGTCAAAGACGCAGAAGGCGGCGTCCCCGGTACTTTGTCCAATACGCCTCCACCTGCACCATCGGCTAGCTCTGACAGCAAAGCAGCGCCAGCGCCGGACAGTGCAGGTTCTGACAAAACAACCTCCTCACGCTCAACTCGCAATTACGAATTGGACCGGTCGGTTCGTCACGTCAAACCTGCCACTGGCACGGTTGAAAAACTGAGTGTGGTAGTTTTGGTGAATGAACGCACCCCTGCAGTTGGTGCCAAAAACGACAAAGGCGAGCCTTTAGAAGGCAAGCCTTACACGGATGAAGAAATTGCCCGCATGCAAAGCTTGGTGCGCGGCGTAGTGGGCTACGACGAAAAACGTGGTGACGTGGTGACCGTGGTTCAAGAAAAATTTGGCGTTGAACCCGTTTTCGAATTTCACACACCTTGGTATAAAGACGAAACCATCATGAGCAGCGCTAAGACAGGCTTGTTGGCCTTGTTGTTGGTGGCCTTCATTTTTGTCGTCATCAAACCAGTCGTGATGTCATTCTTGCCCGCAAAAGAAGATCCAAATGCCGAGTTGCTTGCCGGTCCTGCCATGCCTTTGGGCGATGGCGAATTGTCACCCGAAGACAAGGACTCTATACAGTTGGCCGAGGGCGAAACTTTGGAAGAAATAAAGCGCAAGCTAAAACCAAAGAAGTCAAATATTTCTGCAGCGATGTTGGACACTGCCAACTCCTACGACGACAAAGTGGCTCTGGTGCGCATGATTGTGGCGGAAGATGCTGCTCGTGTGGCCAGCGTGCTCAAAGGCATGATTCGCGCCAGTTGGTAAGTCAAAACTTAAAGACACAAATTAGAGGTACCTATGGCAACCAAAGAACCCACCATTTCACCCGAAGAAGCTGCCGCAGCAGAAGCACTTCGCGTAGAACTAACCAATATGACAGGCACTCAGCGGGCCGCTGTACTCACCCTTTTGTTGGGTGAGCAGCAAGCTGCTGAAATTATCAAATACATGGATCCTAAAGAAGTTCAATCTTTGGGTGGCGCCATGGTCTCGGTGGCCAATGTGTCGCAAGAAGCGGTCAATGCCATCTTGGATGACTTTGTGGAGCTGTTCAAGAAACAATCTAACTTAGGCTTGGGCACCACTGACTATGTGGAAAAAGTGATGAAACGTGCGCTGGGTGAAGACAAAGCCGCTTCGGTATTAGGCCGCATCATGCCTGGGCAAAGCAGCAAAGGTTTGGAAGTATTGCAATGGATGGATGCCCGTTCTATTGCTGAAATGATCAGTACAGAGCACCCCCAAGTAACGGCCATTATTTTGTCTGTGCTGGAGCACGAAGTGGCAGCCGATGTACTGAGCTTTTTGCCAGCCATTACACGCCCTGAAATTATTCAACGTGTGGCCAGTTTGGAAACCGTTCAACCTTCTGCCATGGCTGAATTGGAAGCCATTATGAAGATGCAGTTCTCTAAGAGTTCTAGCTCTGCTTCCTCCAGCTTCGGCGGTATCAAGGCTGCTGCCAAGATTATGAACTCGACCAAGACAGCGTTGGAAGCTCAGATCATGGGCGGCTTGGAGAAGCTCGACGCCGATTTGATGCAAAAAATTCAAGACAACATGTTCACTTTCGAAAACTTGGTGGCTGTGGACAACAAGGGTATTCAGAAACTGATGAGTGCCGTGGAGCAAGATTTGCTCATGATAGCCATGAAAGGCGCCAGCGGCGAAGTTCAAGATCGATTCTTCAGCAACATGTCAGAACGTGCACGTGGTATGTTCCGCGACGACATGAACGCCAAAGGCCTCATGCGCATTGCCGATGTGGAAGACGCACAGAAGAAAATCATGCGCATTGCACGCAAGTTGTCAGACTCGGGTGACTTAGTCTTAGGTGGAGGCGAAGATTTTGTCTAACCTTAGCAAAACCAATGCGACCAAGCCGGTATGGCGGCCCATGACTGTATTGAAGAATGTCGATTTGCAAAATGTACGATTTTTGCAAGATGACTACTCCCGCCCTAGTACCTCTCAGTTTAAAGAGTGGGAGCCCGAAGAAGCACCACTCAATCGTGCTTTGCCGCAGTCCGAAACAGCAAAGGACGCCGCTGCACCTAACGAATTTTCGCAGAAGACCAGCGCCGCACCTTCTTCAATTGACAAAGCTCTTTTAGAAAAAGAAAAGAGTGAGGCTTATGCCAAAGGCCTGAAAGAGGGCGAGGACAAAGCCAAGGCCTTTGCAGAAAAAGAAGTGGCCAAAGTTCGCTTAGAACTTGAAACATCAACCGATGAAAAAATTTATCTCTTGATGCAAGAAATTCAAACGGGCATTGCCAGCCTGACGCAAGAACCAAAGCTCTTGCATGAACCTCTCAAAAGATTAGCGCTTCACTTAGCCGAACAACTAACCCTCACTGAATTAAGCTTGTCGTCGCATAGCATAGAGGCCTTGGTGTCGCGGTGCATTGAAACTTTGGACATCGGTCAAAATTCTTCCATTGTGGTGGAGCTGAATCCTAGCGATATGGCTGTCATGCAATCTCGTACACCCGAACCTGGTGAAGAAAATCACACATGGCGATTGCAAGCAGATGCTACCTTGCTGCCAGGCAGTGTGCGTGTTCGCGCCGATGATGCCGTGGTCACAGACTTGGTAGAGCATCGTTTGGAGTCTTTGGCGCAAAGCTTATTGAGTGCACCCAAGACTTGGCAAGCGCAGTCTGCCTTTCAACCGGAGCGCCTTAGCTCACGACGTGGTCAAGCCAATACCGTAGAAGACGCACTGCCAAGAGAATCTATGGCCAGTGACCTCATCGATAAAAGCGCCGTAAGTGACTTGGAAGACATGGACGATGTTCTCGATGCAGAACCTCAAGCGGAAGCTACGCCACTGAATTTGGCTGAAATGGACTTGCCTGATTTGGAATTAGACGCCATGCCAAAGTCTGACAGTGGCGATACATTGGACCCTTCACATGATTGATTTTGCATCTGAAGTTGCTCGCAGCATTGCGCAAACGCGCCCTCCACGCCCCGAGCGGTGCGGCACATTAGTGCGACTAGTTGGGCTTCGAATGGAAGCCCGCGGCATCATGTCCTCGGTTGGTTCTAGTTGCGAAATTTTGGGGCAGGATGGCCACAAAATTGAAGCTGAAGTGGTTGGCTTCAATGACAAAACTTTGTACCTCATGCCCTTAACTGAACCGGTTGGTATTGGACCTGGTGCTTCAGTTCGTTTGGCGGCAAATTTAGGAACGGCCTGCTTAGGTCCGGAACTTTTAGGACGCGTGATTGATGGTCGCGGTGAACCTTTAGATGGCAAACCTAAACCCGCTTGCAAATCACGTTTAAGTTTGTTGGGCTTGCCCATTAACCCCATGGAACGTGGCCCCATCGACAGCGTGCTGGATGTGGGCGTGAAAGCCATCAACGGATTGTTGACGCTGGGTCGCGGTCAACGCGTAGGCTTAATTGCAGGTTCGGGCGTTGGCAAAAGCGTCTTGCTTGGCATGATGACGCGATTTACAAAAGCCGATGTGGTGGTGATTGGACTCATTGGTGAGCGCGGTCGTGAGGTTCAAGCTTTCATACAAGAGTCGCTGGGTGAAGAAGGCCTGGCAAAGTCAGTGGTGGTGGCAGCGCCTGCCAACGTGTCGCCCGTGCTTCGCCTAAAAGCCGCACACATGACGCACGTCATTGCAGAATATTTCAGAGATCAAGGCTTGAATGTTTTGATGCTCGTAGACAGCCTCACGCGTGTGGCACATGCGCAACGCGAAATTGGGTTGGCCATTGGCGAGCCGCCCACAGCCAAAGGGTATCCACCCTCTGTGTTTGCCTTGTTGCCCAATTTAATTGAGCGTGCAGGCGTAGGCCGGCACGGTCATGGTTCTATTACAGCCATTTACACGGTGCTTGCAGAAGGCGATGACGCCAACGACCCTATTGTGGACATTGCCCGCGCTTCATTAGATGGCCAAGTGATGCTGTCACGCAAACTGGCTGATGCAGCGCACTACCCTGCCATTGATTTGAATGGCTCCATTTCCAGGGTGATGCAAACCTTGCTACCACCCGAAGACATGAAACTGGCCAACAAGTTCAGGCGCATGTGGTCTTTGTACCAACAAAATCAAGACCTGATTCAAGTAGGCGCCTATGAAGCCGGTAGCAACCCCACGCTAGATGAAGCCATTCGATTGCGTGAGGAAATGGACACATTCTTGCGACAAGATATGCATGAAGGTCAAGAAGAAGAAATCACTCGCCATGAAATTCGATCCTTGCTTGGAGCACCCTCATGAACGACCAAGTTATTGCACGTCCTTGCTGGAAAGTCTTGACTGAAAAAGCCGAAGACAAAATTACAGCCATTCACAACGAAATGAACTTGGCTCGCAAGCGTTTAGAGAGCTTGCAATCCAGTGAAAAACGAGTTCAGGTGATGTACAACGAGTATCGCGATAAGATCAATACCGAAGGCAATCAAAGCTTGGGCATGAGCGAAGCCATGAACCAGCGGCAATTTATGTCGCAACTTTTGACGCTCATGCAGCGTGTCAAAATTGACATACAACACACAGATAATTTAATGCTCTCTATCAAAGAACGTTTGCTTGAAGCTGAGCGAGAACGCATTAAGATGCAAACACTGGCCGATCAAAATGCCAGTGCCGTACAAAAAGTGTTAAACAAGCGCGAGCAGAAAAAAATGGACGACTTAGGTGTCATGCAATTTAACTTGCAAGCTCAAAACTAACTGATGTCCTGTGATGTTTTCTAGCAACCTTTCCGGCGGTCCCGCGTGGCATTGGCAAGCTTGGCGATCACAAAATGCATGGGCTCCAACCGTCAACGCGCTAGAAACTTGGTTGTTTGCGCAAACTTCTGACGCCCCGCGCTCAAGTTTATTACTCATTGGCGCCAGTGCAGGCTGGATGATGCCCCATGCATGGTTGTGCCAATTCAAAGAAGTTCACACCTTCGACATTGACCCCATGGCCGCTCGATTGTTCAAGTGGCGGCATGGCTCCAAATTGCGCGCTAAGGGCGTTGAATTGCAATGCCACACACAAAACGCGCTGGTAGATTTACCTTCCCTCCTCAATTCACATCCAAAAGCCAGTGTATTTTTTGACAACGTATTGGGACAACTGCGGTTTAACAACTCTGAAATTCATTCAGTTGAAAAAAATATTGACCGCATCAGGAAAACTTTAAAAGGGCGCGAATGGGGCAGCGTGCACGACCGTATGTCGGGGCCGGTAAGTGGTGCATTGACATTGAGCCCTGAGTCAGAAGAACAATGGCCCCAGGCCTCAGGCCATTTAGAAATTGAAGAGGCGCAGAAATGGCTGACCAGCCTTCAAGCGCAAAGTCCTTGGCTAGATCATTTAACGGGGGGGGTGTTTGGCAAAGAAACGCCCATTTACAACTTGGCTTGGGCGTTCAAGCCCCAATATTGGCACTGGCTTCAGGCTGGCTGGGTCAAGCCATGAAGCATTTAGGTATCTTAAAAGTAGGCTTGTTTAAATTAACGCGTACAAACCACTTTGTGAAGTTTTTCCAATGGCGTGTCTGGGGGAATAGACTGCCAATCACGCATGATGCCCTGTGTGTCAATCACGTCACCTGCCAGCATGGGGCCGGCGTGCATGGAAAAAGACAAAATGTGCACGGTTTTTTGGCGGCAATCAATTTCCATGTGCGTACGGGTGGATTGATATGGCAAGCCTCTGGAAGTTTTTTGAGGGCCTTTGTAATCCAAAATACTCCAAAAGCTGCGGATATAACCCGATTTCTTTACCGTGTCGGGATCGATGTAATAAGTGCCGGCGTCGTAAGAGTCAACTTTGGTCCATTCGGCGCGAGCCGCACTTGAGCCCCATAAGCCAAACAACAACAGCATTAAAGAACTCAAGCCAAAGACCGATTGATTTAAAGTGAGTTTAGATTTTTTTGTTAGCATGTTCATGGCTCCACTATAAAGTAAACACGTTTCAAAGCAACTCCCAAGCTCATTCAAAAACCAAAGCAAAGTTAAAGCCATGTCCGACTCAAGCCTCCATTTAAGCCTCCGGGCGAAGCGACCTTCGCTTGGGTCTTGGCTTGCCCTCGCTTTATGTTTTCTAACTGCTTTGGTACTTTCGGCTTGTGGCGGTGGCACCTCTACAACAACGGCATTAGACCCCACAGACCCCAATAACAACTCTTCCAATTCCATAACGCCGCCGGTGGTCAATTCGAATACAAGCACAACGGTAAGCCCTGGCGTTTACACCGCCCTTTTAAAGGGCAAAGAGATAACCTCCATTGTGATGCGATCAGCAACTTCAGCCCAAAATACAGCTCAGGTATACGTCTTACATTTCAATTCGCCCGATCCTGACATTTATGCTGGTACTGCGACAGGAATTGGCACAGCCACAGCAAGCATTGGTAATTTGACTTATTTTCAAAACTTATCAGGCACACCTAGAACTGCTACTGCCTCACTGAGCGTGCCTCGTGCCAACATATTGCAAACAGAAGTGAGTTTTGCCGCCAAGGAAGGTGCCAGCAATTTAGTCTGGTCCGCCATGTTAGACAACACTTTGAAAATAGACACCCCTGCAACTGCTAGTCAATTGGTTGGCAAATGGACTGGCCGGTGGACCTACCCTTTGGGCTTTGATGAAAAGTTTCTCCTCACTTTTACAGCCGACCCGACTCCAGCAGACCCCAACAAACTGACAATTACAAGCAGCACATTGTTTCTAGATTGCCAAATGACACTGGGCGAAGCAACACCAGCTTTTGGAGGTGTCAACCTCTTCAGCGTGAGCTTTAAGGTGCCACCTCGCGGCACTCAATGCCCTCTAATTAACCAATCCTTGACCGGGGCGGCCTATGTGACAAGCAGCCCGGTGGCCGGCAAAACCCAAAGATTGCAGTGGCTTGCCATTGCGGCCGACGGCCGCGGGGTTAGTTTCAGAGCCGATCGATAAAAGGCTGCCATTCAGCTAAGTGATCGCCTTTTTTCTCAAGTTTGTCGTCTAAGTGCCGAAATTAAGACGAAGCATTCGCAAAAGTAATTACAAAAGATTCCAGGAATTGACATGTTTAAGACCATTGCCATCGTAATACTGACCCTCGCCTTAGGTGGCGCAGGCTATTTTGGCTTTACACAGAAGAGTGCATATGGCAATGCTTCTAAAGAAGTAGCCGAGCTTGCAGAAAAAATCAAAGCAGCCGAGCAAAAAGATGAAGCGGCAGCCGAAGAATTGAAGGCGGCCGAAGATGCCCTCCCCCCTTTGGAAGCCAAAGTTAAAGAACTGGACGCTGTGAAAGGTGCTTTGGCCAGTGGCGCGGTTTTGAAAGACTTAGAAGCGCTTTACGCCAAAGAGAAAAAACTTTCCACCGAAAAGCAATTGGGCCTGGCCGGCATTCGAATGCTGACCAACGGCGGCAAAGATCCTTCGACCATTGAAGCCTTCAACAAAGCCTTGGAGATGACGGACTGGAAGGGTCAACAACAAGTGGTTTGTGCTGCGCAGAAAGCGTTGGCCGCGTCTGGCGAAAAAGTCAAAATCATGTCTGAGTGTGCGGCCGATGCGCCTACAGGCAAAGACGCAAAAGACAGTAAGGACGCCAAGAAGGACGATGGCCATGGTGCCAAGAAAGATGCACACGGCAAAGACAGTAAAGGCGGCAAGTCTGAAGAAAAGCATGTTGCGCATTGGGACTACGAAGGCGAAATGGGCCCAGAACACTGGGGCAAAGAATTTCCAACTTGCGGCAAGGGTAAGTCTCAATCGCCTTTGAACATCAAAGGGCCCTTTGAAAAAGTTCGTTTCGCAGTCGTACCAGAGTACAAACTTGGCCCCCTGAAAATTTTGAACAATGGCCATACCATTCAAGTGAATGTGACACCTGGAAGCAAAATTCGAATTGATGGCAAAGCATTTGATCTTTTACAGTTCCACTTTCACCGCCCCAGTGAAGAACACATCAATGGCAAACCTTCTGCCATGGTGATTCACTTTGTTCACAAAAACGAATCGGGTGAATTGGCCGTGTTGGGCGTGCTGTTGCAAGAAGGCAACGAGAATCCTGGTATTAAAACTTTGTGGTCTTACGCACCGCCCAAAGAAGGCCCTGAAGTGACACCAGAAAACGTGGCATTCAATCCGACCAATTTGCTACCTCGTGAAATGGAATTCTTCCACTACGACGGCTCACTGACAACGCCACCTTGCACTGAAAAAGTGAAGTTCTATATTTTGAAATCTCAAGTGAATATTTCAAAAGAACAGGTGACCCAGTTTCCGTTCAAGATGAATGCACGCCCCATTCAACCTTTGAACGATCGCAAAATTTTGACGAATTAATTTTTAGCCACGTACCTCACCCACTCGGTTTGATCGATTGAGGTTGAGGTAGAAATTGCCAAGTTTTGTGAAGAGACAGAAGGGTAACGAACCCAATCAGCCGTTGGGCTGTTTGCAATGTCGCCACTGAGCAGTGTGTTGACATGGCCGCCCAGATACCTCACCCAAGTTTTGCTTTCAGCCGAAGCTGTGCTTTCACTGTAGTTGGGGCCTGGATACCGAATCCAGTTTTCCATTTTTTGAGTAAGTGCCACCATTTTGGAGGGGAAGCGAACCCAGCTTTCTGTTTTGGGGTTGACCTTAGGCGCAGCAATGGCGGTGCCATGCAACATGTTCTGAGGCTGTTTTTGACTCACTTGATTTTCAATCAAATTGGCCAATTGATTCTGATTGGGTACTTTGATGGCCACGTTTGATTTGGCCACGCCACCTTGCTCTTTGCTGAATTGCTGGGGATTCAGTGCCCTGAACGCATCTGCCACCAACTCTTGCTTGAGTTCGGTATTGGGCATGGTTTTGGCAATGATTCGCTCAAGCGACTCACCAGGAAAAGGTGTGTAGGTGAAGCTAGGCTTCAACCCTTGCAAATTGACACTGGCTGCAAAACAGCTAGAGCCCCACAAGAAGGCGACGGCCAAGGCCCCCGCAAATTGAATGGGACGAAATGGGGTGGTCTGAGGATGTGTCAAAGTTTCGACTCCAAAAGGGAGAAATCAGGTACTTGACTACCTTTGAGCAAGACACATGCCACAGGAAAATTGACACCATCGGCGTCAGAAGGCCTAAAGCCATCGCGCTGTCTCGCTTGGCTGGTGACCCGCTTCTTTATTCAACCCATTAATGCAAGGCGTTGGGTGAAACCAGTTTGACCGTAGGGAAATAAGTCTGATACCGCTGCGCATCTCTGGTGAGTACAGGCAGACGACTGACTGCTGCGTGAGCACCTATGAAAAAATCGGCCAATACGCTGTTTTTTAATCCGCCTTGACGACGGTAGCGCTGAAAAGCTTTGCCTGCTAAAAAGAGTGCTGGCTTGGGAATTTGGTTGAGCTTTAAACCCATCACCTGAACCACTTCGTCCAAATCTTCAATTTTTTTGAAAGTACAGGAAAGCTCGGCATAAATGACAGGGTTGATGGTGAGCACATGAATTTTTGACTGCACCCTCAGTTGATGAATTGACCAATCGGCCCACTGAGGCTCATTGTTAAGTACATCGATCAAAACATTGGTATCAACCAACATCAGTGCTCACCTCGGAGTAGGCTCATGAGATCTTGGGTGCGCCATTGAATGTCGGCTCGCCCCCTGACCAGCTCAAAACGATCTTTTTTAACGCTACTCAAGGGGGGGTTATTTTTGGAAATTTTGGAGCCCAGTTCAGCTTTTTGCAACAAAACTTCACCCGCATCATTCACAGCAAAATTTAACTTGCAACCAGGCTTAAGGTCTAGCGCATCGCGAATCTGTTTAGGAATGGTAACCTGCCCCTTGACAGTGAGAGTGGTTGGCATAGAAGCCTCATTTCTTACTTAAAAATTTAAGTAATACCTTAACCTTTTTCAAGGGGTCTTGTCAATGGCTTGATATCCAATGTAAGAAAGCTTTTTTAGTTGGCCACTTCAGCCCGTGTCAGCTTTTTCACGCGCCACAGTAAAAATAAGACAATGCCCAAATTCAAAGCATTCCACAGCACACCATTTACAAAGGCTGCGTGATATGACCCCGTGAGGTCAAACACCTTGCCAGACATCCATCCCCCCAGCGCCATGCCAATCATGGTGGCCATGATGACGGCCCCCACCAACACGCCTGCTTTTTGCGCAGGAAAATACTCTCGCACAATGATGGCGTAAGACGGCACGATGCCGCCTTGAAACAAGCCAAACATGGCCGAGATGACATAAAGCGATACCATGCTGTCAAAGGGTAAAAACATCATCAATGCCAAGCCCTGCAGCATCGAGCCCAAAACCAACGTTCTGAGACCGCCAATGCGATCACAGATGGCCCCCGAAATAAGCCGACTTACAATGCCGCAGGCCAGCATGAGCGATAACATTTCAGAACCGCGTGCCGCACCAAAGCCGAGGTCAGAGCAATAGGCCACGATGTGCACCTGAGGCATGGCCATGGCCACGCAGCAGGAAAGCCCAGCCACGCAGAGCAATGCAAACGCTGCGTTAATTGACAAACCAAATGGCTTTTCTGAGGCTAAAGACTGAACGCTTCCCGCCACGGGTGACGCCAATAGGGGCGGCCTTTGACGCATGAGAAACGCTAACACCATCATGCCCAAGCCGCACACAATGCCAATCCAAATATAGGTGTTGCGCCAGCCCAAAGTTTCAACACCCTGCTGCGCCAATGCTGGCCAAATACTGCCCGCCAAATAATTGCCGCTGGCACAAACTGCCACAGCAATGCCTCTGCGCTTGTTCCACCAGAGTGAGGTGTCCGCTAACAAAGGCGCAAATGTTGAAGAACTGCCCAAGAACCCCATGAGCGCCCCATGCGACAGCGCAAACAACCAAATGTTGGTGGACATGCCTGCCAATACAAAACCAATGCCCACACCCAAAGAGCCTATCCATAGCGGCACATGCACGCCCCATTTATCGGCCAACTTGCCCATGACCAAACCACCTGCACCAAAGCCCAGCATCATCAAGGTGTAAGGCAGAGAGGCATCAGCCCGGCTAACGCCAAATTCTTTTTGTACTTCGGGCAAGACCACAGCCACCACATACATGCTGCTACCCCCGAGGGTCATGAGCAAGAGTGTGATGAAAAGACGCCTTGCGGCGTAGGCTGAGTCAATCAGAGATGCGTCGGCGTGTTGAGAAGTAGCGAAATTCACAGAGCGACCTTAGCACCCAACTTGCGCTTGTGTGCCCCCTAATTTCCCCTAAGAAAAGCCCTTTTTCAGGTGCTATAATCCCGCTTCTCTCAGGCCCGGTAGCTCAGTTGGTAGAGCAGCGGATTGAAAATCCGCGTGTCACTGGTTCGATTCCAGTCCAGGCCACCAAACATACACCGTAAGTACTCAAGTGCTTACGGTGTTTCTTTTTTACGAGCACACGCCATTTGTTGCTACGTAAATTACGCTAGTTACACCTTGCTTTAACAACCTCCGCCTTTAGAATCATTATCAATACAAGTTTGGTCGCTTGCATGGTTTCTAAGTAGAAAAGTCGAGAATTGCTCTTCCTTCATCGTTCTAATTTCTAGAAATAAACTTCAGTTTCTGTGTCCTGCACTAAAGTGCTTTCTACTAAATAGTTAGGTGGTTATTTTGACGACTCCATCAATTGCAGAACTTAGTCCCAGTCAAATATCAGCGTTAGATAGCTCGCAGTTGGTTGGGCTTACGTCAATCGACCTTCAGGCTCTTACCTCCTCTCAGATTCAGGCTCTACAGCCATCACAGCTAAATCAGCTCACAACAGTACAGCTGAGCATTTTTCTCACCACACAAGTAAGTGCACTGACAGCCTTACAAATATCTTCGTTAGCTACCAACAATCTAAATGCGCTAACTGAGACTCAATTTAAGTCGTTAACGTCGACCCAAATTTCAATTCTGAAGGCGAGTCAAATTGAAAGTTTAGAGACAACTGATCTGGCCGCATTGAGCTCTACTCAATTGCGTGCCGTTGCAGTCTCTAGCATTTCAGTATTGAGCACAAATCAAATCGTTGCACTAAACACGCAACAATTCGCCAATCTAACAGCAGGTCAAATTGGCGCCCTAACCAGCACTCAGTTGGGCGTTTTGGAGTCGCAGGATTTGCGCGTATTGAGTGTGAGTTCCTTAAGTGCATTGCAGCTTAACTATCTCAACACATCTCAAATTAGCAACCTGCTGACAACTCAGGTTCAAACCCTATCGGGCTCACAAATTTCTTTGCTTTCAACAAGCAATTTGAATGCCCTTACAAGCACTCAATTTCAAGCTCTAACGACGACTCAGGTCTCGAGCTTCAAAGCACAGCAAATTTTAAATATTGAGACTGCCGACCTTCAAGCACTCAATACGGCTCAACTTCAAGCAATTTCTCCAGACAGCGTAGGCGTTCTCACTGCAGGAGCGCTCAATGGAATTACGACTGATAAGTTAGCTGCACTTAGCTTGATTCAGTTTGCTGCGCTAAAAACAAGTCAAATTGCTAGCCTAGAAACAACAGCCCTTAAGGCACTCACCATTGCTCAAATGGGTATTCTGAGTGCCGCTCAATTTAATGCATTAAATAGCTCTCAAATTACCAGCTTGCTGGTCACACAAGTTCGCGCTCTTTCTGGTACAAAAATATCCGGCTTTGATACTGCTGCCTTGAACGCGCTCACTAGCACTCAGTTTCAAGCTCTCAACACGGCTGCAATTAGAAATTTAACAACTGTTCAAGTTGGAAACTTAGAACTAACGGATATCAAGTCTCTAAGCACAGCCCAATTTGTTTCTTTGAGTGGTACGCAACTTAACGCGTTGAGTACAGCGCAAATAGAAAACTTACTGACTGTTCAAGTTCGTGCATTAACAGTAGGTCAAATTTCGAATCTTAGCTCCAGCAATTTAAATGCACTAAATACATCACAATTTCAATCGCTAACCACCCTTCAGATTTTAAGTCTTAAAACTCAACATATTTCAAATTTAGAAACAGTTGATTTGGTGGCCTTCAATTCGGCGCAATTGCAGTCGATCGCACCTTCAACTATTTCAACATTGCGGTCAGATCAAATAGCTGCATTGACAACAAATCAGGTTGCGGCATTAAAACTAGATCAAATAAATGTTTTAAGTAGTTCTCAGATACCCAATTTCGGCACAACTGCACTGCGAGCCTTGAGTACGACACAAATCATTGCTTTGAAAAGTCTACAGTTAAATGCAATGGACTCTTTGCAAATTTCGAACTTGCTGACTACGCAAATCCGCGCCTTGACTGGAACACAAATTGACTCACTCTCGTCCATCAATTTAAATGCACTAACCTCTACTCAGTTTCAAGCTCTAACAACTTCCCAAGTTTCCAAACTAACGACTCTGCAAATTGCGAATTTAGAAACTGTTGATCTGATCGCTTTAAATAGCTCCCAATTAAGAAATTTGGCAAACTCTAGCTTCGGTGCTTTACGAACTGACGAGGTGACGGCTTTTACAACGCAACAAATCACCTACTTCAGTAATGCACAGATATCATCACTTTCTACGACCAACTTAAAAACACTTACTTCAGCACAATTTAGTTCACTGACAACCTCTCAAATCAACTCTCTCCTTGCAATTCACCTTGCTAGCCTTGAGGCGTCTGATTTAGGGCTACTATCAAGTAAGCAAATACAATCTATTGCAGTTGATGGCATTGCCGCTTTTACCACCCAAGTCATTGTTTCTTTATCTTCAGAACAAATTACTTATTTAACTACCAAACAGGTAGCCGCTTTAAAAACAACCCAGCTGGCTGTGATGGAGTCTGCCGATTTAAAAGCTCTAACAACTCTGCAAATAAGCGCTTTAACCACGCCTCAGTTGAACTCACTGAATTCGACTCAGTTGAGTGATTTATTGACTACTCAAGTCCGTGCTTTAACTTTATTACAAATACAGAACCTCACATCTACAAACTTAAATGCGTTAACTACAAGTCAGTTTCAGGCATTTACAACCGCTCAAATTGCAACACTTAATCAGCAGCAAATTGCAAACTTAGAAACTTCAGATTTGGCATCTTTGGCTACAAATCAGATAGTTGCCATCACGCCTAATAACATTGCATTTCTCACACCACAAGAAATTATCGCTTTGAGAACTGAGCAAATCAGAGCACTTAGCGCCAATCAGTTGAAGTCTTTAACGAGCAATCAGCTATCCAGTTTGGAGACAAATGACCTTCAGGCTCTGTCCACAGCCCAAGTTCTAAATTTAAGTGGGCCGCAGTTGAACTCACTGAATACTTCGCAAATGGGTGTTCTTTTAACAACCCAATTAGCCGCTTTAACGCCATCACAAATTTCAACACTGACAACGGTCAATTTGAATGCGCTGACAACCAGCCAATTTCAAGCACTAACGGCACCTCAAATTGCAGCCCTGACTACTCGACAGGTTGCAAATCTTGAAACTGCAGACCTAGTGTCTCTGAGTAGCAATCAGTTACGTGCAATTACTGCGAAAGGAATAGGTGCCTTGCGCAATGAAGAGATGACCTCTCTAACAACTCAATTAATCACCTATCTGAGCATCACTCAGATTCCAGGATTATCGTCTACAAATTTAAATTTACTTTCAACAAATCAGTTGAAATCTTTGACAACAAGTCAAATCGTCAATTTAAGTACCAGTCAAATTGCGGGGATGAGCACCAGCGCTTTAAGCTCTTTGACCAGTACACAGGTTAAAGCGTTAAATGCCAGTCAAATCAGGGCGCTAGGCGCGAAAGTTTCAATAGTGGGTTCTGCAACGCCTGTGGTTTTGGATCTAAATGGCGATGGCATCAAAACACTATCACTAGAAGAAGGTGTGCAATTCGATATCTTAGCGAATGGACAGACTACCCGAACAGGCTGGGTTAGCGCCAGCGATGGACTCTTGGTGATGGATCGCAATAGCGATCAGGTTATCAACGATGGGAGTGAATTATTCGGCTCCTCCACCACTTTGGCAGATGGCACGACATCATCTGATGGATTTGCAGCATTAAGAGAGTTAGATAGCAACCAAGATGGCGTAATTAATCAATCAGATATCCCTTTTACAAAACTTCGGGTTTGGGTTGATTCGAATTCAGACGGACAAAGTTCTTTGAACGAAATAAAGACTTTGGACGAACTTGGCATTAGGCAATTGAATTTAAATACCCTGCCAAGTGATGTGCGAAATCAAGGTAATTTATTGGGCTTAACCTCTACCTTTGAAACCACAGATGGCGTAACCCATGTTGCTGCAGACGTGTGGTTTTCAATTGAGAGACCAAATACGCTTCCCAGCAGTGAGATTGTTCAGTCTGACCAAGGTAAAAATTCTAAGCTTGCGTTGCAAGTGAGTCAATTGAGTCAAGCGATGTCTGTATTTGCTGCATCTGAAGATTTATCTTGTATCAAAGATACCGCCATGAGCGAGCTTCGTCAGTCAGTATTGTCGTCAGTTAGCCCAATGTTGCCTGTTTCACTCATGGTTTCAGAGCTTAAAAGAGTGACAAAAGTGGAGTTTTCTGAACAAAATCCGATGTCCTTGACGAGCCCTCAGACAAATTCACATGGCAAGCAATTATCTCAAAGTTTGACTTTATTTGAGTCAATAGAAAATGCTGTTAAATTATCTGAAATAGGCAAAGACGTACTGAAAAAATAAGCTTTAGCTAATAACCAATCTTTTTGGTAGATGTTATTTTTGCCACAAAAAGAGAAAATACAGCTTATGAATCGATTACTTCTTCTTCAGTAGCAATTTACAAGTCGCCCATGACGCGCTGTTGCACAATCGTCGTATGTTATAGGCACAAATTGTATTAAATCCTTTGGTTTTTCATTCATCAGCGGGATTAAAATTCCATTCGCCTACTTTATTTTTGCAAATACCACGCTATCGGTGAGTTAGCCCCCTGAATGACAGTCCCATCGGTATTCCTTAAACTAACAACTAGGAATAAGACTATGGATATGACTATGTCATCAATAAGACCTAACCGAGTGGAAGTGGTCACCAGTGTTCAGCGCCGCAGGCGCTGGACCCCGGAACAAAAGCTTGAAATCGTCAAACAAACCA
>CANKBG010000045.1 GCA_947479935.1 Comamonadaceae bacterium
ATGAAGAAGCCTGTCTGATACGGAAAGTGTTCTAGGAGCGCACCCAAGGAGGCCCCGAAAGGGTTGGAAATTGTTCGAACGACCTGGAATCAGTTCGAAATAGTCTTGGCGGGGCAAAAGGGATTCGAATTGTCAATACGCGACAATGACCCCACTAAAAGAAGCAGTGTACTAAATACAAATCAAAGCAAATATGTATTTCATGTAGTTATCGCGTAAGTGCTTGATTTCATTGACCCGACAGGATGAACGGGCTTCGGTTGCCCAAACCGAATCAAAGAAAACAAACTGTAGCTCTGTATTTATTACTTTTAGGAGCACAGATGACACAAGCAAAAACACTCACAGCGGCTGAGCTACGCCGCGCAAACGATTACATAGCAACACGCCCGCACGCAGCACGCAACAGGGCAATGCTGCTAACTACCCACCTAGCTGGACTTCGCGTCGGGGAAGTCGCCCTACTCAGCTGGTCCGATGCTGTGGACGCCAATGGGCTGGTCCGCGAGGAAATCCGTTTGAACGCTGATCAAACAAAAGGCAGACATCCCCGCACAGTCTATGTCAGCCCAAAATTACGCAAGGAACTTCAAATCTACGTCAACTCAATTCCAGCCAGAGCACCCGAAGCGGCCTTCTTCTACACACAGAAGCATCCACGTCGCGGCTTTACGCCCAATACGCTCACACAGTTGTTCTTCAATCTTTATCGCGGTGCTGGCATTAAAGGCGCTAGTAGTCACAGTGGTCGCAGAACCTTTGCCACATCCTTGAGTAGTAAAGGCGCAAGCATTCGGGTGTTGATGAAGCTCATGGGGCACCGCAACATCTCGACCACGATTGGTTATGTTGACGCATCGGATGACATGCTACGTCGTGCGGTCGAGCTTGCGTAACCCTGCCTAGAACAGTAACCCCTGATGGTGCAGCGTCGGTTTAACCGACAACTTTCGGTGTGACCCTGAACACCGTATGACCTCAGCACGGGCATTGCCCATTTCTTCTGCGCCTTGAGCAAATAGCTGTTGAGCGCGACAAGCATCCGTAAAGTCAAAGCATCCTTGGGTTTCGCTCAGCTTGGCTTTACAAGGGAAGTCATCCACGGCTGCATGCTCTGCAGTATTAAAAGCCCACTCGTTATGCCGCACAACTGTGAGCGTCAAATGGCGACGGGCATGGTCTTCCGATGCGTTCATCCTGCGCCCTAATGGGTCAATGGCGCCAACGAAGCGATCAACCAACATAGCCTCAGCACCAATGCGCCACAACTCCACATCGGGATTGCTAAACATCAAGTAACTGAGATAGATGTTCTTCCAAAGGTTCTTGACCACTACAGGAGTCAACCTTGTATTGCTGTCCTCGCTTTTAGGCACATTGGCTTTGATAAAAGTCAATAGCTCTTTACCGGTCATCTTGTTTACGCCATTTGGAAAGCACAAGAGCAAATCAGATTTTGAGATTGAAGCTACCTCATTGGCAGTTCGTACTTCCACGGCATCCCGCTCGCTGAAACACTTACATCCCTGCCCTGCCATCCATTCACCGTATTGGCACTGATTTACATCACCATACACTTCAACGCAGCTGAGCACCTTCTTGCCATGAGCATTGAGCTTTGTCTTGGCTCCGTTAGCAATACGGTGGCATCCAGCTGCATAGCTTGGACTGAGCTTTAGATAGTTGAAGAACAACCTGCCAAATGGCATACCTGCTCCAGCAGTGGCTGTTGAAGCCCTGTTGTGCTTTGTTGTTCGTGTGTCTTGCTCCACCCTAACTAACCATTTTTTTACATACTTTTTCTGGTTCTCAAATTTGTATGTATTCCAGCACGAAAAAAATAGTTGAAATAAATGCGTGGTCTTTGTCTTGAACTGATCACGTATTCATTAATTAACTAGGAGCTCATCATGAGTGAAGAGAAAGTACACGGAACGACACAAGAAAGTGAACTTAAAAATTCAGACGGACCAAATAAGTTCGCAACCAGCGTAGGGTATTTACTGACCCGTAGTAATCCAGAGCGGGCAGTTGGCGAAGCCATCGACCAATTAATTTCCGAACGTCAGCATTGGGAAAACCATGAACTTGCAAACTCGAACGAAACTCTCTATGCCCTACTCCAACACTGCTACTCACTGAACAATGCAATGTCTGGCTCAGACTTCACTGCCAAAGCATTGCGTAAAGGTTTAGCTAACTACATCCAGCAAAAAGGTTACCAGTTCAAAGAATCAAGCCCTCTCATAACCAAGATCGTCAAGTGCGTCTTTGGTGTGAACCGTCGCCGCGTAAATGCCTACAGCTCTGCTCTACGTGTTGCTATTGCAGAAAGAGTTGCCGTCATGAATCTGCCTAAGTTCTTCAAAGACAAAGGTGGTATTGAGGAAGTCCGTCGGCAGGCCACAACTGGCAAGGCTAGGACTATGAAGGACAAGGTTGAGTTAGGTCGCGCTGTTCTTGAAAGCAATGTGCTCGCAAAGATTCAAAGTGACACCCTAAACAAGAATTTCTCAAATGACAGCTTAGAAGAAGGCGTTGTTTTACTAGCTACACGTGAAGACGATGGCAGCTTTGCTATTCGTCGTGTCGTCCAATCTAACGCCGCAGTCAAGAGCGCATTGGCAGCATGTGCCAGCGTTGGTCAAGACAAGGAAAAAGCTAAGCAGTTTGAAGACGAGCAGAGAGCAATTGAGGCTGAGCGTCTGGCAGTTCAAGCAGCACTTAAAGCCGCTTGACTTGACAGCAAACACAAGAGTGATTGTAAGCATTTGCTTGCAGTCACTCACATAATCTAGGAGATTGATATGACTTCCAATTCCGTAATCGTTCAGCAACCTAAGTGTCTCAGAGACTTTGCTCTGCAACCCAATAGCAGGTACAAGCTAGAAAGTATCTTGGATTTGACCCTGCCATTTCCAGACAATGGTATTTGCGGGATCATCCTCTACGGTCTTTATGGCACAGGCAAAACTACCTTAGCAAACCTGTTGCCAGGTCTGATTGATACCGCACTCAGCGACCCTAACTCACAGATTATTCAACCCAGTTTGATTGTAGATACCACTGAGCCATATGCCGACCACTACGCCTGTGCCCAAGGTCAAAACGGTACGCAACTGACACAGCAAATCCAAAATCGAACTCAGTTGATATCGCTAAATAATTCAAGTAATCACTTTGTAATCATGGATGAAGTAGATAACTTAACTGAAGCAGCACAAGCAGGTTTCAAAGCAATCATGAATCGACACAACGTTATCTTCATCATGACTACAAATAATCTAGACAAGATTGATGGAGGCATTGAAAACCGAAGCGTAGTCATTGATATGAACGTCCCTCCAGCTGCTAATTGGTTACCGATTTTGCGCAAGGTTTACACAGATGCCAACTTGACACCCCCGACAGATGAGACTCTAGAAAGAGTTGTCTTAGCAGGTCGCGGAAGTGCAAGAGCAATCTTTAGTGATGTTGTTATGGCAGCAAATCAAGCAAAGCGAGCTGGGCACACCGCCGTTTCTAACGTTGCAAACTTGCGAAGCTAAACCATGAAGCCCTCAATAGGGGGGTGAGTAAAAATCACCACCCCAAAAGCATAAGTACTTCATCACAAAAATCCGCAGCGCAGAAATTTAGAACTGAATGACCCATTTTGGACCTATCGATTGCTTGTCGGTTTAACCGACATCTTTGCGCGAGCCTTTAACGCAGTCATGTCCGCTTGCCTTGCAGTAAGTCAATGTTCATTTCGGCATTGAGATTTGATGCGTAAAAACGTTCAATCATCTCCACACTTGTACGGGCATTGCGTGCCAGTGTTAGCAAGTCAATCTTGCCGCCATAAAGCAATCTGAATGTCATGGCCGTGTGCCGCAAGCTGTAGATGGTTCGGGTTTGACCGTTGGCCGCATTGCCCTCTATACCAGCCAAACTCTGCAGGTACATAAACTGCCAGCCATAGACTACCAACAAATATCTCCGCTCCTCTAAGCTGGGCAAGAACAGATAGTCATTGGGTCGGCCATAGCCATCTGTTCGTTGTTGGGCCAACAGCCGTTCATAAACGAACACAGCGGGCTGCAGGGTCACGATAGGTTTATCGTGCTTCTTGGTCTCAGGCAGATTCAGTCGCAGGTAGATGTGTTTGCCTCGAACGATTGAGACATGCTTGTGTTTGAGGAACTTGATGTCTCCTGGCCGCATGAACCCATTGACCATGAACCGAATCAACCAATGCAAGTCAGCATTGATCTGTCCATACTGCTCCAGCATTTGCTTGCCAAGGCGGTATTTTTGAGAGAAGTCCAAGGGCACAGTTTCACCAATACGCTGGCGTGCAAGACGCACAAGGTCTCTATATTCGGCCACTGTGAAACTACCTCGAGGCTTGTCCGAGACTTTGATGACTGGAAACTTGGGCAGGTTCTGGATGATGTTGTTAGCGTGTGCATGAGCAAACACTTTGCGAATGGCCACCATGTGCTGATGGACCGTGGTGGCAGTCAGGTCCCGATTGCTCATCATCTCCATAAAGGCCGACAACTCTTTGTAGCCAATTTTGTCTATGGTCATATCACCAAAGTACGGCAGGACGCTGTTGTGCATCCGTTGCAAAAAGATGGGAATATTGGCTGCGGAAAACTCCCCTCGCTTGACCCGAGCTTGTAAGCCCACAAGCACACCCGGCAACAGGTCGGCAAATTTGGGGCTCTTGTCGCTGCGTTCAGTCACATGATCTGAATACAGCTCAGCAGTCTTGATGTGAAAGAACTGCTTGGCCTGACTGATAGCCGCTTGCTTGTTGGTGGTCTTGAGGCTTTGTGTGTAGGTCCGGCCTTTAAGAAAACGACGCACTTGCCAATACCTGCTGGCGTTGGTTAGAAAAATACGCAGCTTTGCTGGATAGTTGGCAATGGGCGAGATAGACGCCACGATGGGCAGTGTGCGGTGCCGTGACGGGAGATAAAGAGTGTCGTTTGCTGCCTGCTGCTTTGCCAAATCTTGCATAGCCACAAGCGTAGTTTCGGCCACGCGGTCAGAGCAACCTGAATTTGAAATTTGTAGCTAACCTGGCGGTGTAGCGTGAGACACGCTCGCATGCAGGCTCATACACGGTCCGGAACATTGCCGTAATCCAGCCACTGCACATCGTGAAAAATTGTGACGCTCGTTCCACTGCCCGCTCCACTCAACCTCCATAAAAAGTAGCACACCGAAAGGTTAGCTACAAATGCACCACCCACAATGGCAGTCGAACGGCATGATCAATGTCCAACTCATGGCCATCACAATGGAGATGTCACAGTGTTTTTATGGCATTACCTGAACACAATCGAACCACTGTGAATGAGGCTACTACGGACGGTGTTTGGCACTCTCTTTAGTGTTAGAAAACACAGTAAATTACTATTAAAGTACGCTTTTTAAACTGGAGCAGTTATTACGCCATGGCGGTGATTGAATTAGGCGAGGCAGTGGCGCGAGAAATGTCAAGCAAGCCCTGAGAGCGTTCACGAATGAACCCTTTGAACCCTAAAAAACTGCTACTGACCAAGTGGACCGCCGTCATACCCATCGCCAAACAAAAGCACTTTTTGGTCAGCCGTGTGATTCAACCTGAAGTTGAAACTGATCCTGTCGAGTTGGTGGAAATCGAATCGGTGTTCTCGAAAGCCACTCAAATCATCCAGTGGCGTGAACTGCAAAACGATGAGGTCTGGCGGCAAGGCTGGGTTTGATGTTGAACGTGGAATGAGGCCGATTCAATCTCACACGCCCTATGCATGCTAACCATGCCACCCGTGCTGGATGTGACTTCACTGAAAGAAGACGTCACCATGACGAGTAGAAAAAATGTCATCTGAGTAGGACGCAAGTAATACCAGCTACAGCCCCCAAGAACGTCCTGTCATTGCCCCAGTCTCAACAACTCCCTGATCACCACATGCGTTTTCAGTGCATCGGCTCCACTCACACGAGGTGCCCGTTTTTGATGCACAGCATCGATAAAATCGGTAATGAGTTCACGGTGAGGCTCATGAGAAAAATCCATGGGGTTGGCGCCACTGCCCGTTCCACCCTCGCTGCTAATATTGACAGGTGTTCCTTCTAAAAAGTTCACCCGCAGGTTGGCCCCAGTCAACCGAGCGCTGCCCAAAGTACCAACGATGTCAATCGTTTCTGGAAAGCCAGGGTACATGGCGGTGGTGGCCATCAAGTCACCGGGCGCGCCATTGCCTAAGACCAGCATTGCACTCACATAATCTTCCGTCTCCATCTGATGCAATTGTGTTTGGCGAACAACCGCCGACTTAATCGATTGAATACCTACGAGCGAGCGAAACAAGTCCAATGTGTGAATGGCTTGCGTTAACAATACTCCTCCACCATCACGTGCAAGAGTGCCTCTGCCTGGCTCGTTGTAATAAGCTTGTGAACGCCACCAGGGCAGTCGAATGGATGCGGCCTGTACCTCACCTAAGCGGCCATCCAGTAACAACTTTTGCAAAACTTGGGAAGCTTCACGGAAGCGGTGTTGTAGAACCACCCCCAGTTGAAGACCCGCCTGATCTGCTAATTCGACCAATTGCGTAGATCTCTCCAAATTAAGCTCAAGAGGCTTTTCTAGCAAGATGTGCTTTCCAGCAGCAAAGCATCGCTGACAAATCTCCAGATGTGTAGACGCAGGGGTCGCGACGATCACGGCCTGAACCTCAGGGTCTTGCAAAATGAGTTCAAGCGAGTCCGTCAAATGAACTGGGCCCGTGTAAGCTTGAATTCGATCAGCACGTGGTTGTCGTGCAAACGCATATCGCAATTCAACGCGTTCCTTCAGGTCTTGCAAACTGCGCAAATGGGGCTGAGCTCCAGAACCCAAACCCACGAGCGCTAAAACCATTCGGGATGTCATGTCAGTTTGCCGTACCAATTTTGACTTGATTCATTTGCGCTTGCGCTTTGACCAGTGAAGGCACCAATTCTTGACCATAACCTAGCGCGCAAGCGGTTATCAGACTTTGATGCACGCTAGTGCCAACCAGCGAAGGCGCTTTCACACTTTCGGTCAGATGGATGTAGTAACGCAAGTCTTTTGATGCGTTGTTCAACTCAAACTTCAATCCGCTGTAATCGCCCTCAAGCGTTTTGGCCATGGCTTGAAACAGACCAGAATTGACTGCACCTGCTGACACCACACGAACCAGTTGGTTGATATCGATGCCTGATTTGGCACCCACCGCGAAGGCTTCAGCAGCAGCGGTGGTAATTGCTTGTCCCAGAAAGTTGTTCAACAGCTTGATCACATGGGCTGCGCCAGTTTCACCCACATGGAAAATATTTTCACAATAAGCCTTGAAGACCGGCTCAAGTTGAGCAAAAACCTGAGGGGAAGCGCCCACCATGGTGTTAAGTCGACCCTCCTCAGCCTCAACAGGCGATCGCGCCAATGGCGCGTCAACCAACGTCATGCCAGCAACTTGGCAGCGGGCAGCCAGTCGGCGTGTTGAATCGGGTTCACTGGTTGAAGCGTCCACAACCAAAAGGCCTGCACGGGCTTTGCTCAAAATTCCCTGAGGACCTTCAAGCGCGGCTTCTACCTGAGGCGAACCGGTGACACAAATGATGACCGAATCACATGCTGATAAATCGGCATGGCAGCCCACAAGCCTTGCACCAGCGGCAAGTAAATCTTTCAATGGCTCTTTCTTAGAGTGCGCCGTCAAAGAAACTTGGAACCCCTTTGCCAGCAAGTTCTTGGCGATGCCGTGCCCCATCAAACCTGATGCACCAATAAAACCGATGTGTTTCATGATTCGCTTTCTTGTATTGAGTGAAAATTTTGATGCCTGATTAATTCGGAAGCCATGGTTTACCCCAAGAGCATTTGAAAGACTTTAACCTAAAGTTTAATAAGCAACCACTAGTCGGTGTTGTGATCAAAATTTATCAGGAGACATGGACATGAAATTTTTGAAGCCTCTGCTTGGCATGGTTTTTTCTTCAATCATGGCTTTAAGCGCATATGCGCAGCAAGCCCCTATTACGCTGCATGGTGCTTCCCAATTTGGCGACGACCACGCTTTTACCAAAGCCATGGTGCGCTTTGAAGAATTGGTCAAAAAGTATTACGGCAAGCCAATCAATTTTGTATTGCACAAAAACAGCGAACTGGGTCTTGAAAAGGATTACTTTGCCTACATGAACCAAGGCAAAGCTGTTGATTACGCCATTGTTTCGCCTGCACACATGTCCACTTTTTCCAAAGCAGCGCCCTTCATCGATGCGCCCTTTTTATTCAGCGACTTGAATCATTGGAATAAAGTACTTGACCAAGATTTACTCAAACCTATTGCTGACGAAGTAGAACAAAAAGCAGAAGTCCGTTTGATCGGATACGCCGGCGGTGGTGTTCGCAATATTTTTTCCAACAAGACTGCCAGTAATTTGGCTGATCTAAAAAATCTGAAAGTTCGCGTTCAAGGCGCTCCCATCTGGAGTCGCACCTTCGGCGCCGTGGGCATGACACCGACCGTGATTGCTTATAACGAGGTCTATAACGCCATTCAAAACAGTGTGATCAATGCCGGTGAAAATGAAGCGGCAGGTGTTGAAGCCATGAAGTTTTACGAAGTTGCGCCCAACATCTTGATGACTCGTCATGCAATTACCATTCGCCCTCTTTGCTTCTCTGTCAAAACCTTGAAAAAATTGCCTGCTGATTTACAAGATGCCATCATCAAGGCAGGCAAAGAAGCTGGCGCCTATGGTCGTCAAGTTGAATCCTCAGAAGATCAGGCTAAGCTCGATAAATACGCCAAAGAAGGCAAATTGAAACAAGTGCCTTTTTCCCAGCGGGCTGAAATGCAAAAACTGGTTGATCCTGTCATGGCCGCCTACGCCAAAGAAGTTGGCGCCGATGCAATTTTCGCCAAAATTAACAGTTTAAAATAAAACTGAAGTCAGCAGACTGGGCAAGCTAGAGCTTGCCCGCTGTTCTTTTTTCCTGGAATGCCAATGCAAAAAATACTTTCTTTAATAGATCGCCTCCTTCATTTTTTGCTCATCACAACCGTCTTGCTTTTGATCATTCCAGTCAGTCTGCAAATTTTTTCTCGATTCACCGATTTGATTCCACGGTACATGTGGACCGAAGAAATGAGTCGGTTCTTTTTTGTTTGGCTCATCATGCTAGGCGCTACATTGGGAGTGCGCGAGCGTCTTCACTTTGATGTGGATTTTTTACCCAAACTTTCACCTCAAGCAACCCATGTTCTGCTTCGTCTTAGTCAAACAGGCATGTTGATTTTTTCAGCAGTCATTCTCTACTGGGGCATTGAATTTACGCTGTTTGGGTGGAATCAGACTTCTGAGTTGGCAGAAATGCCCATGTGGTGGATCTTCATTGCATGGCCCATTGCGGGTTTTTTATGGATTGTTTTCATTTTGGATCACATTTTGAATGCCAGTGACATCAGCGAAAGCTCAAATCAAGGGTCTGTGATATGAGCTCATCACTTTTATCGCCCTCCATGGCGGCACTCGTTCTATTTGGTAGTTTCTTTTTGCTTTTGGCAATTCGCGTCCCCGTTGCATTTGCACTTGGACTCGCCACTTTGCCAGTTCTCATATTTGAACCCCGCTTGTCTCCCATGGTCTTGTTCAATGAAATGTTCAAGTCCTATAACTCTTTCATTTTGTTGGCGGTCCCCTTTTTTCTGCTCACCGCCAATTTAATGAACAGTGGTGGGATCACGGAACGATTAATGCGTTTATCACGCGCTTTGGTGGGTCATTTCCCTGGCGGTCTTGCACAGATCAATGTGATCTTGTCGGTTTTCTTTGCAGGTATCTCTGGCTCCTCAACAGCAGATGCGGCCAGTCAAGGCAAGCTCTTCATTGAGGCTCAGGTGAAGGAAGGCTATGACCTGTCTTTCTCGATTGCCATCACCGCTGTGAGTGCTGTGCTTGCAGTGATTATTCCGCCATCGATTCTGATGGTGGTCTGGGGTGGTGTTATTTCCACTTCCATTGGCGCCATGTACTTGGCAGGCATTGTGCCCGGCTTGTTAATTGGACTGGCCCAAATGGCTACCGTCCATGCATACGCCAAAAAACGCAACTATCCCGTCTACCCTCGTGCAAATTTTACAGAAGTATATAAGGCTGCCATAGTTTCCATCCCAGCGATGCTGACACCCGTCATCATTGTGGGAGGCATCTTAATAGGCCTCTTCACAGCCACAGAATCTGCAGCGGTGGCGGTGCTTTATGCGGCAGTTCTGTCTATGCTTTTCTACCGCGAAATGAACTGGAAAAGTTTCATGGCCGCTATTGTCGACACAGGCAAACTCAGCTCAGTCGCCTTATTTTGTGTTGGTACCGCATCGGTCTTTGGGTGGTTATTGGCCTACTACCAAATACCAAAAGCACTGCTGGCCAATGTGACAGACTGGGGACTGGGTGTGATCGGCGTCGGTTTATTGATCGCCGGCGCTTTCTTGGTGGTGGGATGTTTCTTAGATGCTATTCCTGCCATCATTATCGTAGGAACCACTCTACAGCCGTTGGCCGAGTCAGTGGGCATGCACCCTGTGCACTTTGCAATTGTTGGCATCGTGTCTTTAGCCTTTGGCCTTATCACACCGCCCTATGGCATGTGCCTGATGATATCGTGTGCCGTCGCTAAAGTGCCTCTCAGCTTCGCCATCAAAGACACCATGATCATGCTGGTTCCGATGCTGGTGGTGCTGCTTGCCATCATTGTGTTTCCAGACATCGTGCTTTTTTTACCACGTATCTTTTCGCCAGAAATGATCAAGTAATTTTGAAGAGTTGGATGCTCGTCTTAGGGTCATTTGTGATGCCAATAGCGGCGTCTCATGTCTCGCTCGCAAGCCAATTCCTTTGGCGCAGAACTTTGCCAATAGGCAGCGCCGCAAACAGCCGTCTGTACGACGGGCACGCCGTGCGCTTCATAACGAGCCACCACTTGTGGCGCAGGATGTCCGTATCTGTTGCGATACCCCGACTGCACCATGGCCCAACTCGGCTTCAAAGTTTCCACAAACTTCTCAATCGATGATGTTTTGCTGCCATGGTGGGGCACCAAAAGAAAATCAACCTGCTGAAGTGCATTTGCTTGAAGCAACGCAATCTCTTGCGGCGCCTCAATATCGCCTGTCAACAAAGCACTGCCCCGATGCACATCATGAGCCTGATTTGAAACGTCGACTTGTCTTGCATCAACTCTAAAGACACAACTTAAAGAGTTTGTTGAAATCATCCTTTCATAATCAGATGGCATGGGATGCAAGATTTCAAATCGAACGCCATCCCATTCCCATTTCTGTCCGGCCTCGCACCTCTGTGAAGTTCGTACTTGGGTGAGGGGGTGTCCAGGTTCCAACGAAGTCAACAAATCAGCGCTCTTTTGAGCGTTCAAAACAGAGACGGCACCCCCAGTGTGGTCCAGGTCACGGTGGCTCAAAATGACTTTGTCCAAATGCACGCCCATTCGCGTCATGAAGGGCGCCAAGACGCGCTGACCTGCGTCAGATTCTTCGGAATATTGCGGGCCAGCGTCATAAAGCAAGGCGTGATGACGGGTCTTGAGCAACACGGCGTTGCCCTGCCCCACATCCATGGCCCAAAGATCAAATTGCCCCCAAGCAGGTTGGGGCATCTGCCACATCAACGCTGGCAACATGAATGGTAAACCCCAACAACGCAAAGTCCAAGGCCACTTCTGCATCAGCAAAAGTCCACCCGCCACAGACAAAATAATGAAAGTAATAGGCGGCACGGGTAGATTCCAAATAACCCAATGCCAAGTGGTCATCAAATTCAAAATCGACAGCAAAGGTTGTAATGTCCATGCAGCCAAATGCCACAGGGGCGACCAAAGCACTCCCGCCATGGCCAACGGCGTGACGACCCAAGTCACCCAAGGAATGGCGACTAAATTGGCCAGCAATCCAACTCCGGAAATTTGACCAAAGAAAAAGATCGACAACGGCGTCAATGCAAGCGTGACCACCCACTGCTCTCTCAGCAAGCGAACGATTGAATTCAAGACAGGTGTAACCCTATTCATGCGTAATTTTTCAAAGAACGATGGATGCACCGTTTCAGAGCCAGCTTCCTCCAAATTGGTACGAACTTGAAATTCCCGAGAGTCGGTAGCTATCAAGACACCTACTGCTACAAAACTCAACCAAAATCCGGCCTGCAATAAAGCCCAAGGGTCCCAAAATACAACCCACCACAGTGCAGCACCCCAGATCCATAGCCATGGCCACTGCCCACCTTTGAAACGCAAAAAGTTCACGACGATCAACATGATCACCGTGCGCTGCGCTGGCAATCCCCAGCCACTGAACAAGGCATACAAAGTGGCGCAGATCACACCGCCCCAGGCACCTGCGTAGGGTGCTGGCCAGCGTAAACAAAACCAATTCGTTTGTCGAGCAGACCAACGCCAAGCAAATCCAATCAAGGCTGCAGCAACCCATGCAAAGAGGGTAATGTGCAAGCCAGAAATACTCATCAAATGGGCAACGCCCGTGGCCCTGAAAATTTCCCAATCTGCTTTTGTCAAAGCTGCCTGATCACCCATGACCAAGGCAGAGATGATGCCGGACATGCGGCGTTGATTTAAATCGCCACCAGTAAATGCAAGATCTATTTGCGCACGCACCCTCTGCCGCGCTTGTGTTACCGGGTAGTACCACGAGGCCTTGAGTTTTTGAGGCGCAGCATCTCGCTTACCAGTGCGTACCGTGCCTGTAGCACCCAAGCCTTGTTCCCAAAGCCACAATTCATAGTCGAAGCCACCTGGATTGAAAGTACCGTGGGGCGCCTTGAGTCTGACATTGAACTGCCATTGATCGCCCGCTTCAAGTAAATCCCAAGCTTGGCTTTCCATGGCCATGACAGATGATTGAGAAGACCTGACATCGGGGTCATACCATGCCAAATCAAGGTGTGCTGGTACTTTGACGCTCGCTGAATTGTCTGTCCGATTTGCAGCATTGACTTTGAATTGAAAACGAATGCCCAACGGCCCTCGTTGCGGCAAAGATGAAACCATTCCCGTGACGCTCAGGTCAACACCTTCCAACGCTGGTGCCAATGCGTCTTGCGCTTGAATAATGCATCTTGCGTTGACCACTGCAAGGGCCATTGAACATGAAGCCATACTGAGCACCCAAAGCGCCAAGACATTTGAACTGAAACCAAAAGTCAAACTGCGGTGCGAAGTATTAGACACAGAAGACCCAAGAAACTTAACGCTCCACACAAACAGCAGCGCGCCTAAAAATCCAAAGCCAAGTACCCATTCAACGGGCCAAATGTCTGACTGTTGCAACTGAATCCCAGCGCCAAACAACCACCCCCACACAAGCCAAGGCGCCCTTCGCAACATATTGAGCCCTTCTGAGTGGCCAACCATGGCGCGGCTTTTGTTAGTTTAGGTAGCCATGCTGCTAATTTGATGTAGTCGTTGTTGCGATCACTTGCATTTAGGTCACTTCATGTCGAACTGCACATTGATCCCATCGACCAATTCATCAATTGCCAACAAGGTCGGCTTCACCGACTCACATGCTGAGGCGATAGTCAGAATTGCAACACAGACACAAGTTGAGGGCGCAGAATCTTGGTAAGATTTAAGTCACACCAACAACCGTGACGAATGGTGCAGCCCTGCGACGAACTCTGAGAGTCTGTCTGTAGGACGTGATTTTGCGCATCAATCAGAAACCCACTATGTCCATTTACAAACGCCTCGAAGAACTTCAAATTAAATTGCCACCTGTAGCCACCCCCGCCGCCGCTTATGTGCCTTTTGCCAAAACTGGCAATCTCGTTTTTTTGAGTGGCCATATCTCCAAAAAAGATGGCAAAGTTTGGACCGGCCAATTAGGCAAAAACATTCAAACCGACGAAGGCAAAGCTGCCGCTCGCGCTGTGGCCATTGATTTGCTTGGCACTCTGCACGCGGCTGTGGGCGATCTGAACAAGGTCAAACGTATTGTGAAGGTCATGAGTTTGGTCAACTCCACCTCCGAGTTCACCGAACAACACCTGGTGACCAATGGTTGCAGCGAACTTCTAGGGCAAGTGTTTGGCGATGCAGGCCTTCATGCAAGAAGCGCTTTTGGTGTGGCTCAACTGCCCATGGGTGCCTGTGTAGAAATTGAGTTGATTGCTGAAGTGATTTAAGGACTTTGGCAGCTTAAAAGAACCAAATTCAACAAATTTGCCACATTGCCTGCCTTTGCAAGTTCTTCGAAAGGCAATGCAAAAACACAGGCACATCAGAGGAAGAACACTCACTTCTTAAGAAAATGAATCATATTTAAGTACACATATTTGATAAATATGATTCTTTATTGTATACAAAAGACGTATTATGAATTCCTAAGTTTACATTTAACAAGGAATTCCGCCATGAAACCTCTCTGCGTCAGCTTCTTCGAACAAGACCCCCATGTGGCGGAACAAGTGCTGGCGCACTTACAAAATGCGGGCATGAAAGGGCATCACTGCGAAAACCCCCAAGACTTAGCGGCTCAAAACTCCCATCACAACATTGATATTGTGGTTTTGGATGCCATCACTTTGGGTGAACAAAGCCTCACTTTAGCTGCCCAATTGGCCAAGCACCCAGAGCTCAGGGTGGTCATGATCTCACCCGCCGCAGACCCCGAAGAAAGAATTGCGGCCATGGCTGCCGGCGCAGATATTTGCATCAGCAAGCCCTTCAATCCAAGTGAATTGATCGCCATCATTCAGAGATTGGCTGCAAGGCTTCCTAGAACTTTGAAATTAGGTTGGACCATCGACCCCGTCAGAGCGCTTTTAACGGGCCCCGCCAACAACGCAATTGATTTAACCGCCATGGAAACCGTGCTTCTTACCCAACTTGCCATGGCACCCGAACAAGCACTTAGAAGTGACGCGTTAGAGTTGGCCATTTGGGGACTCTCCGATTTCTACAACAACAAACGATTGCAAGTTTGTGTGTCGCGCCTTCGGAAAAAGTTAACGTGCCGTCATGGCCCTGAGGAATTACTGGCCACCTGCTGGCGGTCCACTTATCAATTTGTACCGCGCATGCAATTCGCTCCCAAAAGATAGGTCTTATCTTGCCAAAAAACAAAGCACCCCGTGAGGTGCTTTGCTGCAGAAAGAACAAATGTTTAAGCTTTATTCAACGCGTGAAATTTGGGTAGGCTTAAACCCGAGATCGGCTGCTTTGCCTTTACGGGCTCTGGCCGCACGCGCATTGTTTAAACTGCGAATTTCAAGTGTCTCTTCGCGGTCTTTGCCACCACGGCCAATGCCTGTGAGTTTGACACTGCGGGTGTAGGCAGCAGCGCCAGCCAAGGCATCTTTGGCTTCCAAATCAAGCAGCATCAAACCGCGACCGCCCTTCTCCATCAGCTTGAGTTCACTGATTTCAAAAGTCAGAATTCGGCCCCCTGTAGACGCACAAGCCACATGCGTTGCCGCAGGCATAGCAGAAGCACCAGGTTGTGGCGTAGCGTTTGAACCCGAGACATGAGAGGGTGCACATACCGCTTCGCCTTCGCCCACAGTGAGGAACGCTTTGCCACCTTTTTGACGTGAAATCATGTTGTCTACTGTGGCCATGAAACCATAGCCACCTGAACTTGACAGCAACAGCATGGCGTTTGCCGGTCCTGCAAAGTAATGAGCAATTTGAGTACCCGCTTCCAATTCAATGAGTGTGGTCACAGGTTGACCATCACCTCGTGCACCGGGCAAAGAAGCCACAGGCACCGAGTACACACGACCACTGCCTTTTTGGGCTGTGCCAAAGGCCAGCAGCGTATCGACTGTTCGGCACTCGTAGGTGCCGTACAAACCATCACCTGCCTTGAATGCAAAACTGCTGGCGTCGTGACCGTGACCTTGGCGCGCACGCACCCAACCTTTTTGCGAAACCACCACCGTGACAGGCTCGTCCACCACCTTGACTTCAGCCACAGCCTTTTTCTCTTCTTGAATCAGTGTGCGTCGTGGATCTGCAAAAGCTTTGGCGTCTTGCTCAATCTCTTTCACCATCAAGCGCTTCAGCGCAGAAGGATTGGCCAAAATTTCTTCGAGTTGTGTTTGCTCGGTTCGCAGTTCTTTCAACTCTTGCTCAATCTTGATACCTTCCAAACGCGCCAATTGGCGCAGGCGGATGTCAAGAATGTCTTCGGCTTGACGTTCGCTCAGTTTGAAACGGGCCATCAATGCCTGTTTAGGTTCATCGCTTTGGCGAATGATGGCAATCACTTCGTCAATGTTGAGCAAAACCAACTGACGACCTTCCAAAATGTGGATGCGGTCCATCACCTTGCCCAAGCGATGCTCAGAACGGCGAACAATGGTTTGCTGGCGGAAGGTAATCCACTCCAACATCATTTGGCGCAATGACTTTTGCACCGGCTTGCCATCAATGCCCACCGAGGTCATGTTGATGGGAGAAGATGTTTCTAAACTGGTGTGCGCCAGCAAAGCCGTGATCAATTCTTGTTGCTCAATGCGACTCGTTTTAGGCTCGAACACCAAACGCACTGCAGCATCTTTACTGGACTCATCGCGCACCACGTCGAGCAAAGACAAGATGCTGGCCTTGAGTTGCATTTGGTCTGCACTCAAAGCCTTTTTACCCGCCTTCACTTTCGGGTTGGTCAGTTCTTCAATTTCTTCCAACACTTTTTGTGAACTCACACCAATGGGCAATTCAGTAACCACCAATTGCCATTGACCGCGCGCCATGTCTTCAATTTTCCAGCGTGCACGAACTTTCAGCGAGCCGCGTCCTGTTCGATAGGCATCGGCAATGTCGGATGCAGGGCTGATGATTTGGCCGCCACCTGGATAGTCAGGGCCGGGTACCAAAGCAAACAATTCTTCGTTGGTCAACTTGGGTGACTTGATGAGGGCCACGCATGCATCGGCCACTTCACGCAAATTGTGGCTGGGAATCTCAGTGGCCAAACCCACTGCAATGCCGCTGGCGCCATTCATCAGCACAAACGGCAAACGGGCTGGTAACTGGCGCGGCTCTTCTGTGGAGCCGTCGTAATTGGGAATGAAATCGACGGTGCCTTGGTCAATCTCTTCCAACAACAAAGTGGTGATTTTGGAAAGACGTGCTTCGGTATAACGCATGGCTGCAGCGCCATCGCCATCGCGACTGCCAAAGTTGCCTTGTCCATCAATAAGGGGGTAGCGTTGGCTGAAGTCTTGCGCCATGCGGACCAGGGCATCGTAAGCAGCTTGGTCGCCATGTGGGTGGAAACGGCCCAACACATCGCCAACCACGCGCGCGCTTTTGACGGGCTTGGCGCCCGTTGCACCCGAGAAGCCCAAGCCCATGCGGGACATGGAATACAAAATACGGCGTTGCACAGGTTTTTGGCCATCGCACACATCGGGCAAAGCGCGGCCCTTGACCACGCTCAAGGCATATTCCAGATAGGCACGTTGTGCATACGTGGCCAAATTCAAGGAGTCATCGGACTCGCTGTTTTGAAGGTCTAAGGTCGGTTGATCGTTCATGGTCTGTTCAATTTAAATCTGTACTTCAGATATCAACTTCAATGTCATCACCGTGCAACTCCATCAGTTCACGGCGCGCTGCAGCTTCGCCCTTGCCCATCAATTGGGTGATCAAACTTTCGGTTTGTGCAAAGTCCAAAGTGCCTAGTTGAACAGGCAGCAAGCGACGTGTGTCTGGATTCAGCGTGGTTTCCCACAACTGCTCTGCATTCATCTCACCCAGGCCTTTGAATCGGCTAATGCTCCATGCGCCTTCGCGCACGCCGTCTTTGCGCAGTTTGTCTAAGATGCTTTGTAACTCACCATCGTCCAATGCATACATTTTGGCTGCGGGTTTTTTGCCGCGTGCAGGCGCATCTACACGAAACAAGGGCGGACGCGCTACGTACACATTGCCGGTTTCAATGAGTTTGGGGAAGTGCCGGAAAAACAGCGTTAAGAGCAACACTTGAATGTGCGAGCCATCCACGTCGGCATCGCTCAAGATGCAAATCTTGCCATACCGCAAACCCGATAAATCGGGTGAGTCGTTGGGGCCATGCGGATCGACGCCAATGGCCACCGAGATGTCGTGAATTTCGTTATTGGCAAACAAGCGATCGCGATCAACTTCCCACGTGTTAAGTACCTTGCCGCGCAAAGGCAGAATGGCTTGACACTCTTTGTCGCGGCCCATCTTGGCACTGCCGCCCGCCGAGTCGCCCTCGACCAAAAACACTTCGTTGTGTGCAATGTCTTTGCTTTCGCAATCGGTGAGTTTGCCAGGCAATACGGCCACGCCTGAGCTCTTGCGCTTCTCCACTTTTTGGCCCGCCTTTTGGCGGTGCTGCGCCGCCTTGATGGCCAACTCCGCCAATTTCTTGCCGTATTCCACATGCTCGTTCAGCCACAACTCAAGACTGGGTCGCACAAAGCTAGAGACCAAACGAACTGCATCGCGCGAATTCAAACGCTCTTTGATTTGGCCTTGAAATTGAGGGTCGAGTACCTTGGCGGACAACACAAAACTGGCGCGTGCAAAGACGTCTTCAGGCATCAGCTTGACGCCCTTTGGCAACAAGCTGTGAAGCTCAATGAAACTCTTGACCGCAGTGAACAAGCCGTCGCGCAGACCACTGTCGTGCGTGCCGCCTGCAGTGGTGGGAATGAGGTTGACATAGCTTTCGCGAACAGGCTGGCCGTCTTCCGTAAACGCCACCGCCCAACTGGCGCCTTCACCTTCTGCAAAGCTGTCGTGGTTGCTGTCTGCAAAGCCTTCATTTTCGAACAAAGGAATGACAGGATCGCCATTCAAAGTTTGCATGAGGTAATCGCGCAGTCCGGCCTTGTATTGCCAAGTTTGGGTCTCTTTGGTTTTTTCATTGAACAGGGTCACTGTGACGCCGGGCATGAGCACCGCTTTGCTTCGCAGCAAATGCGTGAGCTCGGTCATGGGCAAGACACTCGATTCAAAATACTTGGCATCGGGCCACACACGCACCGTGGTGCCTTGCTTGCGATCACCCTCTCCAGCTTTGCGGGTCACGAGTTGCTCAATCACATCGCCGCCAGAAAACGCCAACGCAGCCACTTGACCTTCACGGTAACTGGTGGCTTCCAAACGTTTTGCCAAGGCATTGGTGACGCTCACACCCACCCCATGTAAACCCCCTGAAAAACTGTAGGCACCGCCCTTGCCTTTGTCGAACTTGCCGCCCGCATGCAAGCGCGTGAACACCAGTTCAAT
>CANKBG010000046.1 GCA_947479935.1 Comamonadaceae bacterium
AAAGCCGCTCTGATCACATGATCATGTACCAATTGGCCGACAAACTGGGGTTCGGCAAAGAGTTGGTCGTCAACTACAAAATGCAAAAGGTCAAAGGCTTGGACGAACCTGTGCCCGAAGACATCTTGCGTGAAATCAACAAGTCCGTTTGGACCATTGGCTATACCGGCCAGAGCCCAGAGCGCCTGAAAGCGCACATGCGTAACATGCATTTGTTCGATGTCAAAACCCTCAAATCCAAGGGCGGCAAAGACAAAGAAACAGGCTACGACTTTGGCGGCGATTACTTCGGTTTGCCATGGCCTTGCTACGGCACGCCCGAACTCAATCACCCAGGCTCACCCAATTTGTACGACACCTCCAAGCACGTCATGGAAGGCGGCGGAAACTTCCGCGCCAACTTTGGCATTGAGCGTGAAGGCAAATCATTGCTGGCAGAAGACGGCTCACACTCCAAGGGTGCCGACATCACAACCGGCTACCCCGAACTCGATCACGTGTTGCTCAAAAAGCTCGGCTGGTGGGGCGAACTCACTGAAGCAGAGTCCAAAGCAGCAGAAGGCAAAAACTGGAAGACCGATTCTTCTGGCGGCATGATCCGTGTGTTCATGAAGAACCATGGTTGCCATCCGTTTGGCAATGCCAAAGCCCGTGCTGTTGTCTGGAACTTCCCCGATCCTATTCCTCAGCACCGCGAGCCTTTGTATGGCACACGCCCTGACCTCATGGCCAAGTACCCCACGCACGACGACAAGAAAGCATTCTGGCGTCTGCCCACTTTGTACAAAACCATTCAAGACAAAAACATTGCCGACAAAGTCCATGAGAAGTTCCCACTGATCATGACCTCCGGTCGTTTGGTCGAATACGAAGGTGGTGGCGAAGAAACTCGCTCCAACCCTTGGTTGGCCGAGTTGCAACAAGAAATGTTTGTCGAGATCAATCCACAAACAGCTTCTAAGCGTGGCATTCGCAATGGCGATCGTGCTTGGGTCAAATCACCCACAGGCGCTCGTTTGAATGTGCAAGCACTGGTCACAGAACGTGTGGCGCCCGACACTGTGTTCTTGCCTTTCCACTTCTCAGGACGTTGGCAAGGTGCAGACATGCTGGCGCATTACCCGAATGGGGCAGCGCCTATCGTGCGTGGTGAAGCCGTTAACACGGCCACCACGTATGGTTACGACAGCGTCACCATGATGCAAGAAACAAAAACCACCGTTTGCGATGTGGAGAAAGCGTAAAGCTTTCCACACACACAGGAGTAAAACATGGCAAGAATGAAATTTATCTGTGATGCAGAGCGCTGCATTGAATGCAACGGTTGCGTCACGGCTTGTAAAAATGAACACGAAGTGCCTTGGGGCGTCAATCGTCGCCGAGTTGTCACTTTGAACGACGGCGTGCCCGGCGAAAGATCTATCTCTGTGGCGTGCATGCACTGCTCCGATGCGCCTTGCATGGCAGTGTGCCCTGTGAACTGTTTCTATCGCACCGAAGAAGGCGTGGTCTTGCACGACAAAGACGTCTGCATTGGGTGTGGCTATTGCTCCTACGCATGCCCATTTGGCGCACCGCAGTTCCCAAGCGCTGGCACTTTTGGTGTTCGCGGCAAGATGGACAAATGCACTTTCTGTGCAGGTGGCCCTGAAGCCAATGGCAGTCAAGCTGAATTTGAAAAATATGGCCGCAACCGTTTGGCCGAAGGCAAGTTGCCTGCTTGCGCCGAAATGTGCTCTACCAAAGCCCTGCTTGCTGGCGATGGCGATGTGGTGGCCGACATCTTCCGCAACCGCGTGGTGCAACGTGGCAAAGGCGCAGAAGTTTGGGGCTGGGGTACAGCCTACGGTAGCAAAACCGACGCGAAAGGTGCCAAATCATGAGCAGCTTGAAACGATTGACGGGTCTGGCCAGCGCTGTGATTTTCATGGCAGGCCTTGCAGCTTGTGGCGACAAAGCCCAAGAACTGGCCGGCCAGCCCAAGCTCGATGCCGCGCCTTACACAGGCACAGGCGTGAAGGTGTTCACCGAGGCTGACTGGAAAGCGGGCGACAAAAACAGCTGGGCCCAGCAACTCAAAACTCGCGCTCAATATGGGCAAAACGATCACACGCGATCCAACTGAACGTGGGAGAGCCAACATGAACCGATCTTCGGTAAACAAACACCTCCAGTCTAGACTGCTTGCAGTCGGCCTGATGTTGGGCGGGTTCTCAATTGCCACAGCACAAACTGCACCTTCAGTGAGTCCTGCAGCTGCGTCACAAACAGCTAAGGCTGCTGCACCAGGTGTGCAAAGTGCCAATATCTTTTCCATTGCGCCCGATGCCAACACCGATCCTAAATACGCGGACCAAAACAATGGTGAGCGCGACAAAGTTCAACCTGGCAACAACGCGCCTATTTGGCGACAAGTCGGAGCGGGCGCAACGGGCTACAGCAGCCTGCCAGTATCCGAAGCGCCAGAAGCGGGCAACCTCATACAGCCCTTTGTTCAGTACCCCGGCTCAAAGCTCACCACAGCGGGTGAAGCATGGCGTCAAGTGCGCAACAACTGGATCATTCCCTACGGCGGCGCTCTGTTGCTCATCGCTGGCCTAGCCATTGCTTTGTTTTATTACAGCAAGGGCAGCATGAAGCTACACGGCACCGAAACGGGTCGCAAGATTGAACGCTTCACCCCACTAGAGCGGGCCGCGCATTGGTCCAATGCCATCGCCTTTGTCTGCTTGGCTGTATCGGGCTTGGTCATGGCTTGGGGCAAGTTCTTCATTCAGCCCATTATTGGCAATGCACTGTTTGGTTGGCTCACCTATATTTTGAAGAATTTGCACAACTTTGCAGGCCCCTTGTTTACGGTGTCCTTGATCATTGTGTTCGCCACTTTCCTCAAAGACAACTGGCCGAGCAAAGAAGACATCACCTGGATGTTAAAGGGTGGAGGTATGTTCTCTGGACAAGAAGTTCCCTCACACCGTTTCAATGCCGGAGAAAAAGTGGTCTTTTGGTTTGGCGTGTTGGGCTTGGGTGTCATTGTGGTGGCCTCGGGGTTGGTGCTCGACAAACTCATTCCCGGACTCATTTATGAGCGCAGCACCATGCAAATTGCCAACATGATTCATGGCGTGGCTACCGTGCTCATGATGGCCATGTTCATGGGCCACATTTACATGGGCACCATTGGCATGCAAGGCGCTTACAGCGCCATGCGCGAAGGTTATGTCGATGAAACTTGGGCCAAAGAACACCATGAGCTCTGGTACAACGACATCAAGGCAGGCAAAATACCCGCTCAAAGATCTCCCGAAGCAGTGGCCCATGGTGGCCCAGCTTCCACATCGGCATCTGCCTGAAGTAAGAGGACTCAAACCATGAAAAAATCATTGATCAGCTTGGCCACTTTGGTGCTGGCTTCCTTGTTCAGCGTTTCTGCAATGGCCAAGTTGCCAGCGCCTAGCGACGAAGCCAAAGCGAAGGCTGCAGAAGCAGCCGCTAAAACAGCCCACGGCAACAAAGTAGCAGATTTTCAATTGTGCAAGTCGCGCGAAAAAGTGGCGGCGCATTACTACAAAACAGCCAAGGCCAGTGGCAAAACAACCAACGCGCCTGTCGCTACGCCAGCATGTGCAGATCCAGGTCCTTTTGTGGCTGCTGCCCCTGCCGCGCCTGCTGCTGTTGCCGCGGCCCCTGCAGCTGGTGCTAAGCCTGCTGCGCCCGGTCCTGCACCCGCGCCCGCTGCCCCTGCCAAAAAATCCTGATTTTTCTCTGAATTCATCAGGTTGAAAGTCCCTCGCTGCATAAGCGTGGGACTTTTTGCGTTAGGCTCAGGCCTGAATCTTTGAATGACACATGTTGCAAGCTACAGCCCTTAAACCCAGACTGACCCAAGCCCGCGCAGAATTGACGCGTCAAATCAGTGTGGTCAATGAGTTTGGCGAAAGCTCGGAAGTGCATATTCCTGCTGAGCGTGCGCTCACGGTGTATTTAGACAAAAAAGAGTTGGTCACGCTGATGACTTTGGGTGCCAGTCCTGAATGGTTGGTGCTGGGGTTCTTGCTCAACCAACGCTTGATTCAATCGGTGAATGAAATTGAATCGGTTACTGTGGATTGGTCCCTAGGCGAAGGCGAAATGGGTCAACCCGGTGTGGCAGCCATTAAAACACGTGAAGGCCTCAGCCAGGCGGGCCCCAAAACTGCGTCGCGTGTGGTCACCACAGGTTGCGGTCAAGGCAGTGTGTTCGGTGATTTGATCAGCGACATTGATGCCATTCAGTTGCCAGCCGACGCGCACATTTCGCAGGCCACTTTGTACGCATTGGTCAACGCCATTCGCATTCAAGAAACCACTTACAAATCGTCTGGCTCGGTGCATGGCTGCGCTTTGTTCAAGGGCTCAGACATGCTCATGTTTGTTGAGGATGTGGGCAGACACAACGCGGTAGACACCATTGCTGGTTGGATGGCCATGAACGATGTGAGCGGTCACGACAAAGTTTTTTACACCACGGGCCGGCTCACCAGCGAGATGGTGATCAAGTCGGCACAAATGGGTGTGCCCATTGCAGTCTCTCGAAGTGGCATTACTCAAATGGGCTTGGAAGTGGCCGAACGCGTTCAGCTTTGCGCCATTGGCCGCGCCACCAACAAGCGCTTTTTGTGCTTCAGTGCATCGCATAGATTGAAGTGGCAAACTGAGTTGGCTGAGGTCTCGTCAAAACCTGTGCTGCATGCGCCTGCTTGAAATTTTTTTAAACGCATGAGCAGTACCCCAGCTGTTTTAAATCAATCCTCTTGGCGAAGAGCGGTGCAATTGGGTTGGCGCAATCTTTGGCGCGACTTGCGCTCTGGTGAATTGAATTTGCTGATGGTCTCGGTGGTACTGGCCGTTGCAGCTCTTTCAGCCGTCGGATTTTTCTCAGACCGATTACAAGCAGGTTTATGGCGAGATGCTCGGCAACTTTTAGGCGGTGATGCTGTGGTGGTAAGTGACAAACCCACCGCAGAAGTCTTTCTACAAAAAGCCAAAGAACTTGGACTTCAAACCAGTACCACTCTGAGTTTTCCCAGCATGGCGCGTGCTGACGACGCAAAGGGCGGCGAAACCAAATTGGTGGCCTTGAAAGCAGTGTCTGAGGGCTACCCCTTGCGAGGGCAAATGAGCTTACTGAATCCGAAAGACGGTAGCGTAGCCAAGCAAGAGCTTTCCACAAGCTCGACTTCAACTAGCTCAACTGGCTTAACCAGAGATGTTCCCAAATCTGGCCAAGCCTGGGTAGACCCAGCCTTGCTGGAAGTGTTGAATCTTCAGTTGGGTGATGCGTTTTGGATGGGCGACAAGTCATTTCAAATTGCGGCACTGATTGACCGAGAGCCAGACCGAGGTGCGAGCTTCATGAACTTCGCGCCCAGGGTCATGATTCATCAATCCGATGTTCAGGCTACAGGCTTGATTCAACCCGCCAGTCGCGTGTCTTACCGCATGGCTGTTGCGGGTGAAGCGTCTCAAGAGAATGTGCAAAAGTTTTTAAAATGGGCCCGAGATGAAGTGGCCAAGCCCGAGGTGCGAGGCGTTCAAATTGAGTCAATGGAAAGTGGCCGTCCTGAAATGCGGCAAACTCTCGACCGCGCAGAAAAGTTTTTAAATTTAGTCGCGTTGCTTGCAGCACTGTTGTGCGCTGTGGCTGTTGCCCTGGCTGCCAGAACCTTTGCCAGCAAGCACCTTGATGGTTGTGCTTTGTTGCGCGTCTTAGGGCAGAGCCAAAAAACCTTGTCAGTGGCTTATGCCTTTGAATTCATCACCGCAGGTGCAGTGGCCAGTTTGTTGGGCCTGTTGGTGGGTTATGGCATTCACCATGCATTTGTTTGGTTGCTGGCCGGATTGGTCGATGCGCAATTGCCGCCCACGACTGGCGCACCCGCATTGTTGGGCTTGGGAATGGGCCTGACCTTGCTGTTGGCGTTTGGATTGCCCCCAGTCCTGCAACTTGCTCAAGTCCCTGCGCTTCGTGTGATACGCCGCGACATGGGCGGTTTGCAGCCTGCCTCAATGGGTGTTTTGCTAACGGGCTTGTTTGGCTTTGCAGGCGCCTTGATGTGGGCCAGTCGAGATGTGAAGTTGGGCCTCATGACGGTTGGTGGTTTTGCCCTTGCCACGCTGTTATTTGCAGGTGCCACTTGGTTGGCTTTGAAGTTATTGCGCAAGTGGGTGCCCAGCGAGACCAGTCCGCGATGGCTGCTGTTGGCCACACGTCAGGTCATGGCGCGTCCGGTGTATGCCGTGGTTCAGGTGAGCGCATTGTCGGTGGGTTTGTTGGCCTTGGTGCTGTTGGTTTTGCTCCGAACCGATCTCATCAGCAGTTGGCGCAAGGCCACCCCCGTGAATGCACCTGATCGTTTTGTGATCAATGTGCAACCCGATCAAACGCAAGCATTTCAAAGCGCGTTAAAACAAACTGGGGTTAAAAATTACGACTGGTACCCCATGATTCGAGGCCGTTTGGTGGCCATCAATGGCAAGGCTGTCAGTCCTGAAGATTACACCGACGACAGAGCTAAACGATTGGTTGACCGTGAATTCAATTTGTCTGCGCGAGCGGAAAGGCCTGAACACAATGCCGTGGTTCAAGGTGAGTGGAAAGAAGGCGAGACCGATGCGGTGAGTGTTGAAATTGGAATTGCCCAAACGCTCGGTTTGAAAATGGGTGACCGATTGCAATTTGATGTGGGTGGTGTGATGTCTGAAGGACGCATGACCTCTCTGCGCAAAGTGGATTGGGGCTCGATGCGTGCTAACTTTTTTGTGATCTACCCTGTTGACCATTTGCCCGATGTGCCCTTGAGTTACATGGCTGCATTTAAAACACCCGATGTACCCGCCTTTGAGCGCAACTTGCTTCAGCAATTCCCCAATATCACCAGCGTAGACATGCGAGCCACTCTGACGCAACTGCAAAAAGTATTGGACCAGGTGATTCGCGCTGTAGAGTTTTTGTTTGCCTTCACCCTCATGGCAGGCTTGTTGGTTTTGACTGCAGCTGTCACTTCCACTCGCGAAGAACGCAAGCGTGAATTTGCCATCATGCGTGCCTTGGGTGCAACAGGCCGTTTACTCAGTCAAGTGCAAACAGCCGAGCTGATGGGGGTTGGGCTGTTGGCAGGCTTCCTCGCCAGCTTGGTGGCCGAGGTGGTGGGCTGGGGCTTGGCGCGCTTTGTGTTTGAATTTGAATGGACAGCATCACTGTGGGTGCCTGCTGCTGGCGCAATCACGGGTGCCGTCTTGGCTTGGATCGCTGGATGGTGGGGCTTGGCTGAAGTGCTCAGGCAACCAGTGTCACAAACTTTGCGCCAGGCTTCAGAATAAATTAAGAAGGGGTGAGTAAAACCACCAAGGCACCGGCGCCCCCCTCAGCCGGTTTGGCTTGCACAAAGGCCATCACTTGATTTTTTTGTACCAGCCAACTGTGCACCTTGGATTTAAGGACTGGCGTTTTGCCAGGAGAGCCCAAACCTTTGCCGTGCACCACTCGCACGCATCGAATGCCGTGTTTGTGTGCATCGCGAATGAAGGTGGTTAAAGCCAGGCGGGCTTCATCGCTGCGCAAACCGTGCAAATCAATTTCACGTTGAATAGACCAGTCGCCTTTGCGCAATTTACGCGTCACCTCCGGGCCCACCGTGGGCCGACGAAAGCTGAGGGTTTCGTCGGTTTCTAGCAAGGTACTCACATCGAAATCGTCACTCAAGGAATCTTGAATGACCTTGGCTTCGTCCTTTTTGAGCTGGGTGGCCACAGGCTCGCGCGGCGTGCTCGGAAGATGCGCTTTGTTGTGAATGGGCAATGGCGCGACCTTGCCAATGGCACGTATAAAAAGATTTTGATCTGCTTCAGCTTTGCGAATGGCGGCTGCGCGCGCGGCTTCCTCGGCAGCTGCCTTGGCCTGCGCCGCCGCAATTTGCTTTTGAACCAGCTTGAGATCTTGAAGCGATTGAAATTTCACCAGCCAATGTTGCCACAAGCCGTGAGTGATTGAGCGGTTTTCCTACAAAACACCTTGCTCGGCCATAGAGAAAGCCTGACCCGGACCCACGATGACATGGTCTAACACACGAACGTCTACCAAGGCCAAAGCGGTTTTTAAACTCTGCGTAAGATACAAATCGGCAGGGCTGGGATGCACCGACCCGCTGGGATGGTTGTGCGCCAAGACCACTGCTGCGCTGTGGTGATGGAGCGCCCGCAGCACCACTTCACGGGGGTACACACTGGTTTGACTGAGTGTGCCTCGAAACAATGTTTCCATGCACACCAGCTTGTGCTGGGCATCTAAAAACAGCATGGCAAACACCTCGTGTGTTTTGTGGGCCAAATGGAGTTGTAAATAAAGCTGAACGCTGGCAGCGCTTTGCATCACTTCTCGGGTTGTGAGTTGCTGTGCCATGGCGCGCTTGGCCAATTCCATGACTGCCAAGAGCTCGGATTGTTTAGCGGGCCCTAGGCCTTTAATGGCGGATTGACGCGCTGGTGGTGTGATGAGCAAATTGGCCAGACCGCCACTGGCCAGCAACATGTCTTGTGCCAATTGCAGCACATTGCGACCCGCCACCCCTGTTCTGAGAAGCAGGGCCAACAACTCGGTATCGCTTAAAGCACTGGGGCCGCGAGTGAGCATTTTTTCGCGGGGACGGGTTTCTGGGGGTAATTCTTGAAGATTCATGGATTTTCTGTTCAGATAAATGTGCCAGATTGAGGCTTTTAGGCGCTAAAGCCGCAGAAGCTTTTTACAATGACGCATTCGGCTGATGGAGTCTGAACCCAATGCGCTGCTAATAGGGCGGTTTGGATTTTCATTAGCCTGCATTGAATTGCGCTTCAAGCGCCTTCAAAGTCCATTTCTCAAAATTAAGTTTTATGACCACAGTCCAAGCAGGATCCTTTTTAACGTTGCATTACCGATTGGCCGGACCACAGGGTACGCTCATCAATACCTTTGAGGACAAGCCTGCCACCCTGTCACTGGGCTCCGGTGAGTTGTCGCCCGGTATGGAATCGGCTTTGATGGGTTTGAAAGAAGGTGTACGCAGCACTTTCGAATTGGCCCCGGGTGTTGCTTTCGGCGAACGCAACCCCGACATGCAGCAATGGGTAGCGCGCAAGTTGTTGGCGCAGTTGGGTGCAGCGCAAGAACACTATGTGCCAGGTGATGTGGTGCAATTTCCCACACCCGATGGCCATGGCACTTATGCAGGTGCTGTGATGCAAGTGGCCGATGATGGCGCAGTATTGTTTGACTTCAATCATCCGTTGGCGGGACATCCCGTCACTTTTGAAGTTCATGTCATTGGTATTTTGTAAATTCACTTCAAGCAGATGAAAGTAAATATGGGCGTACAAGAAATTTTGTTGGCTGAGCCTCGTGGTTTTTGTGCGGGTGTCGATCGTGCCATTGACATTGTGGAAGCCGCCATTGCCAAATTTGGTCGACCTATTTATGTGCGCCACGAAATTGTGCACAACACCTATGTGGTCAATGATCTTAAAGCCAAGGGTGCCATCTTTATTGAAGAGTTGAGCGATGTACCCCCAGGCGCTACCTTGGTATTCAGCGCGCATGGTGTGAGTAAAGCTGTTCAGGCCGAAGCAGAAGCGCGCGGTTTCACAATTTTTGACGCTACTTGTCCCTTGGTGACCAAGGTGCATGTGGAAGTGGCCAAGCTGCACAAAGAAGGTTATGAGTTCATCATGATTGGGCACAAAGGCCACCCTGAAGTGGAAGGCACCATGGGTCAATTGCCCGATGGCATTCACTTGGTGGAGGACTCGAACGATGTCCTCAAAGTTCAACCCAAACAAACTGAGCTTTTGGCTGTGGTCACGCAAACCACTTTGAGCGTAGACGATGCTGCAGAAATTTTGCTGACTGTCAAACAGCGCTTTCCCAAAGTGCGTGAACCCAAGCAACAAGACATTTGCTACGCCACTCAAAACAGACAAGATGCCGTCAAACTCATGAGCCCCCAAGTCGATGTGTTGGTGGTGGTGGGCAGTCCTACCAGTTCGAACAGCAACCGCCTGCGCGAATTGGGCAGTCGATTGGGCGCTGACAGTTACATGATTGACAGTGCCGACGAACTTCAAAATGAATGGTTTGAAGGCAAACACCGCGTTGGCTTAACTGCGGGTGCATCTGCGCCTGAAGTCCTGGTTCAAGATGTCATCACCCGCTTGCGCGCCCTTGGCGCCACGTCCATTCGTAAATTGGACGGCGTGACTGAAACCATCAAATTCCCCTTGCCCAAGGGCCTAAAATTACACGATGGCCATTGATTTTTTGGTCGCTTAACATTTATCAACATGCTAGACATTCTCTTGCTCCGTAAAGATCTAGACGCTTCTGTAGCGCGTTTAGAGACCCGTAAAAAACCACAAGCATTTTTGAATGTAGAAAAGTTTCGTGCTTTAGAAACAGAGCGCAAAACTTTGCAAACACGCACCGAAGAACTGCAAAGTCAGCGCAACAGCCTGTCCAAACAAATTGGCATGTTGAAAGCCAAAGCTGAGAGTACCGACCAAGTTATGGCCGATGTGGCCAGCATCAAAACAGAACTCGATGCTTCGGCATTGCGTTTGGATGCTTTGCAAGCAGAACTTCAAGACATGCTGTTGGCTGTGCCCAACTTGCCGCACGAGAGCGTGCCCGTGGGCGCCGATGAGCATGGCAACGTAGAAGTTCGCAAGTGGAGCGTGGAAGGCAAAGGACCCAAAACTTTTGACTTTGAAGTGCGCGACCACGTGGACATTGGCGAAAAACTTGGTCTTGACTTTGACATTGGCATCAAGTTGTCGGGTTCACGCTTTACATTCATGCGCGGCCAAATTGCACGCATGCACCGCGCGCTGGCGCAGTTCATGTTGGATACGCAAACGCAAGAACACGGCTACACAGAATGCTATACGCCCTATATCGTCAATGCAGACACGTTGCGCGGTACGGGTCAGTTGCCAAAATTTGAAGGTGATTTGTTCGCTGCCAAAAAGGGCGGGCAAGAATCTGAAGAGGGCGCAGACAGCCAAGCGCTTTATTTAATTCCTACTTCAGAAGTGACGCTAACCAATGTGGTTCGCGATGAAATCTTGGCAGAATCCGATTTGCCCATGAAGCTCACTGCGCACACACCTTGCTTCCGCTCTGAAGCCGGCAGTGCAGGCCGTGACACGCGCGGCCTGATTCGTCAGCATCAATTTGACAAAGTAGAGATGGTTCAAATTGTTCATCCAGAAAAAAGCTACGAAGCACTGGAAGAAATGACGGGCCATGCAGAAGTCATTTTGCAAAAGCTGGGATTGCCTTATCGTGTGATGTTGCTGTGCTCGGGTGACATGGGTTTTGGTGCCACCAAAACATATGACCTTGAGGTTTGGGTGCCAGCACAAGCGACTTACCGCGAGATCAGTTCTTGCTCTAACTGCGAAGCCTTTCAGGCGCGTCGATTGCAAGCACGGTTTAAAAATGCGCAGGGCAAGAACGAGTTGGTGCACACTTTGAATGGCTCTGGTTTGGCTGTTGGCCGGGCGCTTGTGGCAGTGCTTGAAAACTATCAGAATGCTGATGGTTCTGTGACGGTGCCTGAGGTTTTGCGGCCATATATGGGCGGCATTACTGAGTTACGCGCTTAACTGAGCTGCTGATAGAATTTGCGGCAGTGACCAGCCGCAATGGTGAACGCAGGAGAAGTGGCAGAGTGGTCGAATGTACCTGACTCGAAATACAGATGAAATCGTCTGCAAGCCTCATAAAATATGAATATTTGTGATTTGTGTAGCCTACACAATGACTACACAATTTCACAAAATCAGAGTATCATTTCTACACATAGCTCTTGTGTAGACAAATGAGTACAAATAAGTCCCACCCAACTCACACGATTCTTGATGGAAAAGTGCATGTGTTCATGCGTGACGGTTCTCCGTTTTGGTGGGGAGGATTTCACTTCAAAGGTAAGTACCTTCGTACTTCAACAAAGCAGAAAAACCTAGACAGTGCAAAGACTGTCGCTCAGCAGTGGTATTTTCAAAAGCAAACTGTGATTGCGAGTGGAGAGATCATTTCTTCAAAACATAAGTTCGGAAAACTCGCTGATGAAGCGTTGGCAAACTACAAGAAGACTTATGTAGATAGAGGTGTCCGTAGTCAAAAGACTTACGATGGCATTGAAGGAATTATGAAGTCTAGGGTTAAAGAATACTTTGAGAAAACTCCAATTCAAGCAATCGACAACACTCTTTGGCACAAATACAAAGAGGACATGATTACTAAGTATCCCAAAATTAAGCGTGGAACATTACATCAGTACAAAAATGCTATTCGAGTTGTTTTGAACTACGCTTACAAGATGGGGTACATAAAAGAGCTGCCAATCTTTAAAGATGAATACACAACTAAAAAAACAGAAAATAGTCGCCCATGGTTTAACTCAGCTGAGTACAGCAAACTTCATAAAAGTATTGATGGTTATGCGAAGAAAGTTAAAAAAGTTGATAGTAGAAAATACGCTGATGCACTTGAACTTTATGACTTTGTTATCTTTGCTACAAATACTGGAATGCGTATTGGCGAATTGAGAAATTGTAAAATTTCAGATGTTAAGGTTGTCAAAGAAAAGTTAACCAATAAAGAAATTTTGATAATTAGCAACATTGATGGGAAGCGTGGAAAAGGAACATGTCAAAGCTATTACGGAGCAGTCAAGCCATTCAGAGAAATACTCAAACGGAGACGAATCAAGAATCCATCGAAGTGTGATGAAAAGCTGTTCTTGATTCACCATCGAGTTATGTTCAATACAATTCTGAAAGCAAAAGGATTGAAAGTCACAAAAAGTAAGCCACCACAAACTAGAGACTTTGTTTCATTGCGTTCAACATACATCTGCTTTCGTTTGCTAAACGGAGTTCCAATCTACGAGATTGCGAACAACTGCAGAACTTCAGTCGCAGTAATACAAGAGCATTATGCGAAGCAATTAGGTGGAGCACTGTTGAAGAACATCAACAGAACAAACATTCAAGGTTGGGATTATTGATAGCCACTTACAAATTTTTAAATGGCGGAGAAGGAGGGATTCGAACCCTCGGTAGGCGTTAACCTACGCATGATTTCGAGTCATGTACATTCAACCACTCTGCCACTTCTCCGTTGAGCAAATTCTACTTCTAATATATAGTAATCAAAATTAAAAAAGAAAATTACAACTTTTATTGATGAATATCTATGAAAAAAAATCGAAATAAATTAGCTAGTGAATTTGGAAAACAGATTTGTACTGATATAAAAATATTAGAGGCAATTGATTACCTTAAAAATGAAGCCATTGAAGCTTTGCAAGGCGACTATGGTGACTATGAAGATGGACTTGGAATGGAGGAATACAGTAGTCTGCAAATTTTCGCTCATGAAAAATTTGATTGGTGGTTTAATAAAAACTTAGATAACAATCAGAAAAAGAAATTCTTAGAACTTGCTGAACATTCGGATCGCTTTGAAATAACAATTTCAAGCCATAGGAGAAGTAATTTAATTTTAGATTTTCTGATCAAACTAAAGCGCACAAATGCTAATGAGTTTACTTATCTCCATATTTACATCGATTACAAGGACATTGATTCTGATGACTATGAGATTTATGCTGAAATGCTCGGTCAATTGTCCGACGATGAGATTTCAAAGATGAAAATGATGTACGAGCTAAAACGCTAAATCAATTCAACACTAGCTCTGAGTATCCTGGGGTTCACATCATGTATTTCTACGTAATAGCAATACAAGAGTGAAATAAAAATTCTTAAACGATGCAAACATAAAGACTTTTGTAAGCAAAGTTAGTAATAAATCTACCCCCATCGCTGTCTAACAATTCACTCAAAGAGTTTCTATGCAAAAAGAAAACTTACTCATTATCAACGTTTACTCAAACGAGTCAATGTCTGAATGCTTAGATTCGTATGAAAGTGATGGAGAAATATATGAAATTGAAGACGACATACAAGATGATGAAGATTGGTGGTGTGACTACGCTGATGATGCTGAAGACAAGTTTGGTAGTACTTGGTCAACAATTTTAATTAAGTCGGAAGACGAGTCACAAGCTAGAGTTATAGACAGAAATTACTATCTCAATGGTGAGATAAGCAATAATAATTTTGTATATCACGACAAACTTTTTCTGATCGGAGAATCAAGCTCTACAAACCTTTCCACGTTTTTTTCTGGGCACATAATTTTTAACTATCAATTAAATGAAGTTCACGACGTAAAGTACTATCAAAAAGGCAATGATTCCACTCTTATCTCACTCATTAAAGAATTTATGAGTGTTATGTTTTATCAAGCAAAGGTTGTTGATGTGGTTTACAACCCTAATCCTCAATCTATCTTAGCGATGAAGCTATCTGACCACTACAAGTTCATGGTTCACATCCCAACAAAAGATAAAGTGAATGAATTAATTGGTCTGACAAAGGCAATGAACTTCACTAGTAACGTCTACCATGTACTACTTCAAGCAAGAAGAATCGCAAGAGGCTACGGTACTAATGAATTAAATTTCATGATGCCTATCATTGATGAGATTGAAAATAAAATTGATTCTGATTCAGATATTTCTTTCTACAAAATTTTTGATGAAAATTTCTGCCTTTAACTTTTAAAGCAATTCGATACTTGCGCGGAGTTGCGTTGGGTTGGTCTCCATATATTTTTGAGTAACCGACATGGATGAGTGTCCGACCAATTCCATTAACAAACGAACGGAGACGCCTTTGTTAGCTAAGTTCGTTATGAACCCTCTGCGTCCACTGTGTGAACTAGCCCCATCCACTTTTGCCGCACGGTAAAGATAATGGAAATGCTGAGCTAAAGTCGCCGGACTAAACCCGCGAATATTGTTTTGCTGTGATGGAAAAAGTGCACGACTAGTGTCTGTATAAGTGACAGCTAGCAAGTCATCTAGCTTAAAGCGAATACTCAAGTAGTTTTGCAGTTCCTCTTGCATCTTCTTTGACAAATAGATTGTTCTGCCTTTTGAGCCCTTCGTTTGCTCTGCAGATAGAAAAAATTCTTCACGAATCTTTCCTTCGCTAGTCAATATATTCGCAAGTTTTAACGAAGCCACTTCCTTAACCCTTAAACCACAATTTGTAGTGAGCAAGAACATTGCACGATTACGAGCAGCGTGTTTGTGGGCAGCGATGTAGAGCAACACTTTGCGAATTTCTTTTTCATTCAGAACTTTTGCTTGAGCCATTGAGATTTTCCTTACATATCAAATAATTAACATGTATTTAGTCTCTTATATTTGGTTCGGTCGGACAAGCCTTTGAGGAGAATAAAGGTTCTTGTTGGAAATCAATGGCTTAGCGCATAACCAAATGAAATTGATATAAGCATTGGTTTTTTGTAAGACTTGTCTGAACCATGTAATATAGAAAAATGGAACAACTGATCGATGTAACTTTTGACTTTAGACGAGACACGCCTAAAGACAAAGATCCAGATATTTACAGTAAGACGCTTCGCAGATACCACAAAGTGTTGTGGAGTAAGCCATTACCGAGTGGTGCATTGTTTACGCTTGATGACTCAAAGAGTGATGCATATCTGTATCACAAGTCTGAAGTGGGCGAGTTTTATTTGTCGAGCGACTCAGCTATTCATACTTTCTCGAAATGGAAAAGAATGGCTCATATCATTCAGCAACTAGATGAGTCAGAAGTTGAAGCGTTTAGATGCATTGGATACACGATGGGTGGGATGATTATTTTCCCTTCAAAGAAAATTGATGGGAAAAGCACTATCAATGGAGCTCGAGGATTTAGCTCACTAATTAGAGATCGCATTGATCTGACATTGGAGTGCATTAGGCGTTACTACTTGAAACAAAGTAGTCCGTTGTCAGATGTTCTTAATCGATACACTGAGTTCTTTGATTTGTTTGGCGAATTCAATGGGTATGTTGATTTTTTCCTTCTGCAAGATATGGTTTCTGAGGACTATTCCACTATAAATTTCTTCATGCACTTTGATGACTTCAAAACATCTGCAGTTCCTACGAATTTAGATGAGTATTTGTCTTACAAAGCACAAGCAATTAATTTTGCAATTTTGCGTAATAAACGAATACTTCAAAGCGTTCAAAAGCGATGACTATTATCTAGGAAACGAGAGAAAGAAACTTGTCTCTTTGTTTTACTTTGATAAATTCAAATGAAAGTCCCAATCTGTTTAATCCCAATGCAGATGTGTTGTAACAATTAGTTATGCAAGTATCAATGTGGGGGTGAGATGCATCCATAGCAATTCGATTTGCACAATAGGAAAGAGTTAAATGATCTGAAATATCATTAGTCTGATCCTCATATGCAGTCACGTATATCTCTGTTAATTCTTCAATCGAAATCTCATCATTGATGAACTTCTTTGCTGAAAATAAAGCAACATGACATGTTGGAATAGTTATGTAACAAGCAAGTGGTTCACAACACCACACAGCAAACTCACGCCATATCTTGTGCAAATCAAGTCTCGAATAAGTGCAATCAATTGCATATTCAAGATCGATAAGCTCAATTAACTCGCTGAAATGAATTGGTGAGTCATCGATTGAGTGATAAGTCTTTCCATAGTGCTTCATAAGCAAGTCAAAGTTCTTCATGCCATGAAAATTGCCACTGTCAAATAGACGCTGAAGACTTGTTGTGAGCATGAATGTATTAGATCAAAGTGAAGTTTTCAGAGATCAATAATTACTCAAATTTTGAGCATAAAAGTTGACTCAATTAACACCTAATTTTCCCTAAAAATCAAGTATTTAATTATCTCTTATTGGACAAATATTGCTTCCTTTTTAGACCCGAAAATAGTAAAATTACAGATACTTTTGGAGGCTTTATGAGTGAGCAAATTCCCCTTAAATATCAGCCCCTCATTGAGCGTGTAAAAGCCAAAGGAAGCGCCTCCAAAGCAGAAGCAATCAAAGCCTTCTGCTTGCAATGCGTAGACTACAAATACAAACGAGTTCAGCACTGCTCAGCTAAGCACTGTGCTCTGTATCAAGTGCGTCCATACCAAAAGAAAAAACCGATCTTGTCTGAGTAGATCAAATCACTAATTAGGAGATGTCGATGAAGCTTTTTAAAGTTAGCAACAACACATTGAAAGAAGTTGGAAGAACTAATTTCAACCTAGAAAAAGACATTCAGTCTTTAATTGAGAAAAACCTCAAAGCTGTTTTCAATCTCGAGTTTATCGCTACAGAGTTTTGGGTGAAGTTGGGTGCTGAGAAGTTTAGAATCGACACCTTAGGTTACAACCAAGAGACCAAGTCATTTGTGATCATTGAGTACAAGAAAGTCAAAGACTACTCAGTCGTTGATCAAGGTTACACATATCTCTCTGCACTGATCAACAACAAGTCAGACTTCGTACTGAAATACAACTCAAAAACTCGCACCATCCAAGATCTGAAAGACTTTGATTGGTCGCAGTCAAGAGTGATCTTCATTTCTCCAACTTTCAGTTCGTATCAAAAAAATAGCGTCAACTTTAGAGATGTGCCATTTGAGTTATGGCAAATCCAAAAATATGAAGATGGTCATATCTCGCTAGAACAGCATATTGCCAATTCCGATCAAAGCATTGATGGATTTAAGCAAGATAACAAACCCATCAATCGTCTTAAGGGCGAAATTTTGGTGACTAGTGAGACTGATCTGACTTCAAAAACAACAGAGAGTGCATTGGAAGCATGGGAGTTACTCAAGTCACATTATCTTGAGAACGCTGATATCGAGTTGAATGTACGAAAGAACTACATTAGCTTCAAAAAGATGAACACAGCGATTTGCTATGTCAGCTTTCAAAAGACAAAGTTAAAAATTGAAATACTCAGAGGCTACGAAACAAGGGCAAATGGAAGAAGAAATGTACTGAAAATTTCTGATCCAGAAAAAAAATGTACAGAAATTGTCACTACGAAATCAAGTGGTGAAAAAGAAATTTTGTCGAGATTCACTGTTGGCTCAATTAAAGATGTTGAGTATGCAAAGTTCCTCATCGATCAAAAACTTAATGCGATCTAAATTTCTATTGATAGTTGGAAGCATCTTGATGCTTTGTTGGCTATGGATTTTCGGTGCTTCAACAATCACTCTCATAAGTCAAATACTTAATGACGAGCCCTACTACTTCGACAATACTTTTCTGTATTTCTTAGCATTTGCACTTGCCCCATTCGTTCTGAATTCATACATAGATGGATTGAACTTTTTTCGTGAGATCAGTGCAATCAACAAGTTTAAGCAGAAGATGAATTTTTTACTTTTGTTTGTATTTTCATTGCTACTTCTTTTTGCATCCATAGCTACCTATTACGCATTTTTTGAAACACTTATGTCTAAGAAGTTGTCATTTGAATTTTTTATTTTGCTGATACCAATTAGTTTTACTGTCATGTTTCTTGTACTGATTCGATTTCTATATAGATCATCAATCCAAAAGTGAACTTCGTTCACTTAGTGCTATCGCAACTCATATCGCTTCGCTCACTCGTTTGCTCAGCACTAGATTTCAAATCAATTAGTTTCAAATGATTGATTAAGTAGTTGTCCGACGTCAGCGTGTGTGAGACAAATAGGGGTACTTGATTAAAGGAGGGTTTTGGTTCATCTTTCAACCTAAGGAGTGAAGATGAAATTGAAATCTAATCAACCCAAGGCCACTGCCGAGCAGGTGGTCAAAGACATCCGAAGAGCCACCCGGCGGCATTACTCAACCGAGGACAAGATACGCATTGTTCTGAGCGGCCTAAGGGGTGAGGACAGCATTGCTGAGCTATGCCGCAAGGAAGGTATTGCGCAGGGCCTCTACTACAGCTGGAGCAAGGAGTTTCTAGAAGCGGGAAAGAAGCGCTTGGCTGGGGACACAGCTCGCGCAGCCACCAGTGACGAAGTTCTCTCTATG
>CANKBG010000047.1 GCA_947479935.1 Comamonadaceae bacterium
CACCAGTTTGGCACCGATCCCCTTTCGCACCATGGAGCGGCCGCCGTCGCAACCTACTAAAAAAGCAGCACTCAAAATTAAAGTCTGCGCATGAGGTGCACTCAAATCTTGAACGACAACATGAACTTGATTGGCATCAAAAGAAAAATCTATCACCTGATGCTGGTACAAAGAAGTAATCAAGCTTTGTTTTTGAACATGCTTTCTTAAGATGGGTTCGATGTAACGTTGATTCAATCTGTGTGGCGGCTCGGGCGTTGGCCAATCGCCATCGGGCCCTGAATGATCAGTCAGTCGGGTGTTTCTGCCAGGAATATGAATCCGCGCAATCTCAGTTCCAAGGGTGCTGGTTCGATAAGAGATATCGTGCGGATAGTCATCTGGTAACCCTGCAGCGCGCAAATCAGGGGCCACCCCAAGTGACCTGAACAGCTCCATGCTGCGCGAAGAAATGTGGTTGCATTTTACGTCAGGCAGAGAATCAATCGATCTCATTTCCACCAAGATGCTGGCAATGCCCCGTCTTGCCAAACAAAGTGCTAATGTCATGCCGACAGGGCCGCCGCCCACAATGACCACTGGCTTATCGTGGTGCAATATTTGACTCATAAGGGGGCGGCAACTAAGGGCAAAGTTAGCGCGTTGTACTCAAAAAGCCAGTCGTATCTTTTGCGAACTTTCTCGGGCTCCCATTCAGAAGTTACATAATCAACCGCTTTGAAAGGATCGGAAAGTTGAGGGTTGTGAAACCTCAAAGCGTTTTCGCTCGATCGATTCACAATATCGGCTGTTCGCTGCCAGCGCAGAGATTCAAAATGCAAGAACGCATCGGTCGCATTTTGATGAGTCGCCATACAGCGCGCCATGACTGCGGCATCTTCAATCGCCATATTGGCACCTTGGGCCAAGAATGGCAATGTGGGGTGCGCTGCATCGCCCACCAAACAAACAGCCCCTTGAGCCCATCCCTTCCGAGGCGCTCGACCGAGCAATGCCCACTTATAGGGCTGCTCTATTTTGCGCATCAACTCACAGACGTCGGCATGCCAATGGCCAAAATCTTGAAGTAACTCTTCGTGCGTGCCTTTTTCTGTCCAAGTTTCACCGCGCCAACCTTCTTTTTCAATGATGCCCACCACATTCATGAGTTGGCCACCCCGAACAGGATAAGTGATGACGTGCGCACCCGGCCCCACCCAATTGGTGCCGACCTGCAATTGCAAGTGAGGCGAAATGGAAGAGATGGGGACCAAGCCTCGCCAAGCCAATAAACCCGTGAAGTTGGCTTTGTCCTCCCCCAAAAAGTTCTCGCGCAAAATGGAGTGAACACCATCTGCCGCAATCAAACCGAATGCCAGATGCTTGCTTCCGTCTTGCATTTCAAAGGACACGCCATTGGCATGACTTTGTGCATTCACCACTTTGGCATTCAAGCGAACAGGCACATCTGAACGTGATTCATAAGCTTGTAGCAACACCTTGTGTAAATCACCGCGATGCACCATCCAATAAGGTGCGCCAAAGCGGCTTAAGCAATCGTCACCCAGGTCAAATAACTTCCAGCGCTGCCCTGTATTCCACATTCGGATTTCTTTACCTCGGGCGGGGCAGACCAATTGTTGCAGCGAAGGGCCCAAACCCAAGTCTTGAAGAATGCGCGTACCGTTAGGAGAGATTTGCAATCCTGCACCCACCTCACCCAACTGCGAAGATTGCTCGTAAATGTCAACCTTGAAACCAAGTTGCAATAAGGACAGCGCAGTGGTTAAGCCTGCGATGCCTGCACCTGCGATGGCAATTCTTTTTTCAGTCATTCAGCTTTGATGTTATTTTCTTTGGCCACTTGAGACCAAAGTTGAATTTCTTGTGCGATTATTTTTGCAAAATCTGCCGATGTGCCGCCCACGGGCTTGATGTCCAACTTGGCCATTCTCTCTTGCACGTCGGGCAGCGCCATGATGCGAGCCACCTCTTCCTGCAAACGCTTCACAATTGGCGCCGGTGTACCGGCCGGCGCTAGCAAGCCACTCCAAAAATTAACTGACAGTTCTATGCCCTGCTCTTTTAAAGTGGGCACTTGCGGGTAAGCCGCAAGCCGCTGTTCTGAAGTCACTGCCAATGCACGCAATTTGCCGGCTTTCAACAAAGCCGAAATGGGGCCTGAATCAATCAGCGTCATTTGGACTTCCTGTGTGAGCACCGCATTGATGGAAGGGGCACTGCCTTGGTAGGGAACGTTCATGGCTTTCAAGCCCGTCTTGGCTTTGACCAATTCCATGACCAACTGGAATGAGGCTGACGGATATGAGTAATTGAACTTGTTGGCATTTGCTTTTGAAATAGTGACCAACTCAGAAAATGTTTTAGCAGGTGATGCTTCGTTGACAGCCAGAATCATGGGGAATGAACCCGCTAATGAAATGGGCGTTAAATCCGTGACCGGGTTGTAGGCAAGTTTAGCCACCAACGCGGGATTGAACACGATGGGGCCGCTTGCAGCCATCAGCAAGGTGTAACCATCTGGTGCAGCTTTGACAACAAGCTCCGTCCCCACAGCCGCTCCTGCGCCGGGTTTGTTTTCTACCACCACTGATTGACCCAATGCTGGCGCCAATTTCTCAGCAACCACTCGCGCCAAAATGTCATTAGCGCCTCCTGGCGCATAGGGCACCACAATTTTGATGGGCTTTGTGGGCCACGCGTTTTGCGCTTGTGCCCATCCAGCCAGACTCAACAAGCTGGCTGAAACGACAAGTCCAAAACCAATGCACCTGCGAAAGGCGAAATTCTGTAAATTGAATGGCTTCATGAAGGTCTCCTCTTTTTTCTCTTTAAATTTTGATATTGATTTTTAAATTCAATGACTCAATGCCGCCAACCTAAAGTGGCGTAATTCGCACATGAAGTAAAGCACTTTGACCTGCGTCTAAAGCCTCCAAACAACGTGCAATCGACGTTTCTACATCAGCAGGATCAAACAAGCGCTCGCCATGCGCACCTGCGGCCTCGGCAATGCCAGCGAAATCAGTGTCGTAACCCAAATCCGATGCAAACTGATTTGTACTTTTAGCTTCGCCCTGAGGGTACATGCGCAAAGTTGACTCTTTTACCGCGGACCACCCACCATTGTCTAAGAGTACCGTCAAAATGGGAAGATCGTATTGCCTTGCCACTGCATAAACCGCACTGGGGTTGCTGAAGTAAAAAGAGCCATCGCCAACCACATGAACGACTCTTCTGCCCGGCTGCGCCAACTTCATGCCAAGCGCTGTTCCAGCAGAAAAGCCAAGTCCACCCCCAGACAATCCAACCAAAGTGCCAGGCACTTCTCGAGGAATTTGCTCAAATACTGCCATCGTGTTTCGGATCGCTTCATTCAAAACAACATCATGAGACTGAATGTGGCGACCCAGCTCAGCGCAAAGATAGTGAGGATTGATGGCATTCAAAGCGCCAGGCTGTTTGGCCAACAAAGCCGTTTTTTGTTTGTTTGCCTCATGTTCTGCTTTTAAAAGCACACATCTCTTTTCTACCTTGGCTTTAAATTCTGCAGAGGCATTGGCTTGTATCGCTTCAATCAGTTGAGTCAACAATCGAACGCTGTCGCCTTCAATGCGCGCGTTCAAAGGAAAGCCCCACATCGGGATATCGCGCTTGATGGCATCAACGTCAAATTGCGCCCAATACGCTTTGGGATTGACGCGCGTAGTTTTGGGAATCCACGGCACATCCACATCGACCATCAAACCAAAGTCAGCTTGCTCTGTGAAAGCGGCAGGGTTGTAGCCGCTGAAAAACGGCGAGCTCCGCCGAATGTTCATATAAACCGTATTGAACTCACAGACACGGATGCCACAAAGACTGGCCAGTTTTTCGATCAGCGCAGGCGCTTCTGAATTTCGACCCGCATAGGCTGTGACCAACATGGGATTGTCTGATTGCATGAGCTGTTCAGCAATGGCTTTGACTGCCTGGGGGTCTGCGCCCTGTGCCTTCACGGCCAAATGATTTTGATGACCATGCGCACCGATGCTGGCAACATCAACTGGCGCGGCCAGTACTTCTCGTGGCAGCGTAAGGTACACAGGCCCCGTAGGATCGCTGTGCATCACGGCACCGGCTCTAGAGATTACTTCATGCGCCATAGCAGGCCAAGCCAAGTTGTACTCCCATTTCACATAAGGCCTGACCACACTGGCTTGGTCAAACGGTTCTTGAATAAAGTGAACGTAAGTGTCTCTTCCACCTGTGGCCCCATCAAAGGTACTCATGGGCGCGCGCCCTGCAATTAAAAGTACAGGAATTCTGGAGCGACACAGATTGTGCAAGCCCATGGCGGCATTGGCCGTGCCAGCATCCACATGCACCAAAACGGCTTGGCCACGCCCAGTGGCCACTGCATAGCCACCCGCCATGTGTACCGCTGTGTTTTCATGGGGGCAGAGTATTAATTTGGGAAACGATTTTCCCGCTGCCCGCCAAATGGCCATCTCTTCAATGAGCGGCGCATGATCGGTGCCTAAGTTACAAAACAAATATTCAATGCCTAAATCAATCAAGCCTTGAAGTAAGTCGTGTGATGCAGTGCGGATAGATTTTTCAGTCATAAATTACTTGTTGTAAAGACCTGCAGATTTCACGACAGGCAGCATCAATCAATCAATGAATCGAGCAAGCACACTATCACGCTACACAGGCTAGCTGAAAGGATGAAAACCCCAACAGGGTGAGCTTTCGTCACAAGCAACTAAAGGTGTTTTTTTGAATCGGTAAAGCTTAAATTTCTAGGCTAAAGCACCCATTGCATTTGGAGATCGTCAGAAGCAGTGAATTGCCCTTGCGGCAGCTCAACCAGGCAGGCCTTCACGAGGAGATAAGTTGCCATGATCTACTGAAAAATTAATTTCTGTCATTTGGGGCAGCTTGTAAATCATGTGCAGTGACAACCTCACAATAAGTTTACGTTGACTCTACGATCAAGTCAGGGTTAATTAAGCGCGCACGTTGGTCCACATAGTAGCCACCGTATTCTGTGTACTTCAAGGCCGCGCAGCCACACTTGTTGCATGCGTGCACATCGCATCGATTGTAGGGAAAGTAAGCCAAGGCAATGGGTGCTGTGGATGATTCGTAACGCGTGCCATTGGGGTGAAATTCTTCAAACGATACATCCGTCTGACCTTCTGGCAACGGATGGCGCAGTGTGCCCTGCAGCGACATGTGCTGGGTTGGCCAGCGGTCTTCACTGACACTTTCCCAACCTTGACAATGCTTCAACACACAAACACACGGGTCTGGGCTTCTCTGGCTGAGTGCCTTGAGTTCCTTGGCATTCAAAATAGGCGGTGTTGGATGTGTCATGGGATAATTTTATAGGCACACTACTTCATGAAAACTGCAAAATAAGCTGACAACTCGTCAAATGCATTCAGAGGTAGAACATTTGCCACATACTGATCGGGTCGCACCACCACCATGCAACCTGCACTTCGGCTGATGCCCCGCATATCGAAAATATCGCCTAAGCCTTTGTGGTCAACGCAGAAAACTTTTTCATGATCTTGTAAGCCCAATTGGCCTGTCTTGGGTTTCAAGAGAGATGACATTTTCCCGTAAGCGAGTTGGTCAAAGGTTTGTTGGAAAACGACACGAAAATCAATCACGGCATCGATGTCTTCACCTTTGCGTTTGTGCTTAACGATAGGCGAATTGGAATGGGTTTCAAGCCAATTTGCAAGCTTGTAAATGGCAGCTTCAGCAAGGCCGCTGTCGGTCTGGTCTGCAAACGCATAGATGCGCCAGCGTGCATCGGCCTGCGCCACATGGCCCAACTGCATTTGCTTGACGTCTGACAAACGCACCACTGGGGCCGAGTGAAACCGTCGACCAATTTCTTCGCCAACAGCCAGCGCTTGATAAGTGCCGGCAGCAAACAAATAAGACGTGTCGTATTTCACCGCAGTTCCACCTGTGAATTCCAAGTTTTCTTTGAATTGGCGAATGATGCGCGGCTCCTCAGTGCCATCTCGCTCCGCTTGCGTAGTGGGCGCTGACATCACACGAGACCATTTGTGATCGGTCTCTACCAGTCGCTTGGCCTCGGTCAATCTTTCTTTGGTGTAGCTGCGAAGCAAGCGAGCATCGGCTCTGCCTTGAAGCACATGAACCAATTTCCAACCGAGGTTAAAGGTGTCTTGCATGGAGACATTCATACCCTGACCCGCTTTGGGTGAGTGCGTATGGCAAGCATCACCTGCTGTGAACACACGCGGATTTCGGTCTTCACCTTCGCCCACATCGTCAAACTTATCCGTCAGGCTGTGGCCTATGTCATAGATGGACCACCAAACCACTTCTTTTACCTCAATGTTGTAAGGGTAAATGATGCGATTGGCGGCGGCAATCAAGTCGTCTTGCGTGAGCTTTCGATTTGCCGCTTTTTCGTCTGGGCGAAGCTTGTCAAGTTCGACATACATGCGAAACACATACCCACCTTCGCGCGGCAAGATCAACAAGTTGCCTTCATTGGCAGAAGAGACCAAACACTTTTGCCGCACATCTGGAAAATCAGTGTTGGCCAAAATATCCATCACGCCCCAGGCTTGATGCGCCGCATCGCCGTGCAGCGCACCCCCAATGGCTTTTCGAACGGCTGAATGCGCGCCATCACAGCCGACCACATAGTTCGCGCGGACCGTGCGTGTGTTGCCCCAATTCACGCCACTGGCATCCTTTAATGTCACAGTCACAGGATGATCTTCGGTGGCGTCGTCAAGGGTCAAAGCCACAATTTCCCAACTGTAGTCGGGCTCTAAGCGCGAAGGTGAATTCCGCATGACTTCCAAAAACAACTCGTGCAGACGCGCTTGGTTAATCAGAATGTGGGGCATTTCAGAACTGTCGTCTGCCACGTCTTGCACACGACCCGCGCGCTTGATGTGGTCCGGATTCTGAGGGTCAGGCATCCAGAAGGCCGTTTGATTGACCCAGTAGGTTTCGCGCTTCACTTTGTCTGCAAAGCCAAAGGCTTGAAACATTTCCATGGTCCGCGTGTTGATGCCGTCAGCCTTGCCTTTGATGATGTTGGAGGGCATGCGCTCAACGATCATGGTTTCAATTTCAGGGAATTGGGCCAACTGTGCGGCCAAGCACAAGCCTGCAGGGCCGGTGCCTGCAATGAGCACATCGACTTTTTCGGGCAGGGGTTCATGAAGGCCACGATTGCGCCTTTGAGGGGCCGCCTCCTTGATATCTGGGCTGCCACCCCTGAAACCATTCTTGTAAAACTGCATTTTTGTCTCCTACAGAGAAACCATCGAACTTTGACAAGGCGCAAATAATAACTGTACTTACTAATAAGTGTCAAGATAGTATGTATGATTACTAATTGTCGGAAAACAAAGCTTTTCAATCCAAACTTAGCCCCTACCAAAGGAACACGGTGATGGACATACTCGACATGGCAGGACACCTGATTCGCCGCCTGCATCAGCAATCAACCTTTGTCTTTGCCAAACGCACGCAGGCTGCAGGTTTCGACCTCACGCCCGTTCAATATGCTGCGCTGGAAGCCATTCACACGCATCCAGGCCGTGATCAGGCGTTTGTGGCTGAAATAATTGGCTACGATCGCCCCACCATTGGCGCTGTGATCAATCGATTGGAAAAAAAAGGCTGGGTACGCCGTGTGATCAAAGAACAAGACCGCAGATCGCGCGAACTTTCACTGACCGAGTCAGGTAACAACGTTCGCTTGGCTGTGAAGCCCCTTGTGAAAGACTTGCAGAAACAAATCCTTGACCCTTTGAATGATTCCGAACAAGCCTTATTGATCAACTTAGCGCGCAAAATTGTCTTGCCGCCTAACGCAAGTTAGTATTTGCGCTGTCACATTTTTAGTCAATTCACTGAAGAAATTATGAAACAAACAAACCGTCGTACTTTCATGATGCAAGTGGCCATGGGCAGCACAAGCTGGGTAGCAGCGCAAACCATGGCACAAAACATGGTCAATGACAAAGAAGCGCAAGCCATCACCTTGGGTTATGCCGTTGACTCCACCAAAGTGGACATCAAAAAATTTCCCAGACATGCGCCCACACAAAAATGCAACAACTGCGCATTATTTCAAGGCAAAGCAAGCGATGCTGCTGGCGGCTGCCCTTTGTTTCCAGGCAGGCAAGTGGTTGGTATGGGCTGGTGCTCTGCTTACGCAAAGAAAGCTTAATACTGTTCAGAGCGTGCATGCACAATGCGGCCTCTGCTTCCTTTAAAGCGTGCTGCTAAGGCCTTAAAAACATTTGCTTGACCGCCTCGCGAGCCTTCAGTCTCAGGGGTTCTTCTGTGTGATTCAACTCACGCAAGGGGCCGTTCAACATTTTCTTCATCATGCCGACTGAAAGCGACTCTAAAACGCTTTCGATGTTCTGCCCCTTGTCAAGCAATTTGCGAGCACGCAATACCTCAGCCTGACGCCAAGTGTCTGCTTGGAAATTCAATTCTTGAATCAAAGGCACTTCACTGCGATGCGCTAACCAACTCATGAATTTTTGCACACCATCGTCAATGATCACCTCGGCATCGACCACGGCCGCTTGTCTGTGAAATTGCCCGCTGTTGATCACTTCTGTGAGATCGTCAACGGTGTAAAGGTACACGTCACGAAGGTCTTTGACCTCAGGTTCGATGTCGCGGGGCACTGCCAAATCGACCATGAAAATGGGCTTGCTTTTTCGCTTGCGCAAAGCACTTTTAACGGCTCCCAATCCAATCAAAGGCAGTGTGCTGGCGGTGCAACTGATGACAATGTCAAACTCATGCAAGCGATTTGGCAAATCAGCCAAGGAGATACTTCGACCCCCGTGTGCTTGCGCCAACAGACCCGCCCTTTCAGCTGAGCGGTTGGCAATCGTGATGGATTTAGGCGACTTGGCTGCAAAGTGAGCCACGCACAGTTCAATCATTTCACCTGCACCCACAAATAAAATATGGGTGTCTTTGATGTTTTCAAAAATACGCCCCGCCAAGCGAACAGCGGCAGCGGCCATGCTGATGGAATGCGCGCCAATTTCTGTGGAGCTTCTAACTTCCTTGGCCACCGCAAAAGAACGTTGAAACAATTGATTGAGCGTGGTACCCAATGCACCCGAGTCGCTGGCCATGCGCACGGCTTCTTTCAATTGCCCCAAAATTTGAGATTCGCCCAAGACCATTGAGTCTAGGCCACTGGCAACTCTAAACGCATGTCGCGCCGACGCATCGCCCTCAAAGCGATAAGTGTGCGAAGCCAGCACATCCACTTGCGTTTTGCCAGCATCAGCCAACCAACTTAAAGTTTGCGGAATTTGAACTTCATCACCCGCACAATAAATTTCGGTTCGATTGCAGGTAGACAGAATGGCCACCTCCTTGTGCGTGGCAAAGCTTTGACGTAAACCTTTTAAGGACTGGTCCAATCTCTCGGAAGCAAAAGCAAACCGTTCGCGCAAATCAATCGGCGCTGTTTTGTGGTTAAGCCCTAAGGTCCAAACAGCCATTAGCCCACCACCCTCAAAATGGGCGCAGCTTTTAAATCGGGCCAACATTCTTCAATTCGTTTTTGAATGCCAGGTGCCGTCAAACCATATTGCTGCATCAACTTCTGAGGGTCACCGTGCTCGGTGAATTCATCGTCAAAACCTACCACCAACACGGGCATGGCAATGCCCATGTCTTGCAAGGCTTCCATGACTGCGGAACCTGCGCCGCCCTTGCGAGTGGCATCTTCCAACGTGACCAGACGATCGTGTGACAGCGCAATTTGCTTCAAGATTTCAACATCCAAGGGCTTGGCCCAACGCATGTTAACCACCGTGGCATTGAGAGTCTCAGCCACTTTAAGGGCCTCGTAAAGCAAGGGGCCAAAAGCCAGCAAAGCTACGCCATGACCTTTGCGCCTAATTTCCGCTTTGCCAAAGGGCAAAGTCTGCAAGTCGGTCCCCACTTGCACACCGACACCCGCACCCCTTGGGTAACGAACTGTGACAGCATGATCCTGCGCGTAAGCGGTACTCAGCAGTTGACGACATTCAGCCTCATCTGCAGGGCACGCAATGCTCATGTTGGGAATGCAACGCGTGAAAGCAATGTCGTACATGCCAGCATGCGTTGGGCCATCAGCACCCACCAGTCCAGCTCGGTCGAGAGCAAATACCACGGGCAAGTTTTGCAAGGCCACATCGTGAATCAGTTGGTCATAGGCACGCTGCAAGAAGGTGGAGTAAATGGCCACAACAGGCTTCAAACCTTCGCAAGCCATGCCAGCTGCAAAGGTAACGGCATGTTGCTCTGCAATGCCCACATCGTGATAACGATGGGGATACTGTTGACTGAAACTCACCATGCCAGAGCCTTCGCGCATGGCCGGAGTGATGCCCACCAAGCGTTCATCTTGCGCGGCCATGTCGCACAACCACTGACCAAATACTTGAGTGAATGTGGGCTTGGCAGGGACCGGCGAGGCGGCGCTGACAATGCCAACAGCAGGATCAAATTTACTGGGCCCGTGATAGGCCACAGGATCGGCTTCTGCTTTTGCATAGCCCTTGCCCTTGCGTGTGACCACATGCAAAAACTGCGGGCCAGGTTTGTTGTACAAACTTTGCAAAGTGTCGATCAAGTCATTGACATCGTGACCATCTACAGGGCCTGTGTAATCAAAGCCCAAGTTTTCAAACATCGTTTGAGGTTGGATGAAGCTTTGCGTTTGCTGCTCAATCAATTGCGCCAAAGCATACAAAGGCGGCGCATTTTTGAGCACTTGTTTGCCAATTTTTTTAGCATCGGCATAAAACCGACCGCTCATCAGTTCATGCAAATAATGGTTCAGGGCCCCGACGGGGGGGCTGATCGACATGTCGTTGTCGTTCAAGATGACCAGCAAGTTGCAATCGCTTGCGCCTGCATTGTTCAAAGCCTCGTAGGCCATGCCGGCTGTGAGCGCGCCGTCTCCTATGATGGCCACTGCTTTGCGTTGGCTGCCCATTTGTTTGGCGGCCATGGCCATGCCAAAAGCGGCTGAAATGCTGGTGGACGAGTGGGCGGTGCCAAATGCGTCGTAAATACTTTCTTCACGGCGCGGAAAGCCACTCAAACCGCCCAGCTGGCGCATGCTGCCCATTTGGTCGTTTCGGCCCGTCAACATTTTGTGGGGGTAAGTTTGATGGCCTACATCCCACACCAAACGGTCTTCTGGTGTGTTGAAAACGTAATGCAGGGCCACTGTGAGCTCAACCGTGCCCAAATTGGAGCTAAAGTGCCCGCCCGTTTGCGAGACCGACTGAATCAAACGTTCCCGCAACTCTGTGGCCAACGGGGCCAAGTTGTCACGGGACAGTTTTCTAAGTTGTGCTGGGGATTGAATCCAATCAAGCAGGGCATCCATCTTTTGCCTCAATATCTGTTCTGGATGTGTAATTTAACTGGATTTGACAAAACGTCAAGTTAAATTGACACTTTGTATAATTTTTTAAGTTGACACTTTGTCATCAATATCGTTTTAACCTGGATAGTGAACTCAATGTCTTTGACCTTTCCCTTCTCAGCCATTGTTGGCCAAGACGACATGAAAATGGCCATCATGCTGACCGCCATCGACCCCAGCATCGGGGGCGTTTTGGTGTTTGGTGATCGCGGCACTGGCAAATCGACGGCGGTGCGAGCCTTGGCTGCTCTGCTACCGAAAATGCGCGCCGTAGTGGGTTGCCCATATGGCTGCGACCCTGAAAATGCCAAATGCCCAGACTGTTTGGCTAAATCAGCAACGGGCAGCAAAGCCGAAACCTCCACAAAAACCAGCCATTTGGTCATGGTGCCAGTGGTTGACTTGCCCTTAGGCGCCACGGAAGACCGAGTCGTGGGCGCGCTCGATTTGGAACGCGCTCTGTCGCAAGGCGTGAAAGCCTTTGAGCCTGGGCTGTTGGCGCGAGCCAATCGCGGTTATTTGTACATCGACGAGGTTAATTTGCTGGAAGACCATTTGGTCGACCTGCTCATTGACGTGGCCGCCTCGGGCGAAAACGTGGTGGAACGAGAAGGCCTCAGCGTAAGGCATCCAGCACGCTTCGTGCTCATTGGCAGCGGCAATCCGGAAGAAGGCGAATTGAGGCCTCAGTTGTTGGATCGCTTTGGCTTGTCCGTGGAAGTTAAAACCCCAGACACGCTGGCACAGCGGGTGGAAGTGGTAAAGCGCCGAGACGCTTTCGAGCAGGGTCCTCAAGCCTTTACCGACCATTGGAAAAAAGAAGACGACCGCGTTAGGCGCAGCATTGTGGCTGCTCGCAAACGTTTGCCGGATGTGGCCATTCCCGATGAAGCCCGTGAGTTTGCCGCCCAACTGTGCATGAGTTTGGGTACCGATGGACTGCGCGGCGATCTCACACTGGTTCGAGCGGCTCGAGCCGAAGCTGCTTTGCAAGGCGCCTCCAAAGTCGCGCAAGCGCATCTCGTTCGGGTGGCACCCTCTGCGCTTCGTCATCGACTTCGCCGCAACCCGCTTGATGATTCTGGCTCTTCGACGCGCGTCGAAAGAGCATTGGCAGAGCTCACGGCGCCCAAGCCTGCAGCGCTCAAAACTTAGGCTGCCAAAGCCATCGCACACATCTTATGCAAGGCGACGCCGCAACCATCGCTGCACTTTTTGCAGTCGACCCCGTAGGTCTGGGCGGTGTGGCACTTCGCTCCCCTGCTTGCGAAAATAGGGATCAGTGGCTAGCGCTTTTAAAAAGCCTGTTGCCACCCCAAACCCCCTTTCGGCGCGTGCCCCTGAATATCAATGACACCGCCTTGTTGGGCGGGCTTGACCTTGGTGCAACGCTGCAAGCGGGCAAGCGGATTGCCCTTCGAGGTTTGCTGTCGCAAGCCGATGGCGGCGTGTTGGTTTTGGCCATGGCCGAGCGCATGAGCTTGTCTTCTGCAGCTCGCTTTGGCAGCGTGCTGGACACGGGCATGGTGGCTTTGCAAAGAGACGGTTTAGACACATCGGCCAAGGCCAGCTTGGGCTTGGTGGCCCTTGATGAAGGCGCCAGCGACGACGAGCAAATGCCCGCCGGTCTGGCGGATCGACTGGCCTTTCGCTTGTTGATGGGCGCGCAAGACGAAGACGAAGAAGGGCCCGAATGGACGCCTCAAGAAGTGCTGAAGGCACGCGAGCGTTTGTCACAAGTGACGATAGGCGACGAGGCTGTGCAAGCCCTGTGCGCCGCTGCATTGGCACTCGGCATTGACTCTCTCAGAGCCAGCGTGTTTGCTGTGCGCGTGGCGCGGGCCGCGGCTGCGCTGGCGGGCAGCAGCACAGTTGAAGAAGAACATACCGGTGTTGCGGCGCGGTTGGTACTTGCGCCTCGCGCGACGCGACTTCCGCCAGCAGCGCCGCCTGAGAATGAGGCGCAAGACACACCTGAAGACACTAAAGCGCCGCCAGAAAATTCAGATTCAGACAACAAATCGGAGCCGCCTGAATCACCACCAGAGCCTGACACTCCTGATGCTGAGAACAAGGACGAGTCCAATGCAGACAACGATCAAGAAGAAGCGCAAGATGAAGACCCCGACCTCCCTGAAAATTTAGCTGAGTTGGTGCTTGAAGCCGCCCAAGCCGCCATTCCTTCTGGCCTGTTGGCAAGTTTGAAAATCGGCAAATTACAGCGCGCCAAAACACCGACCTCTGGCAGCGTAGGCGCGCTGCAAAAAAACGCATTGCGCGGACGGCCCGTGGGCGCACGCAAAGGCGAGCCGCGTGCGGGGCAACGCATCAATGTGCTTGAAACGCTCAGGGCTGCAGCCCCTTGGCAAAAACTTCGGCAACGCCAGTTGACCCAGATCGAAGGCCAAAAACAACGCATCGTGGTGCGCAAAGAAGACTTTCATGTCACGCGCTTTCGCCAATCGGGCCAGACCACCACAGTGTTTGTGGTCGATGCTTCAGGCTCGTCTGCGCTGAACCGTTTGGCCGAGGCCAAGGGCGCTGTTGAGTTGTTGTTGGCCGACTGTTATGTGCGACGCGACAGTGTGGCGGTGCTTGCATTCAGAGGTCAAACAGCGGAGTTAATCCTCCCTCCGACACGCTCTCTGGCGCGCGCCAAACGAAGCTTGGCCGGCTTGCCGGGTGGTGGTGGTACACCGCTGGCCCATGCCATTGATGCATCGATGCTACTGGCAGAACAGCTGCGAAAAAAAGGCGAAACCCCCATTGTGGTGTTGCTCACGGATGGCAAAGGCAACATTGCACGCGATGGGCGCCCAGGTCGCGCGCAGGCTGCTACAGACGCTTTGGCTGCGGCCACAGAAATGCGCTTGAGGGGCATTAGCACATTGTTGGTGGACACCGCACCCCAAGCGCAAGATGCCGCTAAAAATTTGGCCAAAGTGATGGGCGCTCAATACTTGGCATTGCCCTATGCCGGCGCCAATTCCTTGAACCAAGCGGTTCGCGCAGTCGCTGGCCGTTCGTAAAACGAAGCCGATTGTGAACCAAGGCCGAGCTTTAAATTGGGACACCGATGGCCAAAATTGGCCTTTGCGTCAGCTTTCAAGTTTCATTGAAACTCCCAGGCTTCAGTGGCATGTGCAATGGGCAAAACACCCCAACCCGCGAGCAGCAAGCATTTTGCTTCTGCATGGCACAGGGGCATCAACTCATTCATGGCGCAAGCTCATACCCTTGCTGAGCGACAACTACAACGTGATCGCAATCGATTTCCCAGGGCATGGCTTCACTTCGATGCCGCAGACCTCTGACGTTGCCACTTTATTTTCGATTCCTGGCATGGCAGCAGGAGTGGCTGAGTTGTTGATGCAAATGCAGGTCGCACCAGACATCGTCGTAGGCCACTCCGCCGGTGCTGCCGTAGCCTTCATGCTGTCGCTCAACGATCATCTTCGGCCGCAACGCTTGGTTTCGCTGAATGGCGCCTTGTTGCCCTTAGATGGTGTTGCGGGGCAAATTTTTTCACCCTTGGCCAAGATCTTGACTAAAGCGCTGTGGGTGCCCGAGTTGTTTGCATGGCAAGCGGCTCGGCCCTCCGTGCTACACAAGCTATTGGAGGGCACTGGCTCCAAGCTTGATTCTGAAGGAACCAGGCTGTACAAAACTTTGATCGGCAATCCTTCCCATGCACAAGCCGCGCTCCACATGATGGCGCACTGGGATTTGCACACCTTCTGGGAGCGACTTCCCGCTCTGCAAGACCCTCTCACTTTGATCGTCGGTTCGCAAGATTGGATTGTGCCGCCGTCTGTAGCCTATCGAGTAGCCGAGGCACTCGCACATCTGCAAACTCAGGACATCATTTCCCTGCCCAACCTAGGGCACCTTGCTCATGAGGAGCAAGCCGAGTGGGTGGCCGATGTGATTCAACCCATGGGTCAGGCTTGTGCCAGCACGATTTGAATTTAATTGTAAAAACCTAGGCAACTACCGTTGACAGGTGCTTTTGTTGTGTCTATATTTGTTTACACATTAGGTTGACAACTAAAGTTGTCACTTGGTGGCAGAATTCAACATCTATTGGAGAAGCAAGCATGAAGGCAATCACAAGAATAGAGCAATGTTTGGCCATGGCCTTGGAGTCTGCCGAAGATGCCAGTTGCCCGCCCAAGCTGGCCGGCGCGGTTCGTCATGCGGTGTTTCCTGGAGGCGCTCGTATTCGGCCTCAGTTGGCTTTGGCTGTGGCTCAGGCTTGCGGCATGGACGATCCGCGCTTAAGCGAAGGGGTTGCAGTGGCCATCGAATTCATGCACTGCGCCTCTTTGGTTCACGATGACCTGCCTTGTTTTGACGATGCATCGACACGCCGCGGACGTGCCTCTGTCCATTTCGCCTATGGCGAGCCTTTGGCCGTCTTGACGGGCGACGCCTTGATCGTTTTGGCCTTCCAAACGCTGGCTGCTGCAGCCAGTCAATCACCGCTTCGCTTGCCTGCTTTGATGCACATCGTTGCGTCCTGTGTGGGCATGCCTTCTGGCATTGTGGCGGGTCAAGCTTGGGAATCTGAGTCCCGCGTTTCCCTCATGCAATACCAACGCGCTAAAACAGGTGCCCTGTTTGTCGCAGCCACCTGCGCTGGCGCTTTAAGTGCTGGCGCAGACCCCAAGCAATGGCAGGCGCTGGGTGACTGTTTGGGTGAAGCTTACCAAGTAGCCGATGACATTCGTGACGTCATGGGCCAAGCCGATCTTTTGGGCAAGCCCGTGGGTCAAGACGCACAGCACGACAGACCCAATGCCATTGCCAACCTCGGACTTTCAGGCGCCATTGCCCATTTTGAGTCGCTCATTCAAGCTGCTTCAGATTCCATTCCAGAAGGGCCTAACGCCCAGTCGATGCGCGAGTTGGTAATGCAGCAGTCTGAGCGTTTGGTGCCACGTGCGGCTTGTAATGCTTACCGCGCTAGCACCAGCAGCAACCAAAGTGTTTCTCATTGACATGAAAACGCTCGATCTGTCCTCACCTGCACAGCGCACTGGCCGTAAGACGCCTTGGCGAGACTCGCTGTCCGCGGTCTGGGATCGCATGATGACCAGCACGTCTTTGTACCGCTGGAGTGTTTCAAATCCTCTCACTCGATGGATCACACAGCGCCGTGCGCGCCAAGTGTTTGACCTGATGGCGGGTTTTGTTTATTCACAAGTGCTGCTGGCGTGTGTTCGTTTGCGCATTTTGGAAACTGTGGCTGAACGGCCTCGCACCCTCGAAGAATTGGCCCAATTCACCAACCTGCCTGTCGCCGGTTTGCAAAGATTGCTGCAATCGGCTCTCGCCTTGCGCTTGCTAGATTTGCGCAGCGAAGGACGCTTTGGCTTGGGCGCTTTGGGAGCGCCTGTAGCGGGACATGTTGGCATACGCGCCTTGATTGAACACCACGCCGTGTTGTACCAAGACATGCAAGATCCTGTGGCCATGTTGAAGGGGACAGAACAGCCGGGCGCCATGTCGCAATACTGGCCCTACACGATTGAAGAGCAGAACGCGCAACGCGCAGCGACGAATGCGGCACAAGCTGAAAAATTTGCACGCTACTCCAACCTCATGTCAGCTTCACAACCCTTCGTAGTAGATGAAATTTTTGCCAGCTACTCGTTTGATGAGCACCACTGCGTGCTCGACGTGGGCGGTGGCCAAGGCACCTTTTTAGGCCGCTTGGCTCAACATGCCAAGCACTTGCAGTTGCATTTGTTTGACTTGCCCGAAGTGGCAACACTGGCCCGCGCTAATTTCGAGCGCCAAGGCATTGCAAACCGGGCAACAGCCAATGCTGGCAGTTTTTTAGAAGACCCATTGCCTCTTGGTGCCGACTTGGTCACTCTGATTCGTGTCGCGCATGACCATCCCGATGCCGATGTGAAAACGGCCCTTCGCGCCATTTACGAAGCACTGCCTGTGGGCGGCACTTTGTTACTGGCAGAACCCATGGCCCAAGAAGCTGACGAGACGCCTCAAGGCGATGCGTACTTCCATTTTTATCTGCTGGCCATGGGCGCCGGTAGATTTCGTACAGCTAGGGAGTTGATGACCATGATGAAAGAGGCTGGCTTCTCCAATTTGGAACTCGTACCTAACCCCATGCCCTTGCAAACGCAAATCTTGGTGGGGCGAAAGTCTCAGGGTTTACACCTGTAAATGAATTTATTTGTAAATATTTGTTGACACAAATCATTGTAAGAGTAAATATACAGTCATGCAGTCCACCGCGATCGTTTTCCAGCAACCTAAGTCATTGGCTTTGACAGCTTTGTCCCTGCCTGAAATGGGCTCGGCAGACGTCAAAGTTGAGGTTGAGTTCAGTGGGATCAGCACTGGCACAGAGCGCCTGCTTTGGGATGGCACCATGCCCGCTTTCCCAGGCATGGGCTACCCCTTGGTGCCTGGCTACGAAACCGTTGGCCGTGTGGTCGACGCAGGCGATCAGGCCACTGTGAAAGTGGGTACTCGGGTCTACATCCCAGGCTCTCAATGCTTCCAAGAAGCTCGGAATTTATTTGGTGGCTCTGCCTCCAAATTGGTCGTGCCCTCAGCTCGCGCTTTGCCCATCCAAGAATCATTGGCAGAGCAAGGTGTGTTGTTTGCATTGGCTGCCACGGGCTATCACGCACACAGTGCACCTGGCACGCAGCAACCCGATTTGATTGTGGGTCATGGCGTCTTGGGTCGCATGATTGCCAGACTGGCTGTGTTGGCCGGTGGCAATCCTGTGGTTTGGGAGACCAACCCAGCACGACGCACAGGTGCTGTGGGCTATGAGGTCATTGACCCCAGCACAGACACTCGCAAAAACTACAAATGCATTTGCGATGTGAGCGGTGCAGGTTCATTGCTGGATGAACTCATTGGCCGCTTGGCTCCAGGTGGTGAAGTGGTGCTGGCAGGTTTTTACGACACACCACTTTCCTTTATTTTTCCGCCGGCCTTCATGCGCGAAGCGCGCATTCGTGTGGCCGCACAGTGGTCACCACCCGACTTGGCAGCGGTCATTGCCTTGGCTGGTGATGGTCGTTTGTCACTCGACGGTTTGATCACGCATCACCAAGATGCAACACAAGCAGACACTGCATACCGCACCGCATTTGGCGACGCCGATTGTTTAAAGATGGTTCTTGATTGGAGACAAGTAGTATGAGCTCGAGTTCGATTCCTTCTGTAGCACCCGTGAATTTCATGCGCGACATTTTGCGCACTGAAGCGGCCATTGAACCCGCACCCGTGTCCACCTCTGCGGTCACCAAGGAAACCCAAATCATTGCCATTTATGGCAAGGGCGGCATTGGCAAAAGCTTCACGCTAGCCAACCTCAGTTACATGATGGCGCAGCAAGGTAAAAAAGTTTTGCTGATTGGCTGCGACCCTAAGAGTGACACCACCAGTTTGTTGTTTGGTGGCCGCGCATGCCCCACCATCATTGAAACTTCTTCGAAGAAAAAATTA
>CANKBG010000048.1 GCA_947479935.1 Comamonadaceae bacterium
ATAGGAAACCTCCAAGGAGCTTAAGCCTTGGAAATTACACAGGAATGGGGAAAAGAGTTTCAAATCGGCACCAAATAAAATTGGCTGCTAGGCCACGCCAGTATTGGCATTCACTACGAATTAACCCGGTTTAACCGGACACTACTGATAAAATTTCTAAATTGAAAGAGAAGAAAAAGTGTGGGCCTGGGTACTTGAAGTCTTCAAGTTTTTGAGGGCTTGTTGCAGAATGGCTTCTACAGATTGTGCAATATCAAGAGAGATCACATCGGTTTCATCGAGGCTGGGTTTTTCCAATGCATGTAATTGACTGTCTAGCAAACCCGCTTGCATGAAATGACCTAAACGCTGCGTCATGCGATCTCGAATGAGTTCTGCATTGCCATCAAGAAAAATGAAAACCACAGGACCGGCATTTTTTCGGATCCGATCGCGATAGATTTTTTTGAGGGCAGAGCAGGCCACAATGCCGCCTAAACTCTCTGACGCATGGCCTTCGCTGTTCTTCAAGTAAGCGGCAATTCGATCCAGCCAAGGCCAACGGTCGGCGTCTTCTAAAGGAATGCCGGCACTCATCTTGGCCACGCTTTCTGGCAGATGTAGTTCATCGCCATCTTTCATGCGCAACGCCAACGCAAGACTCAAGCCTTGCGCCAGGGTTGACTTACCGCAACCAGATACGCCCATCACGATGATTCTCAGCGGATGAATTTCGTGATGCATGGGGGGCAATACTCGGATAACGCTATCCTGTCTAAAAATAAACGGGATCAAGCAAGGACAAACCGAAACTGAATCAGTCTGCTTTTGCGCCGGAGGCTTTCACAATGGGGCCCCAACGTAGAACTTCAGCTTTGTTCATTTCAGCCATGGTTTCAGGACTTGTGCCCATGATGATGTAACCCAATTCGGTCATGCGCTTGATGAATTCTGGCGACTTGGTGCCTTTCACAGCCTCAGCGTTTAATTTCATCACCACATCCCGAGGGGTACTGGCCGGGACTGCCAAGCCAAACCAAACGCCTGACTCATAGCCTGCTACGCCCGTTTCAGCGACTGTCGGCAGATCGGGCAACAAAGGATCGCGCTTAGCGCCTGTGGTGGCCAGCGCTCTCAGTTTGCCTGATTTGATATGGGGGATGGCCGATGGAATGTTGTCAAACATCATCATCACTTGTCCGCCTAGCAAATCATTTAAAGCGGGTGCACTGCCCTTGTAGGGTATATGTGTCATGGTCACATTGGTCAGAGAACGAAACATTTCACCCGACATGTGAATGCTGGTGCCACTGCCGCTGGAGGCATAGTTGATGGCGCCAGGTTGTGCCTTGGCCAAAGCAATGACCTCGGCCACAGAGTTGGCCTTGACGGAGGGGTGCAGCACCAAAACGTTGTTCAAAGAGACCAGCGCAGAAACAGGCGCCAAGTCTTTGTTGGGATCAAAGGGCATCTTGGCATAAAGCGCAGGATTGATGGCCTGAATGCCACTGGTGGTCATGAAAATGGTGTAGCCATCGGGTGCCGAACGGGCGACATCGGCGCCGCCAATATTGCCGCCCGCACCAGGTTTATTGTCCACGGTCACAGGTTGCCCTAAATTTTTTGCCAATTCTTGTGCAATAGCGCGAGAGGCAATGTCCACTGCGCCCCCTGGAGGAAAAGGACAAACCAGCCGAATGGCTTTGTTGGGAAAGGCCTGGGCAATAGCGGCGGGGGCCGTTAAGAGCGCGCCGGCAAATCCCACAGAAATTGCCAGCCCCGAAAGCCAAGTGGCGCTAAACAGAGATTTTGTCGATGGTTTGGACTGCGCCACATTCGTTGATGCCATGTTGAACTCCTCAAAGTCTGAATTGAAAGTCTAGCGTATGAGACTTTTGGGTTTTTGATTACAGGATATTCCCTTGATTGCGTGAGTCGGTTTCACACCGCGCCCTCCATTTTCAGGGTTTAATGTGAGTTGATTTCTCAAATTCCCTATTTCGAGTCCACATGCCCATACTTCCTTCCCTGCTGTTGAATGTTGGCCACGCCCTCGATCATTTGTTTTTATTGATCTTTGCCACTGCAGTCAGTTCAATTGCGTTCGATTTTGGGGTGGGTGGCTGGGAAGACATGATGCCTTACACGGTAGGGGCATTTTTAATGTTCGGCCTTGCCTCTATTCCTGCCGGTCGTTTGGGAGATTTGTGGGGCAGGCGCCAAATGATGTTGGTGTTCTTTTTTGGAATGGGGGCTTCGGCCATTGGCGTTTCATTGACGCAAAATCCCATTCAAATGGCCGTGGCACTGACGGTGCTGGGTATTTTTTCAGCCATCTATCACCCCGTGGGAATTCCCATGTTGGTGCAAAAATCACCTCGCCCAGGCCTCACCATTGGCGTGAACGGCTTGGCGGGAAATTTGGGCATTGCATTCGCTGCACTTTCTACCGGATTTTTGGTGGCCTGGCAGGGCTGGCGCATGGCTTTTATTGTGCCGGGGCTGGTGTCTATCGCTTGTGGTTTCGTCTTTGCATGGGCTGCACCCCACGAGTCAGACGCACCCGCTAAAAAGAAAACGAAATCTATTCAATTGCCAAAGAATTTGGCGTTGCGCACCTTTGCAGTCATGGTGGCCACGGCAACCACCTCCAGTGTGCTGTTCAACATCACCACCAATGGCAATGCGCAGCTGTTGGCCGAACGTTTACACGGGCTGGTCAACGACCCTTCTAGATTGGGTGTTTTGTTAGCAGCCATTTATGCAGTTGCTTCTTTGGCGCAATTGTTGGTGGGCAAACTGCTCGATTTGTTTCCTATGAAGCCTTTGTTTTTTTGCGTTTTGTTGTTGCAAATTTTGATGTTTGGTGTGGCGTCGCAAACCAGTGGCTGGGCTTGGTACGCTGCCGCCATTGGATATATGGTGATGGTCTTTGGCGCCATTCCATTCAGCGACACCATGGTGGTTCGTTACATTGATGACGCCATGCGGTCGCGCGTCAGTGGCATCCGAATTGCCATCTCATTTGGGTTCAGTTCCTTGGCTGTTTTCATGCTGGGCCCCATCGTGAAGGTGGCCGGCATTACGCAATTAATGGTGGCCCTCACGGCTGTGGCAGCCTTGGGTGCGGTCATTGCCCTCTTTTTGCCAAACGAAGCTGAAATGAAAGCGCACGTTCAGACTTCCACTTAAACGGCTGCAGTGGCCACGACTTCCAAGCGCCATTGGGGCGAAGCTAAATAGGCTTGAACGGTGGCGCGAGGCGGCGTGTGGCCTGGCACCACCCAAGCATCCCACACGCGATTCATGCCCTCAAAGTCTTTCAAGTCCACCAAAAAAATTTGAACCATGAGCAGCTTTGTTTTGTCGGTGCCCGCGCGTGCCAATAATTTGTCAATGGCCTCCAAGACCTGACGAGTTTGACCTTCGATGTCGAGCTTGGGGTCTTCTGGAATTTGCCCCGCCAAATACACAACTCCGTTGTGTATTGCCATCTCGGACAGCCGAGCGCCAACATCAAATCTTTGAACCATGGTCATTGCCTTGTGGTGTGAGTTTTAGGTAGTAGAGGCCCCATTTTGCCATCTGACCAACCACTAGAATGAAGTCTGGTTGTGCTGTATTACGGGAAAAATTTCAAGCGCATTCGACATGAAATTTTGCCCCTCTACAAAGAGTTAGGCATTCCGCAACACTGATTTAAGGCGTATGCTTTGCCAAGTAAGCAATGGCGGCGGCCAAGCCATTGGGCCCGTAGGAAACTTTTTGAACCGTCATAGCCGCCTCGATGCCAGCCAGCGCGCCCAAAATCATGGGCTCGTTCATATCGCCTAAATGGCCAATTCTAAAAACCCGACCAGCCAAAGGCCCCAAGCCGCCGGCCATGGCCACTTGAAATTTTTCTCGGGCCACCACGCGCAATGCTTCAGGGTCTATGCTCTGATTCACCTCCACAGCAGTGACCGATGTAGAGAAGCCTTCTGGGTCTAGGCAATGCAGCCGCATGGCGCCAGCTGTGGCCCAGCAATTCACGGCAGCCCTTACGGCGCCACCCAACCGTGAGTGCCTGGCCAGCACTGCATCTAGCCCTTCCGCCTGTAAAAGTCCTAAGGAGACCTCTAGGCCAGCCATGTGCGCCAATGGGGGGGTGCCACAAAACTTGGCAGATTGGTTGTCGGTTTTTCGCTCCAACCAACTCCAGTAAAAACGAGGTTTGGCGTGCGTCTTTGACCATGCAAAGGCTTTGGCGTTGACCGCCACAAATCCAAGCCCAGGCGGCATCATCAAGCCTTTCTGGGAGCTACCCAAACACACATCAATGCCCATTGCGTCCATGTCAAAAGGCGCAGCAGCTAGGGATGCCACGATGTCGACCACATAAAGGGCAGGGTGGCCGCAGCGATTGATGGCTTGTCGAATGGCGTCCAGATCGCTCGTAATGCCACTGGCCGTGTCAGTTTGCACCACCATGACCGCTGCAATTTGATGTTGTGTGTCTTCGCGCAATGCAACTTCAATGGCAGACACATCAATGCGAAAACCTTCTTTGTGTGGCGTTCGCACGATGGAGAGTCCTAGGGACTCAGTTTGGAGTGCCCACTGATCTGAAAAATGCCCTGATCCTGTGATGAGTAAAGTGTGTTTCTCTGAGCCCAAATTGGCCGAGACCGCTTCCCAAACACCATGGCCGTTGGCTGCATAAAAGAACACATCGGAGTGCGGCGACTTCAGCAATTTCTTCATGCCCTTTTCGCAGGCATCTATGAGTGCACCCACACGAGGATCGGCCAAGTCTGTCATGGGTCTTTGCATGGCGTGCATCACTTCGTCGGGTACGTGTGTGGGCCCGGGTGAGTGAACAAAGCGAATACCAGGGATGCGCGGCGTAATCAGCGAGCTCATGCGTTGTACTTTCGTTGCGAACGCCCACGGCGTCGAAGGTTTTATCCTAACCCTTTTCTTCAGGCAAATTACATGACGGGGGCTCAAGTAACTTGACCCCAAGATATAGGGTACATTGAGACCACGATGGAGTCGCGAAAATCATGGGTCATTGTTTGGGCAACGTTTGTTTGCCTGGCAGTCATATTTGGCGTGTCGTATTCCTTTGCGGCTTTTTTTGAAAACTTTGAAAAAGAGTTTTCTGCCCAGAGAGCCGATGTTTCTTGGATCTTTGGGCTTTGTGGGTTGGTCTATTTTGTTCTGGGCGCTCTGGGCGGTCTGTTGGCCGACCGCTGGGGACCTCGGTTGATCTGTATGTTGGGCATGGCTTTCATAGCCGCTGGCTTGTTTTTCACAAGTTTGGCCCAAAGTCTCGTCAGTATTTACATCAGTTATGGGCTTTTGGTTGGGCTGGGCATTGCCTTTGTTTACACGCCCGCCATAGCCTCCGTTCAGCCTTGGTTTACCGCGCGACGTGGATTGGCCTCTGGCATTGCCAGTTCCGGGGTGGGTGCTGGTACCCTTGTTGTGCCAGTGGTGATCAGTTACTTGCTAACTCAAGTTGATTGGCGTGAAGCCTTGCAGTACATGGCGGTGGGTGTTTTAGGACTTGGACTCACAGCCTCATTTTTATTGAAGCGTGCGCCCAGTTTGGCTGGCAGCGTCAAGGGGCAGCTGGCTGGCTTGACCCTCATGGAAACTCTTAAAACCCCCAGCTTTAGATGGCTTTACATGGGTACGCTTTTGGGTGCCCCCGTCATGTTCATTCCCTTTGCGCATATCTCAGCGGCAGCCCGCGATGCCGGGGTGGCTGATGCGCAGGCGGTGGGCTTGGTTGGGCTGATAGGGATAGGCAGCCTGGTGGGTCGTTTTGCCATTGGCTGGCTGGCCGATCGTTTGGGCCGAGTTAAAACACTCATGCTCATGCAATGTCTCATGGGCTTGTCTTATTTGATTTGGGCTGGCGCCCAAGAGGGCTGGGTCTTTGCTATTTTTGCGCTTTGGTTTGGCTTGAGTTACGGCAGTATCGTGTCTTTGTTGCCTGCCATTTGCATGGATTTATTTGGCGGCAGGGCGGTTTCGGCGGTGATTGGCACACTTTACTCAGGCGCCGCCTTTGGAAATTTGCTGGGCCCAGTCATTGCAGGCAAAGTTTTTGATGTCACTCAAAGCTACGCCCTGGTGATTTGGATCACGTTGGTTATTTCAGCCATGGCCACATGCAGTTGTTGGCGTATTTTGAAATACCCTCAGCAGCAGTATTAATCTAGAAAGCTGAAAGAGTTTTATTCAAGGTTTTCATGGAAATTAGTTTGTATTTGTTGCTCGCAAGTTTTGCGGCTTTACTCATTGGAATGTCCAAGGGAGGTTTGCCCCTTGTGGGCATGATGGCGGTACCCTTGCTTTCGTTGGTCATGTCGCCTGTGAAGGCTGCCGTGCTTTTGCTACCTCTTTTTGTGATTTCTGATGTGGTGGGCATATGGCTTTACCGACGCAGCTACAGCGCCATCAATTTAAAAATCTTGGTGCCTGCTGGCATTCTTGGGGTGTTGTTTGGCTGGCTGACAGCCTCTATGATTTCGGAGTCAGCAATCAAGTTGATCATTGGTTTGGTGGGGGTTACCTTCTGTTTGCAAACTTGGTTTAAGCGTGGGCAATCTGCAGAGGCCGTTCCCGCAGCGGTGCCTAAAGGTGTTTTTTTGGGTGCCATGTCTGGGTTCACCAGTTTTATTGCGCATGCGGGAGCGCCTCCCTTTCAGTTCTTTGTTCTCCCCCAAAAACTCCCGAAGGCGGAATTTGCCGGCACCGCCACTATTTTGTTTGCCGTCATCAACTTTGCCAAAATTGGGCCCTATCAAAATCTCAGTCCATACAGTTATGACGATTTAATGCGTGCGTTTGTATTGATACCTTTTGCGCTTTTGGGTACCTTTTTGGGCGCCTATCTCACGAAGCGTATTGCGGAAGCATGGTTTTTCAAATTGGTTCAGATAGGTTTGTTTTTGATATCTCTCAAACTCATTTGGGATGGAACTTATGCATAACTCATTGTTTTAAAATAATAAGTTTGCTAGCATATGGTTACTAAACACTTTGTTTTTAAACCTAAAGTTAATTAACAATAAGTTAAACAACTAGACTTAATCATGAATAAGCTGATTTTAAGGGCCATTACCGCCTATTCGAGAACTGATTTGAAATCCAGTGAGGGCGCCCTTGGCATCAAAGGTCGAGAAACCACCTACTTGGGCAAGCAATATGTCTTGCTTGAATCCGATCAGGGCGAAGACCTCTTGGCGGTTTACCGCTGCATGAACCGAGGGGAGTTAAAGCGGTTAAAGCGCTGGCGCTCAGAAGTTACCGCCAAAGTTCAAACTTCAGCGGTATCAAAGAAGATTGAAACCCAAGCAAATGCCCCGGCTATTTTGGAGTTGTCGCCCCTCAAGCATGCTCCGCGCGCCGTGAAGGCCAAAAGGGCGAAGGCAAATGCTTTGAAGGTCAACAAAAACCAAACAGATCTCTTTGAGTGAAGAGTTTAGGCTTGCGCCGATTGAATGATGGCGTTGAAAGTGCTGCTTGGGCACATTACCTTTTGCAGAAGTTCCTGTGAGGGCATGTAATAGCCACCAATTTCCACAGGCTTTCCTTGAACAGCCTTCAACTCATCCACAATTTTCTTCTCGTTTTCGGTGAGAGCTTTGGCCAAAGGCGCAAACTTGGCTTGCAAATCTTTGTCGGCTGTTTGAGCGGCCAATTCTTGAGCCCAGTACATGGCCAAGTAAAACTGGCTGCCGCGGTTATCGAGCTCACCGGTTTTGGTGGATGGATTTTTGTTATTACCCAGCAAAGAGCCTGTGGCTGAATCCAATGTCTTGGCCAAAATTTTGGCCTTTTCATTGCTAGTTTTGATGCCCAAGTCTTCCAGCGAAACTGCCAATGCCAAGAATTCGCCCAGCGAGTCCCAGCGCAAATGGTTTTCTTCAACCAATTGCTTGACGTGCTTTGGCGCTGAACCGCCGGCGCCTGTTTCATACATGCCGCCACCTGCCATGAGAGGAACCACGGAGAGCATTTTGGCGCTGGTGCCTAGCTCCATGATGGGGAACAAGTCGGTGAGGTAGTCGCGCAGAATGTTGCCAGTGACAGAAATGGTGTCGAGGCCGCGAATGACACGCTCGAGGGTGTAACGCATGGCGCGAACTTGAGACATGATTTGAATGTCTAAGCCCTTGGTGTCGTGATCTTTCAAATAAGTTTCCACTTTTTTGATCATTTCGGCTTCGTGGGGTCGATAGGGGTCTAGCCAGAAAAGTGCAGGCATGCCTGAGTTACGTGCACGGGTGACCGCCAACTTAACCCAGTCGCGAATGGGCGCATCTTTGACCTGGCACATGCGCCAGATGTCACCTTGTTCGACGTTTTGAGTGATTAAAACTTCACCTGTGGCAATGTCCACAATGTTGGCGACACCGTCTTCTGTAATTTCAAACGTCTTGTCGTGTGAGCCGTACTCTTCAGCTTGTTGCGCCATCAAACCCACGTTGGGCACAGTGCCCATGGTGCAGGGATCAAAGTTGCCATTGGTCTTGCAGAAATTGATGATCTCTTGATAAATACGCGCAAAAGTGGATTCGGGAATGACCGCTTTCGTATCTTTCGGTTTGCCATCGGCGCCCCACATCTTGCCGCCGATGCGAATCATGGCGGGCATAGAGGCATCCACGATGACATCGTTCGGGGCGTGCAAATTGGTAATGCCTTTGGCGGAGTCAACCATGGCCAAGTCGGGGCGGTGCTCGTGGCAGGCGTGCAAATCGCGAATGATTTCGTCGTGCAAAGAGTGGGGGAGTGATTCAATCTTTTCATAAAGATTGACCATGCCATTGTTCACATTCACACCTAATTCTTCAAACAACTTACCGTGCTTTTCAAAAGCTTCTTTGTAGAAAATTCTCACAGCGTGGCCAAACACGATGGGGTGGGACACCTTCATCATGGTGGCCTTCACGTGCAAGGAGAACATGACGCCCGTTTTGCGTGCATCTTCCATTTGCTCTTCGTAAAACTCGCAAAGCGCTTTCTTGCTCATGAACATGCTGTCGATGATTTCGCCAGCCAGCAAAGAAACCTTGGGTTTGAGCACCGTTGTTTTGCCAGACTTGGTGATGAGCTCCATGCGAACATCGCGGGCTTTGTCGAGTGTTAATGATTTTTCACCGTGATAGAAGTCGCCATGCTTCATGTGAGCAACGTGCGAGCGTGAAGCCATGCTCCACTCGCTCATGCTGTGTGGGTTCTTTCTGGCAAAGTTTTTAACAGCTGCTGGCGCACGGCGATCTGAGTTGCCTTCGCGCAGCACTGGGTTGACGGCACTGCCCAAGCACTTTGAGTAGCGAGCGCAGATGTCCTTGTCTGCATCTGTTTTAGGATCTTCAGGGTAATCAGGAACGTGGTACCCCTTGGACTGCAATTCCTTGATCACGCCGGCCAACTGGTGGACAGAAGCGCTGATGTTGGGAAGCTTGATGATGTTGGTTTCTGGCAAGAGGGTGCGTCTGCCCAAGTCTGCTAAGTTGTCTGGAATTTGCTGCTGTGGCGTGAGGTGTTCAGGAAACTCACCCAAAATACGTGCGGCTACAGAGATGTCACTGGTTTCTACTTCCACATCTGCAGGATGGGTAAAGGCTCTGATGACGGGTAAAAATGCTGCGGTAGCCAACAATGGGGCTTCGTCTGTCAGGGTGTAAATAATTTTGGATTTTTGTTTAGTCATTTGCGTCCTCTTTATAGTACGGCAATCATAATGAATGCAACCTAGTATTAGATCTTAAAAGTAGCCTCTTAGACTGCGCTTAGAGGTATCGAATGAGAAAAAATGATACTAAATTTCGCTAGGTGAAAAATCACCCATCGGTGGAGATCTCTATTAAATAGAAAGTAATTCCACGTCAAAGACCAAAGCAGCATTGGGTGGTATAAAGCCGCTACCAGCCCCAGAGCTGCCGTAGTCTGACCGGCAGATGGCTTGAAAGTGAAGGGTGACTCCCAACAGAGTTGTCAAATTTGCGATCGAAAGACCTTGGGTGATACACCTGCATCGCGTGTGAAAACGCGTGAAAAATAGGCGGGATCTGTATAGCCCAAGGTATAAGCAATGTTTGAAATGCTGAGGTTGGTATAGGCTAAATTTCTTCTGGCTTCCCGCATCATTCGGGCCTCAATCATTCGCAATGCAGATCCGCCCGTGGCCGAGCGGCTGAGCCTGCTAAGGTGAGTTGGGGTGATAGACAGTGCCTTAGCGTACTCATTCACCTGCCAATGCTCTGCAAAGTGAAGTTCAATCAATTCTTTAAATTTTTTGATGAAATGCGAGTCAGTCAATTTTGAGTCAGGTGTTTGATCTGAGGTTTTATGCCGTGCAACCCAGCCTAACAAGGCAGCACTTAAACCCCTCAAAATCAAGGCGCGTGCTATTTCTTGAGAAGAAAATTCTTGCCAAATTTGACGCACGGTTTGGCTGATAAATTTGTCCGCTGTCATCACACAGGCGCTGTCTAAATCTTGCCTTACTTCGCCTACTCGTACAAAAAGTTCATCCATCAGTTCATCTGCAAAGGTGGTCACCCAGCCTCGCGTGTCTTTTTGAAAGCTGAATGCGTGAACATGACCCGCCGGGACATTGACCAATGAACCAGCCGCCAATGGAAAAGTTTTTCCGTCCAAGGTCACCGAACCGCCGCCCGTCTCAATCAGCAAAACCTGATGCAGACGAGCATGCCGATGCGGGGCCAGTTCCCAATCGTGAAGGACAGACCGATCTGCGATGGTTTCGCAGTGCAGCACATCAGGCAAATGGGTCGATTCTCCAAAGAGACTGTATGACTGAATGGTTGCGAGTTGATTTTCCATGTTCGAAATGTACAAGTTTTCGTAAGTTTCAGCTATTCCTGACGACCCCAAATGAGCGTATCTTCTGACTGATTAATGCCATGGCCTCAAAAAACCGTGTTCTGGAGAAAATATTGAAAACTCAAGTTTGCATCATCGGTGGTGGCCCCTCTGGACTCATGATGTCTCAGTTACTCCACCTTCAGGGCATTGAGACAGTGGTCTTAGAGCGCCAAAGCCGAGAATATGTATTAAGCCGTATTCGTGCGGGTGTGCTGGAACATGGATTTGCCAAGCTCATGCGTGAGGCGCAATGTGGCGAGCGAATGGACAAAGAAGGTGAGATTCACGACGGCTTCTTCATTGCCCACGAGGGTAAATTGGACAGGGTCGATTTGCACAAATACAGTGGTGGCAATTCCGTCATGGTTTACGGTCAAACTGAGCTAACACGCGATTTGTACGAAGCCCGTGACCGAATGAAGGGCATCGTGATTCACAACGCTGAAGATGTTCAGCCCCACGATCTCAAATCAGACAAGCCCTATGTGACTTATCAAACTGGTCAAGAAAAAGTTCGCATTGACTGTGATTTCATCATCGGTGCTGACGGGTTTCATGGCGTGAGTCGCAAGTCTATTCCTGCCAATGTGTTGAAAGAATACGAAAAGGTTTATCCATTTGGATGGCTTGGTGTGTTGTCTCGTACCAAGCCCGTTTCGCCAGAATTAATTTACGCAAGGCACGAAAGAGGTTTTGCACTTTGTTCATTGCGTTCACAAGTACTGAGTCGCTATTACATCCAAGTTCCGCTGACTGACAATGTCGAAGATTGGTCCGATGATGCTTTTTGGGAAGAGCTAAAGCGCCGATTGCCTGCCGAAGTGGCAACCAAATTGATCACAGGTGCTTCTATTGAAAAATCAATTGCTCCCTTGCGCTCCTTCGTGGCTGAACCGATGCGGTATGGCAATTTATTTTTGGCAGGCGATGCGGCGCACATTGTGCCGCCAACCGGTGCGCGTGGGTTAAACAGTGCCGGTTCAGACATTTATTACCTGTACCAGGGGCTCATGGATCATTACCATCGTGGCGACAGTACGGGCCTAGATCAGTATTCAGAAAAGGCATTGGCGCGCGTTTGGAAAGCTCAACGTTTCTCATGGTGGCTGACCACCATGCTGCACACTTTTCCTGAAGCCATTGATTACGATCAAAAATTGCAAGAAGTCGACTTGTCATATCTGTTCTCATCGGATGCGGCGCAAAGCTCTTTGGCTGAAAACTACGTGGGACTGCCGTATTAAAAGATAGCAAGCGCAAAGTGATGCGCTGTTCTTGTCAGGTACTTAAGCTATAAAATCAGTTTGTTGCACAGCCATAGTTTGTGCGGAGACCCTCTATGAGCGAGCAACCCATCCATTGGGAAACAAGCGGTACAAGCCGTATTCCTTTTGCCGTCTACACCCATGAAGGCATCCACAAAAAAGAGCTAGAGCGCTTTTTTTACAAAGCCCATTGGAGCTATGTGGGACTGGAAGCTGAAATTCCGAATCTAGGCGATTTCAAGCGCACCGTGGTCGGTGAGCGCTCTGTGATCATGACGCGCAGCCTAGAAGGACAAATTCATGTCGTTGAAAACGTGTGTGCTCATCGCGGCATGGCATTTTGCCGTGAACGGCATGGCAACAAAAAAGAGATGGTGTGCCCTTATCACCAGTGGAGTTATGCGCTAGACGGCAAATTGCAAGGCGTACCCTTTAGAAGAGGCGTAAGGCAAGATGGCAAAGTCAATGGCGGCATGCCTGCAGATTTTGATCCCAAAGACCATGGCCTTACAGCACTCAAAGTGGCAGTTAGGGGTGGTGTTGTGTTTGCCTCTTTTGACCACGCAGTAGAGTCCCTTGAAGACTTCATGGGGCCGACGATTTTGAATTATTTCGATCGCATGTTCAATGGCCGTCAGCTCAAAATTTTGGGTTACAACCGGCAGCGAATTCCAGGCAACTGGAAGCTCATGCAAGAGAATATCAAAGACCCCTATCACCCTGGATTGCTTCACACTTGGTTTGTCACGTTTGGTCTTTGGCGGGCAGACAACAAAAGCGAACTGCGAATGGATGACAAGCACCGCCATGCTGCCATGATTTCAACACGCGGCAGTGCCGGTCAAGCCACGGGGCAAGCTTCAGATGTGACGCAGGTAAGCAGTTTCAAAGCCAGCATGCAATTGAACGATCCTAGCTTCTTAGACATCGTGCCTGAGCCCTGGTGGGGCGGCCCTACTGCGGTCATGATGACTCTGTTTCCGAGTGTTATTTTTCAGCAGCAAGTCAACAGTGTTTCAACAAGGCACATTCAACCGGACGGCTATGGGGCTTTCGATTTTGTTTGGACCCACTTTGGTTTCGAAGACGATACGCAAGAGATGACCGAGCGTCGCTTAAGGCAAGCCAACCTGTTTGGACCAGCGGGCTTCGTGTCAGCAGACGATGGCGAAGTGATTGAGTTATCGCAGAAAGCCTTTGAGAGCAAGCCGCAACATCGAACGTTGGCCGAATTAGGGGGGCGTGAAGTGGGTGAAACAGATCACATGGTCACAGAAACACTCATTCGCGGCATGTATGAATACTGGCGCAAAGTGATGGAGAGTTGATGATGGTAGACATGCAAACTTGGTTTGGGATCCAACAACTCTATGCCGATTACACCAGCGCCGTCGACAGTGGCAACTGGAACTTGTGGCCAGATTTTTTTACTGAAAAATGCGTTTATAAACTTCAAGCGCGGGAGAATCACGAACGTGGTTTCCCCTTGGCCACCTTGTCCTTGACCAGCAAAGGCATGCTGAAAGACAGGGTCTATGGCATTACTGAAACGCTGTACCACGACCCTTACTACCAAAGACATGTGGTAGGTACCCCCATCATTAGAAAAGTACAAGGCGAGCGAATTTTCAGTGAAGCCAATTACGCAGTGTTTCGCACCAAGTACGACAAAGAATCGATGGTGTTTAATGTCGGACGTTATTTGGATGTCATTGTTCAAACTGCCGATGGCCTCAAATTTGAAGAGCGTCTGTGCGTGTTCGACAGTGAGATGATTCCCAACTCCATTATTTACCCCATCTGATCATGAGCAACTGGATTGACGTGGCTGCCGAGGCCGATTTGTTTGAAGGGGCGGGCATTGCAGTCGCGCCAGAAAACCACGACATTGCCATTTTCAAAGTTGATGATGGTGTCTTTGCCATGAACAATGTATGCACCCATGGCAACGCCAGGTTGTGTGAGGGGTTTGTAGAAGGCAATTTTGTGGAGTGTCCGTTTCATCAGGCCCTTTTTGATGTGCGCGATGGGTCGGTGGGGTGCGGCCCCGCCACTGAAGCTGCCAAATCTTGGCCCGTCAAAATTGAAAACGGTCGGGTTTATTTGAGCCTGGACAGTTAGACATCATTCGGTTGGTTTTTCTTGCGACTTACTAGGGTAATCCATAGATGGTTAAAACTGTAAATTGTTAACAATTAACTATATTGTCACGCAGCTGTCACGTTGAATCGTGATGATGCCAGTGAAAGCAGTTTGTTAACCCAGTGGGCACGATGGATCAATTTTTCAAAACGGGTCTTGAAATCAACAGCATCACAAAGTCATTTGGACAAGGTGCAGTTGCATTGAAAAAAACTAAATTCAAGATTGCGCCGGGCGAAATGGTTGCAATGATTGGTGCCTCGGGGTCTGGCAAGTCAACTTTGCTGCGACACATTTCTGGTTTCCTGGCTGCCGATGCTGGTAGCGGATCGATTCAAGTGGGTCCTCATACGATTCAGACCAATGGCAAAGTCGACCGCCACATCCGTAGCATGCGGGCTGACATCGGCTTCATTTTTCAGCAGTTCAATTTGGTGGGTCGGGTGAATGTTCTGACCAACGTACTCACTGGAATCTTGCCAAGAGTCCCTTTATGGCGAAGCTTAATTGGCTTGTTCACGCTTGAAGAAAAGCAAGAGGCTTATGACGCACTGAAGGTTATCGGTATTGAGAATTTAGCCTATCAACGTGCAAGCACTCTTTCAGGTGGTCAACAACAACGCGTGGCCATTGCCAGATGTTTGGTTCAAAAAGCCAAAATTATTTTGGCAGATGAGCCTATCGCATCACTGGACCCGGAAAGCGCTAGAACTGTGATGGAAGTGTTGGCCAAAATTAACCGTGAGCACGGTATCACCGTGCTTGTTTCATTGCATCAAGTTCAATTTGCTCGTCGATATTGCCCTAGGACCATCGCACTCCGATTGGGTGAGGTGATTTACGACGGCGCTTCGGAAAATCTCACCCCCCAACATTTACGCACTTTATATGGTGCCAGTGTAGAAGAGTTATTAGACGGAACTGAGGCTGTTGACTTTGTATCTGGCTAAACATCTTTTTTTTTGCCCTTAACTTTACGGAGCCATTTGCCATGAAACTCACTCGCAAAATGTTTTTAACAGCAGCAGCATCAGTGCTCATGATGGGTGCAACACAAGCCCAAAATCTAAAAGAAATTAACTTTGGAATTATTTCTACAGATTCGTCTTCTGCGTTGAAGTCTTTGTGGCAACCCTTTCTAGATGACATGGGCAAAGCGACTGGTCTAAAGATCAATGGATTTTTTGCGACAGATTACACAGGCATCATTGAAGGAATGCGCTTTGGAAAGGTTCAAGTCGCTTGGCATGGCAATAAGTCGGCCATTGAAGCCGTCGACCGTGCAGGCGGCGAAGTGTTTGCACAGTTCATTGATTTAGAAGGCCGCCTTGGTTATTACTCTTATGTTATTACGCACCGCGACAGCCCTCTTAAATCAATCGAAGACATGATTTCGAATGGCAAAAATCTGTCATTTGGTATGGGTGACCCACAATCGACTTCTGGAACATTGGTGCCTACGTACTATGTTTTCAGCCAACGGAAACTGGATCCAAAAAATGTATTCCGTGTCACTAGAAGCTCCAATCACGGCGGCAACTTGCTAGCGGTTTTGAATAAGCAAATTGATGTAGCGACTAACAACAGTGAAGAATTAGACAAGCTCAAATTACGCGACGCTGCAAAACACGCAGAAATCAAAATTTTGTGGACTTCACCCCTGATTCCGCGTGATCCTTTGGTTTGGAAAAAAGATTTACCCAATGAAACCAAAGAGACCATTAAGAAATTTATCTTAGGTTACGGCAAGGACGCGCGTGAAAAAGAGATCTTGAAAGGTATGCAGCAAATTGCGGGTTTTCGAGATTCGACTGACTTGCAGTTGGTTCCCATACGGCAGCTTGAACTTTACAAAGACCGTATCAAGTATGAAAACGATGACAAGATGAATGCTGCAGAGAAGTCTGCGAAGATGGCTGAAATTGACAAAAAATTGGTAGATCTTGCAAAACTTATCAAGTAAACCATGAGCCAACCTCTGACACCTTCGCTCCCCCCAGATCCTAACGGTGGTAGATCATTACCTCAGTTATTTGCATGGGCTGCCTTCTTAATTTTTCTAAGCTGGGCATGGCAGGGTGCGGAGATCAGGCCTCTTGATCTTTTTCGAGATTCGGAAAACATGGTCAAGTATGGCAAGGAATTTTTTCCGCCAGATTTTAGAGATTGGGAAATTTACTTGAAGGAAATGATCACTACTTTGCACATCGCGGTGTGGGGCACGGTCATGGCCATTGTTTGTGCTGTTCCTTTTGGGCTTCTCAGTTCTTCAAACATCGTGCCTGCATGGGTTTACCAGCCCATTCGTCGTGCCATGGACGCATGCCGCGCTATCAATGAAATGGTGTTTGCTATGTTGTTCATTGTGGCTGTAGGTCTGGGGCCATTTGCTGGTGTATTGGCTTTGTGGATTCACACGACGGGCACCTTGGCCAAGTTGTTCTCGGAAGCGGTAGAGGCGATTGATCCCAGACCCGTAGAGGGGGTGAGGGCTACAGGTGCATTGGCCATCGAAGAAATTGTCTATGGGGTGCTTCCGCAGGTCATGCCTTTATGGATTTCGTATTCTCTTTATCGTTTTGAATCGAATGTTCGTTCCGCCTCCGTGGTGGGCATGGTGGGTGCAGGTGGCATTGGCGTGGTGCTTTATGAAGTGATTCGTGGTTTTCAATACGCGCAGACTTGTGCGGTCTTACTCATTATCATTATGTTTGTCACCAGCATCGATCTTTTGTCTTCCGTCATCCGGAAAAAATTCATTTAAAGGCGCATTTTGAATTCTTGGAAATACCACAACCCCGTTGCTGTGAATTTCGGGTGGGGCTCGTTGTCTAAGTTGCCTGCACTGCTGAATGGTAGGAGGGCGGTCGTTGTGACCTTCCCTCAGGCCAAAGACACGGGTTTGCTTGGAAGATTAAAATCGCTATTGGGAATTCAATTAGTGGGCGTGATTGACGACGTTCAACCCAATCCCGAATTAAGTTGGGTCTCAGGTCATTACAAAGAATTTTGGAAAAATTACTCAGATTGTGTGGTGGTTGCTGTAGGGGGTGGTTCTGTTTTAGACAGCGCCAAAATGTTTTTACCCGGTGTCGACAGTGGTGATTTTCATGAAATTCATGCCGCACTGGCTAAATCGGAAGTGCCCTCCGTTCGCAAGGCCTTGCCCATGATCGCGGTGCCAACCACATCGGGAACTGGCAGTGAGGTGACGCCTTGGGCTACGCTTTGGGATCGAACCTCTCCAAAGCATCAAAAGTATTCCTTGCACCTCAATCAAACTTGGCCCGAGGCAGCCTTGGTTGATCCTGAACTCACGCTATCACTGCCGCACGTCGTGACCCGAGACAGCAACTTAGATGCGCTTTCACATGCGCTTGAGGCAATTTGGAATGTGAACGCTAATCCTGTTTCCGACGCACTGGCTGTGCAGGCTGCTCAAACTGTGGTTCAACACTTGCCAGCTTTGTTGCAAAACCCTCAAAGCCAGAACTTGAGAACTTTGGCCTCAAAAGCGAGTTTGCTTGCTGGATTGGCTTTTTCCAATACCAAAACGGCATTGGCTCACAACATATCTTATGAGATGACTCTGAAACACGGTCTTGCTCATGGCTTGGCATGCTCATTTACCTTGCCTAGGGTTTGGAGATTGGCAGAAAACAAGCGAGTTGACCGCGATCATGTTTTGAAACAAATTTTTGGACCCGAAGTGCATGACCCAGCGACTGTACTGGATGAGTTTTTAAAGAAAGTGGGAGTGTCAACTCACTTTAGTGACTATGGCGTATCGGACGATGAAGCCAAAGCACTGATTCTGAATTCAATGCAGGGTCCTCGAGGTCAAAACTTCATTGGTGCCCATTGATGGTTGAACCCTTACCAATTCGGTTTTCTCTTTTCAATAAACGCTTGTACACCCTCTAAGGCAGAGTTGTCCATCATGTTGCAAGCCATCGTTTGAGTGGCGTAGTCGTAGGCTTTCTCAATACCAGTTTCTAGTTGCATGTAAAAGAGTTCTTTGCCCA
>CANKBG010000049.1 GCA_947479935.1 Comamonadaceae bacterium
TTATTGAGACGACTTCAGCATATTTTTAGCTAGTGTTGTACGGGTGATATGAGTGCCGTATTAGCCTGTTTAAGAGCAAGCAAGTCAAACACTTTGTCGGTTAAACCGACAACTGACTTGTAGGGTTGCCCCATGACCCATCAAACCCAGCCTTGAAGCCAGACCTCATCGTTTTGCAGTTCACGCCACTGGATGATTTGAGTGGCTTTCGAGAACACCGATTCGATTTCCACCAACTCGACAGGATCAGTCGGCTGTTCAGGTTGAATCACCCGGCTCACCAAAAAGTGCTTTTGTTTGGCGATGGGTGTGACCGCAGTCCATTTGGTCAGCAGCAGTTTTTTGGGGTTCAAAGGGTTCATGCGTGAACGCTCTCAGGGCTTGCTTGGCATTTCTCGCGCTACAGCCTGCCCAAGCTCAATGACCGCCATGGCGTAATAACTGCTCCAGTTGTAGCGCGTAATGGCATAGAAGTTTTCGGTGCCGGCAACATAGCTGGCTGGGTCATTGCCGTTCAGTAACTCAATCAATGCCAACGGGCCCTTGTGTAATAAAGCATCACCGTCGATGACTGCTCCTTTTGCCATCAAGCTGTTGACGCTGAAAGTTGGCAAGATATCGGGTGCCATGAGGGCATCCATGTCAAGCTGCTCTCGGTTGAAATTCACCGAGTAGTGAGTAGCCATTCCTGGCTGCCATTGAAATGCTTTGAAGTAATTGGCCACAGAGCCAATGACATCGGCAGGGTTGTTGAACAAATCAATGTGTTTGTCGCCATCAAAATCGACTGCAAAGTTGGCCCAACTTGATGGCATAAATTGGGGCAGTCCCATGGCACCCGCGTAGCTGCCTTTGAGTTTGGTGGGATTGATTTTTTCCTTGGAGGCCATCATCAAAAACTGTGCCAGTTCTTTGGAGAAAAAGGCCTGACGTTCAGCGGCTCTTGGGTGTTCTTTGGGGAAGTCAAAGGTCAGGGTGCTCAAGGCGTCTAAAACCCTGAAATTGCCTGTATGTTGTCCATAAAAAGTTTCAACGCCGATCACGCCCACAATGAGCCATGGTGGCACACCATAGGCTTGCTCGGCTTGCTTGAGTAGCGTTTGGTGACGCTGCCAAAACTGAACGCCTGCTTGAATGCGCTTGGGTTCAATGAACCGGGCTCTGTAGGCCGCCCAATTTTTTTGACTGACCTGTGCGGGGGGAAGTATCAGCTTGGGAATACTGGGAATCAGCTTGGCTTGAGCCACCTGCGCCTTGACCCACTTGGGATCTAGCTGATTTTCCTGAGCCACCCGCTCAGCCCACGCCATGGCATCCGTCCTTTTGGCATAGGCTGCCCCCGCAGCAGGTACGGAAGATTTATTTTTTAACTTTGATTTTTTGGCACTTTCGGCGGCTTGTGTTCCTGCTGAAATACACAGCCCCAAAATGATCAAGATCAAAGACAAAATTCGCATCCCTTGAGTTTAGCCTTTGAAATGCGCGCAGGTGTCGTGATAAGCTGAGAGCCTCACATATTGTCCCTCTTTTTTAAAAAAAATACCCATGGGCGCTACTGGCTATTTCACACACTCTGATTGTCGTCTGCACGAAATGGGTGAGGGTCATCCTGAGTGTCCCCAGCGCCTAGATGCCATTGAAGATCGCTTGCTCATTACGGGGCTGGATCACGCCTTAGATCGCAGAGAGCCATCGCCAGCCTCTTTGGCAGACATTGAATTGGCCCACGGCCGGACGTATGTGGCTTCGCTCAGGGGCTTGAGTGACGCGCTGGCTGAAGACATGCAGGCGGGCGGGCCTTCGCACACGGCGCTTGATCCTGACACCGCCATGAACGCGCATACATGGAAAGCTGCATTGCGCTCCGCTGGTGCGGCCTTGGATGCCACCGATGCTGTCATTGCGGGTGAATTGGAAAATGCTTTCTGCGCCATTCGCCCGCCAGGTCACCATGCTTGTCGCGACAAGGCCATGGGTTTTTGTTTTTTCAACAATGTCGCCATTGCAGCCAAATACGCCCTAGAGCGCCACGGCTTAAAGCGTGTAGCCATAGTTGATTTTGATGTTCACCATGGCAATGGCACCGAAGACATTGTGGCGGGTGACGATCGTATTTTGATGGTGAGTTTTTTCCAGCATCCTTTTTACCCTCATGGCGGGGCCATCAAGACGGATGCCAATTTGGTGAACATACCAGTGCCTGCTTATACCAAGGGCATGGACATTCGTGAATTGATCGAGTTGATGTGGGTCCCTCGCTTAGAAGCCCACCGACCCGAACTTATTTTCATCAGCGCAGGCTTTGACGCCCATCGAGAAGATGACTTGGGGCAATTGGGCTTGGTGGAACAAGATTATGTTTGGATCACGCAACGCATCAAAGGCATTGCAAAAAAGTATGCCAAAGGACGAATTGTGAGTTGCCTAGAAGGTGGCTACAACTTGAGCGCTTTGTCGCGAAGCGTAGAAGCCCACATTCGAGTGTTGGCTGAAGTTTGAATTTCAAGGATTCTGTTTTGACGAAAGTTCCAAGCATGATGAACGACCCTGCTTTGTGGTGGTCAAGAGTGAACTCGCAAGAAGCAACCCAGGAGGTTTTGCTGTTTGCGTTATGCATTGCCCTCACTTGGGCTTTGGTGTGGGCCGTTCGACGTGCAACGCCTCAGTGGGAACTGTCAATTTTGTTAGGCCAAAAACTGGTAGACGGTGTTTTATGGCCAGCCATGTTGTTGGGTTTCGTATTTGTCGTGCGCGCTGTTTGGGCAAGGACGCACCCTCTCTGGGTCTTTGACTTTTTAGTGCCCGTTTGCCTTTCACTTGCAGGCATTCGATTGGGTGTCAAGGTATTACAAGTTGCATTCAAAGAGGCCGAATGGGTTCGGCCAGTGGAGCGCAGTTTTTCTTGGATGGCTTGGGGTGCGGTGGTCCTTTGGCTCACAGGCTTAATGCCCATGCTGTTAGAGGAATTGGACCAAATTCATTGGAAGATTGGTTCTTCGCAGTTGTCAGTTCGAACCTTGATTGAAGGTGGGTTAACGGCCGGCGTCGTCATGTTGATCACGCTGTGGATTTCATCTGCCATTGAGTCGCGGCTGCTCAAATCATCTTCTGGCAGTGAACTGTCATTGCGCAAGGCAGTCAGCAATGCAGTGACTTCCTTGCTCTTGTTTGTAGGTTTGATGTTGTCTTTGTCGGCGGTGGGCATCGACCTGACAGCGTTGTCAGTATTGAGCGGTGCGGTGGGCGTCGGCATTGGTTTTGGCTTGCAAAAACTCGCCGCCAATTACGTCAGTGGTTTTGTCATTTTGGCGGAACGCAGCATGCGCATTGGCGACAGCGTGAAGGTCGATGGCTTTGAAGGTCGAATTACAGATATCAAGGCCCGCTACACCGTTATCAGGGCGCCAACGGGCCGAGAATCAATTGTGCCCAACGAAATGCTCATTAACAACCGCGTAGAAAACTTGTCGCTGGCAGATTCACGTGTGTTACAAAACACCAGTGTTTCGGTGGCTTATGGCAGCGATGTTCAATTGGTCATGCGACTTTTAACGCAAGCCTGTGCGGTTCAAGAAAAAGTTCTTCAAGAACCCGCACCCTTCGTAACGTTGTCAAATTTTGGCGCAGATGGATTAGAGTTTGCGGCGCATTATTGGGTCGATGAGCACCAATTGGGTTTACTGACGCTGAAGTCAGAAATCAATCTGGTCATTTTGCAATTACTGCAACAAGAAGGCATTGAAATACCTTACCCACAGCGCGTGGTCCATACACGCCCCTGAACTGACGAAAGCCAGCAGGCTTAGGGCGCTGCTTTATGAAGGGCTGTTCGCAACACCTGTGCGCAAAAGCTCACAGCTGTGTTGGCCTCTTGCATCACGCGCCCCATGGTAATGAAGCCATGAATTTGTCGCTCAAAACAAATGTACTGTGAAGACACACCCGCCTTAGACAGTGCATCAGCATACATCAGGCCTTCGTCACGCAAGGGATCAAAACCCGCCGTCATCACGAAAGCTGGTGGCAATTCAGCATGGCTCTCTGCCAATTGGGGTGATGCTCGCCAGTCCTTGGCGTCATCGCGGTTGCGTAAATAATTTTCAGTGTAATACGCCATTGAATCTTTGGTGAGCATGTACCCAAAGCCATTGGCATGGAAAGAAGCGGTATCGGCCCACATGATTGTGGCGGGGTAGATGAGCAGTTGAAAGGCCGGCTGAACTGTTTTTTCGCGAAGTCCAATACAGGCTGCGGCAGATAGATTGCCGCCGGCACTGTCGCCGCCAATGGCAATGCGCTTGGCATCAATTCCCAGTTCTTTGGCGTGTTGCACAGTCCAATTAAAAGCTGCAACGGTGTCTTCATAGGCTGCGGGAAATTTGTGCTCTGGCCCCATGCGGTAGTCAACAGACACCACCACCACATCAGCTTGAAGGCACAAACTTCGGCACAAGACATCGTGGGTGTCTAAGTCACCAATGGTCCATCCACCGCCATGGAGGTATACCAAGCAGGGCAAATGTTTTTGACTTTGCGCTGCATGCGGGTGATAGATGCGAACTGGGATGTTGATGCCGTTGTAGGTGATCACCTGATCCTCAACTTTTAAAACTTCAGGTGCGTCTGGCTGCGTGAAGCTGCGCCTAGATCGATAAGCCAAGCGTGCTTCCACAGGGGTTTGGGTGTTGACTGGCGGTACACCTTTCTCAATCATGAGTTGCATCAAGGCTTGAGCTTGTGGATCTAGCATGTGGCGTTCTTTCAGTTGAGTATTTTAAAAAACGGTGGCGCTGAAATTTTTTTTAAGTGGTCATCAATGAAGGCAAATACAAACTGAGTGATGGGAACATCAGCAGAATGGCCAAGGTGATGATTTGCATACCCACGAATGGCCAGCATCCGCGGAAGATGGTGCCCAAGCCCACTTTTGGAAGCAATGTGTTGAGTACAAATAAGTTCATGCCAACAGGGGGAGAAATGAGTCCAATTTGAATGACCATCACAATGAGCACGCCAAACCAAACAGGATCAAAACCCAGTTGAACCACGATGGGAAAAAACAAAGGGATGGTGAGCAACACCATGGTGAGTTCTTCCATGACAGTGCCCAAAATAATGTAAATCACCATCATGGCGCCTACCACCATGATGGGCGATAGTCCAAGGTGCGTGATCCATTCTTTCAGGTCGCCGGGCATGGTGGTGAAGTTCACAAAGTTAGCAAACACAGTGGCTGCAATGAGCAATGTGAAAAGCATGCCCGTGGTGCGAGCCGACTCTACCAAGATGTCAATCAAGCTGTTCCAGGTAAGAGCGCCGCGTGCCCAGGCAAATAAGAAGGCACCCGAAGCCCCCATACCAGCACCCTCGGTGGCAGTGAAAATGCCCCCATAAATACCGCCTAAGACCACAAATACCAAGAGCAAGACACCCCATATTCCCCGCAAGGCGTCTAGGCGCTGAGTCCAAGTGAATTTTTCACCTGCGGGTGCATGTTCAGGATCGCGTGAGGTCATGATGACCACGGCGAGCATGAGCAAAATGGCCGTCAAGATGCCAGGAATAACACCTGCAGCAAACAGTTTTCCAATGTGTGTTTCGGTCACGATGCCGTAAATCACCATGATGGTAGAAGGCGGAATCATGATGCCCAACGTGCCACCTGCAGCGATGACGCCTGTTGACAAGGCATCGCTGTAACCCAAATTTTTCATGGACGGATAAGCCACCTTGCTCATGGTTGCGGCTGTGGCAATGGACGATCCGCAAATAGCGCCAAAGCCAGCACATGCTGCAATGGTGGCGTGAGCTAGGCCGCCCCGGCGATGACCAATGAAGGTGTAGGCAGCGTGAAACAACTCATGCGCTAAGCCAGCACGCGCCACAAAGTTGCCCATCAAAATGAACAAGGGGATGACGGACAGAGTGTAAGCAAAACCTGTTTCTTGAACCACTTGCGCAGTGCTGGCCAAGGCAGGCATCCAGCCGCGGGTTAGACCAATTCCAACAATGCCCACCAAGCCCATAGAGAAGGCCAGCGGCATGCGCAGCAGTGCCAAGCCAAAGATGGCAACAAATCCGATCAGTGCTTCGGTCATAGAACACCGCCCTCAGATTCTTCATCGCTGCTTAAAGGCTGAAAGACCAAAATTAAGTGAACAATGCCAGCCAACGCACACATGAATCCCATGCCGATGATGAATGGCGCCTTGGAGATCTTGAGTTGGGCGGTGGTTTCGCCAAAAGATGCAAAGTCGATACCGGTGGAGATCATGAGCCAACCAAGAGCTAGCAAAGCCATGCTGCATAAAAAGTTGACCAATGACTTTTGAAACTTCACAAAACCCTTTGGCCAAAAACCGTCAAGAGAGTCAAACACCACATGCTCTCCTTTACGGGAGACCAATGGCAAGGCGCCAAATATAACCACCACCATGAACAACTCGGTCAGTTCTAAAGAGCCAGGGATGGAGTGGTCAAGCAATTTGCGGCCCGTGACGTCAAAAAATGTCAGAACCATGATGGCGAAGAGTGCAAGCCCTGAAATGAGGCTGCAGAGTCTGTCAAGAAATTTGTTCACAATGGTCCAGAGTGTTCATAAAAAAACGGCACCTCTCAATTCTGACAGGTACCGCTTTCATGGGAATGACAAACGCCTAGGGCGCTTGCCTTCCATTATTTTTCAAGTTTGGCAATTTCAGCGCGGAATTCAGCCAAAACTTTGGCGGGGTCTTTTAAACCTTTGGCTTTAGAAGCCGCCAACCAGCCTTGCTCGAGGGGTTGTGTTTTGGCTTTCACTTCAGCCACAAATTTGGCGTCGGCTTTCGTCACCAAGACGTTGTTCACTTGCATCAGGGCATAGGCGCGACGGTCCACTTTGTCCCAGCCGCGACCAAAGATGCGAGCCGCTGTTTCACCTGAAATTTCGTCAACTGCTTTTTTGTCTTCGGCAGACAATTTTTCGTATTTGCCTTGGTTCATCATGAACACAAAACTGGTGTTGTACATGCCGCCTGGGAAGGTGGTGGCATGTTTAATGATCTTGTCAATTTTGAATGACTCTGTGGATTCGGCTGGAAATAAAGTGCCGTCCATGACGCCCGAAGACAGCAATTCGTAGGAATCAGGTGCTGGTTTCAGTGTGACGTTCATGTTGAGCGCCTTGGACATGTCGTTCACCATGCCACCGCCGACGCGGAATTTGAGACCCGCCAAGTCTTCAACTTTGGTAATAGGGCGCTTCACATTGAAAACAATGCCGGGGCCGTGCGTGAAGAGGGTAATGACCTTAACGCCTTGATGCTCTGCTGCAAATTCTGGGTATTTGGATGTCACGCGGCTTAATGCAATCGAGATTGTTTCTGCGCTATTGCCTAAGAAAGGCAACTCGGTCATTTGAGTGTGAACAAATCGGCCAGGTGTGTAGCCATGAACCGTGTAAGACAAATCAGCCAAGCCATTTTTAACGGCATCATAGGTTCCGGGAGCGGGCGTGACGCCTCGGGGCAAGATGTTGCACTTGATGCGGCCTTTGGTGTTGTTTTCTAAAAGGTCACACCATTCTTTTTGTGCCATAGAAGCCGTGTGTGTGGGGGGTAGCCAGCTTGAGACAGTCAAAACTGTTTGGGCTTGTGCTTGAGAAGTCAAAGCGGCCAAGCCCAAGAGGGCGGCAGAGAAAAGTGACTTTTTCATGAAAGTGCTCCGTTCAGTAATAGTAAGGTGCAGTTTGACTGCGAATTGGAATAGGATTTTGATAACAAACCCTGCACCCGACATGGTAATGGTAATTAGCCGACCGATTGGTCGGGGAATTCCCGATGTTTTTGATTTTTCTGTACAGTTCCTGAGGTGCTATAAAATGTGAACGACCGTGCTTTTTTGGCCTCAAGGCTTGAGAAAATCAAGTTGTGAGGCACAATTGACGTTTACGTTAACGTCAATCAAATAAAAGACGTGAGTGAGCCTCTTTATTTCTTGGAGATCTGGCAATGAAAATTCTTGTTCCCGTCAAGCGGGTCGTCGATTACAACGTGAAAGTGCGCGTTAAATCGGATGGTACTGGCGTCGATATCGCCAACGTCAAAATGAGCATGAACCCCTTTGACGAGATTGCAATTGAAGAAGCGGTGCGCTTGAAAGAAAAGGGCGTTGCCACAGAAGTCATCGCTGTGTCTTGCGGAGTGACGCAGTGTCAAGAAACTTTACGCACGGCCATGGCCATTGGCGCGGATCGCGGAATTTTGGTTGAAACCCCAGCCGATCTGGAATTGCAACCTTTGGCAGTCGCCAAGTTGCTCAAAGCCTTGGTTGACAAGGAGCAGCCAGGTTTGATCATCTTGGGCAAGCAAGCCATTGACGACGATTGCAACCAAACCGGCCAGATGTTGGCTGCATTGGCTGACTTGCCACAAGCTACTTTTGCTTCCAAAGTTGAAGTGATCGATGGTAAGGCCCAAGTCACTCGAGAAATTGATGGTGGCCTAGAAGTTTTGACCATTTCATTGCCTGCCGTCATTACCACTGACTTGCGTTTGAATGAACCCCGCTATGTGACTTTGCCCAACATCATGAAGGCGAAGAAAAAACAATTGGACATCTTCAAGCCGGAAGACTTGGGTGTGGATGTGTCGGCTCGCATCACAACATTGAAAGTCACCGAGCCACCCAAGCGCTCTGCAGGTATCAAAGTACCCGACGTGGCCACCCTGGTTGATAAGCTAAAGAATACTTCGAAGGTGATTTCATGATCTCATTGGTAATTGCAGAACACGACAACGCTTCCATCAAAGGTGCAACTCTTAACACTGTCACCGCGGCTGTAGCTTGCGGTGGTGATGTACATGTTTTGGTAGCGGGCCATCATGCGGGTGCTGCTGCGCAAGCTGCCGCACAAATTGCGGGCGTGTCTAAAGTGATACATGCCGATTCAGAGGCCTTTGCGCATGCACTGGCTGAGAATATGGCCGCTCAAGTTTTGGCCATTGCGGGCAACTACACGCACATCTTGTTTCCTGCAACGGCTGGTGGCAAAAATGTATCGCCTAGGGTGGCGGCCAAGTTGGATGTGGCCCAATTGAGTGACGTCACCTTGGTGTTGTCTGCAGACACCTTCGAGCGTCCTATCTACGCCGGTAATGCCATTGCCACCGTGCAGAGCAAAGATGCCATCAAGGTCTTGACCGTTCGCACAACAGGTTTTGATGCTGCTGCCACAACAGGTGGTTCTGCCAGCGTGGAAACTGTCACCGCCACAGCAGACAGTGGCAAGAGCAGTTTCAAAGGCAGTGAAATTGCCAAGAACGATCGCCCCGAACTCACTGCCGCCAAGATCATTGTGTCTGGTGGCCGCGCTTTAGGCAGTGCCGAGAAGTTTGCGGAAGTCATCACCCCCTTGGCAGACAAGTTAGGCGCAGCCATGGGTGCCAGTCGCGCTGCGGTAGATGCAGGCTACGCACCCAACGACTGGCAAGTGGGTCAGACTGGCAAAATTGTGGCCCCTCAGTTGTATGTGGCTGTTGGCATTTCAGGTGCCATTCAACACTTGGCCGGCATGAAGGACAGCAAAGTCATTGTGGCTATTAACAAAGATCCTGAAGCACCTATTTTCAGCGTGGCTGATTATGGGTTGGAGGCAGATTTGTTTGTGGCTGTGCCTGAATTGGTCAACGCACTGTGAAGCGAGCCATTCAAATTTGAATGTGAATTTGAAAGGCATCCTTTGAGGTGCCTTTCTTTTTTTTGGAGAATGAGATGAGTTACGTTGCCCCCTTAAAAGACATGCTTTTCAACATTGAACACTTGGCGCGCATTGATCAAGTTGCACAGATGCCTGGTTTTGAAGAAGCTGGGCTCGAGACAGCACAAGCGGTGTTAGAAGAGTGTGCTAAGTTGAATCAAGATGTGATTGCGCCCTTGAATTGGGAAGGCGATAAAAACCCATCTGTATTTTCAAATGGCGAGGTTAAAACCACACCTGGCTTTAAAGAAGCCTTCAAGCAATACGGTGAGGGCGGTTGGCAAGGTTTGCAGCATCCCACAGACTTTGGAGGGCAGGGCTTGCCTAAAACCATCGGTGCTGCCTGCTGCGAAATTCTCAACGCTGCCAATATGAGTTTTGCTTTGTGCCCCTTGCTGACAGATGGCGCCATTGAAGCTTTGCTGACGGCAGGCTCTGACAATTTAAAAAACATTTATTTGGAAAAACTTATTTCAGGTGAATGGACAGGCACTATGAATTTGACGGAGCCTCAAGCCGGTTCAGATTTGGCCTTGGTGCGCACTCGCGCCGAGCCCTTGCCCGATGGCACTTTCAAAGTATTTGGCACCAAAATTTACATCACCTACGGTGAGCACGACATGGCAGAAAATATCGTGCACTTGGTTTTGGCGCGTGTGCAAGGCGCGCCAGAAGGGGTGAAGGGCATCAGCCTTTTTGTGGTGCCCAAGTTCATGGTCAAGGCTGATGGCAGCCTAGGCAACCGCAACGATGTGCATTGTGTGAGCATTGAACACAAAATGGGCATCAAGGCCAGTCCTACAGCTGTGTTGCAATATGGCGATCATGGCGGTGCCATTGGCTATTTGGTCGGCGAAGAAAACCGCGGCCTAGAGTACATGTTCATCATGATGAATGCAGCGCGTTATGCGGTGGGTGTTCAAGGTATTGCCATTGCGGAGCGCTCTTATCAAAAGGCTGTGCAATATGCCAAAGACCGAGTACAAAGCCGCCCCGTTGATGGCAGCATGAACACATCGGCGCCGATCATTCATCACCCCGACGTGAAGCGCATGCTCATGACCATGCGCGCCAGTACAGAGGGTTGCCGCGCGTTGGCTACGGTGGCCGCTGCTGCTTACGATGCAGCACATCATCATCCTGATGCAGAAGTGTGCAAGCAAAATGCATTGTTCTATGAGTTCATGGTGCCGCTGGTCAAAGGCTACAGCACTGAAATGAGCTTGGAAGTGACGTCGCTGGGCATTCAAGTTCACGGTGGCATGGGCTTCATTGAAGAGACAGGGGCAGCACAGTACTACCGTGATGCAAAAATATTGACCATCTACGAAGGCACCACAGCCATTCAAGCCAACGATTTGGTTGGCCGTAAAACCGCCAGAGATGGAGGCCAAACTGCCAAGGCCTTGGCTTCGCAAGTTGAACACACAGAACAGGAATTGTTGGCCCACACACATGCGGATGCACAAGCCGTGGGCCGCCGATTGAGGGCGGCTCGATTGGCTTTCATTGATGTGGTTAATTTCGTGGCAGGCAATACCAAGGCACACCCCAATGACGTGTTTGCAGGCAGTGTGCCCTATCTCATGTTAAGCGGCAACTTGATGGCTGGCTGGCAAATGGGCCGTGCCATGTTGGTGGCTTTTTCCGAGAGTGCAAAAGGCCACGACAAAGCCTTTATGGATGCCAAAATCACCACTGCTCGTTTTTATGCAGATCATTTGCTTAGCCGTGCCCCAGGCGTTCGCGACAGCATTGTGGATGGTGCAAAGTGCGTCACAGAGCTTTCTTTGGAAGCTTTCTAAAATGGCGCCTTCCAAGCGGTTCGCCGCATCTTAAAAATTTAGGGAAACCTCATGTCTAAACTGCCGGCTGTTTTAGCCAATTTACCTTTTCCGGTGATCGCCTCACCTTTGTTCATCATCAGCAATCCAAAGTTGGTCATTGAGCAATGCAAGGCAGGTGTGGTGGGATCGATGCCCGCTTTAAATGCACGACCCGCGGCTCAGTTGGAAGAGTGGCTGATTGAAATTACTGAAACGCTGGCGGCATACAACAAAGCCCATCCCGATCGACCTGCTGCACCTTTTGCCATTAATCAAATTGTGCATAAAAGCAACGACAGGTTAGAACACGACATGGCTATGTGTGTGAAGTACAAGGTGCCCATCATCATCACTTCTCTGGGTGCACGCGAAGACATCAATCAAGCAGCGCACAGCTATGGGGGCGTGGTGTTGCACGACATCATTAACAACAAATTTGCGCACAAAGCCATTGAAAAAGGCGCAGATGGCCTGATTGCAGTGGCCGCTGGCGCTGGCGGTCATGCGGGTGAGAAAAGTCCCTTTGCGTTGATTCAAGAAATTCGCCAATGGTTTGACGGCCCTGTGGCTTTGTCGGGTTCCATCGCCAACGGCGACGCGGTGCTGGCAGCTCAAGCCATGGGTGCTGATTTTGCATACATCGGCTCTGCTTTCATTGCAACCACAGAAGCCCGCGCGGCAGATGCCTACAAGCAAGCCATTGTTGATTCCAACTCAGATGACATCGTTTACACCAATCTGTTCACGGGCGTTCACGGTAACTATTTGGCACCGTCTATCAAGGCTGCGGGCCTTGATCCCGCTAACCTACCGGTGTCAGATCCCTCTGCCATGAACTTTGGCGGCGACGCCAAAAAGGCATGGAAAGACATCTGGGGTTGTGGTCAAGGCATTGGCGCAGTGCAAGCGGTGGTGAGTACCGCTGAATTTGTGGCCAAGTTGAAGCAAGAATACGCTACAGCCCGAGCTCGATTGGCTCTTTAATTCTAAAAAATGCAAAAGTGAAATCAGAACGATCGGAGGTCATAGATCTCTTGAAGGCATTTGCCTGCGTGCTGATTGTGTGGCATCACTTGGCCATTTATGGACCCATGTCTGAAGTGGTGTCAGTATGGGCGCCCAGCTTCATAGACTTTCTTTTTGAACATGGGTTGCTTGCAGTTCAAGTCTTTTTAGTGGTCGGTGGTTATTTGAATGCCAAGTATTGGACCAGAGCCTTGACTCAGGCTGAATTTAATTGGGTCGCCAGTTTATGGGCGCGGTATCAACGCTTGGTCATTCCTTTGTTGGTGGCGCTGTCTTTGACTGTTGCAGTAACAGCGCTTGTTCGCCCTTATTTTGATCATGTGTCTTTGTCGGACAGGCCCTCACCCGTACAAGTTTTGGCGCACATTCTGCTCCTACAAGATGTGATGTATTTGGAGGCATTCTCTGCAGGTGTTTGGTATGTGGCGATCGATTTTCAGTTGTTTGCGATGGCACTGATTTGTGCAGGTGTTGCGCATCACTGGCAACAACGTTCCGGCAAAGGATCCGTCATCAGAAAGGCGTTAGGTTTTTGGACATTGCTGACCTTGGGATCTATCTTTTTTTGGAACCTCAATCCTTTGGGTGAAATTTGGGGAACTTATTTTTTCTACGCTTATGGTTTAGGTTTGTGCGTGGGTTGTTGGCGCCATTCAGGTTTCAAGATAAACCATCGAACTTTAGGTTTAGGTATTTTGATTTTGGGCGCTTTGGCAATGGTCTATCAACCTAGAATTAGATTGCTGGTAGCCATAGCAATAGCCGCCTTGCTTTCTTTTTACGAAGCCACAGATTGCCGCCCTATTCAAGCTTTGAAAATTCAGTGGATTCAAAAACTCTCAAACGCCTCCTACGCCATTTTCTTAATTCATTTTGGCGTGAGCCTGTGTGTCAGTGCTTTGGTATTCAATGATGGGCCTGCAAATATTCCAATGAATGCCTTGGGCATGCTCTGCTCTTTTGGCTTGTCAGTATGGATCGGCCAATGGATTCATCTGCACGTTGAAAATCAAGAACCCAGTTGGCAACGATTACTGCAGTGGGTTGCTATTTTTGTAACCACTTGCACCGCAGTGATGTGGTTTACTTAACCAAGCTCAGTTTGGTTTCGTCGACCTTGCTCTTGATGTAGGCAAGAGCGGCTTCAACTTGGTCTATCAAAATGAGGCACAGGTCTCCGCTTGAGAGTCGAGACAATGCCGTGTCAATGGCATTGAATTCACCTTGAATATCTTGAACATGCGACGTACGCGGCGCGCCATTGAGCCCTTCACGTAACAATTGAAGGACTTCTCCATCACTGCGCCCACGTTGGCAAGCATCTTGATACAAGATGACCTCGTCAAAGGCAGTGCCCAAAATTTGAGTTTGATCCCGAATGTCTTGGTCGCGTCGATCTCCTGCACCGCTAATGACCACAACTCGTTTTTGTGCGGGCATGTTGTCAACTGCTTGCACCAATGCTTGAATGGCATCTGGGTTGTGTCCGTAATCGGCAATCAAAGTGGCGCCCTTGTAATCAAACACATTGAAGCGACCTGGCACGCCTTGAATGTCGCTGATGAACGTAGACAAACCTTGTGCAATGATGTCCCAAGGGACATGAACAGCCCATGCGGCACCCACTGCGGCCATGACGTTTTCAGTTTGAAAGCCAATTTGTCCTTGGCGCGTAAGCGGCACGTCGCTCAGAGGAATGCGGAAAGATTTTTTGCCTTGTTGCGCAACAATGCTGCCACCTTCGGTATAAACCACTCGTTTGCCTTGCGCGCGGTGGGTGGCCAAAACAGGATGGTGAGGGTCGAGAGAAAAGAAAGTCACGTCGCCAGGACACATATTGGCCATCATGGCCACCTTGGGGTCTGCTGCATTGAGAACTGCCATGCCATCAGGCGCCACATTCAGCACAATGACGCGTTTTAGCACTGACAGGTCTTCTAGCGTGGTGATGTAGTTCAAACCTAAGTGGTCACCCGACCCTAGGTTGGTCACAATGGCCACTTGGCAGCGGTCAAAGGCCAAGCCCTCTCTGAGCAATCCACCGCGAGCCGTTTCAAAGACAGCGGCATCCACTTCAGGGTGCATCAGCACATTGCGTGCGCTGCGCGGGCCGCTGCAATCACCGTCGTCGATTTGGCGCCCGTTGACATAAACGCCATCGGTGTTGGTCATGCCAACGCGAAGTTGATTCGCTTTAAGCAAATGCGCGGTGAGCCTGACTGTGGTAGTTTTGCCATTGGTTCCAGTGACCGCAATGACCGGGATCCGCCCGTTGTCGCCATTGGGAAACATGTGGTCAATGACAGCCTTGCCAACATTGCGGCCTTTTCCAAAGGAGGGGCTAATGTGCATACGCAATCCAGGTGCTGCATTGACTTCAACCACGCCCCCATTTTGTTCTTCCAGCGGCTTCAGAACGGATTCACAAACGACATCGACGCCACAGATATCAACGCCCACCATTTGAGCGGCAGCCACAGCCCTAGCGGCCACCTCGGCATGAACGTCATCTGTGACATCGGTGGCGGTGCCACCCGTAGATAAGTTGGCGTTGTTTCGAAGTATGACGCGTCTGCCTTTTTCGGGCACAGAGTTGGGCTCTAGCTCTTGTAGCTTGAGTCGTCCAATGGCAATGTCGTCAAACTTAATTTTGGTGAGGGAGGTAGAGTGACCATCGCCGCGGCGAGGGTCTGTGTTTACTTTGTCCACAAGCTCTTTCACAGTGTGCGCGCCATCACCTACCACCAAGGGGGGCTCGCGACGTGCGGCAGCTACCAACTTTTTACCTACAACCAAAAGTCGATAGTCACTACCGGGCAAAAACTGTTCTACCAATACCTCACCATAGCGTGCAGCTGTTTCGTAGGCTTGATTGAAGAGGTCGCGCGCCACAATATTGACTGTCACCCCTTTGCCTTGATTGCCGTCTTGAGGTTTGACAACAACGGGAAGACCAATGTTCAGAGCAATCGCCCAAGCGTCTTCTAAGTCTTTGGCAGGACGCCCAATGGGAACGGGTACGCCTGCTGCTAGCAGTAAAGATTTTGTGAGGTCTTTGTCTTGTGCAATCGATTCAGCAATGGCGCTGGTGGTATCCGTTTCGGCGGCTTGAATTCGGCGTTGTTTGGAGCCCCAACCAAACTGGACCATGCTGCCTTTGGTGAGTCGGCGATAGGGAATGCCTTTCAGCACAGCAGCATCCACAATGGAGCCTGTAGAGGGGCCTAAGCGAACATCTTCGTCCAACTCACGCAACTCGTCGAGAGCTTGATTTAAATCGAAGGTGGATTTCGTTTTAACGGCTTGGCAGAGCTTATCTGCCCAGCTGAGTGCCAGAAGACCGACGGCCTCTTCTGTGTATTGCACCACCACTTGGTAAACACCTTCGTCTTCCGTGGCTGTGGTGCGACTGAAAGTAATGGGACAACCCGCTTGGTTTTGCAGGCTCAGGCTAATTTTTTCAAGGGCATGGGCCATGCTGGCGGGTTCACCAGGACGGGAGCCTTCAAGAGGTCCTACTGCAGGAAAAATGCGGCGCAACTGTTTTTCAAATTCATTGCCCGTCAACATTTCTCGTTCGTGGGGCTCGCAACTCACAATGGCTTCAATGCTGGTTTGTCGGCTCCATAAATTGGGTCCCCGCAAAGCTCGAATTCTTGATACTTCCATTTAACAGTTGTCCTGATTGAGGCGCGTCTTGCAGTCTTAAGTGGATGCGTGTGGCAAGTTGCGCTGACTCAATGTGAGCCAGGGCTTTGTCCAAAGCTTTTGATGCCAGCACGAATGAGGTCGGTGTTGATGCCAAGAGCCCAAGCGGCAGCAGACGCTGCGAGAACCTCGATGCATTTGAGATGTTGATTTTTCAGCAACTTGTCAATGGCCGGCAGTTGACGATTCAAGGCTTCAATTTCTTGAGTGCCCTCGGACAGCACAAGATGGTTCTTGCGCCAAAAGGCGACACGACCATTTTCGCTGCGGTGTTTCACAATAAGAGGGTTGTCTTCAGAGTTTGCAAAATAAGTGACTTCGCCATCGCAATATTGTGCAAGGTCAGAGACCTCGGGGTCGTCTGCATTGAGAACCGCCATGCCATTGGCCAGTACCACATCCATTTGTGTACGCACCACGTTGGGCATTTGCGAGTCTGTTTGAATGTAGAGGTCTTGTAAACCTTCAGCCTTGGGCATGGAGGTGATCACACCCACTTGGCAGCGGTCGTAGGGGAGGCCTTCAGCCAACAGATGTCTGGCAGAGGTTTCAAAGACTGCAGCTTGAACCGACCTGTTAATGAGGAGTCGCTGTGCCGAGTCCCATTCCATGCCGTTTTGATTTTGCAAACAACGTTGGCCCAAGAACAATCCCTTGGCCGATGAAAGGCCAGTTTGCCAACCTTGCAAATGCAAAAGCCATGCAATGAGGTGACTTGTACCCGTGGTGTTTTCTTGGCCAATGACACCCACGACGGGAATGCGCGGCTCGGAGTTGGCGTTAAACAAGTGCGCGGCAATGGCTTGACCGACAGGCTGTGCCAATCCGGTGGCGGGCTTCAAATGCATGAGCAAGCCTGGCCCTGCGTTGACTTCCACAATGGCGGCACCTTGAGCTTTCATGGGCTTTGAAATGTCTTGAGCTACCAAGTCGACGCCGGCAATGTCCAAGCCTACAATTTTGGCGGCAAGTGCGGCCAATTCAGCCACATCGGGGTGAACCAAATCGGTGACGTCCATGGCCATGTTGCCAGTGCGCATGACCAA
>CANKBG010000050.1 GCA_947479935.1 Comamonadaceae bacterium
CATACTGGAGAATAAATGGGGTCAAAAATAAATGGGGTCAGATCAACATTAATTTACTAAACGCATAGTTCTCTTTGAATCACAGAAAATTAATGTTGATCTGACCCCATTTATTTGACCCCATTTATTTTTGAACCCAATTATTTATGACGACTTCAATGAAAAAAATTCTTTTAACTATTCTTTTGATATGGGGGCAATCTGCCATGGCGATTGAGGAACCGGCTTTCAAAATCATTTCTAAAGTGGATACGTTTGAAGTGCGGCTGTACGCGCCTTTTTTGATTGCTGAAACCGTGGTCGAAGGCGATATGGACGAAGCGTCTACCAAGGGATTTAGAAAAATTGCTGACTATATATTTGGCAATAACCGAGTTGCACAGACCGGAAGTTCTTCGAAAATTGCCATGACAGCGCCGGTCACACTTGAACCGCAGTCTCAAAAAATTGCGATGACGGCACCCGTAACTTTAAGTTCAGCCACGGTAGATTTGGCCAATGCCAAAATGTGGCGCGTTCACTTTGTGATGCCGGCCAAATACAACATCAACAGTATTCCGCAACCCAACAATGCGGATGTGAAATTGAAAGAAGTTCCCGGAAAATTGTTTGCGGTCAACAGTTATACGGGATTCAACACGATGGCCAACGTTCAAGGTAAAACCGATGAATTGCTGGCATGGTTGCAACAAAAAAACATCCAAGTTTTGGGCAACCCTCAACTCTCTAGATACGACCCCCCCTGGACCGTCCCTCTGTTCAGGCGCAACGAAATCATGATTGAAATCAAAGAAGTTCCTTAATTGGGGTCAGATCAACATTAATTTGGTCAATCTAAAGGGCAAAAGGCGAAGGGGGGCTTCCTCATACTGGCGTACCAGAAATCGTTCAGCCCCCCTTCGCCTTTTGCCCTTTAGATTGGAAATTAATGTTGATCTGACCCCAATTAGTGGCACCATTTATCAAGGATTGTCTATGAATCAAATTGACACGCTCATTCAAAATGCAATGGTGTTTGATGGCTCTGGCGCAGAACCCAGTTTGCAAGATGTCGCAGTTCATGAAGGCGTCATTTTGGCCATTGGCAACAACTTGGCGTACACCGCTGAGAATTGCGTCAACGCTTCCGGCCTTGCACTCATGCCCGGCATCATTGATTCACATACTCACTTCGACGCTCAAATTACTTGGGACTCGCACATCCGCCCCTCGCCCGCTTTAGGTGTGACCACTGCCATTATTGGCAACTGCGGTTTTACCATTGCCCCCTGCCGCCCCAGGGACCGCGAACTCACCATGCGCAACTTAACGCAAGTTGAAGGGATGTCATTGCAAGTCTTGCAACACGGTATTGATTGGGACTTTGAAACCTTCCCAGAATATTTGGCCATGCTCAAACGAAAGCAATGCGCCATCAATGTGGCGGCCTACATTGGCCACTCCTCCGTGCGCACCTGGGTGATGGGGGAAGAAGCCAACAAACGCGAAGCCACCGCCGCCGAAATTTCAGAAATGGCAGCGTTGGTTCGCGATGCCATGGCGGCAGGCGCCATTGGATTTGCCACCAGCACCAGTCCAGCGCACAACGGCGAAGGCGGTTATCCCATGCCATCAAGATTGGCATCGGACGAAGAAATGATGCAACTTACGATGGCCATGAGCTGCCAAGGTGGCGGCGTTTACATGGTGACCAAGGGCGGTCAAATGCCGGTGGCCTTCCTCGAGTCATTGGCAGCCCAAAGCAAGCGGCCCGTCATGGTGGCCGCATTGCTGCACAACTCCACCAACCCCCAAGGTGTGTTCAACGATTTGAAAGCCATCACTGAAGCCAACGAGCGCGGCCACAAACTCAAAGGTCAAGTGTCTTGCTGCCCACTGAGCATGGACTTTACGTTCGCCTCGGCTTATCCCGTTGAAGGCTTGGTCAGTTGGAAACCCGCATTAGGCTTGCAACACGCCGAGCTGAAAGCTTGCTTGGCAAACGCTGAATTTAGAGCCAAAGTGAAACATGAGCTTTTGCAAACTGCATCATTTAGATTGTTCAACAGCGAATGGGAAAAGGTGCATGTGGTTGAAACTTTCAACCCATTGAATCAAGTTTATGAACAGCAAAGCGTGGCAAAGCTTGCAGCGAAAAAAGGCGTAGATCCGCTAGACTTTGCACTCGATCTGGCTGTTGAAGAAGACTTGCAAACCGTTTTCACTGCCATGTTGTTGAACAGCGATACTGATGCCGTAGCCAATCTGCTGAATCATCCGCACAGCTTAGTTTCCTTAAGCGATGCAGGTGCGCATCTCACATTTTTCAACGACGCCGGATTTGGTTTGCACTTACTGGGTTACTGGTCAAGAGACATGGGCGCCATGCCATTGCGTCAAGCAGTGCATCAACTGACCGCTCAGCCTGCAGAAATTTTAGGATTGAAAAATCGTGGCTTGCTGCGAAAAGGCTATGCTGCTGACTTGCTTTTATTCGACCCTCAAACAGTGGGTCGCGGCGAGAAAAAACGCGTGTTCGATTTGCCTCTAGGCGCACCAAGGTTGCAAACCGATGCCATTGGTGTTCACGGCGTTTGGGTCAATGGCGATTTAATTGCCGACCAAAACGGCATGATTGAGAATGCGCCGCTTTCTGGCCAACTGATGACAGAATTCAACTGAATAATTGGGGTCAAATAATTGGGGTCAGATCAACATTAATTTTTTGTGATTCACAGCGACCTATGCGCTAAGTAAATTAATGTTGATCTGACCCCAATTATTTGACCCCAATTATTGTTGCGTCAATCTGAATTCGCGCCACAGCAAATACAAACCACTGACCACCACAATGCTGGCACCCAGCACCACGGCGGCATCGGGTATTTGGCCGAATATCAGCCAGCCGCCAAGAGCCATGTAAATAATTTGTTGATACAAAAACGGACCCAACACTGCCGCAGTTGCATATCGATGGGCCAGCGCTGAGGCGGTATGACCCAAGCCACCCGTTAAACCGGTTAGCAAAATAATGCACCACATCTGCCAACCGTCTGGCGATTGCCAATTCAAAATGGCAAACGGCGCCAGCAACAATGAAGGCACGGCTGCAGAGGCAAGTTGCGTTGAAATTGGATTGTCGCTACTGGCCAACCGACGCGTCATTATGTTGAAGGCTGCGTACAGAAATGCGTTGAAGATGCTCAAAAGAATGGCCGGATGAAAGCCATGACTACCCGGCCGAATAATGACCAACACGCCCACAAAACCCAAACAAATGGCCAACCATCTTTTGGCGTCTAGGCGCTCGTGAAGCAACCAAGCAGAAATAAGCGCAATGAGAATGGGCACAGAAAACTGAACCGCCCCTGTTTCTGCCAACTGCAAATATTGCAAAGCAAAAAAATTGGCCCCCGTCATCACAGCCAACATCACCCCACGCAATAACTGCAATCGGTGATTTTTAATCTTGAACAATTCAATGCCCATAGAAGGCATGAAAATAGCGGTGGTCAAAAGGGTGTGAAACAAAAACCGCAACCAAACCACCTGCAACACAGGCAAGGTTTGCACCAACCACTTGGCGCTGGTATCTAACACCGCAAACATCAAGGTGGTCACAGTAACCAAGGCAATGCCTATTTGGCGATGACGGGCGGTGTCGCTGAAAAGTTGTGACATCGCAGCTCTGTTAATTGAGTCCCCTCATTTAACTTTTAATCCAGACTCAACCCAATTTTACGGGCCACTTCGCCCCACTTGGCAAAGTCTTTGGCCACTTTGGCCACAGCCTGCTCGGGGGTGCTGCCAATTACCACTTGGTCAGTGGCTTTCAGTCGCTCAGTGGCATCGGGTGTGCGCAGGGCATCCACAACGGCTTGTCGAAATTTATTGACTAACTCATCGGGCACTTGCCGAGGGGCCAGCAAAATGAGGCTGAAATCGGCTTCATAACCTTTCACACCGGCTTCTGCAATGGTGGGCACGTCGGGCAAGGTGGGCGAGCGGCCATGGCCCGATACCGCCAAGGCGATTAATTTGCCTGAACGAACATGGGGCAAAACGGTGGGGCCCGCTAACAAACCACAAGGCACTTGCCCTGCCAGCACATCCTGCATGGCAGGCGCTGGGCCTTTGTAGGGAATATGGGTCATCTGCATGCCGGTCATGTTCAGCAACAATTCGGTGGAGAGATGCCCCGGCACACCTGCGCCGCCCGAGGCATAACTGAGTGGCGTGGTTTTTGATTTGGCAATGAGCTCATTCAAGTTTTTCACACCCAGCGCGGGGTTGCAGACCAAGGTTTGACTGAAGGAGGACAACACGCTGATGGGTTTGAGGTCTTCTAGCTTGAAAGACATGTTCTTATAAACATGCGGATTGACAGTGAGCAGTGTGTCGGTGGCAATGAGAAATGTGTAGCCATCGGGCGCCGCACGCGCCACGGCTGCCGCGCCAATGTTGCCGCCAGCACCGGGCTGGTTTTCAATGACGATGGGCTGCTTCAAGATGGCCTGAATTTTGTCGGCGGCGGTGCGCATGACCAAATCACTGGGGCCCCCTGGTGGGTAAGGGGCAATGACTTTGATCGGTTTGTTAGGCCAACTCTGCGCCATGAGGGCGTTGCTGGCGAAGAGGGCTGCTGCAAAAATGAGCCAACTGGTAGGACTAAAACGAAGGGTAGCAAACATCAACAACTCCAATTTCGAATAAAGCATCCTACCCAAGCCCTTCCAGAAAGCCTACCCCGTAAACCCCAATAAATGGGGTCAAAATAAATGGGGTCAGATCAACATTAATTTTTTTCGCACTAAGATCCTTTTGAATCAAAGAAAATTAATGTTGATCTGACCTCATTTATTAATGTTGATCTGACCCCAATTATTGATCTAAACCAAGTGACCGACACCATTCCTCTTTTTCCGCTTTCTCACGGGGTGTTTCCCGATGGGATGTTGCAACTTCAGATTTTTGAGGTTCGCTACCTTGACCTGATGAAACGGTGCCATCAGCAACAAATTCCATTTGGCGTGCCTTGGCTTAAGGCGGGTAGCGAGGTTCAGGTTCCTGGCCAGCAGCCCTTGCTTTACTCGCATGGCTGCTTGGCACACATTCGTGAATTTGAACAAGTCCAACCCAATTTCTTTCGGGTGGTATGCCAAGGGGGTTTGCGTTTTGAAATAGCAAACGTTCAACCTGGCCCGTTTGGTGTGTGGCAAGGCAATGTTCAATACACCCCGCAAGATCCTGAAGTTGAATTGCCACCCCACTTGCAAACTCACGCCGACAGGCTGGGCAAAGTGATTGCGTCTGCCCAAAAGCAAGGTTTATTGGACAAACTTCCTATCTTTGCGCCCTACCACTTGGACCAATGCGGCTGGTTGGCCAACCGTTATGCAGAGGCCATTGCCGGTGGCCCCGAATTGAAGTTGCAACTGTTAAGTGAGCCAGACCCTCTGAAGAGAATGGAAGACGTTATTCAGTTCATGAATGAATAAATCCACTATTCAAAAAACACCTGCTGTCGCAAGTCTCTTCTGAGCACCTGTGTAAATTCTGAAAACCATTTGTCGGCTGCTGAGTCGCAAATGGTTTCTTTAATTGTGGCGGTGTAGGTGCGTTTAATTTTTAACAACTGCCCGGCAAGCTCGTAGGTTGATTGATACCGTACATCGCCTTTTGAAAACGTCACGCCCTTGGGCACCCGCGTGATTTTCATGTCTTTGGGAAATGAAAGTTCAATCCATTCTTCGTGCTGAGTTGCATTGCAGGCAGTGGGAAATTTTCTTTCCTTGGGTAACACGATGTCTGCAAAATTTTTGATGCGTCCAGGCGCCAAGCCCACCGGAATGGCCATGGCACTGGGGCCAGGCACATTGACCACGGGGTCTAACTCAAAAGCGGAATTCACTTGCCAAGCTTTGTCGTAGTTGGTGGGTTCTGTTTTGCCAATTTCACCCCAGCCAGTTTCTTGAAAACGCGATAGCAATCTGTTCACAATGTCTGTTTGGTTTTTGTTCTGATAATTGAACTGAGAGCCTCTAGAAGCCACCTCAAACACACCCAACATTTTGGCTTGGCTCTTGCCTTTAATGTTGCCTTCGCGCGTGAGCTTCATTTGAATGCGCGCTTCTGTACGGTCTTTAGCAGGATGCGTCATGGGTGTGCGGCTGAGCGTGCCTGTTGCAGTCAGCACCACGGGCTTGTCCATGTCACCACTTGGCAATGTGCCCAAGGGCGCAAAACGGCTGGTGGAATCTAAGAAAACATTTAAGCTGGGCACATACGTAATGACATGGTCAAAAATGCCTGGCGTGGGAAGTTGGGGAAGCAAGTAGGCGCTGCCGGAATTAATGAGGGCGGGCGAGCTATCGATGCCTGCAGCGGCTAGCAATGATTCCAAAATGGTTACATGGTCTTTGCAGTCGCCATAAAGGTTGTCCAAAATACTTTGCGCATCGTGGGGCACATAACCGCCAGCCCCCACATAAATGCCTAAGTAGCGAATGTTTTGGGCCACCCAGTGGTGTAGCACCTTTACTTTTTCTAAAGTTGTTTTGGCGTTGACCTTTTGAATGAGTTCATTTGCAAGCGTTTGTATGGCGGGTGTGACTTTTGCCTTTTCTTTGGCCCTGACTTGGTACGCAAAGCCTACATCTGCATACGTTTTGAAGGTGCTGGCAGAAAAGTTGGGCGCAAAGTCTGGCAGGTCTGCACGTGACTCTTCATTGGGATAGGCCTTGTCTTGGCTGAACGTGAATTTGTAAGCCACTGTATTGGGAATAGAAGACACATCCAACTTGCCGCCCTGCATGCCCTTGGTGTTAACGCCCACCTCTATGCCTATATCGTGAAACAACTCAACATTGACACTTTCATAACGCGCATGCGGACTATAGTGCTCCCACAAAAAGAAGTGGCCCGGAAACTCGGGCGTGTGCTGAACAGCCTTGGCTCGGTAATACACCTGACTGCCGACCTCTAGCTTGGGGTAAATGATGATTTTCGATTTGCTGTCGCTGTAAATAGAACCATCATCGGCCGCTTCGTCTTGCGTGCGAATTTTGTCCAGCGGCACCACAATGCGCGAGCCATCGGGCTGGATGGTGTAAGCCTCTAACACTTCAACATCTTCTAGCGTTGAGTTGTAGGTAATTTTTCTTTCACCCAACAAACGAATACCTTGCGGCGTGTCCACGCGATTTTGTTCTTCCAAAAATTGTGTGTAAGACGCATCTTTGTTCACCTCGTATCGCGAGTTACTTTTCACCACCGTGTAGGAAGGTTTGTATTGTGCAAACGCCACAGCGCTGGTGCACATTAAAAAAACAAACGCTAGCTTTTTAAAATTCATTCAGAGTCGTCCTTGGCTTTAGGCTTCATCACATCATCATCGCTTGTTTTAGGGTCAAGCTCTGCGTCAGTTGTAGAAATATCTTGAGCATCCTTTTTTAAATCTTTCAACCAGTCAGGTTGATCGGGGTAATTCTCATTGACCCACTCAACCGCTTGATCTTGGCCCAAGCCTGCCGCTTTGAACATCCAATGTTTCACCTTCTCGGGGTCTGCTTCCACGCCATCGCCTTCCATGTAAAACGTAGCCAACTCATACATCGCTTCGGCATTGCCCAAATCGGCCGCCTTTTGAAACCACGCCGCACCTCGGCGATAGTTCACCTCCACCCCATCGCCCGACATGAGTGTGGCGCCCAAAATAATCATGGCATCTGAGAAGTCTGCGTTGGCTGCTTTCAGTAACCACTTCACACCACCGGGTTTGTTTTTTGGCACCCCATGTCCGCGCATGAGCGCCCTGCCAATGCGAAATTGCGCACCTGCAAAATCCGCCTCGCTGGCCTGCATGAAACACTCAAACGCCTTGCTTAAGTCTTGTTGCACACCATCCCCCGCTTCGTAGGTAATGCCCAGCAAAAAAGTAGCCCACAAATCGCCTTGCAAGGACGCAATTTGAAACAAATCGTGAGCGCGTTCTTTGTCAACGGGCACTTCATCGCCATACATGTAGGCAATGCCCAGAAAAGATTGACATTCAGAGCTGCCCAATTGAGCGCCCTGCTCCAACAAAGCGTGCGCCTCTTGGGTATTGACTTCTGTGCCTTTGCCTTTTCGCAAAGCATCGGCCAATGTGTACATGCCAGACGCATGGCCTTGCGCCACACTTTTGCGCAGCCACTCAATGCCTTGGGCTTGTTCTTCAAAAGACTTGCCGCGACTCACCATCCAGCCGCCCAAATAGCCCTGAGCCACCTTGTCGCCTAACATGCAAGCGGACATTAAGTGCGCCTCGGCTTCTTCTTGTGAATCTGGCAAGTGAAGAAACCGATTGCCAAACCACATGAGCGCCGCCAACTCTCCTGTGTCGCAGCCCATGCGGCACCATTCTTTGGCGTTTTCTATATTTTCTTCAAAGCCCATTTCACCCTTGAAATGGTGCATGGCTACCATGAGCGCGGCGTAGCCATAGCCCTTCTTGGCGGCCTTTTCTATCCAGTGTATGTGCCTGGCTTTTTCTTCGTCGGTGTTGGCTTGGCGGATGAGGTAATGGCCGTAGGCATAGTCGGCATAAGACTCGCCTGTTTGCAATGCGTTTTGCAAGTGCTCGAGTTCGTTTTCTCGATCGAGATCGGCCAAGTGGCTGTGGGCATTGAGTTCGCCCATTTGAAGCGCCATTTTGAAATGCGCGGCTGCTTTGTTGGGGCTTGATTTCCAGCACAGCCTGCCTAAGCCAATATGACCGTTGCCATCATTCAAGTCGACTGCTTTTTGGTACCAGTTTTCAGAAATTTCAAGATTAAGTTCTACACCAGCACCTAGCCTGTACCACCGCCCTAAATGCGCCATGGCCGCTGTGTTGCCGTTGTCTGCAAGGGCGGTGACGGCTGCCAAGGCCTTGGGGAAAAAGGCTTCAGAGTCTGCGCCATACCAATATTGCCTGGCCAGCTTCAGTGCCTCTTTCTGATGGGCTTTAAACCCCATTTGGGTTCTCACATAACCCAAATAATCTTGAGAGTTTTCACTCCCCTGCAAGCAATTCCAAATTAGCGCGTCAATGTCTTCAAACGTATAAGTCTCGTTCATGTCGTTCTCCTCAGGTTTCAACTTTGAGGCATCCAAGGCTCGCCAGATGAGCTTTTAATTGGGGTCAGAGCAACATTAATTTCGTCAATCAAAGGGCGGGAGAGGCTAAGGGGGGCTTCCTCATACTGGAGTACCAGAAATCGTTCAGCCCCCCTTAGCCTCTCCCACCCTTTGATTGGAAATTAATGTTGCTCTGACCCCAATTAAATTTGGTGGGGTTGAGGGGTGCAAGTGGATGAATGACATCTAAACGAGCCTGGAGCCCAAAATAGTGAATTATTCCCAAATGGATATAATTCATGGAAATTCAAACGAAGACTCTCTTTTGGATAGGTACTTCGAGGAAAGACCTTGCTGCCCTACCCTCAGAAGTTAAGGATTTTTGTGGCTTGTTTACACGACAGATTTCAAAAAAGGCATTTATGTTATGCACTGTTTCCAAAAGAAATCTTCAGAGGGCATCAAGACCAGTCAGTCGGATCTGAATCTTATTCTTATCAACTACAAATCAGCAAAAGCACATAGCCAGGACACTTCCAAATGACCTCAATTACCCAAGGCTCAACCAACGTCTACGCAGATTTAGAATTTCCCGATTCAGAACAAATGCTGCTAAAGGCTCAACTTGCAGAAAAAATCTCTCAAATTATTCAGCGACGACACCTGACCCAAACAGAAGCCGCCATCATCCTTGGCATCCCTCAATCCAAACTGTCGCTCATACTACGTGGCCAGTTTAGGGGCGTCAGCGAATTAAAAATGCTCGAATGTCTCAACCGCCTGGGACGTGACGTTCAAATCATCGTGAAGAAAGCCCCTCGCACCAAACCACATGGCAGGATCAGTGTGGTGTTTGCTTAATTAATTGGGGTCAGATCAACATTAATTTGGCAGCCATCATCAAAACAAAATCTGTCTCACTTTACGATCAGCGGCATAAGCCATGCTCGCAAGCCGACTATCAGCACACCAAGGTCAAGTTGGGCCAGTTGGTTCTTCTTCAAAAACACCAACCACTGTCTCTGCTTTTGAACATCACCAGAAAATTCGTCGCTCAATCCCACTGGAACTCCCTTAGGCAGTGGCTTGCCTCGACGTAAAAATGTTTCAGCTATAGCAGTTCTCAATAATTCATTATCAAACTTACCCTGTTGGTGCAACACCCACAAATCAAAATAATCTTTCATTCGCGTATTGGCTATTCCCAGCGACACCAAGGTTTCAAGCTTTTCCGCTACCACGGTGTACATCGGATATACACGTAGCTTAGGAGCGGGCAAATCGTCCAGCAAAACAGGATACAAGGCCTCCTCAGGTGCGGGTGTTACGGCATCGCCATATCCAATGTCCACTTGAATAGAAATTCTTGAATTACCAAGCAAAGCCAAAAGCGAAACCCGAATGCCAGCATAGTTGGCCTGCTTTCGAATTTCATCCGCTTGAATGCTTTCTGTCTTGTAGTCCATTCCGTCTGCAACCTTTAAACGGCACAAGTCTTCAAACACCCCAACCACATGCGGCAACTCCGCCAGGCCAAAGCCCAGTAAGTCTATGTCGCGAGTTGGCCTTAAGGGCACATCAAACCAAAGATCAAAAAGCAAAGCACCTTTTAGCAGAAAGTTCTCCGAGTGTTTTGATTGGCTTAATCTGTAAAGAAGCCTCTCCAGAGCAAACATGGTAAGTACCTGCCCATATTCACGCTTGTTGACGCGTGAGTAATTCAACAATCGTGCTTGTATCGAGGACTCTAAATTGGTTTGTACGCTCATACGAGCACTTCTAAATATGGCCGCATCACTTTATCTACCCGCCCTAACTGCGAAAAGTAGTGAAGCTCATCCATGTTAATTTTCTTGGCTGCCCAAGCCTCTTTGAGCGCCTCAAGTGCCACATCCAATCCAACTTTGTTGCGAAACTTAAAGCAGTCAGCAATTGTTTTATTCAGGTTGGTAACAGGAATTTGTACAGCGCCGTCAACTTCCATTTGCTCAATACCCTCCTCCAATCCTGGCCCAGTCGATCTAACCACCTTGAGCGGTGGAAAATCCATCATAGGTTGGCGCGCCTTGTGTTCTATGGCAATCCAAATTTCGTGAGGGTTTTGAGTTGTAATGCCGTGCAGCCTCAGCGCTGTCAGTAAACAAAAAACCGCTTTAGGGTACTTGAGGGCCACCAAGGCCACAGAGGAGTTTTCGGAAGGCGAATAGTCTGGCGCACTATAAAGACCTCGGCCTAGCCTTACCAATTCACCCCGCTCCACCATGGCGCCAATGGCCACGCGGTTGATTCCCTGAGTTTCCAGGTCTCGGGTGCGCATGAGGTGTGAGGTTTGATGAGCTGACATGCCCGCATTATTACAATACGTCGGCAAATGTCAACTATTTTCGACAATTTGTAAGTTGATGCAAGTTGGTTAATTGGGGTCAGATCAACATTGTTTACCAATTGGGGGCTCATGGGATGGGTTGGGGGTGAGCCTTGGTAGGTGGGGCTGGGTGCAAGTGGATGAATGACATCAAACCCATTGGGTACTTGATCATGGCTGTTGGCAATCAATTTGGATTGACTATTAGTAATCGATCGGATACATTCATGTCATACACAGTCAATAAGTTAGATGAATTTTTCGTCTTCATGTTGTACGGTGGTGATAAATCTTCGCAAATAGCAGACATTGCTATTGCAAAGCAACTGGCTAGAAATCTAAAAGGATGCCTTCAATGAAAAATTACAAGAATATCGAGAATGTTTCGCCATTCGACGTAGCCGAATTTCTTCAAACTGATGAAGACATTGCTGAATACCTAAACCAAGTCTTGGCCGACAACGACGCAGGCGAGCTTGCCGCTGCACTGGGTTACATAGCCAAGGCAAAAGGCATGACTGAAATTGCCAAGGCCAGCGGCCTTAGCCGCGAAGCCCTCTACAAAGCCCTCAGGCCTGATTCGCAGCCCAGGCTAGACACCATTCAACGCGTCTGTACAGCCTTGGGCGTAAAGTTGAATGTTGTACCGGCCTAACCACATGACTTCTTCTACAAATTCAGCCACAATGGCACCACCAATACGCAGGCTTGCAATGGGAACTCAATCGTTCGAAGTAGCCTAAGTAATGCTGTGGCTTTTAATAAAGCCATTGCTCAAACTGATTTCTAATCTTTTAAAGGGCCCGCTATGACCGACTTGCCGATGCAAAATAAATGTTTGGCTTTTCTCAAGGTGGGCCTTATTGCTTTGTCGCTAAGCGCAAGCTGGGTGTCGGCTCAAACCCAGTGGCCCACCAAGGCTGTTACTCTTGTTGTGCCATTTGCACCAGGGGGCGGAACAGATATCGGCTCGCGCATTGTGGCGCAAAAGCTATCGCAGCTTTGGGGCCAGTCGGTGCTAGTTGACAACCGCGGCGGAGCTGGGGGCAATCTTGGATTAGAAATTGTCTCAAGAGCCAAGCCAGATGGCTACACATTGCTAACGGGCAACGTGGGCACCCAATCTATCAATCCAACTTTGTACAAAAAACTCAACTACAACCCCGACACCTCATTTGCGCCCATTGGCTTGTTTGCTGAGTTGCCGTTTGTGTTGGCTGTCACGCCATCATTACCCGCCAATTCGGTGAAAGAGTTGATAGCACTGGCCAAAGCTTCGCCCGATAAATTAACTTACGCCAGCTCTGGCAATGGTGGCTCTCCCCACCTCTCTGCAGAAACTTTCAAAATTGCAACGGGTACACAAATTTTGCATATTCCCTACAAGGGCGGTGGCGCTGCCATGACCGACTTAATGTCTGGCAATGTGCACATGATTTTTTCATCCGTGCTTGAGACTTCTGCACAAATCAAAGCGGGCAAACTGAAAGCCTTGGCTATCTCTAGCAAAAACCGAGTGTCAGCCTTGCCCGATGTGCCAACCCTAGAAGAAAGCGGCATCAGTGGCGCCGAGTCTGGTTCTTGGCTAGGTATGCTGGCTCCCGCTGGCACACCTCAACCAATTTTGGACAAAATTTCGCAAAGCTTGCAACAAGTCTTGGCCATGCCCGACGTTCAACAACAACTCATTGGCCAAGGCGCAGTTGCCAAAGGCGGAACCACTGCCGAGTTCGTCAACCTCATAGCCACCGACCGCAAAAGATACGCCAAAATCATTTTGGACAACAAACTGGTTTTGGATTGAATTAATTGAAGGCCTATGTAAGGTTTTCCTCATGGCCATCATCCACCCCCGCCTCAACCACCCGCTTACCCTTCCCCACGGCGGCTACAAACTCGAGATCAAATTGCTCGAGTTGCTTCGCATGGGCCTGCCCGACAGCTTTGATGTGTTTCACGGGCTCACTTGGTCTACCGTGCATTCGTCTGTTCAAAAGTTTGGCGAGTTAGACCTCACTGTTGTGTCCCCACAAGGGCAGATTTTGATTCTGGAAGTGAAAGGCGGCAGCGTTTACACCAACAACGGCTTGCTATTCAAAGATTACCGCCAAGAAAAACCCAAAGACATAGGCCACCAACTGGGCCGTCAACACGGCGCTCTCCGCAAGCGTTTGAAGCAAGCCCACATGGACCACGTGCAGGTTCAATCTTTTTTGGTGTTGCCAGACCAAAAGATATTGAGCGAAGGCCTGGCCTACCCTCGCGAGCGTGTGATTGACTCTACGCAAATGGACCAGTTTTGCAGCTTGGTAAAAACTTCGTTTTCGTTTTTAGAAAACGAACCCAATCGCCAGCTACTGCTCAACTTTTTGTCAAATGAATTTGATGTGGTACCCGATGTGGGTGCGCAAATTAGCGCCAATCAAAGCAGCAGCGCGCATTTATCCAACGGCTTGGCCACTTGGGTGCCGCGCATATCGCACGAAGGCAACACCTTCATTGTGGAGGCCACGGCTGGCTCTGGCAAAACCCAGTTGGCTTTGAAGTTATTGCGCAATGCTGCGCTGAACAAAGAGCGTGCCCTTTACGTTTGCTATAACAGACCGCTGGCAGACCACATACAAACGCTTGCACCTAGCCATACTGAGGTTTCAAATTTTCATCAGTATTGCGACGATTACGCCAAGCAGCATGGGCACTCCCCAGACTTTTCTAACGCGAAAGTTTATGACGAATTGACCAAAATCTACATGGCTGACGCGCCTAACATTGCACCCCGATTTGACTTACTAGTGGTTGACGAGTCACAAGACTTCAACCTGGAATGGGTGGACGCCCTCTCTCAAGAGTTGAAGCCGAGTGGCCGCATGGTTGTGCTGGGTGACGACAACCAAAAGCTCTATGTACGAGATGCCTTCGACCTGGCAGGCGCTGTGCGCATTGTGTGCACTGACAACTTCCGCAGCCCGCAAAACGTGGTGCACGCTATTAACAGACTGAACCTGATTGATCAACCCATTGTTGCTTGTAGCGACCATGTGGGTGAAGCGCCTAATTTTTATACCCATGACGAGCAGCCGGGCAGCCATACTTCGGCGCTGAATGTGTGCTTGCAGAAATTATGGTCTGAAGGCATTGACCCTTCGCAAGTCGTGCTGGTCACTTACCGTGGCTTAGAGAAATCGAAAGTGATGTCGTTGGACTATGCAGGCGGCAAGAAAATCAAGCGCCCTGTTCGTGACGCTGATGGCACATGGGCGTGGACCGATGGCGATCTAAGAGTAGAAACCGTTAGCCGCTTCAAAGGCCAAAGCGCCCCCGTGGTGGTGTTTTGCGAAATTGACTTTGATGAACTGAACGTGGTCAATGCTCGGAAACTATTTGTAGGCATGACCCGCGGGCAGCTAAAAGTTGAACTGGTGATGAGCGACAGAGCGGCCCAGCTGCTTACCGCGAATATTGATTAATTGGGGTCAGATCAACATTAATTTGGTCAATCTAAAGGTTCAAAGGCTAAGGGGGGCTGAACGATTTCTGGTACTCCAGTATGAGGAAGCCCCCCTTAGCCTTTGAACCTTTAGATTGGAAATTAATGTTGATCTGACCCCAATTATTCAGAGAGGTGCAACTTTTTCCCAAGGGCTCGAGGGGGTAAAGAAATGCCCCCATTTAACTAACTCACACAAGTCATTTAATCTGAAGTTATCTCCAGAAGTCAATAAACTGGTATCGAACAGTTGGTCTCTATTTTTTAAATTCAGTTGCTGCCCATTTTGATCTGTCACGCGAAGGATTTGTGCTGAACGGTTGCCAGGAAACCAACCTAACACGACTGTAGCCTCTTTGGCCAAGCCAAGACGAACCAACTGTTTGGCAATGCGCCTGGCATGCAAACCACCCGCCCTGTCGGCTTTAAAGAAGTCTTTGCCAGACCATGCGCCACCGCCAATAGGCACCCGCGGACCGTAGGCGTCCATGACAAGCTTTTTTCCTGATAGTCCGTTATCACCCTCGGGGCCGCCCACTTCAAATGCACCCGCGCCATTGACGGTTATGTCTTTAGGCATTTTGGATGACAACCCTGGAAGTTGCAAAGCAAGCAGTTGTAATTCTTCTTCAACCGCCAATCTGATAGCACGAAAGAGTGCAATTTCGTCATGTGCATTTTTTTGCTGCAGCGAACAACTAAAGCGTTCAAGTTGCCAAACACCCTCCATTTCTTTAACAACCACGATGACTTTGCCATCAGGGCCAAGTCCTAGCTCTGGATTTTCTTCTCTGAGTCGATAGAGACGTTTTGCGAAATGCCTAGCCAGCCAATGCTCTACGGGTAAATAGTTGGTCGCTTCTATATCGTTGGCATAACCAATGCAAATTGCTTGGTCATCAGAGAGTTCTCTGAATTCGTCCTCGCCGTCTTCAAGGGGCCCAAGACACAGATCGACATGTATTTCAAGTTGCTCAGGACTTGGATACCACGTGACGCCATACCCCGCTGACTTGTAGACGGCGCGGACCAGCGCGTCAACATCAATCGTGTTGGCATTTTCACATCCAATGCGTCCCGTGATAAAAACTTTATGGCGATGGCATGCAACTTCAACACCCACTAGCGCGCGCTTTTCTAGTGCTGTAGCGGCTTGCACCAAAGCATCTGCAATAGCGTCACAAAGTTTGTCTGGATGGCCAGGAAAAACGAATTCGGCAGCATAGAGTGAGACCTTCATTTTGATTCCTCAAGAAAGTTCTGTGGTGAAATTGGCAACCGTTGCAAGATCAGTTGCATTGGTGCTGTGGCCCATGTACGCAACAGCCAGTTTGGTTCGACGCAAAATTTCATGGTGCCTGCCAATAGGCTTGCCCACCCAGCCATCGGTGATCAATAAGGCCCGACTAACTTTGTGTGAGTCAATATGCTTGGCGACACAATCAATGTCTGTTCCGCCTGTTGAAATAAGAACACCATTTCGCAATTGTTCAAGCGAGATGTCGACAATGTTGGTCGAGAACAGGTGCACCTTGTGATACACCATCTCATTACAGTCCAGTACGGCGCCGTAGAGTGCAGTCAATACACTGCTCATGCTGCCCGATACATCGATGTAAATATGTACTTTTTTTCCACAGCGAGTGCGTTGCTTCGAAGTCATTTCAGCGCTGTGCAAGAGGGGTTTTATTCCCATAGATTGCAAGACCAATGACTTTCTATTGATGCACGGTATCGGCGAGGTAAATGGCAACTGGGTCTCTTGCCTTTGACGAATACCGCCATAC
>CANKBG010000051.1 GCA_947479935.1 Comamonadaceae bacterium
AAGAAACGTTGCATCGGGTATTCCATGCTGTATCCATAGCCCCCCAATATTTGCAAACACATATCTGCAATTGTTTTGTATGACTCACCGATGTAATACTTGATGACTGCTGTATCGGCGCGTTCTGCTTTGCCGTTTTCCATGAGCCAAGCATAACGTCGTATCATGGTGAATGAAGTGTCTAACATCACTTTCATGTCTGCAAATTTATGTTGCGTGACTTGAAAGCTACTGATGGGCTTACCAAATTGATGGCGTGTTTTTGCGTAATCCAACGCGTATTCGAATGCGCGTCGCGCCGCACCAATGCGCACAGCAGATAGACAAAGGCGTTCATAACGCAAAGTGTCTTCGCAAACAGCCCATCCATGATCGAGTTGACCCAGCACCGCTGTATTGGAGACGCGCACGTCGGTAAAAGTAACTTCAGTAGTTCCTATGGCGTGTTGACCCAATGTTGGGATCTTGCGAACTTCGATGCCAGGGAGTTTGGTATCGACCAAAAAAGTACTAATGCCTAATTGTTTTTTGCCCAGGTCATTGGTGCGGAGGGCCAGCAACACGTAGTCGGAAATATCCATTCCCGATGTCCACTGTTTGCGACCATTGATGATGAATCCATCTCCGTCGGCAACTGCGCGGGTTCTGAGCGCTGCTGCGTCCGAGCCTGAATCGGGTTCAGACAATGCAAATGCAAAAGAAAGTTCACCCTTTGCGGTTCGAGGCACGATGCGTTGCTTTTGTTCTTCGGTGCCGTGCTTAAGCACCGCATAGCAACCATAAGTGAAGTTTCTGAACAACCAAAGTCCGAGTTCCTCAAAATGATGGCCTGTCTCTTCGAGAAGTAGGGCCAAATCGGTGGGGGAACCGGCTGCGCCACCAAAAGATTCGGGGGCAATGAGCCCCAGCCAGCCATTTTGGGCCATGGCGTTGAAGGCTTCCCGAGGTGGGGTATGGTTAAGATCGCACTTGGCGGCGTATTCCATAGTACAAACATCGCCAAGCAATGTTTGTACAGATTGGAGCATGAGCTCCTGATCGCTTGTATTTCCGAAGTTCATAGGATGAGATGATAAGTACGCTACACAGAGACGGGCGTGTTTGAGTTATTCTACATTCAATTAAAAAAAATCACCACCATGAACACCCAAACTTTTGAAACAATCAAACAAGAATTTCGCGGACGTGTCGCCATCTTGACACTCAATCGTCCCGAAGCCATGAACGCCATTAACATGAAAATGCGTGGCGAATTGCGCACGGCACTGGATGAACTGAGACGTGACACGCAAGTCGGCGCAGTGATCTTGACAGGCGAGGGCGAGAAAGCATTTTCAGCAGGAATGGATTTGCGTGAGTTTTCTGCGATGAATGCAAATATGCCAATTGCAGAAATGAAACGGTATCGTTGGGAACAAGGCGAAGGGATCGCCGCATTCGATAAACCCATCATTGCTGCAGTCAATGGACTTGCAATCGGCGGTGGTGTTGAATTAACTTTGTTGTGCGACCTTGCGTTTGCTGCTGATAAATCGAGTTTTATATTTGGTGAAGTCAAGCGAGGTTTGATGCCAGGCAATGGCGGTACTCAACGCTTATCTCGACGTATTGGTAGTGCGCGTGCATTAGATATGATTTTGACGGGACGTACTGTTTCTGCGAGCGAAGCCTTATCGATTGGATTGGTTCAATACGTGGTACCTCAAAACGAATTGATCGAAGAAGCTTTGAAGTTGGCAGAGATGATGGCTGCCAATGCGCCTGTTGCTGTGCGCTCGGCCAAAGCAGCGATTCATCGAGGCGCAGATTTGACTCTTGCTGATGGCCTGCGATTAGAGCAAGATATGGCGGCTTTTCTTTATACAACAGAAGATTCAAAAGAAGGTCCACAGGCATTTTTAGAAAAACGTCCAGCCGTTTGGAAGGGAAAATAAATCATGGCATCTCAAGCAAAAAAAATGTATCGAACTTTGTTGTTTGCACCTGGAAGTCGAACTGAATTATTAACAAAGGCACAACTCAGCGCGGCAGATGCGATGATTTTTGACTTGGAAGATTCAGTTCCATTGAATGCAAAAGATGAAGCCAGAAAAAATATTCAACAGGTATTGGCATTGGGATTGAAAAAGCCCATGTATTTGCGAATCAGCAATCCACGTGCTGGTGACTACTTGGCCGATTTGGGCGTCTTTCACAATCATTCCTTAGCCAATGTGGCGGGTGTTGCGTTGCCCAAAACAGACGATGCGCAAGATATTGAAACTGTTTCCAAGGCCTTGCAGGATGTTGAAATAAAAGCTGGTGTTGCCGTTGGAAGTTTATCGATCTTGCCTACGATTGAAACTTGTTTGGGTTTGCGCAATTCATTTGATATTGCAAAGTCTTCAAAGCGAGTGAGTGGCATGGCATTGGCCAGTGCTGAACAAGGTGACTTTATGGTGGACTTGGGTGGACGCTGGACGCCACGCAGTTTGGCATTGGCCTATCCACGTAGCAAATTGGTGGTGGATTCACGCGCGGCGGGTGTTGAGTGGATTGTAGATGGCGTGTTCATGAATCTCAAAGACACACAGATGCTGCGTGAAGAATGTTTGATTGCACGCGAATTAGGGTTTGTGGGCAAGATGGCGATTCATCCCACGCAATTGGATGTGATGCACGAGGTTTTTTCTCCAAGCGCAGAAGAAATTGAATACGCACGTGGCTTGATTGCAGCGTTTCGTGAAGGCGAGGCACGAGGTGTCGGCGCTGTGAAATACGAGGGCATGATGGTTGATTACGCCAATGTGCGATTGGCCGAACGTACTTTGGCTTTGGTGGAGCCTTTATGAATTCCAATCTTTTCAGTTCGGGTGTCATCAAAGAACACTACGAACCGCTTCGTAATCTGGCCGATATTGAAGTCATCGAAAAAATTCCTCTCGAAGAGCGTGTCAAGCGATGGGACTTTGCATTGAATTTGTTGGACGGTTGCCGTGATGATCCAAATCGAATTGCATTGCACATCACCCATAACGGTAATATCGATGGTGAAATTAAAACATGGACTTTTGCTGAGCTCGAAAGACGCTCGATTCAATGCGCCAATTTATTACGTGCAAGTGGACTCGGTGCCGATGATGTCGTTGCGGTCATCACACCTACTGTTCCAGGATTGTTTGCAACCATGATTGGTGGCTTACTTGCAGTGCGTTTGTTTCCCATCAATTGGATGTTGGACGCGCATGCTTTAAGTGACTTGATGCAACGTGCAAAAGTTAAATTAGTGATTGCATTAGCCCCAACGCCTGGATTTTCAATTTGGGAAAATGTGAGTGCGGCTATTCAAAGCTTAGAAAACCCGCCTCAAGTGTTGACGTTGCACGAGGCTTTTAGCCTTCCTGCTGCACATGACTTATTAACGCAAGCTGAAAAACATTCGGGTGATCGATTGATGTTTGATCGACCTACTGCAAAGCGTGACACCGTTGCATGCTATGTGCATTCTGGCGGTACAACAGGGCATCCCAAAATTGTCAAGATCTTGCACGGTGGCATGGTCTATCGACAATGGGGGGCCAACAATGGTTTGGCATTTACGCGACATGATGTTGTTCTATCGGATACGCCGCTATTTCATATCGGTGGATTGCTCGTGCGTGGTTTGGTCAGTACTGCGAATGCCAACACTGCAGTGATTCCGAGTATTTTGGGTGCACGTGACAAAACTTATATGGCCAATTATTGGCGCTATATCGAACGCTTTGGTATCACACAAGTATCAGGTGTGCCGACAACCTTATCTGTTCTTGCCAAAAATCCACCCACCACAGAAAACATTACTTCATTGCGACCTTACTTTGCAACAGGTTCAACCGCAATGGCGCCAGCGATTCAAGAACGACTCACACAAATCACCGGTGCGCAGGTGATGCAAAGTTATGGCTTAACTGAAAATACCAGTCATGTATCTCTTGATCCACGCGATGGTGAAGTTCGTGCGCGTTGTTCGGGTATTCGCGTGCCCTACATGAAAATTAGAATTGTAAAAATGAACGAGGAATATGAAATAGAACGCGAATGTGCAATTGATGAAATCGGCATGATCTTGGTAGGTGGCCCAGGTGTAGCGGGGGGTTACTTAGATCCTTCGCAAAACAAAGGTGCATTTTTAGATGATGGTTTTTTTGTCACTGGCGACCTTGGAAGTTTGGACTCCGAAGGTTATTTGCGTATCAGTGGAAGACAAAAAGATTTAATTATTCGTGGGGGCCACAACATTGAACCTGGATTGATTGAAGAAGCACTTATGCAATCGCCATCGGTAGCAATCGCTGCGGCCGTAGGAAAACCCGACACCCATGCAGGTGAATTGCCGATTGCTTATGTGGAGTTGCATCCAGGCGCAAAAATCAGTGCAGAAGAATTGCTTACATTTGCAACCGAGCGTATTTCAGAGCGACCTGCTGTTCCCAAAGAGATAGTGATTCTCGATAAATTGCCACTCACGTCCGTTGGCAAACCCATGAAGCATGTCCTTCAAATGGACGCGGCCAAGCGCGAATTTGAAAGTGCGTTAAAACCCTTGACTTGCCAATGGAATTTGGATATTGTGAACACGGGCGGTAGTGGGCTTGCCATAACTGTTCATCTAAAAAATGTGTCACCAACTGATAGAAATGAAGCAGAAAAAATACTCTCTGCTTATTCGACGCCCTATGTGATCGAATGACCAAACATGATGCAATGTTCGTCTTCAAATGGTTTGAGACAGATGGGTTAATTTCTTAAAGAAGAGATAGGTTCATTGGTTTTAAAGTTTAAACGGTTTCAAGTTGGTGTTGTAGCCTTCTGCTTTTGATTGTTTGTTTTTGATTCTTTTCCTCTCTTCAAGTATTGATTCAACGCTTACAAAGTAAATATCTGCTGGGGTTAGGTTGCTTAGGCTTTTGTGATAACGCTTTATCTTTTTTGAATCGAGAATGTTTAATGAAACTTTACTTTCTTCCTGGTGCTTGCTCAATGGGAATTCACGCCCTGCTTGCTGAAATAGGACAGCCTTTTAAGATAGAGAAGGCTGCACGATTCGGCACCGTAGAGTTTGAGTCTTATAAGCTTGTTAACCCTAAAGGAAAAGTTCCTTCGTTGCTGCGTAATGATGGCTCATTGATTACTGAGTTTCCAGTCATCGCGTTTTATTTAGCTCGGATGTATCCTGAGAAAGGGCTGATTCCAAAAGATGCTGAAGGTGAAATTCGTGTATTGGAGATGATTGAGTACCTTGTGTCTACAGTGCATATGCAGGGCTATACTCGCGTGCGTCGACCGGAAAAGTTTGCACCCAGCGTTTCAGATCACGTGGTCGTACAAGAGCAGGGACTCAAGATATTTCAGGAAGGCCTTGATCTCGCAGAGAAGCAGATCAACGGTAAAGAGTGGCTTTTTGACCAAATGAGTATTGCAGATTTCGCACTTTTTTATCTTGAGCGGTGGTCTATTGCTAACGGAATCGGTTCATTGGGGCGCAATTGCGAAGCGCACTATAACCGGCTGTGGTCAAAAATTGAAATTCGTCAAGCTATTGAATCAGAAATCACAACTTAAAATCGATGACTTATAAGGAAAATTATTAAACGTGTAATGTTTCGTGTATATTTTCGAATCTGTCGTGTCAGTTAGCTGGTGAAAAGTTAGACACTTGGCTTGGTGCTCAAACTGAAAAAGATGAGTGTTTAGCTTCCAAGATCTACACTCAACAATCAGGCTTGAGTGCAAGCCCCAGAAGCAATCAAGCCATCTAAGGTTTGATCATTCAATCCAGCCCAATCTTTTAAAATATCACGCGTATGCTGGCCCAACAGTGGCGCTGGTATTTGTCGTCTTTTCTGCGGTTGCTCAAAGTGAAAAGGCAGTCCTTGGTAGCGATGCACGCCCGCCTCTGGATGTTCCACATCAATCATGAATTGATTGGCGATGAGGTGCGGATCTTCAAAAATATCTTTTCCGTTATTGACGGGCGCAGCGCACACGCCAGATTGTTGAAGCCTAAAAGCCAATTTCAATTTGTCGTGATGCTTAGTCACTTTCGTGATCAAATCATTCAACGCATCTGAATTTTTAATTCGAGACTCTGCATTTGCAAATCGTGGATCATGTATCCATTTGGTTTTTTGCAAGACCTCACACAATGCTATCCACTGTGTTTCGCTCGAAACAGCAATGGCAATCCATTCATCATCACCCATGGTTTGAAACGCATCATGTGGTGCAACGACCGATGATCGATTACCAAGCGGTGGAATTTCAATACCATCAACAGCAGCCAAAATAAAACGCTCGCCATACCAGTTCATCAAACTTTCGCGTTGGGCCAACTCAATGCGTTGACCTTCACCCGTTTGTTGGCGATGACGCGCGGCCAAGAGCATGGCCATTGCGCCGTTGAGTGCACCAATGGGGTCTACATACGCAGGGCCTGTTCGTTGAGGCACACCATCGCCATATCCCGTTAAAACAGTCATACCCGCTAGAGCTTCCATCGTTGGGCCAACGCCTCGGGTATTTTCAAGCGGCCCGCCTTCACCCGTCACCACCATTTCTAGCAAAATAATTTTCGGATTGATTTTGACCAATTGCTCGTAATCTAATTTCATGCGCTTAAGCGCACCAGCGGCAAAATTGCAAATCAATGCATCGCACGACTTGACAAGTTCTTCAACAGCCGATCGTGCAAGCGGTGATTTCAAATCAACGCCTACCGAATGCTTGCCCATGTTTTGCGTGTTGAACCATGCATTGCGGTTGTAAGGCCTGAGTCCTGGTTCACTCAAGGGATAACGTTTTCGATCATCTCCTTTTACAGCGCCTCGCCAGTTATCAATCGAATCCAATGATTCAAGTTTGACAACATCGGCACCTAGATCACACAAAATTCTGCCCAACATGGGGCCCGCCCACGCGGTACTGATTTCAAGCACTCTCCAACCTGTCAAAGGCAATGCATTAGTTGTCATGCGATTCCTTGATAGACATTGAAATAGGTTTTAAATCGGGTGCGCCTTGTAGAAGTACACGTGGTGTTTTTGAAAATCGAAACAAAGGACCGAGCACAGGTTTTGAAGTATCTCCGTCAGGTAATGTGTGCCAATAATTTCGACGTGCCAAATGATTGCAATTAAGAACATCTTTCATCGTATTAACACGCGAAGCCAAACCGCGAGCTGCTTCAATAATCGCTAAAAATTGTTCAACTGTTAATATTTTGACAATGGGCTGTAATAGCTGATAAGCAAGCGACCAATTTTTGACCAAATTATCGATGGAAGACAGTTGTGGATGCTCTGCCACTTGTGGCGCACCAAGCCCTTTGCATAAAGCGCTCCAACGATCGCCTCGACAATACATTGATACCCAACCATCAGCACATTGAAAAATATCAAAAGGACCGGGATAAGGCCCTCGCGCCATCCATGTTGCGTTGTATGCAAATTGCGTCACAGGATTTTGCGACATACTCACCGCTGTTTCATGCACGCTCACTTCTAGATATTGACCCTTAGAGTTGCCGTCTCGCATGATCAATGCCCCCAAAATAGAGGACACAGCAATCGCACCTGCAGAATAATACGCGCGATGACCAAACCCATACAGTGGTTTGCCGTCGGCTCGTCCTGTTGCATACATCAACCCACTCAAGGCTTGATGAATCATTTCATTGCCTACCCAATTGGCATAGGGCCCCTGCGGAGAAAAATCTCGAATGCGACAAGCAATCAATCGTGGATTTTTTTGACACATCACTTGCAAATCATGCGTTGAATCGCCAATCACCATATCGCACGATTGGATTAAAATTTCCAACGTTTGTCGACCTTGCTCTGAATCCAAATCGATCGTAATAGATTTTTTTCCCGTATTGAGATGCCAAAATAAATACCGATCTTCTATTGCCTGGGGACGGCGCAACGCGCAACCCCCAGGTGGCTCTAGCAACACAACATCGGCGCCATACTCACCCAAAACACGCGCAGCAAATTGACCCGCTACACCACTCGACAGATCAATGATTTTGATGCCATCGAGCACACACTCACAAGATGCATAAGGTGTTGTGGATGAAGACTGTGTGCTATTCATCGTATCGCTTCACGTAGTGCGCAATTGCTTATTGATGAATGCATTCATTCCTTGATTGCGCAAACCATCTGCATCTTTCAATCGCAACTGATCCACTTTGGAATTAACAAAATCATGCGTTTGATCGATTGTCATATGAGACGCGTGACGATATATTTCTTTGACCGTTTTTAGTGCGGGCGGGCTTTTTTCAGCCAGCAAGTTGGCGAGCGTCGTCACTTCACTCAAGAGGTCTGCTTGCGCGACTGATCGAGTAATCAAACCTTCTTCTTCGGCTTTTTTCGGACTTAAGCTAATACCCGTCATGGCGTAATAAAGCGCTTTGCGATAACCCATGAACTCAATGGTTTTTAAACTTGCCGCACCACCAGGTACATGGCCCCAATTGATTTCTGGCAAACCAAAAACAGCTTCATCGCCTGCAATTGCAATATCACATGCCATCGCCACCAACAAACCACCGCCAAAGCAATGACCGTTGATCATCGCAACTGTGGCCTTGGGAGATTCGGCCAACAGTTTCCACATCCAATCCCAAGCGGTTGCCAAAATTTGTTCACGCAACAGCGGTTTATCTTCCAAGTCTTTAAAAAACTCTTTGATATCTGCGCCTGCACAAAAACTTTTGCCAGCTCCTGTAATCACAATCGTACGCACCTCGGGGTCTGCATTGACACGTTTAAGCAATTCAGACATCTCATTGTGCATGGTCGGGTTCATCGCATTGCGCTTATCAGGGCGATTGAGCGTGATGGTCGCCACGTGATTGTTGAGTTCGTAAAGTAAGGTATTCATACAATGAGTTCAATCAATCGGATTTTTTTCTGCCTTTGAGCGCTTGGTCACCCAATTGATGTTCACGCTGCAAAAACGCGCCAAACTGATCGGGTGAATTGCCAATTAATTTATAGCCCGTGTCGCCTGCTTTTTGTGCAATTGCAGGTGACTTTAAAATCTCAGAAATATCTTTGGCTAGTTTTTCACGTAAATTTATGGGCGTTCCTGGTGGAGCAATCAAGCCAAACCAAATACCTGAAACACTTGAGTTGTTAAAACCTGTTTCTTCAAGTGTGGGGATTTGAGCTTGCTTTTCTAAACGCTTGTCACCCGTTACAAATAAAACAGTACCGTTGCCATTAGCCGTTGCAGACAACACGTTCAATGTGGTGATAAACATTAATTGCACATCTCCCGATAAAAATGCCATAGTTGAATCTGCTGCGCCTTTAAATGGAATGGCGGTCCATGAAATGCCATGTTGTTTCATGATGGCTTCAACGCCTAGATCAACAGGATTGGCCGCACCAAGCGATATGTAATTAAGTTTGCCAGGATTAGATTTTGAATACGAAATTAACTCAGCCATGTTTTTGACGGGCACATTTTTTTGCACTGCTAAAGCCAATGAGGCCGTCACAATGTGCGTGACGGGTTCAAAATCTTTTAAGGGGTCATAGTTGATTTTGTTTTGTAAAAATGGGAGCAAAACATATTGCGTATTGACCAAACACATGGTGTAGCCATCAGGCTTGGCAGTGGCACAGGCGTTGGTTGCAAGCAATCCATTGGCACCAGGTTTTGCGTCAACCACAAAACCTTGACCATTTTTTTCAGCCAAGGCTGCTCCAATGGCGCGCAGCAATGCGTCGACACCACCGCCTACACCTTGCGACGAGACCACACGGATCGGTTTGTTGGGATAAGCGCCTTGCCCGTACACGCTCATACTGAAAAGAGCAACCATGAAAGTTAAAAGCCATTTTTGAATTGAAAACATCAAGAACTCCTTGAAAAATAAATGCCTGAATCAAGTACCACCGCGTCTCGATGTGGCGCTCGCATTCGAAAATGAAACCGATTGGACTCTTTCCAAATTTCAGTGCGCAGGGTGTCGCCTGGAAAAACAGGACTGATTAAATTGGCTTGCGCAGTGAAAGATTGAAAATTGGAATTTGAAAAAAACGATGTGCATTGCAGTAACATTTGATGCACAGCCATTGAAAAAGTAGCCAATCCATGCAAGATCGGTCGATCAAATCCGCTGTTTTTTGCAAACACAGGATCAGAATGAACGCGGTTATGGTCATTCAACATCAAACGATAAAGCAAGGCTTGTTGGGGTGACGTGTTGATGTCCGACACCACATCTGCTTCACGATCGGGTACTTTTTCTCTGCTGAGACCACCTTCGGGTTGACCACCAAAGCCACCGGCACCGCGAATAAACATCCACGTATCAATCGTTGCTAACAGTTCTTCGGACTCTTCATACACCTCTCGCCTCACGCAAATGAGCGCACCTTTTCCTTGGCCTTTATCGACCACAGGTCCAAAATGAGTGTGAGTTCGCCCCTTGCCCGTTGGCCGTATATGCCTGTTCAAGGTAAAGCTGACTTGCCCCACAACCGCACGCTCGGGGTCAATTCCCAAACTAGCATCAAACGATCTTGGATCACGTAGCAGATCGACCCATCCCATCACAATGGGAGTTGTAGGTAACACAAGAGGGCTGCCCAACTGATCATCACAACAAAAACCCAAGGCCTGTTGATTCATTGGATCCATGCCCATGCCCGTTGCCAGCGCATATAACATGGCGTATTTGGCATCGTATTCATATTGGGACTGCAGTCCCGCATGCGACTCGATCCGTTGGCGGTCAATCATTGAATATCTTAAATGGGTAGCTCATGCGTGAGGTCTTTTTTTATTTTAAAAAAACCGAATTGATTCTTACACCAAAAGCAAATTCTGTCTATCTTTGGGAGATCTTTAACGGTCTTCAAGCCCTCAATACACGGGGCAGAGGGTGGGAGTGATGGAAGTGGAAGACTAGATCTGGCAAGTCAGCTTTATGGGCTGCACTCTGGCCGGTATCAGAGCGTCCAGACTCTGGACGGTAGAGGCAATCTGGACCCTGCGAATGCAGCCGAGCTACGACCACAGCTACTTTTTTATTACTACTTTTCTTGGAGAACTCTTCGATCACCATGCGCAATATCTTTTGTGATTCTTTTCAAATCTGCGCTGTGGTTATGATTTATTCCACACCATGCATGGACATCAGGATTTTCATTCGGTTAACAGCCAATTCGGGATGTTCAAGAAGGTTGGCCTCATCGGACAATCGGAATAACTCTGCTAGATGTTGAACTGACCGTGTGCTTTGCTGCCCGCCAATCATGCTGAAATGGCTTTGGTGACCGTTAAGCCACGCCATGAAGACCAATCCCGTTTTATAGTAACGAGTTGGTGCCATGAAGATATGTCGCGACAGTGGTACCGTAGGACCTAGGATGGCATGAAAAGTATCCAACTTGCCTTCAGCCAGAGCAGTCAGTGCAGCACTGGCTGCTGGTGCAATCGCGTCGAATATGCCCAACAGCGCATCGCTTTGCCCGTTGACGATTTCATTTCCAAAACCATCACCAGCAATCAGTTCGGCATAGTTGAAGTCGTCACCTGTGTACATGCGTACGCCGGGCGGCAGGCGCCGACGCATCGCGATTTCCTTGTCTTTATCTAGCAATGAAATTTTGATGCCATCCACTTTCTGAGAGTGCGCCTGAATGATGCCTAATGCAGTGTTCATGGCTTGCTCTACATCAGCGCTGCCCCAGTACCCTAATAAAGCAGGGTCAAACATATCGCCCAGCCAGTGAAGCACCACGGGTTGTTTGACTTGACTCAAAATTCGGTCGTATACGCGCTCATAGTCTGCGGGGCTGGTGGCCACTCGCGCCAAAGCTCGACTGGCCATGATGATGAGTTTGCCACCTAGCTTTTCAATCGCCTCCAACTGCTCTTCGTATGCTGCAATGACTTGATCCACAGTTGTGACATCTTCAAGCACAAGTTGATCTGTGCCACAGCCCGAGGCTACCTGTGATCCCGGTACATCCTGTGCTGCATCTAACGTACGGCGAATCAGTTCCAATGAAGTTGGCCAGTCAAGGCCCATGCCGCGCTGCGCAGTGTCCATGGCCTCGGCCACACCCAGCCCCAACGACCACAAGTGGCGCCTGTAGTCGATCGTGGTGTCCCAATCTACAGCACATTGAAGCCAAGGGTCCACCGCAGCGAGCGGATCGGACACCACATGCGCTGCCGAATAGGCAATGCGGTTGAATGCTATTCGAGACTTCGGCTTCAAAGGTACGTTGCCGCGCAGTTTGTAGTTTTCTAAGTGACCCGAAGCCGTCGGCAGATTCAAGGTTAAGAGCATAGCTACGCCTTCAGGTCAGGGGGCAGGTGAGAGCCCGGCCGCTTTGACTAGCACTGCGTTGCTTTTGATTTCATCGCGTATGTAGACTTCAAATTGATCTGGCCGCATGGTCCAGGCATCGGCGCCCAATGTGACAAAGCGCTCTTTGACTTCGGCAGTAGCCAAGGCCTTCACAACTTCATCATGCAATCGGTTGACAATGTCTTTGGACGTTTTTCCCGGGACCATCATGCCAATCCAGAAATTGAATTCCGACCCAGGTACACCGGCTTCTGCAGTTGTCGGCACTTGCGGCAAAGCACTCGCACGTTTGGGTGAGCCGACCGCCAATGCGACCAGTTGACCACTCCGAATTTGACCAATGACAGGCGCAATTGGTGAGAAGTAATAATCAACACGGCCTGAAATGACCTCGGTCACAGCTTCGCCGGAACCCTTAAACGGAATATTGGTGGCCTCAATCTTTGCAGCCATTTTGAATTTTTCAGCGTTCAGATGAGTCGCACTGCCTTGACCCGCAGACGCAAAATTCATTCCCCCTGGCTTAGCCCGCGCAACAGTTAGCAATTCTTGCAGCGTCTTGATGTTTTTGGTTGGTGACATGACCAGCACATTGGGTGTGCTTGAAATCGGGGTCACGGCTGCAAAATCGTTAATAGTGTCAAACGGCAACTTCGTAAAGGTCGAAGGACTGACAGTGTGCGACGAGGAGTGAATCATGATGGTGTAACCATCAGGTGATGCAGTGGCGACAGCTTGCTGACCTATGGTGCCGCTTGCGCCTCCACGGTTATCAATTACCAGTGGTTGCCCCATGCTCTGACTCATCTTGTCCGAAATAGCACGAGCAATGATATCGGTCGTACTGCCAGCAGCAAAGGGCACGACCACTCGTATCGGTTTGTTGGGATAAGTTGCCTGTGAATTTGCGCTCCACGGGGCTAGCAATGCAAGGAAGGTCAAGGATATCTGCGCTGTTTTTTGAGATAGTTTCATGTTGTCTCCAGATGGTTAGTTTCGGCTCTCGCGAGTGTCGATATTTTGAACAGTGTGTTTAGAGAGGTTGCATGGCAGAAAAGTCGGGCATCACGGCGCTGGCGTAGCCGGGTGCGTCAAGTGAGGCGATATGAAGTTGGCCGTCGCGAATTCGCAGGCGGGCAGCACCGTGGCTGTGTTCGTACATGTCAGGGTGTGCCTTGCAAAAGGCGGCTTGTTCTGCTTCGGGACGCGATTGCAAACCATTGACGTAGTGATGTCCATTTCGCTCGACATGGGTTACGCCAATCAGGTTGACCAGGGCTAGGTCTTGCTGCACAGACAAACCGGCTTGCACCGTGAGGTCTTCGGCAGACATGAAATAGCGCCCTGGCGCAGACGACTCTTCATTCCAGGCCGCGCAGCGTGCCGCATTCAGCAGCGAGCGGTACACCCCTTTGCATGTTTTGCTTGAAATGCCGGTGTAGCCCTGCTCGCGGGCCATTACAAAGGTGTCGAGCAGTCCATCGGATTCGTCAATGATGACGGGCATGCCCAAATCCAATTTTTTCAGATCCACATCCAGCGCATGCAGGCGGTTGATGGGCTGTTCGATGAACAGGATGCTGGCCACCAGCCGTTTCAGGGCGGGTTGGGCGCGCATGCGCGTGAGCAACTCGTGCAGTTGCTCGGCGCTTTGGTATTGCTCGTTGCCGTCCAGCGTGGCGTGGTAAGGCTCGGGCAGGTTGTCCAGCACCGATGCGATGGCGCACAGCCGATCGATGTCTGCGTCGATGCGGCCGCTAACCTTGAGTTTGTAATAGCTGTGGCCGTAAACCTGTAGCACTTCTTGCAAGGTTTCGGGCAGGCCGTCGTTTACGGGTTCGGTCACGTCTTGCCGCGTGATGGCGTCCAGCAGGCCCACGGTGTGCCGCGCGTGCAGGTTTTTGGCTGGCTCGAGACTTGACAGAAAGCGGGCCATGTTCAAGCCCTGGAAAGCGGGCATGCGTTCGTCCATGCCAAGGGCGTTGTGTTGAACGGCGGCATAAAACGATTTGCCCAAGGCACGGCACAGGGCGTCGATCAGGGCGCGGTCAATCAGCGCGGGGCCGTAGTTGGCCAGCAGTGGGTTGAGATTTTCTGCGGCGCAGGCGCGCAGGTGGGCTTCGTGGTGGCGTGCAAAGTGGCCAAATGCGGTGTCGCTGCTAGCGTCGGCTAAGTATGCGGCTTTGGCCAGTCGCAGCACATGGCGTTCTTGCTCGAAGTTGTCTTCGTCGCTGAGTAGGGTGTTTTTGTCGAACCATTTTGGTACGATCATTTCGGCCGAGGCACCCCAGTGGCTTTGGCCATTGGGCATCACAATACGGGCTCGCACAAAGGCCTGAAAACACTTCCGAAGCGTGACCACGCCAAAGCGAAAGGGCATGCGCAGGACCACTGGAATTTCAAGTAATTCAATTTTGGCAATGCGAAAGCTGGGTTGCATAGTGAAAGTCTCTGGTCTAGGGCGTATAGGCTAAATCGTTTTCCAGCAGGCCCTTGAGGTAAGCGGCTGACCAGGCGGCGCAGCCAGGGCCATCAGGAAAATAATCAAACGGTTCGACTGCAACCACACCGCTGTATGCCTGCCGTTGCAGGGCTGCCAGGATGGGGGCGAACCGCATATCGCCCTGTCCGGGCGCGCGGCGGTTAGGGTCGTTAAGCTGCACATGCGCCATGATGCCATGCGGCATCCACAACTCAATCAGCTCTGGCATTGACAAGGTTTCAGCCAAGCCCGCCGAGCTGGTGTCCAGCATCGTTTTGAAAAAAGGGTTGTTGATTTGTTTCACCACTGCTGCAGCTTGGGCCACGGTGTTGATGAGCGGGGTCTGGTCGGCCGACAGCGGCTCTAGGCAATAGGTCACACCAAAACTTTGCGCTGATTGCGCAACCTTGGCTAGAACTTCTTGCGCGAGGCCCAGGGCCTGGTCGTGTGTTTGACCTGGGTGGATGCTGCGTTGCTTGGGAGAGCCGTGCACCAGGTAACGCCCGCCCATGGCAGCGCAAATCTCGCACAGGTGTTTCAAAAAGTCAGTTGTTTTTTGACGAACCTTTACATCGGGGTGTGT
>CANKBG010000052.1 GCA_947479935.1 Comamonadaceae bacterium
GACTGAAGCGATATTTGTACCTAAAACTGCCGCCATAAGTTTCTCCTATTTGGGTTGACGTTGTCGGGTCTTCATTTCCAAAGATCCCACAGTTAACCTTACGGTCACTGGATACAATCCGTTTAGGCTAAAGACTACAGAGCTTAAAACGGGCTAAATAACAACTCTGTAATCTTTCGCATACCAATTTCTAACCCCTAATTGGTAACATGTTGAAAACCAATTAATTAAATGGCAACCATCTCGTCAAGACTTGCAGGGCTAACCAAGCCTTTGGCTCAAGCCGGCGTGCCGGTCATGGTGTTGCTCATCCTGGTCATGATGCTGGTGCCCCTGCCGGCACTCCTGTTAGACCTGCTTTTCACGCTCAACATTGGCATGGCCATCATGGTGTTGATTGCAGCTTTGAATGTGAAGAACTTCAAGGACTTTGTCTCCTTTCCTACGCTGCTGCTCATTACCACTCTCATGCGCTTGTCGCTCAATGTGGCTTCCACCCGCATTGTGTTGTTAAATGGCCACTCTGGCACCGATGCGGCGGGCAAGGTCATTGAGTCGTTTGGGCAGTTCCTCATTGGCGGCAATTTCACGGTGGGGGTGGTGATTTTTATCCTCATCACCATCATCAATTTCGTGGTCATTACCAAGGGCTCGGGGCGTGTGGCCGAGGTGTCTGCGCGCTTTGCCTTGGACTCTATGCCTGGCAAGCAAATGGCCATTGATGCCGACATGAATGCGGGCCTCATCAAGCAAGAGGAGGCCAAGCAGCGGCGCCAAGAGGTGGCGCAAGAGGCTGACTTTTTTGGCTCGATGGACGGTGCTTCTAAGTTCGTGCGTGGCGATGCCATTGCCGGCATTCTCATTTTGGTCATCAACCTCATTGGCGGTTTGATCATTGGCATGATTTCGCACAACATGAGCTTTAGCAAGGCGCTCACCATTTACGGCACGCTCACCATTGGCGATGGTCTGGTGGCTCAGGTGCCTGCGCTCATTATTTCTACGGCGGCTGGTATTTTGGTCACGCGGGTGGCCACCGAGGACGATTTTTCGGAGCAGCTTTCCAAGCAGATGAACAGCAACCAAAGCGCGCTGTTCATTGCGGCAGGGGTGCTGGGGCTGTTGGGGGTGTTGCCTGGCATGCCGCATGGCACCTTCATTACTTTTGCGCTGTTGTTTGCTGGTTTGGCTTACATGATCAAGCGCAAAGCGGCCAACGTGGTCAGCGACGCGGCGGCATTCAACAAAGACGACGAAGCCCGCCAAGAACTGGGCTGGACTGATGTGCCAGTGGTAGAGCCCTTGTGCTTAGAGTTGCCCTACCGCCTTATTCCCATGGTGGACAAGGGCGAAGAGAGTGACCTGATTAAGCGCATTCGGGCCATCAGGCGCAAGTTCATCAGTGACATGGGCTTTTTAACGCCATCAGTGCACATCAGAGACAACCTGCAACTACCTCCAGAAACATATCGCTTCTTAATTTACGGCGGTGAGGTAGGGCGCGGTCAGTGCCTTCCCGATCGGTTGTTGGCCATTGCCCCGGAGGGCGTGGAGCCCATGCCTGGTTTGCAAATTCGCGATCCTTCCTTTGGAATGCCGGCCACTTGGATTGAAACCAGCAGCCGAGAAATTGCCATAAGCCGTGGGCACACAGTGGTAGAGCCTGCCGTGGTGATGGCCACGCATTTAGACACGCTCATTCACCGCCACGCCAGCGAGCTATTGGGCAGACAAGAAACTCAAGAGTTACTTGATCACTTCAAGGGAAGTTTTCCCAAGCTGGTGGAAGATGTGGTGCCCAAGGTGGTGCCGTTGGCGTTGCTTCAGCGACTGCTTCAGTTGCTTTTGGAGGAGGGCGTCAACGTGAAAGACTTGCGCACCATCTTAGAGGTGGCCGCAGAGCACGCACCCAAAACCCCAGAGCCTTTGGACATTTTGCCCATGGTGCGCCAAGCCCTGCGCCGAACCATTGTGCAAAACGCCTTAGGCAGTAGCCAACAAGCCCGTGTTTTGGGCGTTCAGCCAGAGTTTGAGCGGCTCATTGAGCAGGCCATTGGTTCGGCTGCAGTAGCGCCCGATGGCGTGATTGAGCCTTCTCTCATGCGCCTTTTGGTTCAAGAGATTTCTACACATGTGGACGAAATGGAAGCCAAAAACTTGCCCCCAGTCATTGTGTGCAACCCCCGCACACGCCTCACTTTTGCAAGAATTGTGAAGAAAATTCGAAGCCAAGCCCATGTGTTGTCCATGACAGAATTGCCTTTAGACACGCAACTGACGTTTGAAAAATTCTTGTGTTCCCAGGCAAGCTCTAGTTAAATTCATTCAAATCAAATATAAACACAACAAAGCGGAGTAACTCTTTCAAATGGCCCCCCACAAAATCATTGCAGCCACCACCACCGAAGCACTCAAGCTGGTTCGTGAGCAAGTGGGCGGCGATGCACTGGTCTTGTCCACTCGGGACACTGCAGAGGGTGTCGAAATTGTGGCCATATCGCCAGAAGCGTTGGCCAAAATGTCGCAGCGTCCTGAAGTTAAAGTGGCGCCAGTTTTAAGTCCACCTGCGTCGGCGCCTTCATTCAGTGGTACCGCGCCCGAAGACAAACGCGTAGACAAACTCTTGGCCGAGTTTTCTGAGGTTAAGCAGTTGTTGCAAACGCATTTGTCAGCCCGCGCTTGGGATGACATGCAAGCGCAGTCCACAGAAAAAGCGGAAGCACTGAGGGTGTTGCTCAATGCTGGTTTTTCGCCTCAGTTGTGCGGCGAAACGGCCGATCAATTAAGTGCACAAGGCCCCTCCGATGTGCCCTTGATGGACCGATTGCAAGCCTTGCTCGAATCCAAAATCCAGACCTTAGACCCGCTCTCGGTGTTTGATCCCGGTGGTGTGTTTGCATTCATAGGCCCCACCGGTGTGGGCAAAACCACCGCCATTGCCAAAATTGCGGCAAGGTGTGTGCTTCGTTATGGCCGCGACCAATTGGCCTTGCTCACCACCGACACCTTCCGCATTGGCGCGCAAGAGCAACTGAAGGTTTACGCCAAAATCATTGGCGTGCCCGTGGTGTCGCTGCGCGATAGCGAAGACTTAGCCTCCAAGCTCAGTAGCATGAAAGACCGCCGAGTCATTTTGCTAGACACGGCAGGCGTGAGCCAACGCGACACGCAAATGTTAGAGCAATCACAACTCTTGCTAGAAGGCGCACCTGCCTTGAAACGAATTTTGGTGATGAGCAGCACCACAGATTTGCGCACGCAAGAAGATGTGATCTTGATGTACCAAATGGCCGAGAAAAATGAAAAGTCTCGCGCTGTCACGGCGGCCATCATTACCAAAACGGATGAAGCTGCGCAAATTGGCCCTGTGCTCGATTGCCTGATTCGCCACCAGTTGCCTCTCATGTTCTTGGCCAATGGCCAACGCGTTCCGGAAGACTTGAGCCAAGCCAATACGGCCTACCTCAGCCACAGAGCTTTGCGCCCGCGCATGCTTTCGGGTCGCTTGAACATTCCAGACGATCAAATTCCTGTTCACATGGCAGATCAATTGAACGACTGGATAAAGGCTTCATGAGCGAGCCCGCCACACTGAATGGGCTCAAAGACCAAGCCGATGGTCTTCGTGAGCTTTTTGGGCAATCACCGCCCCCTGTGCATGTGGTGTGTTGCCCCAGCCGACCTTCGCTGGCATTGTCTTTGGTGAGTGTGCTGAGCCAAGGCTTGGTAACGCTGGAACGAACGGTGATGTGGGTTGATGAAATTGATTTTGCCCACCGCGAAAAATGGCCCTTACCTTGCAAAGTGAAGTTTGATTTGTCTAAAACCTTGCAAGGCTTTGTAGACTTGGACCAAAGCGTATCGCTCCTTCAACCCACGCTTTGGTATGGCTTGTCTTTGCATACGTCTAGAATCAGTGAGACCGTGCAAACGCTGTCCGATCGCTTGTTGCGAAGCGGTGTCGAGTTTGACAGCGTCATTGTTTCAACGGCGGCACTGAAAGCCCAGAGTTTTAAACATTACGGCACGCGCATACACTGCACAGTTCTCACGGGTTGTGAACCTCAAGAGTTAAACCAAACGTTTGAATGGCTGGCGCACACCCAAGACCAAACACCTGTAGCCTCATGGAGCTTGGTGCTTGCAGGCGAAGCTGGCAGCGCAGAAAACAGTGTGGGCTGGGCGGAAGAAAAAATCAGAACGAAGCTGGGTCCCCATGTCAAAGTGCTTGGGTACCTAGAAACACCCGCCACCCAATTGTCTTTGAACAGTGCTTGGAATAAATGGCCCGAACTCACTGCTACACTCACCAATCACCTTTTGATTCACTAGCATGCCGCCAAAGTATCAACAAGATCTGGGCGAGCAGCTCAAAAAATACCAGCCTTTGGTAAGGCGCATTGCTTCTCGCATTGGCTCTAAGTTGCCAACCAATGTAATGCTTGACGACTTGATACAAGAAGGCATGACGGGCCTGCTGGATGCTTTGCAGCGCTACGTGCCGCAGCCCAATCAAAGCTTTGAGGCCTATGCCAGCATGCGCATTAGGGGTGCTATTTACGATGCTTGCCGTAAAGAAGATATCTTGCCGCGCAACCAACGCGACCAACTCGACTTGCTTGAAAAAGTAACGCAGCGTTTAGAGCACAGCTTGGGCCGACTGCCCACTGAGCAAGAAATTGCCAAAGAAGCTGGCGTGTCAATTGAAGATTATTTTGTGGTCATTGACACCTTCGTGAATGTCATGCCCATTGACGATGTGCCCGAAAATTTATTGCCTACAGACTTTTCTGCAGACCCTTTAGAGAAGGTGTCGGGTCAACAATTCTTGGGGCAGGTGGTTGGTATTTTAAAAACGCTGCCAGAAAAGCAGCGCTTGGTGATGGCCTTGCATTACCAAGAAGATTTGTCGTACCGAGAAATTGCGGCAGTGTTAGACCTTACGCCAGGTCGCATTAGCCAGCTTCACACACAGGCCATGATTGCCATACGGGCCATGCTCAATGTGGATCTAAAGGCGTAGTTGCACAATTTTGTGAACTTGAGTTGAAGTGTTGACTTCAGAATTTGCCGAGTAATTGGCCGCCACTTAAAAACGATACACCGCCTTCGCTTGAATAAGTGGCTCCTGCAGAAGACTGCGCTGCATAGGCCTGAAGTGCGGCATTGCGCTGCATGGCCAAGCGAATGAGTTCGCCATTCAGCTGATGATCTGATCGGGCCTGCGCTAGGCGATCATTAAGGTTTTTTTGTTGATCGGCTTCGAATGTGGCAATGAGTTGCCTTAAGCCTTCGACGCCACCTGGGTGGTTTTCTAAGGCCTTGAGGGCCATCTGGCTGTTAACAATGGCGGCTTCGAGGCCAGGTAATTGATGGGTTTCTAAAGTAATGCGCAATTCATGCACAGCCTGAGCCACTTGCTCTACCAGAGCATGCGTGTTTTCAAATGTCATGTAGCAGAGTCGTTATTTGCAAATTAACGGCGACCTGCTCGAACAGCTGCCACAGCATCTCCCAACAAATTACCAGCAACTTTGTTGTAGTCAATTTCAAACGTGCCATCGGCTAAGCGCTGGCGAATCTCTTTGACCAACTCAATGTCGAGCTTGTCGCCTGCATGGGCTTGAACGGCAGCGTTGACGCTGGCGTTGGCTTGCGCCGCTACGGCAGCATCACTGATGCCAATGCGGACCGCTGGCTCTGACTTGTTGGGGGTAGGTTGCTGCAAAGACGTAGCCGTAGGCCCACCCTGAAGGCTTGGGGCCTTGGGCTGTCCTAATCCGCGAATATCATTTTTGATTACCATGATTACCTCATTCCATCACAACTTCAACCAGGCCCTGCGAAACCGCCGTGCCTTGAATAATTTTGCCATCAGCAATACGTACTTTAACTGATGCACCCAAGGCTGCGTCAGAGAGGGCTTGCCCTGACGAATCGATAGCAAATCCACGGCCTCTCATGGTCACGCGAATTTGGTCTCCCGATTTGATTACGGACATTGGCCGAAAATCGTTTAGTCGCAAGGGATTTCCAGGCTGCTGAGAACGGTTCAGCTCCATGTCTTTGACCCATTCTGGGTCGTCCACCAAGTTGTCGCCCATCTTGGACAGGTCGCCCTCAACCCATTTCCAGTCGCTGGAGGCCAGTATTTGGCCGGCCTTCATGGGCCGGGTCAAGGCCAAATAACGACCTTTGACCGTCACGTAAAGGCTGACGGGTCGGGTCCAAGCCCTGCCGGCATCGCACCTGACATTCAAGAGCAACTTGCCCCATGCCTTGTCTTTTCTTAAGAGTTCAACAGACGGGGCCTTGGCACACGTTTGAAACTCAAACTTTGTGGACTCCCATTGAATGCTGAAATCTCGCCCTTCCAAAGAAGGGTGTTTGTCTAGAAACTGTTTAACGGCATCTTCTGCCTGAACGCTTAATGCGGCTTGGGCCGAAGTGGCTATCAGCAACGCTATGCTGATTTTTAAAAAAAAGACCAACCCACCCATGGCCATCCACTTGAAACTTTTTAAAAAGAATAAAAAAGTAGACATAAATTTGAAAATCATCACATTTTCAAACAATAATAAATTTCACCCAATGCGTCTAAAGCCACGCCAGATAAACCCTCTGGCTTTGGAATGTCTTGGGGCACTTCAAAAATATTCATGTTTTGTGCCGGTAGCACGCGATCCACTTCAAGGGTTTGGGTGGCAAGTCCTGAGCACACTGTAAGAAGGCCTGCATAGCCAGAGCCTTCAGCATGAGGGTCAAACTGAATGAATTGACCCGCACCCACCGAAAATCGCTGACCCTTTTGAAAATAGGGTGTCATGCGCATGCGCGAAAGACTGCATGGAAATACCAAACGATAGCCTTCGGCCAAGCGTTTCACGTGACCAGACACGGCCGCCATGCACTGGCCCAGCTGTTGAAACTCATCGTTGCTTAAATTCAAACCCAGCCAGTCCATATAGACAGTGAGGCTTCTAGACTGCGCTTGAATACTGCCGGCCAGTGCGCCTAATTCTCGAAGAGGGTCTAGCAAATCTAGCAGTTTGCTGTCAACCCATACATCTTGCATGGCCTGAGCCGACAGGGGAAAGAGTTGGGACAAAGGCAATTGGCCCAAGCGCAAGGCCCAGTCTTGCAACTCACTGAGCAAGGCGTCCATTTGAACCACGGTGCGTTCGTCGTCGCGCTGATTCACGATGCGTGCGTTTTGAATCAGGCTCAGTCCTTTCAAACGGAGGGCTCGATAGCCGGGGTCTGAGGGGCTCAAAATTGGTGCATGTCCCGCTTTAGGCACCACGGCTTCAAAGTTGCTAAGCGATGCTGTATCGCGCGACACCAGGACTTGGAGCCTAGAGGACCAAGGCCCCAACACTTTTAATTGTGCATCCGGTTCGGCAATGTGGCCCAGTTGAATGTCTTTCAGTGAATGGCTTAAATGTGGCAGCAAACCTTGCGCGACATCCAAAACGCTAGGTTGCCCAAGGGTAAGTTGGCGCGCTATGTCTTCAACCAGACTGGCCGCTGTGTCAAGGCCCAATACCGACAGGGCACTCGACAAATCACGCGCATACAAAGCGCCTTGCTGCATGTCCACCGAGCCCACTTGAATGCTGCGGGTCAATCCCTCCAAGCTGAGCTCGGCATCGGACGCGACCAAAGACAAATGATCAAACTGATGGGTTGCCATGGGGCTCCCGTAAGTCAAATTTTGTGCTGACCGAATCAAACCGCTTGCCATCTGGCACATCTTCCACCGCCACTTGCAATTTGTTGGACAGCTCGCGAAGTTGTTGGGCCATGCGTTTGACGGAGTTTTTGAGGTTTGAAATCTGCGTCATCATGGCCACCAATTCTTGGTCATTGACTGTGGCATCGGCTTGGTGCAAATGCTCTTTCACGATGGCAAACGAGCGGCCAAGATCAGATGCAGTAATCAAGACAGTTTGAATGCCTTCGGCTGTAAAGGCCAAGTCGTAGACCAAGTTTTCGTGTGTGGCACCTGAGCAAAATTGCAGATGAATGTTGAGGAGTTTTTCTCGCAATAGAAGCAATTCACTTTCCAAGTCTGCCTGCATTCTTGCAGCAGCCCGCCATGCTTGATCTTCTAGCGTTTTTTGCGGGGTTTCTACGGGCGTGTTCATGGTTTGCTGTAGCAGTCGAGACTGGTCTAGCAAGCGGTTGAACTCTAAAATGAGTTCTTCTTGTTGATGGATGGAAGCGGCCAGCGGTTGCGTGACATTGCGCAATGTATTTTCTAATTGTTGCGTTAGAGAAAGCCATTTGTGCGACATGAGCTTTAAATGCTGCCGTCGTGAAATGTGCGCGGCCAGCAGCACCGAGAGACCGATGACTAAGAGCGCTATGGCGCCCTTGACGGCTTCCACAGCTTTGCCAGGGAACGCCAATTGTGACCAAGAAAAAGCTTCTGGCGGCAAAATGACTTTGGGCACTGGGGGTAGCTTTTCAAGATTTACCAATAGCCTCTCATGGGCCACCCATACTTTGGCCATTTGCTCGTCGGTCGATCGGATGCTTTGCAATAAATTGTTTTGATTCAACGCACTCCAAAGCGTTTGCGCCGACTTGGCCTGCGCTGCATTGTCGGTCAGTTTGGCTTCAACCTCTAAGGCGTCCATTTGGGCATTGATTTGGCGCCAAGCCGTCTTTGAACTCATGAGCAGTGCCCAAGTCAAGGGGACACTGCTGGCGGATGGTTTTACAGAGCCCAATTCGGAGCCCGTGACTTTTGACCACTCAGCGACAGCAGCACTGAATTCACGAAAGGCTGTAAGTGGGGCAGATGCCTGAGCGGAAAGTGGGCCCTTGGGTTTGTAGAGGCCGCTTAAAGAATTCTGTATTTGCAGAAAGTTAAGTGTCGTTTCTTGAGCCAAGACAAGTGTGTTCAGTTCTTCCAAAATGAGATTGGCGCGGCCTGGCCAAATTAGACCGTCGCGGGAGTCTGTAGGGGCCTGAATTGCATTCGCAGACATCTGCGAAAAATTTGACAGCAATTGAGCCTGCTCCACCATTTCGGCATAAAGCTCGGGGGTGAGTACTTGTTCGGCTGCCAAGTTCATTTTGAGGCGATCTACAAGCTCAACGACCTTGGCATGCGCTTGTGCCATGTTGTCTTGCGATTTATCGGGCGGAGGAGGGGCAATGGCGATGCCAACCCAAACGCTGGCCAGCAATAGGATGCAGGCAGTTGAGATGATCAAGGAAAGAAGGGTCCAAAAGCGGCCATTGCTGTCGCGCTGCATTTCCAGGCTTAGCTTTCTGCCCTCAAGCATGTGCCTCTCCACAACGTTGAACGACAGCCCATTGCTGGCTTTCGTGTTCTATGAAGGCCAAGCCAGACTTGGCCCAAAACGGGCCCACCACAGATTGCACTCTACAACCGATGTTGGCGGCCAAAGCAGAATGGAGCACGATGGACCATTGAGGCATGGTACTGGGTGGATGAGTTTCTGTGCTGTCAGGAATGTCAAAACACGCTTCAAAAGCTTTCATGAAGACGACACCGCCATCGTGCACAGCCACATCCAAATTGAAGTTGGATCCAGCGGAAGGTATTGAGGGACTGGTTTTAAAAACAGCCGAAATGTGGTTGAGTGAAATTGCGTAGTGCTTGTCTTGCCACTGCACGCCAAGCCATTGAAATAGGGGGCCACTTGAAAGTGGCCTGTTTTCTAAATCAGAAGGTATGTTTTCAAGCATAGTTTCGCTTCAATGTTAACACCGCCGCTGGCAAAACAAATCAATCCAAATAAATGAAGGCAATTTGATGTGGCGCAAAAAATGCATTTTTTCAACTTGTTCAATGTGATCACCCTGCCTAAAGTGAAGCGGTGCTCAATCTGAAGCGCTGTTCTTAGCAAATAGGCCCGAAACGGCTTTGAAAAAGTAGAAAAGAGGGTGCTGTATGACTAATTTTGAAAACATGACCGCAGAACGGTATCAAGTGGATACAGATTTACCTATTACCAATTTCAACCATTGTCACATTGGCATCCTGCATCATTTTGACCTTTTGTCAGAACTTCTTCAGAACTTGGGTGATAAGGAAGCCTCTAAAAAAATTGCCCATGGCGCCTTGGATTATTTTCACCTGGGCATGACTGCGCATCATCAAGAAGAAGAGCTGGAACTTTTTCCCGCAATTCTTAGCAGTGCATTACCGGGAGACGAGCGAAATCGGGTGGAGGGGATGATAGACAAACTGACCCATGATCACCGAGACCTGGAAAGTTCATGGAAGACACTTGAGCCAGCGCTGAAGGCCATTGTGAAAGGTCATGCTTCCAGCATAGATCACGTGCACTTTCAAATATTGATCAAACGGTATAAAGCTCACGCACTTTCAGAGGAGACGGTATTTTTACCACTGGCTGAAAAAATCTTGAGTCGCAACAGCAACCACATGGCTGCATTGGGTTTGTCATTGCACATGCGGCATTTACCGCACATTCCAAGTCACATTTAAAGAGGGTGATGTGAAAAAAACTTAAATTTTAAGCCAGGAATTGCATTAAAAAATTAAGATCCCGAAATTCCAGTTAACCCAGTTAGGGTTAAAACAGCAGTGATGGGAACAGTAGAGACGGTGCTGTCTGCTTTGCCATCGTTCACGATTAGGCTGGCCACAAAGACGCCCTCAACATCAGCCATAAAGGTTGCGCTAACTAAACTTGCAGAAGTTAGGGTTGCGGTGCTTCCTGTTGGTTTTGTTGTGAGCACCCATTTGTAGGTCAGCACGTCTGAATTTGCATCTGAACTGGCCGCGCCCGTCAAATTAACCGTTGCGCCTACAAGGACCGTTTGCGCGGAACCTGCATTGGCAACAGGAACTGAATTGATCGTTTCAGCAATCACAGTAGTGGACGACACAGCCGCACTGTCTACTTTGCCATCGCTTACAACCAAGCTGGCGACATAGGTTCCCACCACATCGGCTGTGAAGGTGGGTTTTGAAGCAGATGCGGAAGAAAGGCTGGCCAAACTGCTGGCTGGTTTATAAAGCAATGACCATTTAAAGGAGAGGGTGTCGCCATTGGCGTCTGAGCTGGCTGTGCCATCCAAAGTAACTGTTGTTCCAACGACTACATTTTGAGTAGAGCCAGCTTTGGCAACTGGCGCAGAATTGGCGACACTGGCCAAAACAGAGACCACTGCGAGATCGCTATTGGCTTTGCCATCACTCACCACCAGTGTGGCTACATAGGTGCCTGACAGATCTGCTTTGAATGTCGGCTTAGCAGAAGTAATTGAAGAAAGCGTTGCTGAGCTGTTGCTTGGCTTGGCTTGCAAAGCCCATTTATAAGTCAGAGAGTCATGGTTAGCATCAGAGCTTGCCGTACCGTCTAAAGTTACCGTAGAGCCAATGGTGACATTCTGATTGTTACCCGCGTTGGCGATAGGGGCCGCGTTTGCAGTGGTGGCTGTGACGGAAACGCTGGCAACGGTACTGTCGACTTTGCCGTCATTGACTACTAAGCTCAGTACATAATTGCCTGCCAAGTCGGCAGTGAACTTAGGGTTCGGGTAATTTGAATTGGACAAGGTAGCGGCACTTCCGATGGGTTTGCCTATGAGGGCCCATTTGAAAGTGAGTATGCCGCCATCAGAGTCTTTGCTTGCCGACCCATCCATATTGACGACAGCGCCTACCAATACATTTTGGCTGAGTCCAGGATTGGCAGTAGGCGCAACATTGGTCGTGGCCGTTGCTGTGGTTCCACCGCCACATCCAGACAGGCTAGCGCAGAGCGCCAAAATACCGATGAAGGCGAAAAATGGCTTATGAAAATGGAGCTTGAAGTTCACCACACTATTACGGATAAATTAGGTATTTGTTTAGAACCATTGTAATAACTTCCCAAGTCATGGGCAAAGATCTTGCGCAGAATGGAATGGGGCTAGACAATCTACTTTTTTAAAGGAGAGTGAATGAAAACAAGTAAATTAATATGGTCCGTATGGGGCCTACTGCTTTTCCTCACAGGCTGCGGAAGTTCTGGACAAGCTCAGATGACCCCTGAAAGATTCAAAGACATGTATGGCATGCTTTTAAAACTGGACGAGTTGAAAAAGAAGGAAATCATTTCAGAGGCCGAGTTTCAATTGCAAAAAAAGAAACTATTGGGAGAAGAAAAGGCGCCCTGATTTGAGTGAGCGTTGATTTATTTCAATTACGTTGCAATTTTTAAGTTTGTTCGGTCCATCTAAAACTGCAAGCAGGGCAGGCAAGTTCAAGCTCTTTATTTCTAGTTACTTTGATTTTTTGCTCGCATCTAGGGCAGTCAATGATTAGTTTTTGATCGTCAAATTTAATTTCACGAATTAAATCTGTTGATAAATACATACCACTTCCAATAAAGTACTTAAGAGATTTCTCTAAACCTGCCGTATTTTCATAGAGACGATATCTTGTCTGGTTTACCTTTATTGCTGCTTGCCCATTGGCAAAAAACAAACATTCGGTTCCTTTGAAAAATCTACTTTGATAGCTGCCAGCTTCTATGCTATCTTCAGCCGATTGATTTTTGAGTAATTCCTGTTCATTTTTGATGACCATAGATTGGTGCTCAATTTGTGCAGCTTGTAGTTCATCAAACCGGACGGCAATGTAGTCTGCTTTGATCAGTACTTCATTGCCCCGGTGTCGCGAAAAGAGTTTTGCGTATAAGCCCTTTTTTTGATCATCAGAGTCAAACTCATTAAATGCTAATTCCCATAGAGCCTCATCTTTTACCAATGACAATTGAGGTTTTAGCGGAAAATTAATTTTAGAATTTTTGGCTGTAGTGGGTTCGTCTAAATAACTTTGACTGTTTTCAATCGTTTCTGAATATTGAATAGCCATGTTCACATTGCAATAGTTATAAAGAAAAATTTTGGGAACAAGCATTACCAAAACACCAATTGCCCAAGAAATTTTTCCATTGATGTTTGGACCACTTTTTGTAAGCTCTAAAAAGATAAGAATAGCTAAAACGAAGACGCTTATGCATATAAGCACTTCCATAAAAACTTTAATTGATGCCAGGTTGCAGGTGTATCCGAAAAATGCAACCGTCATCCAAATGTATAAGTAGATAGAAAAATGCGTGCCATTAATGCGCATGAATAATATCGATAAGAAAAACATGACTGTCGCTAGAGTCACTATTTTCCAACTTCGATTTGCACCACCACTCATTGCAATATTAGTTTTCTGCCAAATTTTCTCTGCAAAGGTGAGCAACCTTAAATCAGAAAATTTGGCTCAATTGAGGTTATTGAAATTGCCTTGCAAACACCGATTGGTCTTGACCCTGTATTCCAGTACCGCCGGTATGCTTAAGTTACCGATCGTTTCTCCCTGAACAGCGTTGGTGGCAAGTAGCCAAGTGCACTGTGCGGGTGATACGAATTGTAGTCATCGAACCAATCTTTTAGTTGGGCCATTACGGTTTTTGAATCTGGCCTGTTTGCCAACTTGGCGTAGTCCCGCTTCAGAGTCTTCACAAAGCTCTCAGCCATGCCGTTACTTTGAGGGCTTGTCACGGGTGTTGTGACAGGCTTTAAGCCTAGTTGTTTTGCAAAGCTTCTTGTCTCTGCTGCTGTGTAGCAACTGCCATTATCGGTAAGCCACTCAATCGTTTTGGAAGGCTTGCCGTTGGAACCAAATCGTTTCTCCACAGCTTGCATCATCAAGTCCCCAACCAGTCCGGCATCAATGCCTTTGGTGGTGGCAACCCAACTCATGATTTCTCTATCGCAGCAGTCCAGCGCGAATGCCACGCGGACTCGTTCTCCGTTGTCACACGACAGCTCCAATCCATCAGAGCACCAGCGCGTGTCGCTTTCCTTAACTGCCACTGTACCTTCATGCTTTCTGGTGTCCAGAGGCTTTTGGCCTTGTCTGAACAGAAGCCATCCCTCGTCTCGCATAACCCTGTAAACCCGCTTATGGTTAATCTGCCGGCCGTCGATCTTCAGCCTGGCCCAGACCCTTCGATAACCATAGGTGGCTCGATCTTTAACCACACAGGCAATGGCATCCTTGAGGTCTGCGTCGTCAGTTCTTGGTGGTGACTTTCTCAAATCAGTCCATTCGGAGGGTCGCGTTTTCTTGGTCAATACGTTGCTGCGAGATACGCCCAGTGCCATGCACACCGCCCTTATTGCTCGTCCCCGGGCAATACAGGCGAGCGCGCAATCCACTTTTTTGCTTTGGCAAAGTCCACAGCCTCCTTGAGAATCTCGTTCTCCAGAGTCTTGCGCCCAAGCGCACCTTCAAGTTGTTTAATGCGTCTCATAGCTTCTTGAAGTTCAGAGGCTGGGACAACAGTTTCATTGGCCCCGACTGCGACCAAAGAACCTTCCAAATAAGCTTTACGCCACTGAAACAACTGGGCTGCAGTCAATCCATGTTGGCGGGCCACCAAAGAAACAGAGCTTCCTGGTTCATTGGTCTGTTTGACGATTTCAAGCTTTTGTTCCGGGGTCCAGCGCCTGCGGCGCTGAACACTGGTGACCACTTCCACCCGGTTAGGTCTTATTGATGACATAGTCATATCCATAGTCTTATTCCTAGTTGTTAGTTTAAGGAATACCGATGGGACTGTCATTCAGGGGGCTAACTCAGTCTTGCACTTGAAGCCGCTGGTGCAAAGACAAACGATCAGATTGTTAGTCTGCTTTGGACAAATGTGATCGGAACAAAACCAACTGAAGCTGATAAAGCGCCATTCATTGCCCTACTAGAAAACGGAATGGCACCAGAAGCCCTTGCTCATCTAGCAGCCGATACGTCATTCAACACCTTGAACATCAACCTAGTTGGGTTGGCTCAAACTGGCATTGAGTACATTCCAGTGGGTTGAATGACCAGCTCATAGTTTGTCCTTTAAAAGGACAACACCTGCGCCATCCTCTGTCGTGTAAAACGACACTAGATAACCACTGGAAGTCACCTGCACGGAAGACCCGCTGAAATCAAACCTGACTTAACGATTTTTACGCAGGGGGTAAAAATGAGCGACATCCTTCTTGACCCCAAACTTGATTCAAAAGTTCTATGACTCTGAGCATTGAGGTGGCTTAAATTTAAATACCATTCAAAATGTAAATCTTATAATTCAAAAAACATTGGAGATTTTGATGGTTGACCTAACCAAGACCCCAGATGACTTGCCCATTCCACAAGATGACGGCTCGGAACCAACAGCGGCAGAAAAACAGCCATTCATCGCTCTACTTGAAAACGGAATGACTGCTGGTGCTCTAGCTCACTTAGCTGCAGACACAAGTTTCAACACCACGAACATCAACTTAGTTGGCTTAGCTCAAACTGGTATTGAGTACATA
>CANKBG010000053.1 GCA_947479935.1 Comamonadaceae bacterium
CGTGACTATGGCGAAGAACGGTTTGCTTTTCCGATTGCAAAGGCGATTGTGGCTCGCCGACAAGAGCGGGGCCCAATTTCATCCACCGCCGATTTGGCCGGGATCGTGGCTGGTACGGTCAAAACCCGCGAGCCGGGCAAGGACCCTGCAACGCGGACATTTCAGGCTCTTCGGATTTTCATCAACGCCGAGCTTGAGGAGCTTGAACAAGCGCTAGAAGCTAGCCTTGAAGTTCTAGAGCCTGGGGGTCGCTTGGTGGTCATCAGTTTTCATTCCTTGGAAGATCGCATCGTGAAGCAATTCATTGCGAAGCACTCCAAAGAAGTTTACGACCGGCGTGCGCCTTTTGCGTTGCCACAAGCCATGCGCTTGCGTTCATTGGAACGTATTCGCCCCAGTGAAGCAGAGGTGACTGCCAATCCGCGTTCGCGCAGCGCCATCATGCGTGTGGCCGAAAGAACAGAGGTCGCAGCATGACGCGCCTCAATTTGTTTTTGGTCATTGCCATTATTTTGTCGGCCCTATTTTTAGTGCACAGCCACTACGAGGCACGCCGCTCATTCATGGCGTTGGAGGCGGCCAGCAAAGAGGCCACCCGACTTGAGTTGGAACACGAGCGTTTGCAAGTGGAACGCAGGGCGCAAGCATCACCTTTGCGCATTGAGCAAATTGCGAAGCAAGAATTGCAAATGCGTTTGGTCACACCGGGTATTACGCAATATGTGAAGCAGCCTGAAGAACCAACCAAATCTACAGCCAACAAATCGAAGTTTGCGCAAACGACAGAGGTGAAGCCATGAGCCGCAGTGTTCAGCTTTCATCCAGCCCCTTGTTGGCCAGTAAAACACCGGTCTGGCGCAGCAAGCTCATTGTGGCTGCCATGGCCATGGCGTTTGTGGGCTTGGCGGTGCGTGCATCTTATGTCCAAGTTTTTGACAATGCATTTTTTAAGCGACAAGGTGAAGTGCGTTTTGCCAGAACACTCACGTTGCCCGCCAATCGAGGCCGCATTCTCGATCGCAATGGTTTGATCTTGGCCTCTAGCGTGCCAGCGCCTAGCGTTTGGGCTAACCCAGAAGAGATCGATCGTTCGCCTGAAGGTTTGCGTCAACTGGGCAAATTACTTGAAATGTCGCCCACTGAATTGGCCAAAAAATTAGAGAACGAAGACAAAACATTTGTCTGGTTGCGTCGTCAAATGGATGAGTCGGTGGTGAAAGAAGTTTTGGCACTCAACATCAAAGGCATTTACACCATCAAAGAATACAAGCGTCTGTATCCAGAAGGTGAATCAGCGGCGCACATTGTCGGCTTTACCAATGTCGAAGACAAAGGCCAAGAAGGCATTGAGTTGATTTTTCAAAATCAATTGTCGGGCAAGCCAGGTGCGCGCCGTGTCATCAAAGATCGCTTAGGCCGTGTGGTTGAAGACGTGGGACAAATGACGCCGCCTGTCGATGGAGAAGATCTGCAATTGAGCATTGACAGCAAGGTGCAGTTTTTTGCCTATCAAAAATTGCGTGAAGCGGTTTTACAAAACAAAGCCAAAGCCGGTAGCGTGGTGGTCCTCGATGCGCAATCTGGCGAGATTTTGGCGTTGGCCAATTACCCTAGTTATTCACCTGACAAGCGTGTGAATTTGAGTGGTGAGCAATTGCGCAACCGCGCACTCACTGACAGTTTTGAGCCAGGCTCGACCATGAAGCCATTTGCCATTGCCTTGGCATTGGAAAAAGGTTTGATCAAGCCGGAAACCATAATTCAAACGGCGCCAGGCCATATCAACATCACCGGTTCGACCATTACCGATTCACACCCGCATGGTGCACTGTCGGTCAATGAAGTGATTCAAAAATCCAGCAACGTGGGCACCGTCAAAATTGCCATGCAAACACAACCCCGCGAAATGTGGGAGATGTTCACCGCGGTTGGGTTTGGTCAAAAACCACAGTTGCCGTTTCCTGGTGTGGTAAGTGGTCGTTTGCGGGCCGCCAAAACATGGCGCCCTGTTGAGCAAGCCACCATGAGTTATGGCTATGGCGTGTCGGTCAGTTTGTTCCAAATGGCAAGGGCATACACGATCTTTGCAAGCGATGGAAAATCTTTGCCAGCCACCTTGATTAAAAATGGCCAAATACCGGTGGGTGTGCCCGTGATCAGTCCTGAAAATGCGCAAGCCATGCGGCACATGTTGAACTTGGCAGCAGGCCCCGGCGGTACAGCACCAAAAGCCCAAACAATTGGCTATTCAGTGGGCGGCAAAACAGGCACAGCACACAAACAAGAAGGCAAGGGCTACGCAGGAAAAAAATACCGCGGTGTTTTTGTGGGCATGGCGCCCATTGAACATCCCCGCATTGTGGTGGCCGTCATGATTGATGAACCTACCAATGGTGTTTATTTTGGGGGTGATGTGGCCGCCCCTGTGTTCAGTCAAACTGTGCAGCAAAGTTTGCGTTTGCTAGGTGTGCAGCCAGACATGAGTGTCAAACCGCAAATTGTGGCCAACGCTGTGGAGGAATCGTTCTGATGCAACGATTGCACACACCTACACAAGCTGCTGAATGGCTGCGTCAGCATGTCACAGGTGCTTTGTGCACCGACAGCCGCGCTGTCAAAAAAGGCGATGCCTTCATAGCATGGCCAGGTGCAGCCACTGACGGCCGCGCTTATGTGACCGCTGCTTTTGCACAAGGTGCCAATGTCTGTTTGGTAGAAGCGCAAGCCTGTGAGGCTTGGGAGACGACATGGCAGGCAGAACCTCATCGTGTCTTCGACAATGTGGCAGCCTACGCAGGTTTGAAAGCCGACACAGGTTGGATTGCGGATGCTTATTACGAGCAGCCCAGCAAAGACTTGAAGGTCATGGCCGTGACAGGGACCAATGGCAAAACGTCGATCACTTGGTGGTTAGCGCAAGCCTTGAATGTCATCGAACAAACAAAAAAGGCATTCGCTGCGCGTTGTGCTGTCGTTGGTACCTTGGGTGTGGGTGAACCGCCTCATTTAATTTCAACAGGCATGACCACACCTGATCCTGTGTTGATGCAAGCGCAATTTAGAAACTTTGTCACGGCGGGTGTCACGCACTGCGCCATCGAAGCCAGCTCCATTGGCATTGCAGAGCAACGTTTGGCAGGCACTCAAATTGAATTGGCCATATTCACCAATTTCACGCAAGATCATTTGGACTATCACGGTTCGATGGCGGCCTATTGGCAAGCCAAAGAGGCGCTGTTTGCATGGCCATCATTGCAAGTGGCCGTGATCAATGTGGACGATGGTCATGGCGCCAAATTGGCAAGTGATTTGAAAGCCGGACTTTTAGGCGGAAGTTCGCGTCAAGCGATGGACGTTTGGACGTGCTCTAGCCAGGGGCAAGCCGCGCGACTTCAAGCAAAAGGCTTGACCCGTTCTTTATTGGGCTTGGCTTTTGATGTGTTGGAAGGTGAACAGCAAGTTCATTTGCAAACCGCGTTGCTGGGTGATTACAACGTTGACAACTTATTGGGCGTTTTGGCCTCTTTACGTGCTTTGGGTGTACCGCTTCTGCAGGCTGTTGAAGTCTGCTCACATTTAAAAGCTGTGCCCGGTCGGATGGAAAAAATCACAGGCGTTGAAGGCATTGAATTGCCTTTGACCGTGGTCGACTACGCTCACACGCCAGATGCAGTGGCAAAAACGCTGTCGGCTTTGAAGCCAGTGGCGCAAGCTTTGGGTTCACAGTTGTGGTGTGTGTTGGGTTGTGGGGGTGATCGCGATGCCAGTAAGCGGCCCTTAATGGCGGCAGCAGCAGAATGCGTGGCAGATCAGTTGGTATTGACGAGTGATAACCCACGCAGTGAAAGACCAGAAAATATTATGGAGGACATGCTGCGAGGTTTGAATGCGCAGCAAGCAGCTCATCAAGAGTTGGATCGCGCCAAAGCCATTTCTTATGCAGTGACACATGCCTGTGCGCGCGATGTGATTCTGATTGCGGGGAAGGGTCATGAAGACACACAAGAAATTGCAGGGGTGAAGCACCCCTTTGATGACCGCCTTCAAGCACATGAAGCTTTGGTAAAGCGTGCCAACGAATTCAAGCAAGTGGCGGTTCAGCGATGAACATGACGCTTGCACAACTTCAGGAATGGTTGCCCAAGGCGGTGGCAGTGCCTGGCACTCTCAGTACAACGCATGCTTCAAAGGTGCTGATCAAAGCAGTGCGAACAGACAGTCGAAGTGTGGTTGCTGGCGATTTGTTTGTCGCCTTGAAAGGTGAGAGCTTTGATGGCACCGCTTTCTTAGTACAGGCCCAACAACAAGGTGCTGTTGCCGTGCTGTTTGAAGCCGCTGATTTAAAACAAGATGACCTGCAAAAATATTTAAAAGGTGTTTCAGTACCCGCATTTTGTGTGCTTCATGCACGCGAAGCTTTGGGTGAATTGGCCGCGCAATGGCGACGTCAGTTTGAGTTGGCGTTAATTGGCGTTACGGGTAGCAACGGCAAAACCACAGTCACCCAGATGATTGCGGCCATCTTACGCGCTGAACCAACACAGCCATCCTTGTCGACTCAGGGTAATCTGAACAATGAAATTGGGGTGCCACTCACCCTGTTTAACCTTCGCCCTGAACACCGCCGCGCAGTGGTTGAACTGGGCATGAATCATCCAGGTGAAATTGAAGTGCTGGCGCGCTATGCACAACCCACAGTAGGTTTGGTCAACAACGCGCAGCGTGAGCACCAAGAATTTATGGCCACCGTGGAAGCGGTGGCGCGTGAAAATGCAGAAGTTTTTCGTGCCTTGCCAACCCAAGGCGTAGCTGTATTTCCCGCAACGGATGAATACACCTCGCTTTGGACGCGCATTGCGGGACAACGCAAAGTCATGACCTTTGGTTTTGATCGTGGAGATGTTCAGGCACATCACATTGCTTGGATCAACGGCGCGTGGTCTTTCCAATTGACAACCCATCAAGGCGTTTTACCCTGCCGTTTGAGCATTGCAGGCAGACACAATGTTTTGAATGCCTTGGCGGCAGCAGCTTGTGCAATGGCGGTTGGCATGAATTTGACGGAGATTGTCAAAGGGCTTGAGAATTTCGAGCCCGTGAAAGGTCGATCAAAATCTTGCGAGTGGCAAATGAATGACCATGCCTTTACCTTGGTGGACGATACCTACAACGCCAATCCCGATTCGGTTCGAGCGGCCATCGAAGTTTTGTCTGAATTGCCTGCACCTCGTTTGTTGGTGCTAGGTGACATGGGTGAAGTGGGCCAGCAAGGTCCTGAGTTTCATACCGAGGTGGGTGCTTATGCCAAAGCATGTGACATTCAGTCTTTGTTCACGCTGGGTGAATTGTGCAGGCATGCCAGTCAAGCCTTTGAAGGTTCAAGACACTTTGAGGACATGCCAAGTTTGCAACAAGCGGTAGTTGAAAAAATCTCCCAATATCAAAGCGTGGTCATCAAAGGATCCCGATTCATGAAGATGGAGCGTGTGGTGGAGGCCTTGCGCGAAAAGACTGAGCCCACTCAAGCCACAGAAAGAGAGTCGGCACATGCTGCTTAATTTGGCTCAGTGGTTGCAAAGTTTATCGCCCGAGTGGGGTTTCTTGCGTGTTTTTCAATACATCACCTTCCGTGCAGTGATGGCGGCTTTAACGTCCTTGTTGATTGGCCTGATTGCCGGCCCTGCCGTCATTCGACATTTGGCGGCATTGAAGATTGGTCAGCCTATTCGTGGTTATGGCATGGAATCGCACATGGCCAAGAGTGGCACGCCCACCATGGGGGGCGTGCTTATATTGCTGTCCATTGCCATCAGTACTTTGTTGTGGTTTGACTTGTCCAATCGCTTTGTATGGATTGTGCTCATTGTCACTTTAGGCTTTGGCGCCATTGGTTGGGTCGACGATTGGCGCAAGGTGGTGAACAAAGATCCCGAGGGCATGCGCTCACGAGAAAAATATTTCTGGCAATCAGTGATTGGATTGTTGGCAGCTTTTTATTTGGTTTTCAGCATTTCTGAAAGTTCAAACTTGCGGGTGCTTGATCTGTTCATGACATGGGTTATTTCTGGATTTGATGTCAATTTACCGCCCAAGGCTGGATTGATGGTGCCTTTCTTCAAAGAGGTGAGCTATCCACTGGGCGTTTTTGGCTTCATGGTCTTAACTTACTTGGTCATTGTGGGTTCTAGCAACGCCGTGAATTTGACCGATGGCTTGGACGGTCTGGCCATCATGCCGGTGGTCATGGTGGGATCTGCTTTGGGTGTATTTGCTTATGTCACAGGCAGTTCGGTTTACGCGCGCTATTTATTCCTGCCCTACATACCGGGGGCAGGAGAACTTCTGATTTTCTGTGCAGCCATGGCCGGTGCTGGCCTGGCATTCTTATGGTTCAACACACATCCGGCGCAGGTGTTCATGGGTGACGTGGGTGCACTTGCGTTGGGTGGCGCTTTGGGCACCATTGCCGTCATTGTGCGGCAAGAAATTGTGCTCGCCATCATGGGCGGTATTTTTGTGGTGGAGGCTTTGTCCGTCATGGCGCAGGTGTCTTACTTCAAGTACACCAAGAAAAAATACGGCGAAGGCCGGCGCATTTTGAAAATGGCGCCACTGCACCATCACTTTGAAAAGAGTGGCTGGAAAGAGACCCAAGTGGTTGTGCGTTTTTGGATCATCACCATGCTCTTGTGCTTGGTGGGTTTGTCGACTTTGAAGTTGAGATAAGTATGAATTACCTTCAAGGTCAACACATTCTCATTTTGGGGCTGGGCAGTTCAGGCCTGGCCATGGCGCGCTGGTGTGCGTTTGCAGGCGCAGATGTGACTGTGGCGGATACGCGTGAAGCGCCAGCCAACTTGGCCGTGTTAAAAAATGAGTGGCCTCAAGTTGCCTTTGTAGCGGGCCCTTTTAATGCGCAATTGATTGAGGGCTCCTCAATTCGTGCTGTCTTTGCAAGTCCAGGCTTAATGCCCACAGAAACAGCCCCAGTTCTGGACGCAGCCAAAGCTTTGGGTCTGTGGGTGGGCGGTGAGTTATCGCTCTTTGTTCAAGCGCTTGAAAAATTAAAAGCCACACGTGATTACTCGCCCAAAGTGTTGGCCATCACAGGTACCAATGGCAAGACCACCGTCACAGCCTTAACCGGCCAGTTGGTAGAGCGTGCTGGCAAAACAGTCAAGGTCGCGGGTAACATTGGCCCAACGCTGTTAGACACATTGCGCGAATCACTTAAAGAGCTGCCTGAAGTTTGGGTGCTGGAATTGTCTAGCTTTCAATTGGAAAACGCAGGGGTCTTTGAGCCCAGTGCCGCCACTGTTTTGAATATCACGCAAGATCATTTGGACTGGCATGGCAACATGGATGCGTATGCGTCGGCCAAAGAAAAAATCTTTGGCGTGCAATCGTTGATGATTTTGAACAGAGACGATGCGCGCGTCATGGCCATGCTGCCTGAACCGATTCGCGCTAAATTGCAAAAACCAATTGAGAGAGAGCACGTTACTTACGGTGCAGAAATGCCTCTGCGTCCGGGCGACTTTGGTTTAGAAACGGTCAATGGCATGACCTGGTTGGTACGTGCCTTGGAAGCAGATGAAACTCGTCGGCTGCGCAAAGGTGAGGTTGAAGAAATTCACATTCAACGCATGATGCCAGCGGACGCCTTGCGCATCAGAGGTCGTCACAACGCGGTGAATGCCTTGGCTGCATTGGCTTTGGCCAGCAGCACAGGTTGCAGTTTGGCGTCCATGCTGTTTGGTTTGCGAGAATACAAAGGTGAACCACACCGCGTTGAATCTGTGGCCATTGTGAACGACATTGAATATTTTGATGACAGCAAAGGCACGAATGTGGGCGCCACGGTTGCGGCTTTGGCGGGCTTGGGTTCTGAGAGAAAAGTGGTGGTGATTTTGGGAGGAGATGGCAAAGGCCAAGACTTCTCGCCGTTGGCGGATCCTGTGTCGCGGTTTACGCGTGCGGTGGTTCTCATTGGGCGAGATGCGCCGACCATTCGCCAAGAAATTAAATCCTGTGGTGTCCCTCTCATTGATGCAGCCACCTTGCCGGAGGCAGTGATTCTTGCCAAAGATGCAGCGCAACCAGGCGATGCTGTGTTGTTGTCGCCTGCCTGCGCTAGCTTTGACATGTTCAGAGACTATCCGCACCGTGCGCAAGTATTTTGCCAAGCCGTTGCAGACATTGCAGAAGCTGCCGGCCAATCCATGGAGGTTTTTCTATGAGTGACCTGTGGACACGCACGACTTCTTGGCTGACGGGCTTGCTAAGCCGTGCTGGGGGAAATGCGTCTTTGCAAGGTGCTGCGGAAGGCGGCTTACCAGTTAATTTGGGAAGTTACGACTACGCCAAAAACTCGTCTGCACAAGGCAAGATTCAAAACATTGACCAAACCATGGTTTGGGTGGTGGTGGCTTTGTTGATGTGGGGCATGGTCATGGTTTATTCGGCCAGCATTGCCATGCCGGACAACCCTAAGTTTGCAAGATATGCTCAAACTCACTTTGTTTTTCGACACATTATTTCAATTGTGATTGGCTTTGGTGTGGCTTTGCTAGCATTTCAGGTGCCCTTGGAAACTTGGGAAAAGAATGCACGATCCTTGTTCATTGTGTCCTTGGTATTGCTGGCAGCCGTTCTTATCCCCTTTATTGGCAAAGGCGTGAATGGAGCTCGTCGCTGGATCTCTTTTGGGGGTATGAATTTTCAGCCTTCGGAATTTGCCAAGCTGGCCGTCATCATCTATGCGTCTGACTACATGGTGCGCAAGATGGAAGTGAAAGAACGCTTCTTTCGCGCTGTATTGCCCATGGGTGCTGCTGTGGCTTTGGCAGGTATTTTCTTGCTGGCCGAACCCGACATGGGAGCCTTCTTGGTCATCGCCATCATTGCCATGGGCATTTTGTTTTTAGGCGGCGTGAATGCCCGAATGTTCTTCTTAATTTTGGCTATTTTGATTTTTGCCTTTGCCATGATCATTGCCGCTTCACCTTGGCGTCGAGAGCGGATTTTTGCCTACCTAGACCCTTGGGATCCCACGCACACCTTGGGTAAAGGCTACCAACTGTCTCACTCCTTAATTGCCATTGGTCGAGGCGAAATATTTGGGGTTGGATTAGGTGGCAGCGTTGAAAAGTTGCATTGGCTGCCTGAAGCTCACACCGATTTCTTGTTGGCCGTGATTGGTGAAGAATTTGGTTTGGTCGGCGTCATTGCCGTCATTGGCATGTTCTTGTGGCTCAGTCGCCGCATCATGGTGATTGGGCGTCAGGCCTTGGCACTCGACAGAACGTTTGCAGGACTGGTGGCGCAGGGTGTGGGCATTTGGATTGGTTTTCAATCTTTCATCAACATGGGCGTGAATCTGGGCGCTTTGCCCACCAAGGGTTTGACTCTGCCTCTCATGAGTTACGGGGGCTCTGCTATTTTGCTCAACATGGTGGCCATTGCCATTGTGCTCAGAATCGATTCTGAGAACAAACAAATGATGCGAGGTGGCCGAGCATGAGTCGCTGCGCTTTGATCATGGCGGGTGGAACCGGCGGGCACATCTTCCCAGGATTGGCCGTGGCTGAATCCTTGCGTGATGCGGGTTGGCGTGTGCATTGGCTAGGAGTCCCTGGCAACATGGAAAGTCAGTGGGTGCCTCAGCGTGGTTTTGCATTTGAGCCAGTTGAGTTTGGTGGCGTGCGCGGCAAAGGTCTCTTGAGTTTTGCGTTCTTGCCCTTGCGTTTGCTCAAAGCGTTTTGGCAGAGCATTCAAGTGGTCCGCCGCGTGAAGCCCAATGTGGTGGTGGGCTTAGGCGGTTACATCACGTTTCCGGGGGGCATGATGTCTGTGTTGCTGGGCAAGCCCTTGGTGTTGCACGAACAAAATTCTGTCGCCGGCATGGCCAATAAAGTATTGGCAGGTGTGGCTGATCGCATTTACAGCGCATTCCCAGATGTCTTGAGTAAAGGCATTTGGGTCGGTAACCCCTTGCGCCAAGATTTTTTAAACAAGCCTGCGCCTGCTGAAAGATTTGCGAGTCGCACAGGTCCCATGAAACTGTGTGTGGTGGGGGGCAGCTTGGGCGCTCAAGCGCTGAACGACATTGTGCCCAAAGCGTTGGCATTGTTGCCAGAGTCAAAGCGCCCTGTGGTGGTCCATCAAAGTGGCGCAAAACAAATTGAGGCTTTACGCACGAATTACGCCAATGCGGGCGTGACTGCCGAGCTCACACCTTTTATTGATGACACGGCACAAGCATTTGCCGATGCCGATTTGATCATTTGCCGCGCAGGTGCAAGTACCGTGACGGAAATTGCAGCAGTCGGTGCTGCCGCTATTTATGTGCCGTTCCCCTTTGCGGTCGACGATCATCAAACCACCAATGCCAACTTCTTGGTCAAACAAGGTGGCGGATGGCTCATGCCACAGGCCGCGTTAACCCCCGAGTTGTTGGCAGCCCGTTTGAGCAGCCTCTCGCGTAAGGAATTGTTGGCTTGTGCTGAGAAAGCATGGGCCCTGAAAAAGACCCATGCCACGCGCGAAGTGGTGGCAGCTTGTGAGGCCCTGGCCGTATGAAACACGCCATCCGTCATATTCACTTCATCGGCGTCGGCGGCGCTGGCATGAGTGGCATTGCCGAAGTCTTGTTGAACTTGGGTTACACCATTTCAGGTTCTGATTTGTCAGACAGCACCACACTGCGAAGGCTGGCCGGCTTGGGCATTCAAACGCATATAGGACACAGTGCTGACAACGTTCAAGGTGCAGATGCGGTGGTCACTTCCACAGCCGTTCAAGCCAACAACCCTGAAGTATTGGTGGCTCGTGCGCGGCACATTCCTGTGGTGCCACGCGCTGTCATGCTGGCTGAGCTGATGCGCATGAAGCAGGGTATTGCGATTGCGGGGACACATGGCAAAACCACCACCACCAGTTTGGTGGCCAGTGTGTTGGCCGAGGCGGGCTTAGACCCTACTTTTGTCATTGGGGGGCGCTTGAACAGTGCCGGTACCAACGCCAAATTAGGTACGGGTGATTACATCGTGGTTGAAGCCGATGAATCGGATGCTTCGTTTTTGAATTTATTGCCAGTGATGGCGGTGGTCACCAACATTGATGCTGACCACATGGAAACCTACGGCCATGATTTTGAAAAATTGAAAACAGCTTTCGTAGAGTTTTTACATCGCATGCCTTTTTATGGTACCGCTATTTTGTGCTCAGACGATGCGGGCGTGCAAAGCATCGTGGACATGCTGGCGCGCCCAGTGACCACCTACGGTTTGAAAGAAGGCGCACAAATTAGAGCGGTGGATGTGCGCGCTGAAAACGGTCAAATGCATTTCACAGTGCAGCGTCGCAATGGAGTGTCATTGCCAGACATGTCAGTTGTTTTAAGCCTACCTGGTGAACACAATGTGCTAAATGCGCTAGCGGCCATTTCAGTGGCAGTTGAGCTCGGTGTGGATGATGCCGCGGTGCAACGCGCGCTGGCGCAGTTCAAAGGCGTGGGTCGTCGCTTTCAGCGCTATGGCGAAGTGAAATTGATGAACAAGCCGGGTTGCTTTACCTTGGTTGATGACTACGGCCATCATCCTGTAGAGATGGCGGCCACTTTGGCCGCAGCGCGTGGTGCCTTCCCTGATCGCCGTTTGGTATTGGCATTTCAGCCGCATCGATACAGTCGCACACGCGATTGCTTTGAAGATTTTGTCAGCGTCATCGGCCACGGTGCCGACACTGTTTTATTGTCTGAAGTTTATGCGGCTGGAGAGACGCACATCGTGGCTGCAGACGGACGCACGTTAGCACGCGCACTTCGTGTTGCAGGTAAAATTGAGCCCGTTTTTGTCGAAAAAATAGAGAGCATGGCACAGGCTATTTTTGACAATGCAAATGACGGTGATATCGTCATTTGCATGGGTGCCGGCTCTATTGGCGCGGTGGCCGCCCAAGTTCAGAAAATGGGAGGTGCTGCATGAATGCACCGGCCATGAATTTTGGCAAAGTAGCGGTCCTCATGGGGGGGCTGTCCGCCGAACGCGAAATTTCTTTCCTATCGGGCAATGGGGTACTGGCTGCCCTTAAATCTCAGGGTGTTGACGCGCATGCCTTTGATCCTGCTGAACGTGATTTATCAGAGCTCAAAAAAGAAGGTTTCCAGCGTTGCTTCATTGCACTGCATGGCCGCTATGGCGAAGACGGCACAGTTCAAGGTGCGCTTGAATTGCTAGGCATTCCTTACACAGGCTCTGGGGTCATGGCCTCTAGCATTGCGATTGACAAGACCATGACCAAGCGCGTGTGGTTGTCAGAAGATGTACCGACACCGGCTTATGTGTTGCTCAAGCAAAACGATCTGAGTGAAAAAGCGCAAACGCATGTGTTGCAAAGTTTGGGCTTGCCACTGATCGTGAAGCCCGCGCGTGAAGGATCTTCCATTGGCGTGGTCAAAGTCACAGAGGCGAGCCAACTTCCCGCTGCATTGGCGCTAGCAGCCCAATGCGACACCGATATTCTGTGCGAACAATTTATTTCAGGTGATGAGGTGACTTGCCCTGTGCTGGGCGAGGGTGAATCTGCAGAGGCTTTGCCAGTGATCAAAATAGTGGCGCCGGCTGGTAACTACGATTACCAGCATAAATATTTCACCAACGAAACCCAGTACCTGATCCCTTCTGGTTTGCCAGAGGCTGAAGAAAAATTCATTCAAGCGCATGTGTTGAAGGCGTATCGTGTCTTGGGCTGCAAAGGTTGGGGGCGTGTTGATGTCATGATTGAGGCCAAGACACGCAAACCGTATCTGTTGGAAATCAATACATCGCCAGGCATGACAGGCCACTCTTTGGTGCCCATGTCGGCAAAAGCAGCTGGCATGGATTACGAAGCCTTGTGCATTCGCTTATTGGCCCATGCCAGTTTGGAACTCACCGCATTGAACGAGGTGGCCCCATGAAAAAGCCCATCGTCTTGCCCATGGATGTTCGCCTGATGCAATGGATGGCCAGCTTGATGTTTGCCATGGCCATCGTTCTTTGCATGGCCAGTGGTATCGGTTGGCTTCTACGTCATCCTGCATTTTCCATTCAAGGCATTACGGTAAGAGGCAATGTGACGCACAGCAATTCCGTCACACTGCGTGCCAATGTGGTGCCTCAACTCACTGGCAATTTCTTCACCTTGAATTTATTACAAGCGCGGCAAGCATTTGAGCAAATTCCTTGGATTCGATCTGCCTTGGTTCGGCGTGAATTCCCCAATCGCTTGTCGGTCACATTGGATGAATTTCAACCCGCTGCGCAATGGGGTACTGAAGGCGAAGGTAAATTTCTAAGTCTTGAAGGTGCCATTTTTGAAGTGAATGCCGATGAGGTCGATGCAGAGACTTTGCCAACGCTCAGGGGGCCGGAATCACAGGCCAAAATTGTTTTAGACATGTACAAATTTCTCAAGCCCATGTTCGAGAAGATGGACATGAACTTGGAAAAATTGGAACTGAGTCAACGAGGTAGTTGGTTTGCACAGTTGGAATCGGGCGCCACGTTGGAGTTGGGCCATGGTTCGCAGCAAGAGGTGAGCGAAAGGCTTCAATTGTTTTTTAAAACATTGACGCAAGTAGCCTCGAGATATGGCCGTACGGCAACGTCGTTGCTGTCGGCAGATTTGCGGTACGAAAGTGGGTACGCCTTGAGGTTAAGAGGTGTCAGCACATTGGCGGTAGATGGTTTGAAAAAACCTTGAACAGTAGATTGAAGAAATAGTTAAGAACGGTTGGACATATGGCAAAAGAATACAAAGACTTGATAGTTGGTCTCGACATTGGCACTTCCAAGGTCATGGTCGTTGTGGCCGAGGTCATGCCAGGCGGCGAATTGAAATTGGCCGGTATGGGTGTTGCGCCTGGAAATGGCTTGAAACGTGGCGTGGTGGTCAACATCGATGCCACGGTTCAAAGCATTCAACAAGCTTTGAAAGAAGCCGAATTGATGGCCGATTGCAAGATCACTCGAGTTAACACCGGCATTACAGGGAGTCACATCCGTGGACTCAATTCAAGCGGCATGGTGGCGGTCAAAGACAAAGAGGTCACGCCCGCCGATGTGGCGCGCGTGGTTGAAACCGCCAGAGCCATCAATATTTCCACAGACCAACGTTTGTTGTTGGTGGCGCCTCAAGAATTTGTGATCGATGGCCAAGATGTGAAAGAGCCCATTGGCATGAGCGGCATGCGCCTTGAAGCCAAGGTGCACATTGTGACTGGCGCTCAAAGCGCGGCAGAAAACATCATCAAATGCGTGCGTCGCTGTGGCTTGGAGGTCGATCAGTTGTTACTGAATCCTTTGTCTTCTAGCTTGGCGGTATTGACTGAGGACGAGCGCGAGTTGGGCGTGGCCTGCGTTGACATTGGCGCTGGCACCACCGATGTGGCCATTTTTACCAACGGTGCCATTCGCCACACGGCGGTCATTCCCATTGCAGGCGATCTCATTACCAGCGACATTGCCATGGCTTTGCGCACACCCACCAAAGATGCAGAAGACATCAAGGTGGAAAGCGGCTGTGCCAAACAGTTGTTGGCCGATCCAGAGGCGCAAGTGGAAGTGCCTGGCTTGGGTGACAGGGCACCGCGCATGCTGTCTAAGCAAGCCTTGGCGGGCGTCATTGAGCCTCGCGTCGAAGAAATTTTCTCGTTGGTCCAACAAGTGATTCGTGAATCTGGTTACGAAGAAGTGCTGTCTAGTGGCATTGTGCTCACGGGCGGTAGCGCTGTGATGCCTGGCATGGTGGAGCTGGGTGAAGATATTTTCTTAAAGCCAGTGCGACGTGGTGTACCCAAGTACAACGGCGCACTGTCGGACATGGTGAGCCAACCGCGTGTGGCCACTGTGATGGGATTGATGGAAGAAGCCCGGTTAGCACGTTTAAGAGGCTTCAAGGTATCCCAGAAGAAGGGCTCTATGAACAACGCTTTCACTCGTTTGAAAGATTTCATTGTGGGGAACTTCTAATGGATGGGCACAAACTTTATTTGGCAAGGGGGAGTCCGCATCTGCGATGTTGAAACCCCTTACCAAATAACAAAAATTTTCAAAAATCAATATTTAAGCAACTGCAACAGTTTTAGGAGAGCACCATGAGCATTGAAATGATCCAAGTCGAAGAGTTCAACCAAGGAACGCAAATCAAAGTGATCGGCGTGGGCGGTGGCGGCGGTAACGCTGTTGAGCAC
>CANKBG010000054.1 GCA_947479935.1 Comamonadaceae bacterium
ACCAACGATGCACTGCGTGCGGCTGGCAAAATTCCTGCCACCTTCAGCAACTTGTTGCTCGGTATCACCAAGGCTTCTTTGTCGACCGACTCTTTCATCTCTGCGGCTTCCTTCCAGGAAACCACCCGCGTGCTCACCGAGGCTGCCATCATGGGCAAGCGCGACGAGTTGCGTGGTTTGAAAGAGAACGTCATTGTGGGTCGTTTGATCCCCGCCGGTACAGGTATGGCTTATCACAAAGCCCGTGCTGCCAAAGACGCCATGGACGAGGCCGAACGCCGCGCCATTACCGAAGCCGAAGCCGTTGAATTGGCTGAAGCCCAACAGTTGACCGAAAACGCAGCTAACGCTGCCGATTCGAACGCCTGATCCACATCCGGTTTCGGCCGGATTGTTCAACGCCTCTGAACCGTCACAACGGCCAGAGGCGTTTTGTTTTTGAGGATGTTTTCATTCACAATAACGTCTACATGTCTCTTCTAATTTTCAGTTCTCTTTTGGCGCTCCTGTTTTTTTGGGCGGTCGGTGCTTACAACCGATTGGTGTTGTTGCGCGCTAGCGTGGCCAAACAGTTTGCGGCTGTTGATGCGCAGTTGTTGCGTGTCTTGGTCTGGCTGCAGGGCAATTTGCCGGCCTCTATGCGCGACATGTTGAGCGAAATGGAAGAGGCGGCATTGCCCGAAGCGCTTTTGAAAAATGAGCGTGATTTAAATCTCCTCAAAATTCTCGAAGACTTGTCTGACAGTTTGGACGCAGCACGGAACCAACCGCTCTCATCGGTGGTCATGCAGAAGGTCAATCAAAATCGCTTGGACTTGGCGGCTTGGGCAAAAGCAGAAGTCCGTGCGGGTCAAAGTGGCGAGGCCACCTGGTTCATTGACCCCTTGCCCTACAAGTTTGATCGCCTCAAAGCACAGGCTTGGCCACTCATGGATGCCTATAACCAAGCCGCTATCAAATACAACGAAGCTGTGATGCAATTTCCGGCCAGCGTGTTGGCCAAGCAGGTGAAGTTTGTGCCTGCACAAACTTTGGACATTGCAGATTTGCTGGCTTGAAGACTTGATGTTGCTGCTTTTTTGAATGGCCTCATTGCCGCAAAATTTACAAGCACCGCTTTGGCAGTTGTTACAGGCCACAGCAGGTGTGGCGCAAGCGGTGCACAGTGGCCGATCGATGACGGCCACCCTTGAAGCTGTACCCAAAGACATACGCCCAGGCGTGCAGGCCTTGTCGTTTCAAGTCATGCGCTGGTGGGGTCGTGCCCTTGCGCTTCGAAAAAGCCTAGCGCGCAAAGGACCGCCGGCACAAGCCGATGCCTTGCTTTGCACGGCGTTGGCCTTGTCTTGGCATGACGACTTGGCACCCTACCCAGTGTACACCTTGGTCAATCAAGCGGTAGAGGCTGCGCGCAAGCACAAAGACATGCGAGCACAAGCGCCGTTCATCAATGCTTGCTTGCGTCGGTTTTTAAGAGAGCGCGAAGCATTGCTCAGCACCACCGATACAGACATCACGGCCAAGTGGAATCACCCAGCCTGGTGGATTCAACGTTTGAAAGATGATCATCCAGATCAATGGCAATCCATTTTAGAAGCCGCCCAATCAGCAGCCCCCATGACACTGCGCGTGAGTTCCCAACATCAAAGTGTGGCGACTTATAGGCAGACACTTGAAGCTTTAGGCATATCCGCCAAAGCGGTGGCGCAAGTTGGCGTTCAATTGGCCAAAGCGGTTCCTGTTCATCAGCTTCCAGGGTTTGAGGCGGGTCATGTGTCGGTGCAAGATGCTGCCGCGCAATTGGCCGCACCTTTGCTGTTGAACGGATTGAAAAAATCCGATGCACCCTTGCGATTATTAGATGCGTGTGCAGCCCCAGGCGGTAAGACCGGTCATTTGCTAGAGTGTGACCCTTCTGCACAAGTGATTGCTTTGGACGTTGATCTGAAACGTTGCGAACGAATTCAACAAAACTTAGACCGCCTTCAGGTGACCGCGCAAATCATTGCAGCCGATGCGGCCGACACGGCCGATTGGTGGGATGGGCAAACTTTTGATGGCATTTTGTTAGATGCGCCCTGTACAGCCTCTGGCATTGGCCGCCGGCATCCGGATGTCAGGTGGCTAAGGCGTGAGACCGATGTGCAGCAACTGGCCAGTCTTCAGGCCAAGTTGCTCAAGGCGCTTTGGCCGCTTGTCAAACCGGGGGGGCGGTTGCTATATTGCACTTGCTCGGTTTTCAAGGCAGAGGGTGCAACTCAAATAGAAACGTTTGTTCAGCACAACACCGACGCCCTGATCTTGCCCTCTCCTGGCCATTTAACACCCTCAATTGCCACTTCAGACGCCAGTCTCCGCGACAATGACATGGGTGAACATGACGGTTTTTATTACGCACTGCTGGAAAAGCGTTCAATCTGAATTGAATGAAACTGGGCGCACAAGCTTTTGGCTTCGTGTGCTTGCGGTGTTGGCGTTTTCCAGCATGGTTTTGGCCCTTCCAGCTTCAGCCCAAACCTCGGCCAGTTCTGCATTGGAGGTGACGGAGTTGCGCCTTGATCGTGCCGACGGGGCTTTGCTGTTGCAAAGCAGTTTGCGCTTGGATTTGAGTGCCGTGGTAGAAGATGCATTGCAAAAAGGCATGCCAATTTATTTTGTCACCGAGGCTGAACTCACTCGAGATCGTTGGTATTGGTATGACAAAAAACTGGGTGCCGTGTCGCGGCATTATCGATTGGCCTATCAACCTCTTACGCGTTTGTGGCGCTTGAATGTGTCGCGTGAGCCCATTGGCGCCGTGGGGCTGGCCAGCAGCTTGTCGCAAACATTTGAAACTTTGCCCGAAGCTTTGGCAGCCATTCGCAGAACAGTCAATTGGAAATTGGCTGACGTTGCCGACTTGGATGGCGACAACAAATACACCTTGGTCTTTAAGTTCAAGCTCGATGTGTCGCAGCTTCCAAGGCCTTTCCAAATGACGGCAGGCAGCCAAGCTGAATGGAATTTGGCCACGCAAAAAACATTGCGCCTCACTTCAGACATGGGCCGTTAACCCAAGGCGGCCATTGAAGTCTTTGACATGAGCCAAAACAAACAAGATCACATCGTCGCGGGAGCGCAAGCTTCAAAAACTCTCCGTTGGCTGGTGGGCATTGGCGTTGTTGTTTTGTTAACCATTGGCTTGGGCTTGTTGGTGCTCTTAACACAAGCCACCAGCAACCGCGCCCTGTACGACCGCAATTACGATCGCCTTTACTGGGTCAACACTGTGGTGGCGGCCTTGCTGCTGTTGGGGTTGCTTTGGGGCTTAACACGCTTGATCATTCGCGTACGCCAAGGCCAATTCGGCTCCAGACTGCTGGTTAAATTGGCGGCTATTTTTGCATTGGTGGGCGTCGTGCCGGGCGTTCTCATTTATGTGGTGTCTTACCAGTTCGTGTCGCGCTCCATAGAGAGTTGGTTTGATGTGAAGGTGGAGGGCGCCTTGGTGGCGGGTCTCAATTTGGGCCGCGCCACGCTAGACACACTGACAGGCGATTTGGCCAAGCAATCGCGCGTGGCTGCCCAACAGTTGGTGGATGTGCAAGAAGCCAGCGCAGCGCTCATGCTAGACCGCGTGCGAACGCAAATGGACGCCAACGATGCTGTGCTGTGGACCTTAGACGGACGCTTGATTGCCTCTGCGGGGCAATCACGATTCTCTATTCGTCCGGACAAACCCACACCCACCCAGTTGAAGCAGGTTCGAAGCAAGCTGAGTGTTGAAATTGTGGAAGGCTTAGAGGAGGGTTCTGTGGCTCCCAATGGCCGCATCAAAGTTTTAACCTTGGTACCTCAAAATAGCTTTAGCCTGCGAGAAGATCCTTGGGTCTTGCAAATCTCGCAAGAGTTGCCGGCCACTTTGGTGGCCAATGCCCTCGATGTTCAATTGGCCAATCGAGAATATCAAGAGCGGGCACTGGCGCGAGAAGGTTTGCGCAAAATGTACATCGGTACGCTGACCTTGAGTCTCATCATGGCGGTCTTGGCTGCTGTGTTGATTGCCACGCTGTTGGGCAATCAACTGGCCAGGCCTTTGTTGTTGTTGGCGCATGGTATGCGGCAGGTGGCGTCGGGTGACTTGTCACCCAAATACACCTTGCAAGGCAAAGATGAACTGGGCGGACTCACCCGTTCATTTGCTGAAATGACCCAACAGTTGTCAGACGCGCGAAATGCGGTTGAACGAAGTTTGATGCAACTCGATGCAGCCCGCGGCAACTTGCAAACTATTTTGGACAACCTTACTGCAGGGGTCATTGTGCTCAATGCGCGTGGTGCCATACAGTCTTCCAACCCCGGTGCCACACGCATTTTGAAAGTGCCCTTGGCTGCGCACAACAAAGCCTCATTTTTGAACTTGCCCAATTTACAAAACTTTGCCTTAGGGGTGCAAGAGCAATTCGAATTGCTCAGTGCCGACAAAGACCGACACGAACTGGATCACTGGCAGAAGTCATTTGAAATTCATGCATCGGGCCAAGGTTTAGAGGCCACCTCGGTCACGCTGGTGGCGCGGGGCGCCATTTTGCCGGATGGTATGCGTCTCTTGGTATTTGACGATATTTCTGAAATTGTGTCGGCTCAAAGGTCGCAAGCCTGGGGCGAAGTGGCGCGGCGCTTGGCGCATGAAATTAAAAATCCCCTCACGCCCATTCAACTTTCTGCCGAAAGGCTGGAGCGCAAGCTTGATGGCAAATTGGAAGAGGCGGACCAGTCTGTTTTGTCCAAATCGGTGAAAACCATCGTGGAGCAAGTGGCGGCCATGAAGCGCTTGGTCAATGAATTCAGAGACTACGCCAGACTGCCCTCCGCTGAACTGAAGCCCCTCGACCTGAACAACTTAATCATGGATGTGATGGCTCTTTATGTCCAAGAGCCCTCAGAAACATCGTCTCGCCCCCAAGTTTTCACCGACTTAGACCCCACCCTGCCCTTGATAGAGGGCGACGCTCAGCAACTGAGGCAGGTGGTTCACAACCTGCTTCAAAACGCCCAAGATGCCAGCGAACAGCAGTCACAAGTGATGCTGATCACAAGGTGGAGCCCAGCCCGCAAGCGGGTAAAGCTAACAGTACAAGACGAAGGCCCTGGTTTTGCCCCCAATATCTTGCAGCGCGCCTTTGAGCCATATGTGACGACCAAGTCCAAAGGCACCGGTTTGGGGCTGGCCGTAGTGAAGAAAATTGCCGATGAACACGGCGCCCGCTTGGACATTGCCAACCGAGTTGAAGATGGGGTGGTCAAAGGGGCCCAAGTATCGTTATCATTCAGTGTCGAGAAACTGGCGCAGACCTAAGGGCGCGCTGAAAAGCAAAGATAAATTAGAGACAACCAACAGGCAACTTAGGGCAACATGGCAAACATTTTGGTGGTGGATGATGAACTGGGCATTCGCGATTTGCTTTCGGAAATCCTGAACGACGAAGGGCATACCGTTGAGCTGGCTGAAAATGCGGCGCAAGCGCGTGAAGCGCGTCAACGCAACCGGCCCGACTTGGTGCTGTTAGACATCTGGATGCCAGACACCGATGGTGTGACCTTGCTCAAAGAGTGGTCCACAGGGGGCTTGCTCAACATGCCAGTCATTATGATGAGCGGCCATGCCACCATTGATACGGCGGTCGATGCCATTCGAATTGGCGCACAAGCTTTTTTAGAAAAACCCATCACCTTGCAAAAGCTGCTGAAAACAGTAGAGCAAGGTTTGGCGCGCGAACAGGTGAGACAAGCCGCTGCGGCTTATCAAGCCTCACACGCTTCATCTGGGGTTCCTGCTTCTGCACAAGCCAGTGCTAGCAATGGACAAGATTCGGCACTGCAAGTTTCACAAACCTTTGATTTGGATTTGCCTTTGCGCGATGCGCGCGATGCCTTTGAAAAAGCCTACTTTGAATTTCATTTGGCCAATGAAGGCGGCTCCATGACGCGTGTGGCCGACAAAACAGGATTAGAACGCACTCACTTGTATCGCAAGCTTAAACAGTTGGGTGTTGACCTCACCAAGGGCAAACGCGCTGGCGGTTAATTCAGCGCTGATGGCCGCAATTTGGTCAATCTCGGTACTTCCTCGTCTTATTCTGAGATTTTAGGGCTCGGTTCATCTTGAATATTTGCAGTTCATGCCTTGAATTTGACGCTTCGTCGCAAAGTAGATGCAATGACCTCATCATTTTTCTACATTAGGCCCATTCCAAACAGCGAGGCCTTATGACTTTTTCAAATTCAACTGCTAGTAATCCATCAATGTGGCAGCCTGTCAAAGACACCTTTCATTCTTATGCAAAGTGGTTGGTGAGTATCAGTTGGAAATTGTTTTTTGTGCTGTCTTTGGTGATCATGATGGCTGGCGGCATTATTCAATTGCCTCAACTGGCTTTTTTAATCATCCTCACTTCTATTGTTATCAAGGCCAGTTACAAGCAGCAAATACAGGCCGAAGAAAAAGCAATGGCTGCCACTTACTGGGCTGAAGCCGAGCAACTTAAAAGGCAATTGGTGGAGGCGCGCATGGCCACCATGCAGGCACAAGTAGAACCTCATTTCTTGTTCAACACATTGGCGTCCATTGATCACTTGATTGAAACAGATCCACCTCGTGCCAGTTTGATGCAAAAAAGTTTAATTTCATTGCTGCGCGCCACTTTGCCAGCCATGCGTGAAAAAACTTCTAACAGTCTGCGCTATTTGGGTCAAGAACTTGCCGTCATTCGGCCTTACTTGGACATTCAAAAAATGCGCATGGAGGACAGGTTGCAAATTCAGTGGGATATTCCTGAAGGTTTGAACTCCGCCGAAATGCCCAGCATGATGGTGCTTAGTTTGGTGGAGAATGCTTTTAAACACGGCCTGGAACCCAAGGCGGAAGGCGGCAGTTTGGTGTTGCGAGCAGAGGTGTCGCATGGCAAATTGGTGATCACTGTGAAAGACAGTGGTGTTGGATTTTATCCGGCATCGGCTGCAGAAAAAGCTGAGTTCAACGAAGGTGGATTTGGGCTCCAAAATATTCATGACCGCTTGGCCCTCATTTATGGGAATCAGGCCTCTTTGAAAATTCGAGCCTTAGAGCCCTACGAAGGCTCTGGCACTTTGGCCCTGATCAGCTTGCCCTACAAAGTGGTGCCGCTCGAATCGTCCAGTCTTGCCTAGTCAAATGCTTGGTTCTTCCACTCATTCATTCATGGATTCAAGCTCACTAAATTCTCCACGCGCCGTCATTGCAGACGATGAGCGGCTGATGCGTGATCAATTGCGGTCGCGTTTGCAACAAGTTTGGCCTGAACTTCAAATTGTGGCCGAAGCCAAGAATGGATTGGAAGCTGTGCAGGCTGTTATTGCGCAACAGCCCGATGTCATTTTTTTGGACATACGCATGCCTGGCTTAACGGGTGTTGAAGCGGCTAAAGAAATTGCACAACTTGATTTGGGTGAAGAGATGTTATTGCCAGAGATGGTTTTCATCACGGCTTACGATCAATACGCAGTCAATGCGTTTGAGCAGGGCGCAGTCGATTATGTTTTAAAGCCCGCGGAACCCGATAGGCTCAAAGTGACAGTGCAACGCTTACAAAAAAAATTGGCACTTAGACAGAACGCACTACACACAATCGAAGGCTTAAAGGTTTCAAATTCAGATTTGGCTGCGAGTCAAAGTGTTATTACGGGTGCATCCGTTCAACAATTACTTCACACCCTTTCAGCACAAATATCTGGCAAACCGCAACACTACCTTTCTTGGCTCCAAGCTTCGGTCGGTCAGAATATACAAATGGTTGCTGTAGAAGACGTGCTTTATTGTGTAAGCGATGAAAAATACACGCGAATACAAACAGCCAAGCAAGAGTTTCTCATCCGCAAACCCATTAAAGAATTGGTCGAAGAGTTAGATCCGCAAGTGTTTCTGCAAATTCACAGAAGTACCTTGGTCAATATAAAAGCTATTGCGGGTATTCAGAAGGATGATCGAGGCAGACAAGAGGTCCTCATCAAGGGGCGAACTGAAAAGTTAGCGGTCAGCCGAAGTGCATCTCAGTTTTTCAGAGCGATGTAAGGCGCAGGCGTTAATTTGATTTGGGTCATTTCTTGAGAAGGCAATTTAATGTATTGCCCTTGAAAATACACCTTGATCGATCTTAAGTCGGCGCTGTAAACCCTGAATGGTGCTAGCCCATAAATGCTTCTGGCGTCGCCAACTTGTAAATTCAAGACGGCTACTCTTTTTTGCCCATCCATGATGCACACCGTGCTTGCTTGTTGCGCTATCACATGCACATACTCACCTGCTTTATGTGGTGAATCTGGCTGTATCTCTTCTTGAATGTTGTTCCAATTGCATGCAGACAGAGTGTCTGGTTTTGCCAATTCTTGAGGGGTCGTCGTTGTCTGAAGATTGGCTGCTGTATTTTCCGCGTCTGATGGGGAGGGTGGCTTCTCTGGCAATGAAGCCTCATTTAACTCAGCTTTGATTTCAGACTTCAATTCTGCGGGCGTGTTCACCAAGGGTGGTTGGGCCAAGGGGGGGTCGTTGTCTAACCAAAACCACAAAGCCACAAACACCACGGCACCGGATAGAAAAAGTGGCAAGACAACTGAGGAATTTTCGGTTGCAGATTGAGTCGCTAAGTTTGCGTCCGATTGAGGAATCGAATTTTCACTTGCGATGCCGCTAGAAGCTTTGACTGGCTGAAAGGCCTCGATTGAAGGGGCCTCAACTTGAGTGAGATCGGGAGATGTTGAGGCGGGTGTTGTCAGCGTTTCCTTGCCCCGTAGGTCATGACCTAAATACTTGAGAAGTTTTTTACCCACCGAATATTTAATTTCCGGACTGTAAAAAGAACTGTCGCCACCGTTTTCTAGTTGCCGTACTTGGGTGATTGAGACAATGTTGCGCCGGGCAAGCGTGGCAAGGTCAATGCCTGCGCTTAAACGGAGGCTTTTGAGCAGGGCCTCGTTTTCAGGGCCCCAAAGAATGGATTTAGGTGGGTTCAAAATAAAGTACGCAACTTATTTTCAACAAGTCGAATTCTAGTGTTTTATATACAAAACAGCAATTTAGGATACTTTCTATAAGCAAATTCTAGAAATTCTGTAAAGTTGAGGTGGACGCTTGTTCTCTCAGTCCCTAAAATCCCCCCTCCAAACCTTCTATTACCATGCAACTCATGTGGCTTGCTGGCCCTACAGGCCAGGTTAAATCTATTTCGATTACTGCGCGCAATATTCTCATTGCTGCGCTGACGGTCGCCGTGACCTTGTTGTTGCTTGGTTTTGCTTTGAATTGGGTGGGTCTCAAAATTGCCGTTGAATACAACCCTGACTTAGCCAGAAGCTTGGGCGGCGTGACCACAGAGGCAGAGCAGCAACGCATGGAGGCGGTGTACCGACAAAACCTGCTTCAACTGCAGGCCTCCTTGGATCAAACGGCCCAAGATGTTAAAAAACTTGAATCACTCAAAGATCGGTTCATGGCACTGGCAACGCCCGTGAGTTTGAAGGACCGGGCGCCAAATTCGCCAGATGCAAAAGGAGGTCCTTTTGTCATGCCTTCTTTCCCACACAAAATGATGGGCGCTCTATTTAGGCAACCCTTGGGAGTCGAGTTACAACAAACCGTCGCGCAAGTGAAGACGGTCAATGACTCATTGGCCAAGCAGCAAGAAAACTGGCACCAACAGTTGGAATGGCTGGAAGCCTTGCCCATTTCAATGCCTATTCATACGGATTTTCGTTTTGCCAGCGGCTTTGGTTTAAGGAATGACCCATTCACTGGCGCCTTGGCCATGCATGAGGGCATCGATTTTTCGGCAGAAGTGGGCGCTACTGTTTTGGCCGCGGCCTCGGGCACGGTAGTGCGCTCGGAGTGGGATCATACATTTGGCAATGTGATTGAAATTAAGCATGCAGAAAACTTCCTGACTCGGTATGCGCATTTGAACAAGCGAAGCGTGGCAGTCAATTCGCAAGTTCAAGGCGGTACCCACATTGGCGAGGTGGGCAACACGGGGCGTTCCACAGGCCCGCATTTGCATTACGAAATCTTTCAAAATGGCCGAGTGCTTAACCCTCTCCATGTCTTGCCCGTCAAGACCCCTTGAATTTATTAGACAGGCGTAGTTCAACATGTTCGACAAACTCAGCAAAAAACCAATGTCAGTGTCATCCGAAAAATTTGACACCCTCATTGGGCGTACCACGGTCATTCAAGGCACCATGATTTTGGTGGACAGTATTCGAATTGACGGCAAAGTTTTGGGAAATATTGAAACTTCGCCGGGAAGTAAAATTACAGTGGCCATTGGCCCAACCGGTGAGGTGACGGGCGACATCACGGCGCATCGCGTCATGGTGGCCGGCAAAGTTGCGGGGCATATTTTTGCGGCAGAGCGTGTGGAGTTTCAAAAAGACTCTGTGGTCAATGGTGACGTTTCATACGGTTCTATTTCCATTGAGCATGGTGCCAAACTATCTGGGTTGGTCATCCAAAATCAGACAGCTGATGAGTCTGCTTCAGGTGCTCAAACAGCCATTCAAAACGCTCAGTCAGTGAAATAAATTTAGCGATCAATGAATCAATTAGGGGATAGTCAATCCGCTGGCGCTGAATTTTTCTTCAGAGTTGCAGATCGTCTTCAAATGGACAGCTGCTTAACTGCCGTCTCCAAAGAAGGTAAAAGCTTGGTATTGGTTGGCCCTTCTGGCGAGTTGTTAGATCACTTTGGTACGGCCTTCATCAGGCGATTGAAACAAAATTTAGCCAATACGCCTGTTGAAGTCTTCATGCCGCCTGACTCCGAAGTCATGCTCGAGCGATTTAACAAATTGCTCAGTTCTTTGTCTCTCGATGTGGCCACACAATCGAGAAAAGAAACCCCACCTGAAAGTGTTTGGGTGGTGCATGATGCCAATGCTTTGGGGTCGTACGAAATTGAATTGCTCACCCGCCTGGTTCATCAATTTCCAGGTGCAGGTATTTCTACCATTCTGATGTTTACGTCGGACGCCAATCCAGCCACTGCAATTTGTAACCAGGGTAAACAGTTTGTGTCGTGGGTGCTTGAGATGCCAACGCCGGAGCAAAAACTCAGCGCCATTCAGCAAGCCAGAAAAAATGGCAATGAAGAGGCGGCCGTACAGTTTTTCAATCGTTTATCTAAAGATGCTGCCAAGCAAGTTGGCAAATCAATCCCAGATAAAAGTGAAAAAAAGCTTGTCAAGACAACGGAAAATAAATCTTCACAGGCTGCAAAACTGACGACTCAAAAGTCCGTCCAAAACCGCAAGCTCTGGCCTTGGGTGCTGGCGGTTTCGTGTCTGCTGGCCATATCGATCGGTGTGGCCGCAATGCTGCACCCAGAACTTGCAAAACAGTTTGTGGCTGACTTAAACACATTGTTTGACAGCAAGACTTATGAACCTAAAGTTAAACCTAAAGTCAAGATAGAACTGCCTGAAAAAAAATCAGCAGAGGCCACAGGGGGACCCACCATCGTGCAAGGCGAATTGCCAGCGCCTGTGACGATTGTGCCAACGCCTGCGCCTGCAGTGGTTGAACCAGTGCCGACACCTGCGCCGCCCGCGCCTTTAACTGTGCCGAAAGAACCCCCCGCACCCGCCAAGCCTGAAAAAGTCATCACTGAGTTACCCGAGGCGGCTGTTCAGGGTCGTTTGTGGTTAAAGGGATTGCCCGAAGACAGTTATGTTTTGCGGCACGGTATTTTTGCCAGCGTGAAGCAAGCAAGAGCGGCCATCAAGGACAAAGAGTGGTTGGTCAATGCGCGCGTAGTGCCTGTTTTTTCCGAGGGTAAAGACGAGGCTGAATTTGCGTTGGTCACCGGGCCTTTCAGAACGAAAGATCGAGCTAGAAATACCATTGTCAGATTGAAATTGTCTGGGAATGTCAGCGTTGAGTCGTCATCAAGCATGTTCAACCAAGCCTTGCTGCCCAAAGCAAAGCCTTGATTGAGCCGCTTTACTGGGCAAGGCGTTAGCTGGCTTTGCCTAGATTAAGCACTGCGTCCGCAACTTTGCCAGTATCACGCTCTAGTGCCAAGATATCAGCCCCAATTCGAACAAACATGTAGCCTGGGTCAAAGTTTAGTTTTTCAACCAACTTCGGCTCAACAGGATAGGTTTTGGTGCCCTGAGGTAATTTTTCACCAAACCGCCATGGTGTCTTGAAACTGGCCTCACAACTGTCGTTGCGCCATGTCAGGCCTTCAGGGCATTTTCCTGGCGACAAAGTTTCCATGAAAAACGAACGGGCAAATTGCCGCCTAAGTTTCCCAAAATAGTTCAGCAAGGGAGGACCATATTCAGGTGGAAATTGAAACATAGGCTCGGTGGGCAGTGGCAGCTTGCGAGACATATCTTCCTCTGGAGGCTTGGGGCCGCCCATGTTGAAGTTGATATTTTGCGCGCCTGGTGGCGTACCCGCAACCATGCCAGGTGGTTGGCCCATCATTGCAATACCAGCCATATTGGCACCTGGGGTGCTTACAGCTCCGGCAGCAGCAGTTGCACCTGCACCAGCAGCGCCAACTTGGCCAGGACCAGCGGTGGTGGTTTCCGCCGGTGGAGCTGCGCTGCCTCGCGCCGGTCCTTGAACAACAGGCTGATAGTAACGGCTTAGGGCTGCAGGATCATTGCCCAGTTTTTTCTCCATCAGGGAATCAAATACTGAAGCCAAAGTTGGGGAATCAGCCGTACCCATGAGCGACGCACGGCTTGAAATCAAAATAGACATTTGAGCTGGCGAGCAACTGCCACCATTCGTTTGCAACCAAGCTATCGCTTTGTCTTGTCGCTCTTGAGGGTTGTGCTACATCAAGGCAACGCGCCTGAAATCCGCAATGACGCACGAATTTTGACTGGAGGCCGGTGGTGCTGAGGGCGCTGCAGGTGTTTTAGTCTGTGCTTGCGCGGCAGTAAAAAGTAACCAACCCGCTACATAACAACACCAATGAGGATTGTTTCTAACTCGCATAGCAATGGCTTTCAATTCGCATGTCTTTCTTGGGTATAAACTCATATCGGCATTTTGCGCATTTACTTGAGGCATTCATCAGTCCTTCTTTAACCGACAGAACATATTAAGTTGAAACAGATCGACCATAAGGACAAAATCCTGGTTTAGGACCTACCTGTGGATGGAGCCTGCAAGTGCTGGGCCGGTTTTCATACACGGTACAGCGCCGAGTCGTAGCTTCTAAAAACTGGCAATCGCCACTGCTTCTTCGGCCCAGCGTAAAAATGTTATTTTTAAAATTAAAGTGCCCAATCAATTTCATCTTGATTAAACGTTTTGCAACTTGTTTAGGGTCTTCGTGCTCAGCCTCAAAGGGGTCTACCAAACCTAGCCTGATGAGGTCAGGCAATTTAACCTCTACCGGCATGGTGCAACAATTGGCTGCGCACGAATTGCACATGCCTGTTTTGTAGCGAGACCATGTTTCGGGACGGTCTACATCCACAATGCTGGTAGGTGATCTCATGGTTACAGTTGGATCAATTTAAAAGCTACAACCATTATTCAATGATGACTTCGTTTCTGCGCGGGTTGTTGTACTTCACAGTGGTGCGAATCAATTTGTAGTCTTTGTCCACTAAGGGGTCTCGGCCATAGATCTCTGTGATTTTAGAAACCAAGTTGTAGTTATCGTTATAGGCTTCCGTTGAAATGGCAATGAACACAGAGTTGCTTGTGTATTTCAATATTTCATAAGTCAAATTGGCGCTGCCAGTTAAAAAAACCTTGTTCGATGATTTATAAAACTTCATCGTACCAATAGTGCCTTTATCGCCTGACTTAAGAGGGGTAGAAGGTAAATCGAAAGTTTTTTCTAAGCTGCCAAAGTCTCCCCCCACCACTCTTTGGCCCAACAGGGGATATTTCAAAACATTGCCTGGGCGCGGATTGGTAACAGCAAAGTATTTAAAGGTGGTAAAACTCGCAGCAGCTGGGCTACAGCCACTGAATGAATTCTCTACTGTGTAGGTTGCAACACGCACTTCGTAGCCATCCAAATAAGTGATCGGCTCGGTGGTCCGCGCTGGCGTTTGAACGACTGTTTGAGTGCCTGCACACTCTAAGTATTTATAAGACAAATTTGCATTGAGCAAGAATACTTCACGCTTGCTGGTGGCGTAAGGCACCTTGATGTAATAAGAGTTGGCATCGCGCCGAATAACTTCAAAAGCGTTGTTGAAAAATGCATAGGGCACATCCAATGAATCTTGATTCACCCCTGAGATGGTCACAATATCGCCGTTTTGAGCTTGATGATCAGGATGTGTAATTAAGAACAGGGTTGACTTGCCATTGTCAGCATTGGCCGTGGGGACGGTTAGGAGAGTGAGTCTTTTAAAATCTTCATAGCCATAAGCTTTCAATACACCGGTCTTGGTAAAACCATCCAAAACTTGCTTTTCCCAAAAAGTGGCCATGGAAATGCTGTCAGTGCCAGCTGGCAAGGTGATGGGAGGGGTCGTTGTGCTGGTGCTGCTATTTAAGACCTCCAAAATGCTGACATTTTCAGCCGATCCTTTAGGGCCAGAACTGGCATTGCCGCCACAGGCTGTGAGGCCAATAGATAAGGTGCAAAGCAAGGCAAAAGCCCATTGTTGAGGTCTTGAAAATAGCCTATGGAGGATCCGTAATCGATTCATAAGCCGTATTTTCTCAGTTTATGAACCTTAAACGGGCGACATACCGCCCATTTTGACCTCTCCCTTAATTTTGGGAGGAATAATGGTGATTGAAATTCGACGGTTTAAAGGATTGGTTGGATCTTGAGGCATAGATGGGACGCTATCGCCATAACCAATTACTTGTGCAATGCGTTCAATGGGCACCATCTCTGCAATC
>CANKBG010000055.1 GCA_947479935.1 Comamonadaceae bacterium
CGCACGGGAGAGCCTTTTCTGGTGCACCTTTTGGGTCGCATTGGCAATGCCCAAATTGGTCCTGTTTATCTTGGCTCGCTCGGTGTAGCGTCCCTGATTTTCGGCATCGCAGCTTTCAACATCATTGGCTTCAATATGTTGGCTTCGGTTGACTGGAATCCAATTCAATTGCTGCGTCAATTGTTTTGGCTGGCACTGGAACCACCACCGCCTTCTTATGGTCTGAGTATTCCACCGCTGGCACAAGGCGGTTGGTGGCTTGTTGTAGGCTTCTTGCTGACCATATCGATCATGTTGTGGTGGGTTCGCACTTATCGCCGCGCCAGACAACTCGGATTAGGCACCCATGTAGCTTGGGCCTTTGCTGCAGCCATTTGGCTCTACTTGGTTTGCGGCTTCTTCCGCCCCATCATGATGGGCAGCTGGTCTGAGGCGGTACCCTTTGGGATCTTTCCGCACTTAGATTGGGTCTCGGCTATCTCGCTACGCTACGGTAACTTGTTCTACAACCCATTCCATGCCTTGTCGATTGTGTTCCTGTACGGCTCTGTGTTGTTGTTTGCAATGCACGGCGCCACCATCTTGGCCGTAGGACGTTACGGTGGTGAGCGTGAGATTGAACAAATTGTTGACCGCGGTACGGCTTCTGAGCGTGCGGCCTTGTTCTGGCGCTGGACCATGGGCTTTAACGCCACCATGGAATCCATTCACCGCTGGGCTTGGTGGTTCGCCGTGCTCTGCCCCTTGGTTGGCGGTGTCGGTATCTTGCTCACAGGAACCGTCGTTGACAACTGGTATCTCTGGTCAGTCAAACACCATGTTGTGCCTGCTTACCCATTGGGCAGCCCTGTTGTGGTCGATCCAGCTATTCTGGGAGTGAAACCATGAAAATGATTTTTAAAACTACACTTTGCCTGATGGCAGCTGTGATGTTGGCGGGCTGTGAAAGACCGCCCATCGAAACGGTTCAAACTGGTTTCCGTGGCACGGGCATGGAGCAAATTTACAACCCGCGCACACTGGCCAAACAGGCGTCTTTGAACGCAGCACCCGCTGCGCCAGACGCAGCTGACGCCGAGGGCCCCAAGGCCAAGGACGTTTACAAAAACGTTCAAGTTTTGGGCGATCTGAGTGTGGGCCAGTTCAACCGCCACATGGCCTCCATTACCCAATGGGTTGCACCAGAAGCGGGTTGTGCTTATTGCCACAATGTTCAAAATTTTGCGGATGACGAAAAGTACACCAAAGTAGTGGCGCGGCGCATGATAGAGATGACCCAAAAGGTCAATCAAGACTACAAGGCTCACGTGGCCGAAACCGGCGTGACGTGCTACACCTGCCACCGTGGCAACAACATCCCAACGCAAGTTTGGACTGCACCAAAAGATCGCCTTTACGCCAACAGCTTATTGGGTGATTTAGCAGGGCAAAACATTGCCACCAAAGCAGCTGGTTTGACGTCTTTGCCATTTGACCCCTTCACGCCTTACCTGAAGGATGCCCAGCCTATTCGTGTGAACAGCGATACAGCGATGACCGGTGCGGGCGCCAACGCCAACCGTGCATCGACCAAGCAAACGGAGCACACTTATTCGCTGATGGTGCATATGTCAGAATCTCTGGGTGTGAACTGCACGTATTGCCACAACACGCGCAACTTTGCATCATGGGAAGAATCCAGACCCCAACGCGTCACGGCGTGGCATGGTATTCGAATGGCGCGTGACTTGAACAACGACTACATGACACCGCTCACCGACAAGTTCCCGGCAAATCGCCTGGGACCCAAAGGTGATGTAGCCAAGGTCAATTGCAGCACCTGCCACCAAGGCGCTTACAAGCCGCTTTATGGTGCAAAAATGGCAAAGGACTTCCCAGAACTTCAGGCCCTCGCAAAGCCTTAAACTCTGAGACTCACAAGGCCTGCACCCGCTGCGGTTCAGGCCTTTTTTAATGGGAAATTCAGACATGAGCGCGCCACCATCAGCAGTTGACAATGGCCAAGTGGTCGTGCTGTTGTTGGCGGACATCTCCCAGGCCTCGCGGCTTTGGGGTTGGTCGCGCATCGTCAAAGGGCCCCAAGCTTTACAAGGCATTCCCGGCTTGCTGTTTTCAAAAGTATTGGGCAGTGGTTATGAGGGTGGCTTTGGCCTGCGACCTAGCCCTTCTCGCCAAGGTTTGTTTGGTTTGTTTGAGTCTTTGCAAACAGCTCAAGAATTCATTGCAAATTCCAGTGTTTTGCACGCCTACCAAGAGCGGTCCGACGAGTTCTGTTGGGCCCTACTTAAAACTTGGTCATGCCGCGGCAGCTGGGATGGCCACTCACTTGAAGTTTGTGCGGCTCAGCCCATCAAGGGGCCTATGGCGGCGCTCACACGTGCGTCCATCAAGCTGGGCAAAGCGCCTGCATTTTGGAGGCATGCTCCGCCTGCTCAAAACGCACTGGTCAATGCGAAAGGGTGCCAGTTGGCGGTTGGCTTGGGCGAAGCTCCCTTTGTGCGGCAAGCCACTTTCACCATTTGGGACAGCGTGGCCGACATGAATGCTTATGCGCGCTCGGGCGCGCACTTAGAAGCTATTCAAGACGCTGCGCAAAATGACTACTTTTCTGAATCCATGTTTGCACGATTTGTCCCTTTGCAAGTGCAAGGTCAATGGCATGGCAAAGTCTATGCTTAACCCCAGACACACCCCTCGGGTGGTGGTAGTGGGCGCAGGCATTGGGGGTTTGGTGAGTGCACTGGTCTTGGCACACCGAGGGTTGGACGTCACCTTGCTTGAAAGCGCCGCAACACCCGGCGGCAAAATTCGCCAAGTGCAAGTGGATGGCGTGGGCGTCGATTCCGGTCCCACCGTGTTCACCATGCGCTGGGTCTTGGATCAAATGCTGCAAGAGATGGGCACGTCACTTGCCGATATTTTAAAACTCGAAAACATCGGCGTATTGGCCAGACACGCGTGGGATGGCAGTCCACAGAGACTCGATTTGTTGTCTGACACGGCGCGCAGTGCAGAGGCTATTGCAGCCTTTAGCAGCCCGCAAGAAGCCAAAAGGTTTTTAGGTTTCTGCAAGCAAGCACGCAGCCTGTATGACACGCTAGAGAAGCCTTACATTCGAAGCGAGCGACCCGATCTTTTGAGCATGGTGGGAGATTTGGGATTACAAGGCATGGCCACGCTCACGGGTTTGGGGCCTTTCGCCAGCTTGTGGCGTAGCTTGGGCAGACACTTTCACGACCCTCGTTTGCAACAATTGTTTGGCCGCTATGCCACTTACTGCGGCTCTTCACCGTGGTCCGCACCCGCCACCCTGATGCTGGTGGCGCAAGTAGAGTTGGATGGGGTGTGGTCGGTCTCTGGCGGCATGTTTGAAGTGGCCAAAGCCCTCGCTCAATTGGGCGAAAAATGGGGTGTGAAACCCCGCTATGGTCATACCTGCGCACGCATCCTCACACAAGGCGGTACAGTCAGTGGTGTGCAACTTGAATCAGGCGAAATGCTAGAAGCCGACCATGTGATTTTCAATGGCGATGTGGCCGCTTTGGCGCAGGGACTGTTGGGCCCAGCAGTACAGTCGAATTTTCAGTCAGTACCTGCCCAAAACAGGTCCTTGTCTGCGTTCACCTTGTCGATGCATGCTGAAAGCAACGGCTTCCCCATGGTGCGGCACAATGTATTTTTCAATCAAAATTACCGACGTGAGTTTGATGATATTTTTCAAAATCGCAAACTGCCCGAGCAAGGCACAGTCTATGTCTGCGCGCAAGATCGAAGCGACGACGGGCTGGCCCAGCCTGGCTTGGAAAGACTTTTGTGCCTGGTCAATGCACCTGCTGATGGCGACACTCATTCCTTCAATTCATCGGAGATACACGCATGCGAAACCAGCAGTCTGGCGCTGATGCGTCGCTGTGGCCTAGAGATCAAGGCCTCACCGGAGCAAGTGGTTCGAACGCTGCCGCAGGACTTTGCGCGCCTGTTTCCGGGCAGTGGGGGCGCACTCTATGGCCAAGCAACGCACGGATGGATGTCGGCCTTCGCGCGCCCCTCATCTCGCAGCAAAGTGCCGGGCCTTTACACAGCGGGGGGCAGCGTGCACCCGGGTCCGGGCGTGCCTATGGCAGCCATGTCGGGCCGTTTGGCGGCCGCGACACTGATGGCGGACCTCGGTTTGACCAAGTCGTTCCGCCGAGTGGTTATCTCTGGTGGTATGTCGACGCGATAAGCGACGACGGCGAATACGGACTCTCCATCATTGCCTTTGTGGGCAGTGTTTTCTCACCCTACTACGCATTGGCACGCAGCCGTACTGGCGGCCTTGCTGATCCTGAAAATCATTGCGCTTTGAATGTGGCACTGTATGGCAAAGGCGGCAAGCGTTGGACCATGACAGAGCGCGGTCGATCTCAAATTTCGCGCAACGCACAGCATTACCAAATTGGCCCCAGCAGTCTGCACTGGGACGGTCAAGCGCTCACCATTGACATTGATGAAGTCAATGTCCCCATCCCCATGCGAGTGCGAGGCCGTGTCACAGTTCGGCCAGAAGGGCTTTGTAATTTTGTCACGCCGCTCGACAATGGGGGCTTGCATCGTTGGGGGCCTATTGCGCCCTGCTCGCGTGTTGAAGTTGAAATGGACAACCCACAGTTCAAATGGCGTGGACATGCCTACATGGATTCCAACGAAGGCGATGAACCCGTTGAAAACGGTTTCCAAGACTGGGATTGGGCGCGCGCTGAAATGGCCAATGGCGATACCAGCGTGGTGTACGACGTGAGACCCAAACAGGGGCCAGGCAGAATTGTGGCGCAACGCTTTTCACCAGACGGCAGTTACACCGCTTTCACAGCGCCGGCTCGACACAACTTGCCTTCTTCGGGCTGGCGGCTTTCGCGGGGCATGTGCAGTGAATCGAGCCAGGCTCCCGAAGTGGTTAGCACCTTAGAGGACACACCGTTTTATGTTCGCTCCTTGCTTCGCACCCAACTGCTGGGTGAAAACGTCACTGCAGTTCACGAGTCATTGGACATTCCCAGACTGGTGTCATTACCTGTGCGCTTCATGTTGCCTTTTCGAATGCCGCGACGTGCTTAGGTGAGTTTTTTCGGCGGCGCGTGGCGTGGTCTTATTGTTCAGTCGTTTTGACGAGCGCGTGCCAGGGTCCGCTCCCGCTCCCTGGGCCCAAAGCTAGAAGCCAAAGCGCCCTCGGTCTCTAGGCCTTCCAGGTAAATGCTTTCAATCTCCGGCGCTGCACGCAGAAGTTCGCGCTCGGCAAAAGGCATGTGCAGCAAAGCTCTGAGTGCAAACAATATACGCAACCAACCCGGCACCCAAACTCTGCGCTTGCGCTGCAGCATGCCTTGCACAATGACGCGTGCTGTTTCTTCTGGCGAGGTTTCGCTGTTCAAGGGGCCTGGCATGGTGGCGCGCAATCGCACAAAGCCAGGATGCAAGGCGCCCTCGGTGACCAGCGGCGTGCGCACCCAGCCCGCGTGCACCACACCCACAGCCACCTCATGCGCCGCCATCTCGATACGCAATGAATTGCCCATGGCCTCTACGGCAGACTTGCTGGCCGCGTAGGCGGACATCACCGGAGGGTGTGCAAAGGAGGATGACGACGCATTGATAAGGACATAGCCGCCCTGCTTCATGATGGCTGGCAAGGCAGCCCGAATGGTGTTGAAGACACCAAACACATTGACCTCAAAACACCGCTTCCATGCGTCGGGATCAATGTAGGCCATCGGCCCGAAAGCAGCAACACCTGCGTTGGCAAAAACAATGTCGATGCGGCTCAGCTTGTCCAAGGTTTTTTCAACAACGTCTTGCATGGCTTGCAATTGCGTGACATCGGCCACCCAGTGAAGTGTTTGAAGGCCGCAGCGTTGGGCCATTTGCGCCAAGGGTTCTGCATCGCAGTCCACCAAAACAGGAATGCCACCATGGGCCAATACTTCAAGGGCAGTGGCTGCACCAATGCCTGAGGCCGCACCGGTGATTAAAACGACGCGGCCGTCCAGCGTTTTTTTTGAAATTGCCATTTGCACATCCAAGCTAGGGCGATCACGCCCGTCAAACCGACTTGGTGACCATGAAATACACAATCGGCAAGGGTAGCACGGTAGAAATGGCGCCGGCGATTTTCCAAATGCGAGACAGACGCCAGTAGTCTTCAGTGATCTCAGAATATTGTTGAAGCAATGCGCGTTGTTTGAATTGAATGGGCACCAGAACAAACAACCAAATCAAGCCTGAAAAAGTGAGCAGCCAATACGACCATTGAATCCAAGGATGGCTGGCACCTCCCCCAAAATTTTCCGCCATGCCGTGGCCTGTCCAAACCACACCCACTGCCCCTACTAACGTGAACATGACGTCAGTAATCAGAACCATCTTGTTGCTGAATTGAACGATGGCGTGATTGCGCGTGCGCTCCGCCAACAAGGCCCAAACGCCGCTCACAATCACGTTGCCTAAAAACAAGCACGCGCATACCAAGTGAATGACTTTGAGGGTGGGTGTCATTGGGGGTCGCTTGGTTGGGAGGTCATCGAAGGTGCCTCATCAGGCTTGGCACTGCGCTGCGTTGCTTGGTGTTTTTCTTCCTCACGTTGTTGGCGAGTGACTTCTTTGGCGCGACGTAAATCACGAAATTGCCAAGTTACAAACAGTCCGCCGGCAACCAGTAACACCACAACTTCAACAATTTTCAAGTCCACTGGATGAAAGCGTTTTAACGCGGGGTTTTCTCACGTTGTTCTAAACGGCCAAACAAGTCCACCATCCATTCAACACGCTCGTCAAAACTTCGAACAGGCACCGTCCAGGGCTTCTCATGCGCCAAGGGATTGCGCTCTCGACTCACTATGTCAACCAAGTAATGAATAGCGGGCACAGGACTGAGCGTGACATCTGGCACTGCGGGCGCCTTCACCGCCACTGTGGCTGCGCGTGCCAACAGGGCCAGCTTGCGCGCGGTTGAAACCACCGTGCGGTGGTTCACAGAATTGAGGCCTTCACGCTCTAATTGTTTGCCAATTTCGGCATAGACCAGGCGCGCTGCTTGAATGGCGGGACGGCAGTCCCAAGGCAATTCTGCCAAGCCAAATTCGCCGCGGCGGTAAAGCGCATCTGCACGCAACAACAAGCGTTGTGTGAACCCTGCAATGCGCGAATCGAACACAGGATCGGCCAACCAAGCATCTGCGTCCATGCCAATTTCGCGGAACCAAGCGCGGGGAATGTACAAGCGCCCCATGCGAGCATCGGTGCCAACGTCTCTGGCAATGTTGGTCAGTTGCATGGCCACTCCCAGCTCGCTGGCTCGAGCAATGGCGGTGTCTGTGCTGGCGCCCATGATGATGGACATCATGGCACCTACGGTGCCGGCAACTCTGGCGCCATAGGCCTCTACATCGGCCAAGTTTTCGTAGCGACGGCCTTGTGAGTCCCATAAAAAACCATCCAGCAAGGCCTCTAGCAAGCCAATGGGAATGCCATAGCGATGGACCACGATTGTCAACGCGCGGTCTGCGTCTTCGGCGCCAGGACGTCCGGCATAAATGGCCGCTAGGCGCGACTTCAAATCGGACATGGCCAAAACAGGGTCATCACCTTCGTCAATGGCGTCGTCAGCCAAACGGCAAAACGCATAGAGCGCAATGGCGGGTGGCCGCAAACGGACCGGCAGCAACCTAGAGGCTGCAAAAAAAGATTTAGAGCCCCCGCGCATAAGCTCGGTGCAAGCCTCTAAGTCATAAGGCAAAGACACCGGTGGAGAACTCAAGCTTGGATCAGGCAAATGATTTGACATCGGGAACCACCGTTTCAAGCATTTTTGCAGACATTAAAACACTGGGCACACCAGCACCCGGCTGGCTACTGGCACCCACGATGAACAAGCCTTCCACATCTTCGCTTCTGTTGTGCGGCCGGAACCACGCACTTTGAACCAAGATGGGCTCAAGACCAAAACCTGCGCCTTTATAAGACCACAAGCGGTCTTGAAAATCTTGTGGCGTAGTGACTTTGGACGACACCACATGTTGCTTCAAATCAGGCAATACACTTTCTTGCAGGACCGTGGCAATGGCATCTCGATACTGCTCGGTGATGGCTGGCCAATCGGTTTCGCTGCTGAGATTTGGTACGACAGAAAGTGCATAAAAACTATCGCACCCTTCCGGGGCCAGCGAAGGGTCGGTGGCGGTTGGGCGGTACAAATACAAACTGAAATCTTTCGACAGTTTGTGATTTTTGAAAATATCTTGTAGCAAGCCTTTGTAGCGCGGGCCTAAGACCATCATATGGTGCGGCACATCTTCGTACTTGCGGTTGGTGCCAAAGTACCAAACAAACAAGCCCGATGAATACTTGCCCTTGGCAATGCGTTTGTCGGTCCAATGCTTTCGATGTTGCGGCTCAACCAGGTTGCGGTAGGTCCAAGCGGCATCGCCATTGCTCACCACAATGTCGGCAGGCAAGTATTCACCATTGGCCAGCTCGACGCCTTGGGCACGGCCGCCTTCCACACGAATGCGTGTGACGGGCGCGTTGTAACGGATGGGTACTTGGCGTTCATCGAGCAGCTTCACCAGTTCTCGCACAATGGCGCCAGTACCGCCCATGGCAGAGTGCACGCCCCAGCGACGCTCCAATGAATGGATGAGGGAATAAACGCATGTGACTGAATAAGGATTGCCACCAATGAGCAAAGGGTGAAAGCTCATGACGATGCGCAACTTGGGGTGCTTGATGTGCTTTGCCACCAAACTGTATATGGAGCGCCAAGCTTGCATGCGCGCCAAATTGGGCATGGCTTTGATCACATCGCCAATGGTTTCAAAGGGCACCATGCCCAGCTCTACAAAACCTAACTGGAAACACTTCTCGGAAGCCACCATCAGGTTTTTGAAACCTTGCACATCTTCGGGACTGATTTGGGCAATTTGATCGAGCATGGCATCGTCGTTATTGCTGTAGTCAAAGTGCGTGCCATCGTCAAAGCGAATGCGGTAGAAAGGCGACATCAAGCGCAGGTCAATGTGGTCTTTCATCTCGCGACCGCACAGTGTGAAGAGTTCGGCGATGAGGTGCGGCAAGGTGATGATGGTGGGGCCTGCGTCGAAGGTAAAACCATCTTGCTTGTGCACATACGCACGGCCACCAGGCGCATCGAGCTTTTCCAACATTTGAACGCGATAACCTTTGACGCTCAAACGAATGGCGGCTGCCAAACCGCCAAATCCTGTGCCAATCACAATGGCTGTTGGTGCACGATCGCCCAATTGAAAGCTTGAACCCTTAAGGTGGTTTTGACCACCGCCGCCATCGGCTCCGCCATCGGCGTTAATTGATTTGTAAAGATTTGTCATGAGAATCCAAGTGGGCAGGCAAAACCTGAGACACATGCGCCTCAAGGGTCGCAGGCGTTTCTGGTTGATGCTTCCGAATGGCCCAGCGCCACAATGCCGTGGTGTCCAGCGGCAGTACCAACATCAAATGCTCAACGATGGCCAAGGCCAACATGGTGCCCACCAAGACAGCGCCCACCACTTGGGCGGGTGTGGTCAGGGGCTGGTTTGCGAATTGCACCAAGAACCACAAACAGACACAGGCTGAGATCACTGCCATCGGAAAAAATGCATTCATGCGGCGGCGCTTGAAGAAGCTTTCCAAATACGCCAAATGCGCAGGCAAGAATTCTTCACTCAAATTGCGAACGCCAAAAAACAAGTTCAACTTGGCGCTGGTGCGCATGATCCACAAGACCAAATAGGTGCCTGTGCCCACTTGGTTGGGCGCATCCCAAGTGATGACCACAATGGCTAAGCCCACCAGAAGAATGGCCAACTCGTGCCACACCACAGCATTGAACGACGCTGCAAAACGGGGCCACCCTGTTGTGCTTTTCAAGATGGCTGTTTTTTGAGGGCCCGTGATCCAACCCGTGAGAAAACTCAACTCATTCCAACCCCAAGCCAGCAAGGCGCAAGTGAAAGCGCAATAGGCGCCCATGACACCTGTTTGATGAGCCGTGTGCGCCAAACCTGCCAAGGCGCCCAGACCTAACGCAGAGGAGATGACCAAGCTCATGGTCACCGCCGTGCGCGACATGCGGTTTAAGAGAATCACGATACCGGTGCTGAACCACCAGATAAAAATCGCAAATCCCAACGCAATGAAGGTGTCGGTCATCCTTGGCTTTCAGTGTCTGTTGGCTACCAATTTACCAAGCAGGCACCATGCGCACATCGGCTGGTAAAGCGTGCTGCTTGACAGGCAAGAAGTACAAGCGAAGGAAAGTAAGGCCGCCCGAAATGGCCCAACGTGCACGCTTCAGATTGCCCACCAAGCCGCCTTGAGCTTTGGCTGCATTCATTTGAGTTTGCACATGGAACAGGTGCGATAAACCTTCCCTGAAGGCAGGATTGTCAATGTCCAAGCTGACGGGGAAAACTTGCTTGGTGATTTCGTTGGTAATTCGAAACACTTCATAGTCATAGGTGCCAGATTCGAGGCCCATCTCGTGGTGCAGCATGGGCCGTGTGTGGTCACGAACATACATGGTGGCGTAGACGGCCACCAAGAAGAAGCGAATCCAAAATACATTGCCACCACGCAACAAATGCGGGTTGGCGCGCATGATCAATGCAAACGATTCGCCATGGCGAAACTCATCGTTGCACCAGCGCTCAAACCAACGAAAAATGGGATGGAAGCGCTTGTCTGGATTTTTTTCCAATTGACGGTAGATGGTGATGTAACGGGCATAGCCAATTTTCTCGGACAAGTAAGTCGCGTAAAAAATGTACTTGGGCTTGAAGTAGGTATAGGCTTTGGTTCGCTTTAGATCGCCTAAGTCAATACCTAGACCAAAATCTCTCAAAGACTGATTGATGAAACTGGCATGGCGTGATTCATCTCGCGCCATATAACGCATCAGTTGTTTGATGTCGGGATTTTCAACGTTTCTGGAAATTTCGTTGTACAAAATACAACCTGAAAATTCGGACGTTAGTGAGGAAATTAAAAAGTCTAAAAACTCTTGACGCATTTCAGGACTGACTTGCGAAAATCTTTCGGCCACTTCTTTGGTAAATGCTTCGTCGCGTTGGAAATGATCGTGATTGTTATCCCCCTCATATTCAGCCATCATTTTGTCCCACTCGGCACGCATGGGCGACATGTCAAGTTTGTCCATCGCCGCAAAATCGGTGGTGTAAAAACGGGGGCTGAGCATGGTGCTCTCAACCGCTTTTTGGGATGCTTTTTCAGCAGTGTCTATGGTTGTATTCGCTTGCATGAAAGAAAACTCCAGCTTTAAAAATGGTTGACTGACTCAATCCTGAATCATTCAGGTTGCATGGCTAAAAATCTAGCGAATTCAGCTGTATTGGTGGGTCCGAACGACTCTAAATCGACTCGCTGTCCTGTGCTTGGGTCCATCAAAGTGACCCTGCCATCCACACGGGCAATGAGGTCAAAGGGTTCCGCGGAGCCGATGCCTCTGGAAAAGCGTTCACGCGTTAAAGCGCGCATGGCGCCTCGCACAAAACCTTGTTCGCCATACAACACAGTGAGAGTCTGTCCTGAAACGCCATCGGCAACGCGAACTCCTCCATCTTTTTGATCTTCGAACACCAATGAGCGTTGCACCGTGGGCGCTGCTGCCCTCTGATCAGGGCCATTGCCGGTGATGCGAATCAAGCCTACAGAAATCAATGAAAACGCAATGATGCCGGCCGCAAAATACAGAATCCAGCGTGGGAAGCTGTCGGGCACCACCGAAACGCGGGCTTGTGAAGGTTGCGCAAATTGGGCTTGAGTCATGTCGCACTCACTTGCATGAAGGTACCCTCACGGTGCTCATTTTGAGCGGTACTTGTGACTGCAGTCGGGTTGGCAGCAAGGCCTGTGCTTTGTGTCCAAGCATCACGAAGCTTTTCTGCCACCCATTGAACATCGGGCACCGCCCGCAAAGTGGGTTCAGGCTTTGCAATGCGCCATGGCCGCACGCTGGGCCACAAATGCACCCAACCAATGCGGTCTGAGCCTTTCAGGTCCAAGGTAATGTCGCCAAAACCGTTTTGCAACATTCGCACATCAGCAGACGCTATTTGACTGAAGGGGAGATTAAAAGAAACCGTCAAGACGATCCCTAAGCGCATCACCACGCGTTTGTTGGTAACGGTATAAACAGTGGTGCGCGCTGTGAAGTAGGCAAGCGCCCATAAAGTTGCCAAACCAATGACCGTCAATGGGGCAATCCATTTGATGGCCAACAAAACTGCCGTGAAGCTAGCACCTGCCTCTAAAGCAGGCCATGCACAGGCTGCGATCAAGATTGCGAAATAAAGTGCTAGTTTTTTGAAGTGAAAGGCTGAATAGGCCAAGGCGGCCACATCGGGTGAGCCCTGCCAAACAATGAACTCGTCGCTTGGCAAGCGTTCGGGCAAACCAAACTGCGGTTCAAACTCGTATTCATGACCCAAATTTTCGATCGCCATTATCTTTTCCTCAACAGACTTTCAATTCGACTTCAATTGACGCTGATCTAAACTCAGATCAGCGGTTCGCTGCGCTTTGCATCGGCGTAGAAAGTACCGCCGCCGTAATAAGCACTGATCTTTTCCTCTTCCAGTTTGGTAATTTGGTCAGGATTTCTGAGGGCGGGTACAGCTGCAAAATGACGTGCATAGACAGAATGCACTTCAACTTGATTCCTGCGAATCACTGAAAACATCGTGGGCAACAAAACAGTTTTACCACCGGCAATTTCCACTTCCAAGTAGCGAAACATCATCTCAGCGGAATCTATCCAAATGTCTTTGACGGTTCCACCTTGTTTGCCGTCGCCCGCCATCACTGGCAGACCACGCGGATCCACATCTTGTGAGGCTACCGTGTAATCGCTGACCACACGAAGTGGCTGAATGAGTGGTTTGCCATGCGACGTCATTTCTGGCACATCTTCACGACTGCCATATGCGCCAGGGCCGACAGCTGCCAGCATGGCATCACCCTTGGGTTCAATGGGCGCGCCAGAAGTGGGGCTGGTGGCCACAGCGTTGTAAGCTGGTTCTTTGCGCATCAAGTCAGGGACAGTAACGCTTTTGCCACCTTCCAACAAGAAGGTTTTCGGCTCAGGAATCGGAAAGCCCTTGACCACAGCCCGCCCACTGCTACTGGACTCCATGGGATAGCCCTCGCGATGGCCTTCTTGAACAAGATAATAAATAAGGCCTGCGAAAAAGATCCAAAACACATACAAAAGTATTTGCGCTAGATCGACGTAGCCAGTAATGTTTCCTACGGTTTGCATAACGACTTCTCCTTGTGAACAACTAAATACGGGACTCGGTCAAGCCGAGGGTTTGAGGAACAACGGGTGAAAAAGAGGTACTGCGCTTGACCAAAGGGCCCACCGCAATCAGTGTCAAGAACAACAAAAGCATTTCGACGTGGTAAACCATGCTGTAACCCACGGAGGGGTCGATCAAAGCGGGGCCCAAGGCACCCTCGCTGCTGAGAGTGCCCACAACATCTCTCAGTGCACCGCCAAAAAACATGGAGAGGCCAGCTGCTGCCGATTGCACCGCACCCCAGGCGCCTAAAGCCAGGCCGACGTAAGCAGATTCCATGCGCATGGCAGTGAACAAGGTGCCCACTGCAAACAAACCACTGCCGTAACCCACGCCAAAGGCGCCAAATCGGAAGAGCCATCCGGCTTCTAATGGTGCCGAGAAAATGACGGCAGAAAAAGCAGGTAGGCCGGCCAATGCGCCGTAGGCTGCCAAACGCATGGGATCAATGCCATTCGCCAACTTGCGACCGGCTACATAAAAGCCCAGTAATCCGCCACCCGCTAACATGGCCGTCAACGCACTGGTTGCACCGACACTCAGTTTCAGAATTTCACCCCCATAGGGCTCCAAAATAATGTCTTGCATGTTGAAGGCCATGGTGCCAAGGGCTGTCGCCCACAAGAACCGACGTGCTTGAGAAATAGCAATGAATTCTGCCCAGACTTCTCTGAAGGGTCTGCGAATTTCAGTTTTCAAAGCAGCCACACGTGCGGGATTTCGTGGCTCTTGTTTCCAGAGTGCAAAGCCATTCAGAATGAGAACCACCAAGGCTGTGCCTTGCACAGTTTGAACCAAATATTCTGGCGTGAAGTTAGAGAGCAAGACGCTGTATGCCAAACTTCCAAACACAGCACCCACCAACAGCATGGTGTACAAAAGCGCCACCACTCGCGGACGCGTTTCTTCACTGGCTTGGTCTGTTGCCAGTGCCAAACCTGCTGTTTGCGAAGTTTGTAAACCAGCGCCCACCATCAAGAAAGCCATGGCTGCAGCGCCTTGTCCAACCCAGTCAGGCACCGGCACTTGACCGCGACCCGACAGGACCAATAGCGCAAAGGGCATGACCGCCAAGCCCAAGAATTGAATCAAGGTACCGCCCCACATATAGGGTACACGGCGCCAGCCAAAAGCAGATACATGCACATCGGACTGGTAGCCAGTGACTGCACGAAACGGTGCCACCAAAAGGGGCAACGCCAACATCATGGCCACCAACCAAGCGGGCACACCCAACTCCACAATCATCACCCGGTTCAAGGTGCCAATCATCAGGGCCGTTGTGATACCCATGGTGAATTTGAACA
>CANKBG010000056.1 GCA_947479935.1 Comamonadaceae bacterium
GGCGTCTTTTTGGGCACGAAATAACCAAACCACGATTCCAAGTCCAAGGGTGCTACACCACTTTCCAAGATGGTTGGCACATCCGGGTGCATGGGGTTTCGTTCAGCACCTGAAACCGCTAAGGCCTTCACACTGCCAGCATTCACATGGACACGCGCTGTGGACGATAGATCAAAGAACAGATCAACGCGACCGCCTAATAAATCGAGATAGGCGGCTTGCGCACCTCGGTAAGGAACGTGAACCAGGTCAGTACCGGCCAAATGCCACAAAGCTGCCGGGAGTACATGCTGCCCCGATCCGACGCCTGCAGAGGCGTAGGACAACTTACCAGGATTGGCTTTGGCGAAGGCCACAAGATCTTTGAGCGAGTTGATGGGGAGGTCCTTGCGCGCCATCAGCGTATAGCTGTAACTCACGGCCAGGCCCACGGGCTCAAAGTCACGCAAGCTGTCGTAAGAGAGCTTGTCGTAAAGCCCCATGTTGAGCGCAATGTTGGAGACCGAACCCACCAAGATCGAATAACCATCCGGATCGGCTTTGGCCGCAGCGTCCGTGCCGACCAAGGTGCCCGAACCGGACCTGTTTTCCACCACCAAGCTCTGACCCAGCGATTTTGCTAACCGCTCGGCCAGCGCACGCGCGACAAAATCAAAACCGCCGCCTGGTGGCTGAGGAACGATCACCCTCAAGGGGCGGTTGGGGTATCCCCCTTGCGCCCACACACCCGGTGTTAAACCCAACAAGCTGACAGCTGGAAGTGCCCGCAAGATGCCACGCCGTTCCGAATCGACCTCATATGTTTGTTTGATGTTCATCTGTGTCTCCTTTAGAAAAATAGGACTCAATGAGCTCAGCGCTCTAGCGCACCGCCAGCCAACCAACGTGCTCCGCGTTGATAAAGTTCTTCGACCACCGGCCCTTTAAGCATGGGCATGTCCATCTTGACCGTGTAACCAATCCGCGTTTGGATATAGGCCAAATGGCGGTACCCCTCAGGGAAAGTGGCCAGTGCGGCAGAGTCCAGCTTAAGCACCGCGGTAGAGTCAACGGGGTCGATGCGGTCTTTTTCGTAAATGGGCTGACGGTGCAGCAACTTCCATTCACCCTCGTGACGGATTACAAAATCGTAAAAACGACCTGTGCACACCACATCGCACATCACAGGGCCGTTTTCGCCCTCCACCATGCCCCTCTGAGAGATAGTCATTTTGGTCTGCGCTATGGCACGGTCACCCATCACCTCGATGGCAGATCCGCCCAAAAAATGCAGAATGCTGACGCCTTTGGCCCAACCCTCTTGCGTCACGCGAATGAACTCTTTGAAGGGTCCCTGAAACCAAGTGGCCATCATCACGCCCTCGGGGTGCCAGACCGTTGCAAAACGAACCCAGTCACCAGCGTCACGCCAAACAGCCCAACGCTCGACCATTTGACGCACCCGTAATTCGTCACTTAAGTAAGGGGTCATGCTTGTATCTCCGTAAAAAAACAATGGGGGTGGTGTCATCCACTTGGAAGCGGGAAGTCCGCAATTCTGCCACCTCTTGCTTCACAAGCAAGTTCTCTGGGTGTCTGGCGTAGGCATTCAAGCCGCTCAAAGTCAAAAGACTCCTTTAGACTCTTAATCTGAAACAAAGACTTTGTTAAAAAGGACTCAAATTGCGTTAAGAACTAGATTAATCAATTTTGATTTTTTCGTCTTTTACCAACTGGGTCCATCTAGATACCTCACTGGCAAGCATTAATTGAGCCTCTGAAGGCTCAACAAATGTTGCACCCAATCCAAGCTTTTTGAGACGGTCAGTTACATCCGCTTGCGCCATGATTTTCCGCAATTCATTCGATATTTTTTGCACTACATGACTTGGTAAGTTTTTGGGCCCAGCAATGGCATACCAGCCACTGACGTCAAAACCTGGCGAAACTGTTTCACTTAATGTTGGAATAGCGGGAGTACCAGGCCACCTATCCTTGCTTGTGACTGCGAGCAGTCGCAATCGTTGCCCTTGAAGCAAAGCATCCATTCCAGCAAGGTTATCAATCACTGCATCAATTTCACCTGCAGCTGCAGCAATAGGCGCTAGAGAACCCCCGCGATAGGGAATATCATTAAAATTTATTTTTGTTTTTTGCTGAAGTAACACAGAAGCCAAATGCATTCCTGTTCCAATACCTGCATTACCAAGACTATTTTTACCAGAATTTTCTTTAGCGTTAGAAATAAGATCTTGAATTGATTTGTAGGGTGAGTTTGCTTTTACAGCAATAGCAAAAGGGAATTTTGTAATGATTCCTAGCATTGTAAAATCACGAACAGAATCAAAAGGTAGATTATTATTGAGTGCAGGTGCAATACTATGTCCTGAAGCCATTAAAAATAAAGTGTATCCATCTTGAGGCGATGCTGCTACAGATGCAGCTGCAATACTTCCACCAGCCCCAGACTTGCCTTCAACAATAAAATTTTGACCTAATTTTTCTTGCAGTTGCTGAGCTATCAATCGAGCCGTTAAGTCAACACCTCCACCAGGAGCAAATCCATGAACAATCTTGACAGGCTTACTAGGGTAGATTTCTTGAGCAATGCTGTGATTAATATGAAGCAGGCAAAAGATCAAGGAAATTAAAATTCGGAATTGATTATTCATCTTGACACCTTTGGATTAAAAAAACAAAAATTACAGAAAAAACTTTTCAGGCTGTGGCCCACGCTCAACTTCAATGGCTCGGAATTTTCCACTACCAAATATACGCATTCGTGATTCCATTAATTGGTTATTCAGCCCTCGCAAACGTTTGTCATCAAAAATCAATTTGCCATCAAATTTAACGATGTTTCCATTGACCATCACCATTTCAATATCGGCAGTTTCAGCATACATCAGCACCAAATGTGCAGGGTTTCCGCCAGGTAGACCCGGGAAAATATTCCAACTATTGGCATCTATGAGTATCAAATCGGCTTGTTTGCCCGGTGTTATTGACCCTATTTTTTTATCCAAACCAAACGCTTTTGCTCCTCCCATTGTTGCCCAATACAACGCATCGCTTGTGAGTGTAGAGTGTTGTGTTTTTGTAGGCCAATCACCTAGCTTAAACAAACTTTTATTATCTAATTCCCGTTGATGTAAAAAGGCATGCCTTGCGACCGCTAGCATTGAACTGTTGAAGTATGGATCGCAATCTGTACCTAATGATGGCATCGCTCCGTGCTTGATTAAGCGCCCAAGCATTGCGGGCTTTTCATAATTCAGCATTTCAGTTAAATTAGTTGCTGTTATGGTGCAACCAGCATCCAAAACCAACTTTAGCTCATCATCTTCAAAACAATTGCCATGACCAATATTGTGATCCGGTCCCAATAATCCTTCTGAAGCGAGTCGTGGATATCCATCCTCAACTACACGCGATCCCACTCTTCCGTAAGTATGGGCAGAGTTTATTAATCCATATTCTCTTGCAAGCAAAATATCATGCTTGGCAACTTCATATTCACCCCAATCAGGCCCCAAAACCGCCATAGCTAATGTCATCAGTTGATCATCAGATGCGAATCTTCCCACACGAAGTCTTCGTATTTCTTCACGTGGATATGGAAGTTTATGAAAAGGAATTTCGCCTGCTTTCTCTGGAGGTTTAACGGTGCCACGCGCGAATACGGCACGGATTCCTGCGTCATCTAAACCAGCTATCGCAGCATCTGTCATTTCTGAATCTCTAACAATATGGCACCAGTCAACAATGGTTGTTGTTCCATTTCTCAGTTGATTAAGAGAACCTAAAAGATTTCCAAGGTATACGTCATCTTTGTTGTAAAACGTGGCTAGATTCTTATGCATATAGTTGTGATAGTCACGTGACCCAACCCAGTCAGAACCAATTCCTCTTAATTGATACTCCCACGTATGTATATGAGCATTCACTAAACCAGGCATCAGAATTTTATTTTTTGCATCGATTTGCTTAGCTGTTGGATGGTCTAAATTGACACCCACATCCTTAATCAAACCATTCTCAATCAAGACGTCGCCATTTTCCAAATTACCAACACCAGTGTCCATTGATAAAACACAAGCATTTTTAAAAAGTATGGGCTGCATGTTTCCTCCTTCATTTGAATGATTGAGAGTTCAATCGATTTGAATTTTTAAATCTCCAATAAAAGTGCCCCAAATACGAGCTTCATTTTCCGCACGCTTTTGTATATCCGCAGAAGTTCCAGGAATTGGAAATAAAAATTGATCAATTAATTTTTGTTTCATCGATGGATCCATTAAAAATTGATTGACTGCCAAGGCTAGTTTTTGAGTAATTTTTGTATCCATTTTTGCAGGACCAATCAATGCATACCAACCAGGCAGCGCTGGAAGACTAGGTGCCAAATCCTTAAGCAAAGGCAAATCGGCCAACTGGGGTGATTTTGTGTCACCAGACTGTGCCAATGCAACCACCTTGCCTGCTTTAATTTGGCTCAGACCTGTAGCTGTTGTCACTGTCATCAGGTCTGCCTCACCACCCACAACAGCTAAAAGTGCTGGGCCAGAACTCTTGTAAGGTATGTGTCGAATTTTAATACCTGAACGCATCGCAACCATTTCTGTATAAAGATGGGTTGAATTTCCAAGTCCGGCACTTGCAAACGTCAATTCATCAGGCTTTGCTTTCGCTCTTCGTAATAAATCCTCCCATGATTTGATGCCACTATTGGTACTGGCAATCAGTACAAAACTTGCATCAGCAACCGGGGCTACAAAAGAGAAGTCTTTTAAAGGATCAAAAGGAACATTTTTGTATAAAAACTTATTGAAACTCACAAGTGAAACACTGGTCAGCATCAATGTATATCCGTCAGGTTGCTCTCGTTGAACAAATTGTGATGCAATGATTCCATTGGCTCCTGGCTTGTTATCAACAATAACCGACTGCTTAAGGTAATTGGTCATATATTCAGCCATCATGCGACCAACCAAATCTGCGCCAGAACCTGGGGTCTGCGGAATAACAAGCTTTATTGGGCGCACTGGAAAGTCTTGGGCATAGAGTGAATTAATAGAGCCAAGTGTTGCAACGAAGGCCAAAGAGAAAATGAGGCGGCAACAATTCAAAATCATGACAATCTCCTATAGAGTTTTCAGAATAGCTTGGCATGATGCAATAATTAATGTAATGATAAATATCAGCCTTTAAAACCCAACCAAGCCTTAACATCATGCCTGATTACGACCACCTTGGCCAAGCTTGGCGCATTTCTCCCTCTGATTATTTAAAAACAAGACCATCCGTTTTTTTGCTGGGTGAACCTCAATCGCAATATGTAACCATGAAAGACGGTATTCGTCTGGCTATAGATGTGTACTTGCCAGGGAATTTAAATACTAAACAATCAGCGAAATTTTCGACGATCATGGTTTTAACACCCTACTATCGACGTTTTAAAATTACGGAAAAAGGGGCTGAACCCGCTCCAAACATTGCTATATACCGAGATTTTTTTGTATCTCGTGGTTATGCATTGGTTACCGTTGACGTACGTGGTTGTGGAGCAAGCTTTGGCACTCGAGATTGCTTTCGTTCACCTCGCGAACGTGATGACTACAGAGAACTTGCCGATTGGGTGGTTTCTCAAAACTGGTCAAATGGAATCATTGGTTCAACGGGCATCTCTTATTTAGGTGCAGCAGCATGCTTTCTAGCAAGTACGGGACATCCAGCAGTCAAAGCAATAGCGCCTCTATTTGCTGTGCAAGACACCTATACAGATCATGTATTTCCTGGAGGTATCAAGTGCACAACCGTGACTGAAAATTATGACGCACTTGTGAGCGCTTTAGATCTTGATCTTCGAGATTCGCTGGCTCCCTATCCTTACTTCAGCGACAAGCGTTACTCAGGCCCGCAACCCGTCGACGAAGACCTTGATGGCTCTCTAGTTACAGCGGCAATTGAAGAGCACAAAAATAGTTTTCGAATGCGCGATTTGGCACCTGAATTTGCATTTCGAGAAGAGGCCTCATCGCATGATCCAGAGATGCATAGCGGCTCATTCAGCCCTTATTGGTATCTAGGACAGGTAACAGGAAAAGTAAATATCTATTCTGTTTCCGGTTGGTACGATGGCAGCTCGTTTGTTAACGGATCTATTGCGCGTTTTCTCAGTAATAAGGGCGCAGATAACCGACTTCTTTTGGGACCATGGGATCACGGCGCAAGAGCAAATGGATCACCATGGAAAGGTGAAGGAACTATTCCTAAATTTTCCATACTGTCTGAAGTACTGCGATTTTTTGATCAACATTTGTGCGGCATGAATACAGGCTTAGGCAACGAATTGCCGGTTCATTTTCACACACTTCATGAAGAAAAATGGAAGGCATCAGATACGTGGCCACCCAAGGCGTCAACGATTCGTTTATTCCTTTCGGAAAATGAGATTTTAAGTACAGAAAAACCAAAAACAACGTCCAAGATTGAATATCAAACGAGCTTTTCAACTGGGACTGGAAAAAATACGCGCTTTGAACGTCTTGGTGCCTTAGCGGTTACCGAATACTACAAGGATTGGCAGGGTCGAGAAAATAAAATGCTCTGTTTTTCGACCTCTGTATTTGAAGTAGATACTGAAATTTCTGGACACTCTATCGTTCAATTACACGTGAGCACGAGCGAGCGAGATGCCGGTATTTTTGTTTACTTATCTGAATTAGATAACAGTGGCTGCTCGATCTATGTAACCGAAGGAAATTTAAGACTTATCCATCGTAAAGAAGGTAATCCACCGAATACCTACAAGGCATACTGGCCATTCAGAACTTTTCATCGGAAAGATGCAATTCACATGCAATCAGGTTCTTCTGAAACAGTTAGATTTGCTCTATTACCCATTTCTTGGAAATTTTCGGCAGGTAGTCGATTACAAATTTCAATTGCTGGAGGAGATGCAGACCATTTCGCTCAAGTTACCCATGGAAGACCTCCAAAATTAATATTTACTGTGGGTGGGGATGAAAGCTCTTTTATTGAGTTACCTATGATTTCCTAAATACCAGTAAAAATATACTACTCATTCGGTTCAGCCCATCTAAGTAGCGCTGATAGCGAGCGGCCCATAACCCATGGCAAGTCTTCTTTACTGATGAAATCCAGTGTTTCAGTGAAATGAGTTACAGCTTCAATATAAGTACAAGGGAGACGTGAGACGTCAGATCCCCAAAGCATTCTTCTCGGACCAAAAGACTGGTAAATTGCTTCTAAGTAGCCATTGAAATTACGAAATGGGAATGGCTCGTTGGTATAGCAAGGGACTGCAGAAGTTTTGATCGAAACATTAGGATGACGTGCCAGCGGCAGCACCGTCTTCAAGTCCTCCCCGCAATCACTATCTCGGTGATGACTATGCATTCCAAGGTGGTCAACTATCAATGTCTGATTCGGGTATCGGCTGGCGATGCGGTCAATTTCTGTCATTCGACCAGGAGCAAGAAGCATTACGGGTATCCGGTAGTTCTCGCAGCTACGCCAGAATCCTTCAAGGACTCCGTCAGCAAGCCAGTTTGCCCACTCCGGCTTGTGAAAAGTCATCCGAATACCAGCCATGTAAGCTTGATCGAGCCACGTCGGCAGTTGGGTTAGTGCCCCAGCAGCAGTCGGGTTAAAACGGCCCATCACCAAAAAACGTCCTGGGTACTTCGCCGCCGTCTCAAGAGCAAACAGATTGCTATCTCCTACCGGTGAAGGAGGCACTATGATCGCACGGGACACTCCAGCTGAGTTCATCATGGAGGTCATCTCCAGACCATTAATCGGCTCAGCCCGGTGAGGACGTGCGCCTGGCACAGCCACAAAACTTGGCTTACCTTGATTTTCTGAAGGCCATGGGCGGTCTGGGCGATGCGCCTCCCAGACATGGACCTGAGAATCCGTTATCAACATTTTTGCAGTCACTTTAACGGAAGTACAAATCAATTGCATTGCGGTCCATTACCCGACGGTTTCCGGCCTCTGGCACCGCCTCCTCGTACCAATTCAAAGTACTTTGGTACGTCGTAGACTCTACGCCTACGAAAGGACAGTCACTCGCCCAAAGCAACCGCTCGTAACCAACTTGGCGGGCCATCTCATGAGCAAGCCCTACTGAATGTGTTCCAAGTCTATATCCTGCAGACAGTTTTACCCAGGTGTTGCCCTTTTGTACTGAACGAACTGCAGCCTGAAAGCCATCACATTTTTCGCGCAACTGTGGGTCAGGCCGGGCTAAATGGTCAATGACAATTTTGACCCCCGAGCGCTCGAGAGCAGGAAGGACAAATGGAATACGTGGACCGTCTAGATGAAGATGCACATGCCAGTTTAAATCGGCAAGCCGCCAAAGAAAGCGTCGGTTATCCCAACTCTCAAGATCTGGAAGTTTGGTCATGCTAATGAAAGGAAGGCGCACGCCCACAACACCATCACGGGCGAGTTGCTCCAGTTCTTGCCGCCCGACTGTGGGTTCAAGAATTACGGTGCCCCTCCAAAGTGGCCGCGTACGCAAGGATTCAACAACATAGTCGTTGCAATCTGCCCACGGACTAGCTGCAGCAATTACACAGAACTTAACACCGTGAGTATCGAGCGTTGACTCTAAGTTCTCAGCTGTGAAATCGTAGTTTGGGGCGTGCCGGGGATCAGGCATCAGCGGCATTGATCGCTTAAAAATATGCACATGGGTGTCGACAAGAGGGGCATCTGGAAATTGAGTTCGGATATTTGGGATAACAATCATACAAATCAGACTTTTAGTTTGGCAAGCTGAATGACTTGAGCCCATTTACGGCGATCACGTTCAAATAGATCCGCCATTTCTGCCGACGAACTGGTACGTGGCTCGACTCCAAGATCAAGCAGTCGCTTGCGCATGTCTGGGTGCGCAATAACTTCACGCAAGGCTTTACCAAGGGTCTCAACGACAGCAACCGGCGTCCCTTTTGGAGCATACAACGCGTTCCAACCAGTGACTTCATAATCCGAAACTCCGGCTTCTTTAACAGTCGGCACGTTGGGCAGCCAAGCAGTTCTGGATGGCCCAGTAGTGGCAAGAGCGCGTAAAGCACCACTCTCTATGCCGCCGCGCAAAGCAGCATACGACTCGAATCCGACATCGATGTCGCCGCGTTGCAGCGCCAATTGCACTTCACCGGAAGTTTTGAAGGGTATCAAAGTCGTATCCAACCGGGCAACCGATCTGAACAGCTCAGCCGACAAGTGCTGGGTACTTCCGGGATTGATAGTTCCAAAGGTCAGTTGCCTGCGGCCACCTTCAACCAATAGTGCGCGCAGGTCGGTAAATTTACTGTCTCTACCCACTAATAAATTCAGGTCAAAGTAAGCTAGTGACGAGATCGGTACAAAGTCAGCCTGCGGGTCAAATGGCAGCTTGAGGAGAGACTTGGAAATGGCAGTGCCATTGCTGAACAAAATCAGATGATGACCATCACTAGGAGCTGACGAAATTACGCCAGCGGCGGCCACACCGCCAGCTCCCGGTCGGTTGTCGACAAGCACAGGTTGAGAGAATTTTTCTGCAAGTTTTTGTCCTGCGAGCCGGGTCGAGATGTCTGCTAGTCCACCCGGACCAAACGGAACGACTATGCGTATGGCCTGCGATGGAAACACTGCTTGAGCACTTGTGATGCTTGGCCACGCTAGAGCGCCAAGGGATGTCGCTAAAGCTTTATGCAATATTCGTCGACGGTCGGTGAGTTTATTTAGGTTGTCAGAGCGGGCTTGTTTTGGCAAAGGCATGGGGGATGTCTCCGAATTTGAGGTTGTACCCAAAGTCTAGTGAGACCATAGCCCACAAGGCAAATGAATTTTATTTGCTACCCACTGCTATGCATTTACGAAACGACTAATGCCGAATGCTCCTGAATAAGAGTCACAAAGGTATCCGCTATCAAGCGCGGGGCCCCCATTAATGGCACGCCCTCTGGCGACAGCAATACCAGCATGCGACCAATTTCGGGCTTACACAAGGGCACTACGGCCAGCCCGTCTATTGGAGAAACGGCCAATGCAGGCACCACGGTCAGTCCTAAGCCTGCGCGCACCATTTGCAGGGCCATCGCCGTGCGCTGAGTTTCATAGACCCATTTCAAACGTTCGCGGAAGTGACCCAGTGTTTCATCAATCGTGGCACTATTACCAGATGGCAGACTGATGCGAATAAGACTCTCGGCTTCCAGCCTGGACCAGTCTACCGAGGGAAGCCCTGCCAACGCGTGTTCTCGCGGACAAACAAGGACAAATCGCTCGCGGGCTACAGGTTCCATCCGCAGGCCAGTTGGGGCACTTTGCTCCAATGTCAGACCAAATGCACATGTGCCAGCTTGCACCAGTTCCACAATTTCGCCAGGCGAGCTGTCAAACACGCGAATCCGAACGCCAGGCAGCAGCGCCTCTACCCGGTGCAGAGCATGCACCAATACGCCAGCCGCCACCGTTGGGAGGCAAGCCAGCGTGACCCAAGCTGGCGCAACCAGCCCGCTTTTACGCGCAACAGCCAAAGACTCCTCGAGTTGTATCACTGACTGCCGCGCTCGTGGCAGCATGGCCTCTCCTGCTTGGGTGAGAGTTGCACCGCGCGAAGTGCGAACTATCAGTTGCACCCCTAGACTTTCTTCAAGCTTTCGCATGCGGTGGCTCACAGCCGCTTGGGTCAGGTGTAGCCGGGCTGCGGCAAGCCCAAAGGTTCCGCATTCAGCAACGGCCAGAAAAGCCTGAATGCCCAGAAAATCAATATGCACTTTATGTCTCCGTTCACGCGAATCGAATTATGTACGAGCGGCCAGCACATTAGAAACTTTCATTGGCACAGACTTTCCAGCTCTGGTTTACTCACAAAAATTCCCCTGATACAGAACCCAGAAGGAGATAGATTCCATGCAAATGAAAAATACACGACGTAGCCTGCTGACTGGGTGTGCCGGAATACTTGGGGCTCTTGCGATCACAGCACACGCCGCCTACCCTGATCGGCCTATACGACTAATTGTCCCCTTCTCTGCCGGCGGTACCGTTGACGCAGTAGCCCGAACATTGGGGGCACAGTTGAGCCAGGTGATGAATACCCCAGTGCTTATCGAAAATGTACCTGGTGCCGGCGGCGCGCTGGCCACACAGCGAGTGATCAGGTCGACACCCGATGGCTACACCTTACTGTTCACCACCCCAAACCACACGATTAATCCCGCTCTGAATGACAAAATTGGCTTCGACACCGCTCGTGACTTAACAGCCATCTCTCTAGTTGCCCAGATTCCGGAACTGCTCATTGCCAACGCCAGCCAGCCATATTCAGATTTCGCTGGCTTCGTAAAGTACGCTACGTCCAATCCGGGAAAGCTGAACTACGCATCCGCCGGCAATGGCACCTTACCTCACATTACCATGGAATTGCTGCAGCAAAAACTAGGCTTGCAAATGACTCACGTACCCTACAAGGGTGCGGCACCGGCACTCAACGACGTACTATCGGGCGTTGTGGCACTGAAGTACGACACCATCGCCACATCGTCTGGCCATATTCGCAATGGACGCATCAAACCATTGGCCATCGCCAGTCTTAAGCGCTCTCCACTAATGCCGGATGTACCGACCATCGCTGAGTCTGGACTTCCAGGCTACCAGGGCATTCTTTGGATGGGGGTATTAGCCCCGGCCGGTACGCCTCGCGACATTGTCGACATGATGAACCGTGGATTGAGAACGACTCTGCGTGATCCGGGCGTGCAGAAACAATTAGAGGCCAATGGCGTCGAGACCGTCGGCAACACACCGGCAGAATTCGAAAAATTAATCGAGACTGAATTGCGTCAGTGGGCGGATCTGATCAAAAGTTCAAATATCAAAGCTTACTGAATTCATGATACCGCCTTTAACACCACCACCTGACCCAAACACACGCAAGCCTGCATTAAAAGCCCCCTCAGGCGCCATTGACTGCCATGTACATCTGTTTGGCCCAGCCAGTAAGTGGCCCTTTCATCCCGGCAGTCGATACACATCCCAAGATGCGCTGCCAGAGACGCAAATCGAAATCCAAGACAAGCTCGGATTGGCGGGTTCAGTGGTGGTTAGCGGAGGTGGCTACGGACAAGATACACAGCACCTTGAGGAAATTTTGGCCCGCTTTCCAAAGCGCTTTCGTGGCGTTGCACTGCTCCCCGATGACGTGACGCGTGATCATGTCGCTAGGCTGGATAGATTGGGTGTCCGCGGTGCACGCTTTGTCAGCGCAGGTCACCGGGGAGCCCTTCCTCGCTTGTCAAAACGCGTAATCGACTTAGTAGCGGACTTTGGCTGGCACGTTCAGTTTTACCCAGCCGGCGATGATCTGCTTGCTCACGAACAGGAACTGCTGTCCCTTCCAGCGCCGGTGGTCTTGGACCACTTCGCTGCGGTGCCTGCAGCTGGTGGCACCTCACAGCCCGCTTTCCAATGCCTACTACGCATGCTGTCGACTGGCCGCGTGTGGGTCAAACTATCCGGTCCAATGCGCTGCACGCCTAGCGACATGCCGTACAGCGACGTCACGCCTCTGGCATGCGCCCTAGTAGCCCATGCACCTGAACGGCTGCTTTGGGGCAGCGATTGGCCACACGTCAACATGGTGGGACGTCATATGCCAAACGACGGCGATCTGTTCGATCTGCTGTCTGAATGGGTGCCTGATGTTGAGACACGTCGCCGCATTCTGGTCGATCACCCTCGAGAAATCTACGGGTTTAATGAATAACGGTAATCTTATTGACGCCGCACAATCCAACTTTATTGCGCTTTATTCCCATCAAGCCCTGATGTCCAACGTTGGACAAAGATTCTTACCAAAGCCAACAAATCGAAGACTCCTTAAGACCACTACTTTCCTGAATGATTACATTTATTTAGCTGCCTTCTGGTAACTCAAAGTAGTATAGAAATAGTATGGTTGTGAAATTAAATTTCAGAGTATTGAGTAGTCATTTTTAAATAACGATCCAGCTTTAATCTTCCACTTCACTTCCACGATCAAAATCTTTAAGCAAAGCATAACGTTGGTTTCTTTGCTCTTGAACCATTCTAATAACGCGCTTCATTGGAACACCCACCAAAGCAAGCGCGTGAGTGGCCAACATCAATGAGCCCTCTATCGTTTCGGGCACTACTTCTGCTGCGCCTGCTGCTTGTAGTTTCTCCAAGTCCAAATCGTCTTGTGTTCTAACAATGACCGGCACTTGTGGGGCATGCTCTTTGGTAAGTGCAAGCACACGCATTGCAGAGGCATTTTCCAAATATGTCACCACCACGGCACTGGCTCGCACCAGCCCCACCGCCATGAGAGACTGAAGCCGTGCTGCATCGCCATAGACAACTTGCTCTCCATGAGACTGTGCTCGCCTGACTCGGTCTGGATCCAAATCTAGCGCCATGTAAGGAACGTTTTGAGTCTGCAATAGCCTGGCTAAATTTTGGCCACATCGCCCATAACCACAAATGATGATGTGCTTGTCGATGTCCATGCTTTTCTGCGCGATTTGAGTCATTCCAAGGGATTGCTGCAACCAATCACTGGAAGACCATTTCATCACCCATTCATTGGCATTCATGATGATGAAAGGCGTAGCCAACATGGAAAGCACCATACTGGCTAGCACAGGATTCAGCCAGTCTGCAGGAATCAATTGATTCTGATTTCCAAGAGTTAGCAACACAAAACCGAACTCCCCTGCTTGCGCCAGATATAAACCTGTGCGCAGTGAAATCCCTTCACTTGCTCCACTCAACCGAGTGAGAGCGGCAATGAGTCCGAATTTGAAAACAACTGGAACGGTGACTAAGAACAACACAAATACCCATCGATCCCAAATAATGTGCCAGTCAAGCATCATGCCAATGGTGATAAAGAATAAGCCAAGCAAAATATCGTGAAACGGCTTAATGTCTAACTCAACGCGATGCTTAAATTCCGTCTCAGAAATCAACATGCCAGCGACAAATGCGCCTAGCGCCAAACTCAGTCCGGCAAGCTCAGTTAACCAAGCCAAACCTAATGTGATTAACAGTACATTCATCACAAAAAGCTCTTCACTTTGCCTGCGCGCCACTAATAGCAACCACCAACGCATCAATCTTTGACCACCCGTTAGTAATAAGGTAATTAAAGTTGCGGCTTTGAGAGCAGCTATTGATAAGGCTGGTATCAATTCCTCTGGTGGCGCATTCAAGGCAGGGATCAAGACCAACAACGGCACCACAGCCAAATATTGGAAGAGCAGTACGCCAACTACTCTTTTGCCATGTTCAGTGTCTAATTCCAAACTATCTGAAATGAGCTTGA
>CANKBG010000057.1 GCA_947479935.1 Comamonadaceae bacterium
AAAGTGTCGGCGTTGAAGTTTCCAAAACATGGAGTGAAGGGTCTCCTTGGGGTGCGATCCAAAGTGCGCGGTGGCAGCTTGTATGTGACGTTTTGGCATCGTGCAATTTGATGACATACGCATTCAGGTTTTTCAAGACGGACCAGGCAGGAAAAGTTTGAACTTGCGCAAAAGCGTTTTCAACCGCATGACCTAAGAGGCCGCGTATTTCAAATTGGGAAGATGCGTCGACCAACTTGACCTTGGCACGCATCACAAACATGGACAAACGCTTGAGGGTGGACTGAAGGAGGTCACGGTGGCAGATAAGAATGAATTGTTCCGTGCTGACTTTCAGCACAATGAAGCTGGACATTAACCGGCCTTTGGCTGAGCAGTAGCCTGCCAAACGAGCTTGTCCTTCTGGCAGCAGCAGGACATCGTGGGTAAGCTGCCCCTGCAAAAATGTGGCGACATCAGGCCCTTCGGCCAAAATCAGGCCTAAATGTCGGGGCTCAACCCTGCCAGATGGAGAGAAATTTAAATCAGGTTCAATGGACTGCATGCCTGAATTATGATCTCCTCTGTAAACCCCAAAGGAAACAAGGTTTGAGCCGCCCTTCTCGCACTGCCAAGAGATCTGGATCTTCACGAAAAAAGAGTTTGTGGGCTAGTCTTTTTGCGCTTTCTAGCCTCCTGACCTTGGTGCTTTTGGCTGCTGCCGTGGCTTGGCTGCAAATGCCCATGGGTTTTAAAGAAGGCGCGCCCATTTTGACGGCACCTCAAAGCGTTGCCGTGCTTGACTTGTCAATTGAGCCTGGTACTTCGCCAAAGGGCGTTGCCAAAGCCATTGCCGATGCGGGTGCCAATGTTTCGCCGCAGTTGCTTTGGTTCTGGTTTCGTGTTTCAGGGCAAGATCGTGCCATCAAGGCTGGAAGCTACGAAATAACCCCAGAGATGTCGCCTAGAAGGGTGCTGAGTATGCTGGCTCGAGGCGAAGAAACGCTTCGCAGTCTCACCTTGGTGGAAGGGTGGACCTTTAAGCAATTCCGACAAGCTTTGGCGAAGGCCGACCATTTGAAATTGACCACGCAAGGCATGACGGATCCGGACATCATGGCCCAGTTGTCGCGTCCCCAATTGCATCCTGAAGGACGTTTCTACCCAGACACCTATACCTATGCCAAAGGTGCGACTGATATTTCAGTGATGAAGCGAGCGATGAAAGCCATGGACCGACAACTCGATCTTGTGTGGTCAAAGAAATCTTCCAAGCTTGTATTGTCTAGCCCCACTGAGGTACTAATTTTGGCTAGCATTGTGGAAAAAGAAACGGGAAGAGCCAGCGACAGGCCCTTAATTTCTTCTGTTTTTCACAACAGATTGAACATTGGCATGAGACTTCAAACCGACCCCACTGTGATTTATGGCATGGGCGATGAATTTGACGGTAATTTAAGACGTGTTGATCTGCGAACAGACACACCCTATAACACTTACACTAGAGCAGGTTTGCCGCCAACGCCCATTGCCATGCCGGGTAAAGCCGCATTGATGGCGGCCATTGAACCCGCTTCATCCAGTGCCCTGTATTTTGTGGCACGCGGTGATGGCAGCAGCCAATTCAGTCAATCACTCAACGAACACAATCTAGCGGTGAATCAGTTTCAACGCAAACAGTCCACACAAGGTCAATGAAACCATGAAGAGATCTTGGTTTGTCAGTTTTGAAGGCATCGACGGTGCTGGAAAGTCAACCCACATTGAAGGCCTGGCAACATGGTTTAAAAGTCGGGGCCACACAGTGACGCTGACACGAGAACCTGGCGGCACACCCCTCGCAGAAAAATTTCGACTATTGGCCTTGCATGAAAGTATGGACCCTCTTACTGAAGCTTTGGTGATGTTTGCAGCGCGACGTGAGCATTTGATTCATGTCATAGAGCCAGCGCTAGCGCGCGGCGAAGTGGTTTTGTGTGATCGGTTTACCGACGCCACTTTTGCATACCAAGGTGGCGGCAGGGGTTTTGATTGGCAAGTTTTAAAAACATTGGAGCAGATGGTTCAGCATGTACCTGCCACCACTTTGCGCCAACCTAACCTGACCATTTGGTTTGACTTGTCCCCTAAGGTGGCTGCAGAGCGTTTGAGTTCAGCCAGAGTACCCGATAAGTTTGAATCACAGCCTGTTTCTTTTTTTGAAGCCGTCCGTTCTGGCTATGCCAAACGCATGCTTGAATCGCCAGACAGGTTTGCACAAATTGCGGCGGATCAAACGCGCGACAAAGTATGGACGGATGTTTTGAAAGCTGTTGAAGCAGCGTATATGTCATGAATACATTAGCCCCCTGGATCGAAAAACAAACGGTGCCTTTGCTCTCTCAACAAGGACATGCTTGGTTGCTACAGGGTCCATCTGGCTTGGGCCAATACACCTTAGCCACAGCCTTGGTCAGTGCATGGCTTTGTGATTCTGAACTAGCTTTATCACAAGGTGCTTGCGGGCAATGTGGCAGTTGCCATGCCCTGAGTGTTCACACGCACGCAGACTTGTTTGTGCTGATGCCTGAAACCATTTTGTTGGAACTTGGATGGCCTTTGAGTGAAAAAGCGCAATCAGAAATTGACAATAAAACACGTAAACCCAGCAAGGAAATCCGAATTGATGCCATGCGGGATGCCATTGAATTTTCTCAAAGAACCAATGCCCGAGGACGCGGAAAAGCTGTCCTGGTATTTCCTGCAGAACGCATGAACCATGTCACCGCCAATGCGCTGCTCAAAACGCTTGAAGAACCCCCAGGCGATGTGAAATTTGTATTGGCCACTGAAGCTGCACATCAACTTTTGCCCACCATTCGCAGCCGTTGCTTGATTCACACCATGGTCTGGCCCTTGTCTTCAGAGGCTGTGTCTTGGCTTGAATTGCAAGGCCTTTCTGTAGATGATGCCGCCTCACAATTAAAAGCTGCAGGCGGACGTCCCGAGCAAGTTTTGAAGCAGCAAGAATTAGGTCAGACCATGCAGTGGTGGTCTAAGTTTCCACGTGCCATGATGGCAGGCGATGCCACTTTTTGCAGCGACTTGCCCGCCTCTGAGGTGATTGATGCTTTGCAAAAACTTTGCCATGATTTGTTAATGGCGCAAACCACGATGCAACTTCGTTATTTCAATGACACAGATCTACCGGCGGTGAAAGTCTCTCAAGCCCAACTGACCGCATGGTTTAAGCGACTTTCACAAGCGGCTCGGACTTCAGAGCACCCTTTCAATGCGGGTCTGATGTTGGAAGCTTTGTGCACTGAAGCCCGCGAAGTGATGAATTCTGCGGCTTGAACTGGGTTAATTCACATGTACACCGATTCACACTGCCATCTCTCTTTTCCCGAGCTCAGCGACCATCTTGCCGAGATAAGAGACAAGATGGCGGAGGCGCAAGTGAGCCGGGCTTTGTGCATTTGCACTAAATTGGAAGAGTTTGAAATCGTTCACAGTTTGTCCACGAGGTTTGACAATTTTTGGAGCACTGTAGGCGTTCACCCAGACAACGAAGACATACTCGAGCCCACCGTTCAAGACTTGGTTCAAAGAGGTGGATTGCCCCGCGTTGTGGCCATAGGTGAAACGGGTTTGGACTATTACCAAATGGAAGAGCGAAAAGGCGGCAGAACCATTTCAGACATGGAATGGCAACGCGATCGATTTAGGACTCACATTCGTGCCGCTCGTCAATTGAAACTGCCAATGGTGATCCATACCCGTGCCTCATCAGATGACACGATTCGAATTTTGAAGGAAGAGGGCGAAGTGGGGGATTCAGCCAGTGCTGGCGGCGTTTTCCACTGCTTCACTGAAACGCAGGCTGTTGCCAAAGCGGCCTTGGATTTGGGGTACTTCATCTCCTTTTCTGGCATTTTGACGTTCAAGACAGCCCAGGATTTGCGAGACGTGGCCTCTTGGGTGCCTCTGGACCGGTTATTGATTGAAACTGACAGCCCTTACTTGGCGCCTGTTCCTTATCGAGGCAAAACCAATAATCCTTCCTATGTGCCCTACGTCGCCAAATTATTGGCTGAATTGCGAGGCATGACGCCGGAAAAAATGGCCGAATTGACCAGCCTAAACTTTGATCGCTTGTTTCCCAAGGCGCTCATTGGCCATTGATGGTCATTTGATCATCTCTTTATATGTTCATAATTTACTTTAAAAAATTAGCAAAGTATATTGTTTTAATTGAATTTATTTCATTTTCTTTTTTTGCAACAGCTGGGTCTTATGAAGACTTTTTCATCGCCACTCAGAATGACGAAGTTAAAGTCGTTTCTAGTTTATTGATGCGTGGTTTTGACCCCAATACCTTGAACTTAAGCGCTGAACCTGCGCTATTCAATGCTTTAAAGCATGGCTCTTTCAATGTATTTGAAGCCTTGGTGCGACACCCTCAAACCCAACTCAATGTTCGGAACCCACATGGCGAGACCGCGTTGATGCTGGTTTGTTTAAAGGGCGATTTGAAGTTGGCCAAACTCATGATTAGCCGCCAAGCTGATGTGAATCAGCCTGGGTGGACGCCTTTGCATTACGCAGCAACGGGTGGTCATACCAGCCTGATTCAGTTGCTGTTAGATGAGAGCGCCTACATTGACGCCGAATCTCCCAACGGCACAACGCCTTTGATGATGGCCGCGAGATATGGCAATGCCAAATCTGTTCAATTGCTTATTGATGAAGGTGCTGATATCAATCTCAAAAATCAATTGGGCTTAACCGCTTTGGACTTTGCAAAGCAAGGCAATCGGCCTGATGTCCATAAGATACTTCAAGACCTTCTAGCATCAAGATAAATAGTTTGATAGTCATATATAACTTCATACGATGTATATTATGTTAAGTTAAATTGAGATCAGCATTCAGGGTGTCAAAGTGAGTAATTGAGTAGGCCCCGAAGTGCCCATCTTTAAGGGTCTGTACTTGACTTGTCCCCACTCATCTTTCATGTCCTTGTATCTAGGCGAAAAAGGATGACCGCTTTGTCCGGTCTGATAAATGAAACTTGATTGATCCAGATTGGACAAATCGTAGACAGCTCTCATGGAAGCCGCATGACGTGTGGCAAATGGCATGGTGGCACTGTTTGTCCAATATTGACCCACATTGACGGTAAAACCATCGCCACCACTGGGGCCTGAGACGTCAAAAAATGCTGCCAGTGTTTTGACGTTGCCAAAGGGTTTGTGAGTACTGAGCGCAGGATGCGCACGACCCCATGTCCAAGTTGACACCTCATTGCCTTGCAAGACCACAATTTTGTCTAAGGCACGGTCTAAGGACTGGTTCATCATCTCCTGGCAGCCTACAGCGCCACACCAAGATTTGTCTTGAGCTGACAAAATACCTTCGACAGCTGGTCTAAAAGCGCGCTTCCCAAAAAGCGCCTTGAAACGAGCATCACCCAATTGAGGGATCAAAATAGCGCGGGTTACCTCATCAATCCAAACGGCATAGATCAGAGCGCCTGCAGAGCCCTGTTCCATGTTGCCTTTGAAAGCTTTGAGTAATGGAAGTGCCTCGGCGGATTTGGCATGCTTGGATTGCAGTGTTTGCAAATAAGGCAATAAACGTTCAGCAGCAATGGAGTGGACATCCGCTTGAATGGCCTTCATTTTGTCGACATCCAATTTAGACGTGCCTGACGCCAGCAATTGGGAGATGCGATCAAATCGCTCTGGGCCCGTCCAGTCATGGGTTAAAAAATCTTGATACCCGGGCGGCAGAATCTTTTGATTGGCCGTGACGTGCCAACCTCTTTTTTCAATGTCAGCTTGCGATACCTCTGGGGTCTTTTCGTAAGGTATCCATGACTGCCAATCGTATTGACTCAGCCATCCTGGTGCGGGCACCAAGCCTTGCAAATCATTCAATTTGGATCGAACAGGAACTTTGCCCCCTGCCTTGAACAATACATGGCCTTTCGTATCAGCCATCACCACGCTTTGCATGGGTGAATGATTGTTTGAAAAGGCCTTCCGAAGTTCAGCCACAGATGTTGCAAAGTTGGCATTCATACCCGCAACGATGGTTTGATTATCAGAATCTAATGCCGTCCATCTTAGTGCCACTGCATACTTCTCAGTGTTCAAAAACTGCGCGTAGGCTGGCTGCACATCGGAAATGACAGGCCCGTGGCGAGTGGTACGAACCTTCAACGCTACATCGCCCTGCCCCTTCACCTTAATGACTTCATCACGCGTATCAAATGCCAAATTGCCTTGTGGCGCGCGATAATTGTTTTTGCCTTCAAGGGCTTCTAAATACAAATCTTGAACGTCAGGTCCCGTATTGGTGAAGCCCCAAGCTACCTGCTGCGTTCGACCTAAAACAACAAACGGCAGGCCTGGCAATGTAGCGCCAACCACATCCAATGCAGAATGTGGCGTGCCGTCTGGTAATTGACCAGCAGGTGCATGAAGCCCTGCAAAATACCAAACAGCAGGTGCACTTAAACCCAAATGGGGATCGTTGGCCAACAATGGCAAACCGCTTCGGGTGTGGGTGCCAGGAATGACCCAATTGTTACTGCCCTTCCCTTCAAGAATACCGATGTCTAAGGTGGTCGATGCCAGCATGCGTTGTTCAGCCAAAGCTTTGGTTTGTGGAGAGGCGTCCTTGGCATAAACCCCCAGTTTTTGATACAGCGCTGCAATGTCAACTTGAGAGCCACGGCTTTCACCGGGGTAAGGTGGGAAAAGTTTCCAAAGATCTTCGGTGTTTAATTTTTGAGCGGCCATGAGTCGTGCAAACTCATTGCCCCAATTGCCGCCCAAATCAAGGGCCATCATGAGCGCCCAACCTACACTGTCTACAGCCTTCCAGGGCTTCATAGACTTTGAAGGATTGATACCTAAAATAACAAACTCTGGCGCGCGCCACTGCTCGCTGGCATACCCTGCTTGCACACCTTCTGCATAAGCTTCAAGGGCCTTTTGTGTATTAGCCGGCAACTTGTCAAACTGCACTTGAGCCGCTTTCATGATGCCCAGTGTGCGCATCAGTTTGTCTGTTTCTAAAGTGGCGGGGCCCAGCCATTCTGATAATTCGCCGTGCATCACTTGCCGATTGAAAGCCAGCTGCCAGCCGCGTTCTTGCGCATGAACAAAACCCATAGCGCGCCAAGCATCTATTGGCGTGGCGGCATGAATGTGTGTGACGTCTGAAGCATCTCGTTTAATTTCAACACCTGCACTTAAGCGAGGCAATTGTTGGTTACCTGAAAGCGGGGCCATCGACCTCAGTAAATAAACTTGAAACACACCAAATGCAGTTAAGGCCAGTAAAACAGTGGCTAAAACGGCAATCAATAACCAACGGCTCCAGCGAATTTTTGTCTTTTGCACTAAATATGGCCCCAAACTAAAAAGGCGTCACGGCCTTCAGTGGCAAGGTCTACTTTTGCACCGAGAGGCAAAAGAACTTTGGTAGATACGTGGCCAAATGGCAGCCCAGTCAAAACGGGTATTTTGAGTTGGGAGCGCAGCCGCTCGATGACAGTCTTTAACTTAAAGCCCTTGTCGTGTGGCACCAATGTGTAGGACGTGAACTGTCCAAAAACAATGGCCTTTTGTTGCTTTAATACACCTGAATTGAGTAACTGCGTCAACATGCGTTCAACTTTGTAAGGGTGTTCTCCGACATCTTCTAAAAACAGAACACCTCCTTTAACCAATGGGAAATAGGGTGTGCCCAAAAGAGATGTGAGAACCGCTAAATTACCACCCCACAAAACGGCGTTGTTAACTTTCACTTTCTTTTGCGAAGGCGCGACAGGCATACGCCAACCCGTGCCCTCCCCTTGCTCCAAGCACAAATCATCAAAGCATGCTTGCATGATTTCATCGGGTTCATGCTCAGGGCCAAAGTCTTTTCCGAGTTCAGGGCCTTGCCAGGTGATGCGCTGTGTTTTTGCATAAACCGCCAGTTGAAAAGCGGTGAAGTCACTTAAGCCCACATATTGGGTTCCATTGTCGATCGATTTTGCAATGGCGCGGAATGGCAATTGGGTCAACAGACGAGTGAGTCCATAACCACCTCTGGAAATCATGGCAATGTTGGCGCCACTGGCTGCAGCACGACCGAAGGCCTTCAAGCGGGTTTCGTCGTCGCCTGCAAAGCGCATGTGACTGCTGAGTGCATCAGGGTCAATTTGGACTTCATGACCCAGAGCTTCAAGGCGTTTGATGCCGCGCTTAAAAGCAGTCTTGTCACGCACCGCACTGGAAGGAGAAAAGATGTAGATGTGGCTCATGAGGTGCTTACTTTGAAATACTGTACAGCAGATTCAGCAATGGATTGGCCGTGCTCTTGCACAAAATGGCCGGCCTGCGGCAACAGAATGGGTACCGGGCAGCCCTTGATGTTTTGCTGCAGTTCACGCATCACAGGTTCTCCCAACACAGGGTCTTGAAGACCAATGGCCATCATGGTTTGGCCTTGCCACTGGTCTCGCCAAAAATGAAGGGCTTGTCTTGAAATTTCTGCGCCTGGGCTGTTTTCAAACTCAGGCACCATGGGCGGAAAAGCATGAAGCGCTGTGCGATGGCCGCGGTCTTTGAAAGGGCTGTTGTAGGCTTGCGTTTCTGCCTCAGACATGTGTTTATTGCCCCGCGCAAAGAGCTTGGCCACATCAAAGTCGGGGTTGGCTTGACACCAGTCACGCCAACTTAAAAAACCTTTTGACAAGGGCTGAGTGCCTGTTGTCAATGCCGTGTTCATCACCAACAAACCTGCAAATCGATGGGGCATGTCCATGGGCAAGGTCAAACCCAATATGCCACCCCAATCTTGAACCACTAAAACAATGCGCTGCAAATCCAAACGTTCAATCAAATCTAACAAGACTTGGCGGTGGAATTCAAAGCTGTGTTGATTGGCTTTTTTAAACTTATCACTTTTACCAAAACCAATGAGGTCTGGCGCCACGACGCGGTGGCCATGGGCTGTAAAAGTCGGAATCATCTTTCGGTACAAATAACTCCATGCAGGATTGCCATGCAAGCACAAATAGGTGATCTGTTGTTGATTTGAAGCAGAGTCAACTTGGGACAGAATTTCACTTTGACCTTCGTCTAAATAATGCAATCGCAAACCATTCAGCGATGGCAAATCTGACGCATAGTGGGCTACCCATGGGTAATTAGGAATGCCTTCAAACCATTCGTCAGGTGGCCTTACGGCATCTTCGCGCAGTGGGTTCATATTGACACGCTTTGGTTTGAAAAATTGTTGCAGGAGTTGTCGGCATTCATGCGCTAATACGCCGCCTGCCACTTCTGTTTGGTGGTTGATGTCTTGATTGACAAACACATCCAAAACCGAGCCCGCCGCGCCAGTTTTGGGCTCTGAAGCACCAAACACCATCCGAGAAATGCGCGAATTGAGGATGGCCCCAGAACACATGGTGCAAGGCTCTAAAGTGACGTACAGCGTACAGTTTTCAAGGCGGTAATTGCCAATTGTTTTAGCAGCATCACGCAAAGCCATGATTTCTGCATGGGCAGTTGGGTCTGTGTTGCCAACAGGGCCGTTTCGACCACTGCCAACAAGGATGCCATCTCGAACAACCACGGCACCCACTGGAACTTCACCGGCCTCCCCCGCTTCTTTGGCAAGTTCAATGGCTGCTTGCATCCACTGTAAATCAGTGTTCATGAAACCAATCCGAGCCGCCGCATCCAATGGGCCAAAGCTTTTTCAGATTCGTTGCCAGCATCATAAGCAGCATGCATGGCAGCGTGAGCCTCAGGGCGATGCTGGTTGAGTTTGACCTTGGTCTGCACTTCTAACAATTTCATCTCAAAGGCTACGATGGCATTCATCATGGGATGCGTGTAGGTTTCTGGAAGGCCACGCCATTGCTGTGCATAGGCGGGTTCATGATCGGCAATCAATTGTTTCAAGAGCGCATCTTTGGCCTCTTCGCCTTCCAAAATGCGAACTTCAGCTTTGACATGAACGGCCACATAACTCCATGTTGGCACCCTGATCAAATCTGGGTAGACGGCAGGCGACATGTAAGCCTGAGGCCCCATGAACGTCAAAAGGACTTGAGGCCTCTTGTGCAAAAAGCCAGCATGTGGATTGCCTTTGGCAACATGCCCCAGCAGAATATCTTGTTGCGTATCAGTTGCATGGGGCATCAACTTGATGGGAATATGACTGATGTATGGAAAACCTTCATCATCGTTCGAAACCAAGCTGGCAAAAGGGTTTTCCAGAATGATGGCTCGTGCATGCTCAGGATGGTTGAATTGTTTGGGTAAATACATAAAGAATTTTTGACTTTCGCAAATTAGATATAAGTCCCAGCCAATGTCAAAATTTTGCCACCTGTACGCATCTTAAAGCGGGCAACACCTGCACTTCGAATGGTATTGACGCCTCCTAAATCTAAAACCCTGATACCTCTTTCGCGCAACTCCTCAATAGCGCGCCATAAAATCATATGGTGTGCGTTTAATTCTCGACCTTGATCTGATGTCCAACCCACTTGATAAGTGGCCGCTTCGCCATGAATCAAAAACATCATGGCTGCAATTCGATCTCGCTTCAAATCGGCTCTGAGTGTCAAAATATTTTTTGCAGGTTGCTTACGTGATTGCACATAAAGATCAAAAAAAGGCAGAGGCAATCCTTCAAGTTGCTTGTCAACCCTTTGTTTCATTTCATTGTCGAGTAACCACTTGTACTGACCTTCATTGGTGCCAACACGGTGTACGGTCATTTCGCTTGACTCTGCATTCACCAAGCTAGTTCGCCAACGCCCTTCAAGCTGCGCTCTGATATCAGAAATTGGCAGACTTATGTCGAGCATGACGGTTGACATACCCGACATGATTCTGCGCATGGGGTGCAAGCCGTGTGCTTGACCTTCTGCAACTTCTGGCGTGACAGCCATGAAGCGAATGCCCGTAAGCGGCAGTGATTTTTTCAAGGCCATGTAAACAATGGATTCGGCTTCAGGCACTAAGAACTTAGACCAAATGGGGCCGCGAGTACAAAGCGCAACAGCACCTAATTTGCCCCACTGCCTGACAATGAACTGCGCCTGAGCAATTTGTTGACCCTGATCCAAGACCCGAGCTCTTAGGACAGGAACCCCCAACAATTTCAGGCTTGAACCGTAGTCCCAGCCTTGTTGCAAAGCGCCTGCCGCCGCCGTATGGACAGCATCCCATTCTGCTAGGTCGTGCGCATCCCAATGCACTATCATTGGCAAACCTTTGTAAAGACTGAAGTCAAGCGAAATAGCATGCTGAAAAAATTCCTTGAAAAACGACGATCCCAAACAGTCATGGGATACAAGCTCAAAGAGCCACGTCCCACATGGTTGTTTGGTTTTTGGTCTGCGGTATATTTTGGATTGCCATTTTTCTTTTTCACCATATTGCTTGATATTGCCATTGAATGGTTCTCGGGCAAGTGCTATGGATTGTGGTGCTATTTTCAATGAACTTTATGTTCAAGCTTTGAAAATTCTATCCAGGCTGTCATCCCATCGAAAACCAGGAAACACTTCAGCAACGTCTCCTTTTGTCAAACCTAAGCTCGCCACCAGCGCTTGCGCGAAAACCCCTCTAAAGTCGTGGTGCACGGGCAAATCTCTGCCCTCATGAAGTTGATTTTGGGCCAGTCCGTCCCATCTTCCGTGCCATTTTCCGCCCTGCACCCGATTGCCTAACAGCCACATCACATTGCCGTGGCCGTGATCGGTGCCGCGTGTGCCGTTTTCAGCGCAAGTTCGGCCAAATTCACTGGCCACAATCACCACATCATTGGACTCATTGAAAGCCGCTCTGAGTTGCATGAGTGTGTTCGCAAGGTTGTTTAAATTGTTGGCCAACAAACCGGTCACATTGCCTTGATTGATGTGGGTATCCCAGCCCCCCGAAGACAAAAACCCAAGACGAAGCTCACGATTCTGTTGCATCAAGGTTCCAAGGTGTTTGGCATCTAAAGCCAAGCCCTGAGGAGAACCAGCACCATTGTTGGCAGCTTGTTGCTCGTTGCTTGTAGCCATGTTGGGCGCCTTGAGCGTGGCCGCTGTCGACATTCGGTTGCTGGCACCCTCCAACATGGCGCTGGCCATCTTCTCGTTTCCCGCATAAAGCTGGAGGACTGCCTCTCGCGTTTTGCTTTCTGCAAGCGTTCCTGCTCTTGTGGCAGACAAGCCGTTTCCCACCAATTGAACAGGTCTGGGACCCGACAAAATACGGGGGCTGCTTTCCCCAACACCCACGGCATGAATGCCAACGCCATTGCCAACAATTCCCGAAAGTACATTGAGCCAGCCGGGGGATGGTGAGCTGGAACCCGGTTTACCCGTTTCCCAATGGTATTGCGCATCAAAATGAGAACGGCTGGAATCGGGTGAACCCGCACAGGGAATAGCAGCTAAAACACCTTGCTGCCAAAGCGGCAACAAGGGAGCGCAAGCGGGATGCATTCCAAATGTTGCGTCAAGTGCTAGGGCCGTTTTTTGAGAACCATCTGGTTTTGGTAACCCGATGTTGGGACGAATCTGCGAATACCTTTCGTCGCCATGTGGAACCAACATGGAAAGGCCGTCGTAAGCGCCGCGTAAAAATACCAGAACCATTCGACCAGAAGATGAGGGGGCATTGGCCCATGCGGAAATGGCAGGCAAAGCAAACGCCCCCATGCTGAGTGTTTGAAAAATGGCTTGACGGCGATTAGGCGAAATGTGTTCTGCTTTCATCGTCGTTACTTGAAAACCAATTCGGAACTGCCCAACACAAAGCCCATTCTTTGCAGGGGTGCTTGCTTCATGACAGCCTGGGTGGTGGTGTCGCTGAGATAGGGATACAAATCGCTTCGCTCTGGTGCGTTACGCGCAATGGTCAGTGCAAAGTCAATGCGCCGCGTCAAGGCCTCGGGCGTGAACCACGTATTGGCATTGAAGGCATAGCCATCGGGTGTTTGCCAATTTTGAATACCCTGCCCCGCAACGAATGAGTAGCCAAAAGCTTGTAGCCACTTGTTTCGATCTTGCGCCACATTCAGAACACGCAAACTGGCACAAGCAAAATCGTAGGGTGTTCTGTACAGTTTGTTTTCTGGGTCCCAA
>CANKBG010000058.1 GCA_947479935.1 Comamonadaceae bacterium
AAATCTGGTTATGGCTTGTCACTGGCACAAGAAGCAAAGTGTTTGCGAGTTGCTCGGCAATTGGCACAGCATCACCCTGTGCAAATCAAAAACACGTTTTTAGGGGCACATGCCGTGCCGCCAGAATTTCAAGACAATCCCGATGCTTACATCGATTCAGTGGTCGCCATGATTGAGCCGCTGAAGGCCGAGTGCTTGGTCGATGCCGTCGATGCTTTCTGTGACCGAATTGGATTTACATATTCACAAACAGAAAAGGTTTTCAAAGAAGCACAACGGCTGAATTTGCCTGTCAAATTGCATGCAGAGCAACTGACAGACAGCCACGGCGCCTCCTTGGCTGCAAAGTACGGCGCTTTAAGTTGTGATCATTTGGAATGGTTAAGCGAAGAGGGCGCAGTAGCAATGGCAAAGGCTGGTACTGTGGCGGTTTTGTTGCCGGGTGCATTCTATTTTCTTCGTGAAACCAAACTTCCGCCCATTGAGCTCTTAAGGCAACACCAAGTGCCAATGGCCATCTCTACCGATTCCAACCCAGGCAGCTCACCCTGCACGTCTATCTTGCTAATGTTGAACATGGCTTGTACCTTCATGCGCCTAACGCCACAAGAGGCCTTGGCTGGCGTCACCCGAATAGCAGCGCAAGCCTTGGGTTTGAAAGATCGAGGCGCATTGAATGAAGCTCAGCGTGCCGATTTTGTTTTATGGGATGTTAAACATCCCGCTGAACTGGCCTATGCATTTGGATCCAATCCTTGTTTGTCAACCGTATGGGGCGGGCGAGTTCGAGAAACACCTTTACATTCAAAATCATCTTAAAAAATGACACATACTTTTAATCTACACCAAGGCACAGCGCCCTTGCTTGTGAGCATGCCCCACTTAGGTGTAGCCTTGCCTGATGAGTTAAAACCAAACTATGTACCTCGTGCCCTGGAAGTAGAGGATGCAGATTGGCACTTGAATCATTTGTACAATTTTCTGAAAGACATGGGCGCCAGTATTTTGACGCCAGTATTTTCGCGCTACGTGATTGACCTGAATCGGCCACCTGATGATGCACCGATGTACCCAGGGGCTTCCAATACAGAGCTATGTCCCACACGTTTTTTCACGGGAAATCCCCTTTACAAAGCCGGTTGCGAACCAGACGCTGTCGAGAAATTGCGTCGGCGAGAAATTTATTGGCAACCGTATCACCAAGCCTTATCTGGCGAATTAAGCAGGCTGCGTTCACTGCAAGCGAATGTGCTTCTGTGGGATGCACACAGCATTCGAGGTGAGATTCCTTGGCTGTTTGATGGGAAATTGCCTGATTTGAACATTGGTACGGCCAATGGCTTGTCTGCTGCTGAGTCTGTGGGGGTGGCTGTCATGGAAGCTTGTGCACAACAAAATAAATTGACGCATGTTTTAAATGGTCGATTTAAAGGTGGCTACATCACACGTTGTTACGGCAATCCTCAAGGTGGCATTCATGCAGTTCAACTTGAGAAATGTCAGTCTGTTTATATGAATGAACTGCCGCCCTATGAGTACAAACCTGAACTGGCTGCCCAAGTTCAGCCGCTACTGCATAAGATGGTGGCTTCTGCACTGAATCAAGTTAAATCATTGAGTCTATGAAATTCAAAGCTAACGTGGCTTGGGTTGATGGCGCTTGGGCTTTCAACGTTCTTTTAGAGTCGAATGCGCAGGGTTTTTGGACGCGTATTCAACCTAATGCAGCCGCAACAGAGTTTGCTTGTGCTCTATCACTTGGTTGTGTTGTGCCAGGTCTGGTCAATGCGCACAGCCATGCATTCCAAAGAGCTATTGCTGGACTGACAGAATACAGTTCGCAATCTGGCGATGATTTTTGGAGTTGGCGCGATCGCATGTACCGAGTGGCGCTGCGCGTTAGCCCTGATGATTTGGAGTCAATTGCAACGTGGCTTTATAGCGAAATGCTGCGAAGCGGCTATACACATGTTTGTGAATTTCACTACTTGCATCGCAATCCAGACGGGCAAAATTACGCTGATGCGGCAGAGATGACCTGGGCCTTGGTCCGTGCTGCTGGAAAGGTGGGCATTGGCTTAACCATGTTGCCAACACTTTACATGAATCAGGGCTTTGGTCAACCTGGTTTGAATTCGATGCAAAGAAGGTTTGCTTCCGCGCCAGAGTCTATTCTCGACATACAGCATTCCGTCATTCAGTATGCAATTGAGAGCGGTAAGCAAGCTTGCTTGACTTCTGGTGTTGCTATTCATTCGCTAAGAGCCGTAGCTCAAGCAGACATCCTCAACTTAACTTCTCACTGTGGTTTTTCGCCAGTGCATATTCATGTTGCCGAGCAGACTAAAGAAGTTGCAGACTGTATTGCACACACAGGACTCCGACCCGTTGAGTGGTTACTTGCGCATGCCAATATGGATGCGCGATGGAATTTGGTTCATGCCACACACACTAATGCGTCTGAAATTAAAGGTATTCAAAAGCAGCAAGCCTCCGTTGTGATCTGTCCCACCACGGAAGCAAATTTGGGCGATGGTTTTTTTGATCTGCCAGAAGCCCTTTCTCAAAATATGCGATGGTCCATTGGCACCGATAGCCATGTCAACCGCAACTGGACTGAAGAACTTCGTTTGTTAGAGTATGGTGGCCGATTGTCATTGCGCAAACGCAACGTCAGTTTGCTTCATCAAAATGGACTCGGCTCATCGGGCCAAGTATTGTTTGAAAATGCGGTTCAAGGCGGTTCACAGGCTGCTGGTTTGCCTTTGGCAGGTATTGCTTTGGGTCAACGTGCTGACTTGGTTGAAATCAACTTAGAGTCGGACGCACTTCTGGGCGTACCTGTTGATCGTTTGATGGATGCAATGATTTTTTCTACCCCCTCATTTGAGGTTCGTAATGTATTTGTTGCTGGTAAAAAGCTTATTCAGCAAAATATTGAATGGAAAAATGATTTTTTAAAAAAAACGATGCAACTTTGATGTTCAATTGGAAGACTATCGACTTGGCTAATCACTTCATGTTTGATCTCATTGGTTAATTAGGCTCATTTCATTTATCCATTTAGATTTTCAAAATAATAGTTGTCTACTGAAATATAGAAATACCATTGCCAACATTTTTTGTGAGTGCGAGTGTCCTGCTTAGCCACATTTCTTGCTGTTGGGCTTACGTTTGAGGGGCGCTTGACTTGACAAGGGAAAACGATACATACAACCTAGTTTTTAAGCTAGCAAACAAATTTAAATTCAGATAAAGTAAAAAACAAAAATTTTTAAAAATGGTTTAGCTAAAACACCAAAATGCATGTCGCAATAATCTGGAATTTTTGCGTCACAATAAAACGAACTCTTAACTGGGGTGACCAGGGTGAAAATTGAATTGGTCGAAGTATTCGGTGTAGCCGTTCCCTTGGTGGGCGCGTTCAGTACGTCCTATCAGAGTACGCATGAGCAGCGCAGTGCAGTAGTTCGGCTAACCGCTGATGATGGTACTGTTGGCCTAGGAAACGTTGACCCAGTGCCCGGTTATTCGGAAGAAAGTATCGAAGAAACCCTTCAGGCACTGTCAACTGTGTTTGCCCCGGCACTGATTAGGACCGACCCGGAAAACCTTCACAAGCGCGTCGATCAGATGAACCGTCTTGCGCCGCGCTTGTACGATGCCAAAGCGGCCATTGAAATGGCATGTTGCGATCTGTCTGCCCGCGCTCGCGGCGTCAGCGTGACGACATTGCTTGGTGGTGCGGTGCGTGACCGGCTCAAGTTCAATGCATGGATAGGGATTCTTCCACCAGACGAGGCGGCCTCTGAAGCACTCGCCTGGAAAACCCGTGGTTTCGAATCCGCCAAGGTCAAAGTTGGCCACGACATCAATGCCGATTTCGAACGCCTGTATGCCATTCGTCAAGCTGTTGGCCCGGCTTTCAAGTTGCGTATAGACGCCAATGCAGGTTATGACGCCGATACGTCGATTTCCCTGGCTCGTCGGCTCGAGCCTCTTAACTTGGAACTATTCGAACAACCAGTACCCGCCAATGATCTCGAAGGCATGGCACGCGTCCGTCGCTCGTGCCCTTTCCTTCCAATCATGGCCGACGAGTCGGTCGTCGATCATGCGAGTCTCATTGCAGTTATTCGCGCACAAGCTGCCGATCTGGTCAAGGTCAAGCCAATGAAACAAGGTGGTTTGTTGGTGACTCGTCGTATGTTGGCGACAGCAGAAGCCGCAGGAATCTCTTGCGTGTTGGGGCATGGTTTTGGGCTCGGCATCAACACCATGGCGGAGATCATGTTAGGCGCGAGCGCCCCCAATGTTATTGAAGGGTTGGAATGCGTAGGACCACTCAAAACCGTTGATGACATAGTCACTGACAAACTCGACTTAAGCAAGGGCTGGTTAGACCTGCCCGACGGACCTGGCCTGGGAGTCGAACTCGATGAAACACGGGTCAAACAATACGGATTTTTTAATTTCAAGGGAGTAAGCAAATGAGCAAGGTCAAAGTGATTTCCAGCGGCAAGGCCTTGTCGGCAGATATCGAAGGCATAGACCTTTCCAAAGCCTTAGACGCTTCCACTAGGGCAACTATTGTTGAGGCCTGGTCGGAGCATCTGGTCTTGCGTTTTAGAGGGCAGAAGCTTTCCGATCCTGACCTAGAACGCTTCTCGGCGATGCTGGGCCCCTTAGACAAGGCTCCCACGTATTCAAAGGGCGTACGAACAGATGTCGGGAGCGATTTCGTCACCGTCATCTCCAACGTGGTTGTAAACGGGGTCGCCATCGGTGACCTAGGCAACGCGGAGGCGCTTTGGCACACGGACATGTCGTATAACGAAATTCCACCAATGGCCAGCGCCTTGTATTCTCTTGAGATTCCGCCGGTGGGGGGCGAGACCGGTTTTTGCAATATGTACCAGGCTTGGGAAACCTTGCCAGAGAACCTGCGGCAGCGTGTCTCAGGACGCCTGTGTGTTCACGATTCGAGTACCAACAGCGTAGGTGGCTTGCGCGGCGGCCATGAAGCAGTCACCGACGTCACGAAAACCCCAGGCGCCCGCCATCCAATGGTCATTACACATCCCGTAACAAAACGTGAGTGTTTATTTTTGGGCCGTCGCCGTAACGCCTATATTGTTGGCTTACCAATCAATGAAAGCGAAGAATTACTCGATGCAGTCTGGGCACACACCACAAAAAAAGAGCTGAGCTGGTATCAGGAGTGGCAGGTTGGCGATTTGATCCTGTGGGACAACAGATGCGTCATGCATCGGCGCGATGACTTTGATCCAAAATCCCGTCGCATCATGCATCGCACCCAGATTGCCGGATCAAAACCATATGGCCTTGTCTCGGCACCAACCGCCTAACATTAAGAAATACAAAATGAAGCTCGAAGCATTACAGATCATTAAGCAGCTGCCTGTCGCAGCCCAGACAATACGCCTGGCCTTAGCAGGCGTTGCAGCAAGCTTGCTGACTGGAATTTTTTCCCTTGCACCTGCCCAAGCGGTTTTTCCGTCTCGTCCAATCGAAGTGATTGTGCCCTGGGGCCCGGGAGGCGGTTCAGATATTACAGGAAGGATGGTGGCTAAGTTTCTGGAGGCAGAGCTCAAAGTAGCCGCACCGGTGGTGAATTTGCCTGGTGCTAGCGGAACCATTGGCGTTCAGCGCTTGCTCTCCAAGCCTGCCGACGGTTATAGCGTTGTAGTCACGGGCGACTTCTATGCTTTGATTGGCGGAGACGCGCCCAAATGGACGCTGGACAACTTCGTACCTTTAGGGGTCTTGATTAATCAGCCTGGTGCTATTTTTGTTGCCACTGAGAGTCGCTTCAAGACATGGGCTGACGTCGAACGCGAAGCAAAAGCCAAACCAGGGTCAATATCCCTGTTCGTGGCCGGCCTAGGCATCATTGATGAAGTTCACGCAGACTTGCTGACATCAAAGGGAATTCAACTCAACGTCATTCCGGTATCAAAACCTGCGGAACGCTACACCTCGATCTTGGGTGGGCACGGTGATTTGCTTTACGAGCAAGCCGGCGACGTCAAAGCATTACTTGAAGCTCAAAAAATCAGACCGCTACTGTCGCTAACAGAAGAACGTTTTCCGCTTTTCAAGAGTATTCCCACCGGTAAGGAGTTGGGCTACGACATTTGGACACCGCAGATTCGATGGATTTTTGCTCGCCCGGGTACGGACCCGGCAAGAATTCAGGTACTGGCCAGCGCCCTCGAAAAAATGGCTGCGTCTGAAGATTACAAGAACTACCTACGCAGCGAATTGGCCGCCCCCGACAGCTTTGTACCTGCTAGCACTGCCCGGGCCTATATTCAAAAGACACTGGACAATGTGCGCAAGGAGGCCGCAGAAGCTAAGCAAGGTATGGCCAGGAAATAGCTGTCGTCCTTATAGAACAATTCAATATCAGAGCGCTCAGTTTCGTTAAAAAATTGAACACTAAAATTAGGCCATGAAGAGTTTTCGACCAGCTGCGAAATTTCCATTACCGTTGCAATCTGCTGACATTTCCCCGTATTGGTATGAAAATAATAGTGTGATAACTGAAGTGGGAAGGGCAATCTTGTTGATTTATTTTTACCCTTAACTGATGTCATCGGCCGTGTAATATTCTGTTTAATTGAATGTCAGGAAGCCAAGTATGCTTGTTAGAGAACCATTCAGAAATAAAACCATGATCAAAACTTTAATTACGGCAATTTTCATCAGTCTTAACTTAGGGCTATGCGCACACGCTGATGATGCGCTAAAGACTGTTATTGCTAGCTCAAGTAGGACGCCTGATTACGCTGCAAGGGATAAATGGCGTCATCCCTATGAAACCTTGACCTTTTTTGGAATCCAGCCCAACAGTACGGTTGTTGAGCTCAGTCCTGGGGCAGGGTGGTATACGGAAATACTAGCCCCTTATTTGCGTGACAAAGGTAAATTAATTTTGGGCGCAGACGATCCGCAATCGACTAAACCCGAGGCAGTTAAATACTTTGAGCGAATTAATGCAAAACTCAAATCTAGCCCACACCTTTTTGATAAGGTCTCAGTAGGTGTGTTTGCTCCTGTTTCCAAATTGAACTATGCCGCACCCAACAGCGTCGATTTGGTTCTGACTTTTCGAAATATACATAATTGGATGTCTGATGGCGATGTGGGTGTCAGAGCAGTTTTTGATAGTGTATTTCGCAGTTTGAAAAAAGGTGGTGTCTTTGGTGTTGTAGAACATAGATTGCCAATAGATCGCATACAAGATTCCACAGGTAGTTCTGGGTATGTTCATCAGTCATATGTTATAAAAATTGCGACAGAAGCTGGTTTTAAGCTGCTTGCAACTTCTGAAATAAATGCCAATCCATTAGATACAGCGAATCATGCCGGTGGCGTATGGGCTTTGCCTCCAGGCTTTTTAAATAAAGGTGTGGATAGGCTTAAGTACGAGGCAATTGGCGAAAGCGATCGAATGACCTTGAAATTCGTTAAGCTCTAAAAATGAATCTTTCGAATTTTAGATGGTTTGATTAATTCTGGAGCTTGTATTCAAGCCTGATTGTTAAGTTGATGACGCTGACGCGCGATGTCAACAGAATGCTGTCGTCTTTTTAAAATCCATTGTTTGATATCGCGAAATGTATGGCTTGGTTTCTCAATCAGCGAACGTGCTCGCGCAAAAGCGTCTGCTTGCAATGTTGATGCAGGAACAATGGCGTGAATCAATCCTTTGGCCATTGCTTCGTTGGCATCAACTTTTCGGCCTGTGATTGACATGTCGTTGGCCAATGCATTGCCCGCTATTTCGGCGACCAAACAATGTCCCAACCATGACGATATACCAATATTAATTTCTGGTAATGAAAAGACTGCATTGGGAACAGATAAAACTTGATCGGCATGCAAGCACAACATAAATCCTGCACCAATGGCGCTTGCGTTAACAGCAACGATCAAAGGCTTATCGAATTTGAGCAAGGCGTCTGTGTACGTCCAGAGTTCATTGCGTCGTTGCATATCGAGTTGGACGGGGTCTTCACCCGCAGGTACTTTGGTATCGCGACCTGCACAAAATGCACGATTGCCTGTGCCTGTTAACACAACCGCATGGATTGATGAGTCTTGTTGCGCCTTTTCAATCCAGTGTGCCAAGCTTTGCGCAAGGCTTGAATCAATGGCATTAGCAGCATGCGGACGATCAATCGTGAGCGTTAACAAACCGTCATCGATGGTGTGAATAAGGCCAGTGGTGGTATTCATAATGCGCAAGGGTGAGATGTAACTCCCTCATTATCGCAGTAAGTGGCGTGCAATTTGTGTGCGTTGAATCTCCGATGTTCCTTCGCCAATTCGAAAAGCACGCGAGTCACGAAACATGCGTTCAATGGGGTAATCACAACTCACGCCTGCTGCTCCAAAAATTTGCAATACGCGATCGGCTGTTCTAAATGCCATTTCACTGCCCATTAATTTAGCTCGCGACGCAGCGATACGCATATCCGAATGGTTTTTGTCGTAAGCATCGGCTGCCGCGTAAACCAAGAGTCGACAGGCTTCGAGTTCGCAATCGATATCAGCGAGCATGAATTGAATCGCTTGATGGTCTCCAAGTCGCTTGCCAAAAGTTTTTCGTTGCTTTGCATAACTGATGGCGAGATCTCGCAATTCAAGTCCCATGCCCACATAAATGCCACCCAAATGAATGCGCGTCAGGTTGATGGCGAGCATGATGAGTTCAAAGCCACCATTGACTTCTCCAATGATGCAATCATCGCTCACATGACAGTCATCCAATGAAAACTGACAAAACTCTGCACCGTGCCATCCAATTTTTCGGATGTTTCGAATAAAGTGAAAACCAGGATTGGATTTTTCAACGATGAACAGTGTGAATCGATTGTTGATCGACGCTTTGGCATCGGTCACTGCCACGACGATCACCCAATCGGCGATATCGACATTAGAGACAAAACATTTACCACCGTTCAGGGCCCAACCATCACTCACTTTGCTTGCACGCGTTTTTGTCGCACCCACGTCCGATCCCGCATCGGGTTCGGTCACGGCATAGGTGACAAATTTTTCACCACTCACCAATGGATCGACAAACCAAGATTTTTGCTGTGGATTACAGTAAGCCAGCAATGCAGGTAGGTAACCCGCCGATCGACTCAGCGGCATGGTGGTGCGACCTAATTCTTCAGCAACAACCACTTGCCCCAAGCAGTTCAAACCACCGCCTCCAATTTCTGTAGGCAAGTTGTGCGCATAAATACCGACCTTGGCGGCTTTGAGACGCAACGCGCGTAGCACCTCTGAGTCTGCCTTGCCTGCTTCCTCAATTCCTTTTTCGAGCGGCCTGAGCTCTTTGTCGACATAGCGTTTAACGGTTTCACGCAACAAGACCAGTTCTTCGGGGAAAGTGAAATCCATAAAATAATTGCTCGTTAGATATTTATCGGCTAAATATATCGCTATTGAACTAAGAGCGCAATTGAAGGGGTCATGCTTTGTTCCCGCCGCGGCAAAGGATATGGGTGATTCATTCCATCAAAAGCTTTACTTTTAATCACATTAGTGCATATACTAAAATAAATAAATCAGGAGACGACTATGAAGCAAATATCCAAGTCCATTGCACTTTCAAAACGACAGTTTATCGGCGCAGTTGGCGCTCTTACTTTAAGCCCCACTTTTTTAATGGCGCAAACGTCGGGTGTGATTAAGTTGATCGTCCCCTATGGTGCGGGTGGCCCCACTGACGTGGTTGCACGATTGGTGGGATCACATTTACAAGCGTTACTCAAACAAACAGTTGTTGTCGAAAACAAACCAGGTGCGGGCAGTGCCATCGGCGCACGTTTTGTTTCTATCTCGCCGCCTGATGGCAAGACCATTCTGATTGGAAATATTTCCACATATGCGATTGCACCCGCAACGATGAAAAACCCTGGCTACGATCCAGTCAAATCATTTGCGCCAATTATTCAAACGTCAGATATGTGTTCTGTGATGGTGACAAGCCCATCTTTTCCAGCCAATACAGTTCAAGAATTTGTGAGCTATGCGCGTGCCAACCCTGGAAAAATTTCTTACGGCTCTGCGGGCATCGGTAATTCTGCACACCTGTTGGGTGAATTGCTTCAAACTAAAGCACAACTCGATATGGTTCACATTCCATATCGCAGTGGTGCAGAAATGAGTATGGCTGTTTTGAGTGGACAAGTTCAGTTTGCCATGACCGATTTGTCCGCATCGATTGGTCAAATTCGAGAGGGAAAACTCAAAGCATTGGCCGTGACAGGAATTACACGCTCACTCGATTTTCCCAATATTCCCACCATGATTGAAGCGGGTTACCCTGATATGGTTTTGCGCAACTGGACGGGTGCAGCAGTTCCAGCAGCAACACCACCTGCAATGGTAAAGCGACTCGAAAATGCATTCAACGAAATTTTAAAAATACCCGAGTATCAAAACGCGATGCGAAAAATGGGTGGTGATGCAAAACCCAATTCAAGTGAAGAATTTGGTCAGATGATTGCGACCGACTTTAAAAAATGGAATGAAGTTGCAAAAGCAGCAGGTATCAGCTTGGATTAAATCATTTCGTAAGCGTAAGCAAACTGGCCCATAAGTTGGTGGATTTGTGTGTGAATTAAATCTTGCTTAGACTGTTCAACTCGCCCAAGTTTAATTTGAATCAAAGTACCTCTTGCTGTATCGGGTGAGATGATGACTTCGATTGGATCTGGACTATTGATTTTTAAATTTTTAAGTACATCTTCAATCAATCGAGTAAATTCTCTCACCATTGTCATTTCACGTAACTTCATTTTCATGGGTTTGCCAATATCTGTTAACGGCATTTTTTCAAGTATGTGTATTTCTTTTGGAATGGCTGCACGCTCAGAAATTCGGGACTCCAAAAATTGCAGTAAATCAGCACTCGTCGCTTTTGAGCCTTGGGTGAGTTGAACATAAGCAATGGGTAACTCTCCCGCATACGCATCGGGCTTGCCAACGGCGGCAACCAACAAAACATCTTCTGATTGAACAAGCGGTTCCTCAATCAAGCCAGGATCGATATTGTGTCCCCCTCGAATAATCACATCTTTTAATCGTCCCGTTACAAAAACATATCCGTCGTCGTCGATTCTTCCTAAGTCACCCGTGATAAACCAACCGTCCTGCGTCCATGATTTAGCATTGTGGTCGGAGTTGAGGTATCCAGGTGTTAATCCAGGACTTCGAATAACCAACATGCCAATTTCTTCGGGCCCACATTGCTTGATTTCTTTTTGATGTTCGTCGAGTTCAACGGCACGCAATTCTGTATAGGGTAAGCGGATGCCAGAACTGCCTTCTTTGGATGGGCCGTCGCGGGGATCAATGGCCATACTCGATGCGTTTTCGGTCATGCCATATGAATTGAGGACACGCACACCGCAAACGCGCTCGAACTCTTCTCGCACTGCAATCGGCATTGCGGTTGATCCTGTGACAAAGTAGGGTTTGAGCGAACTCAAATCAACACCAACAGGGGGCAATTTGGATAAAACGGCTAATGTGGTGGGTACACCCGAGAGTCGCGTGAGTTTGTATTTCTCAACAAATTTCCAGTAGTTGGAGATGTAAGATTTATCGCGTGCACCTAACAAGCTCGGTATCAATACACTGGCACCACTTGCAACAGCAGGGAGGCATCGCCCTAATAATCCACCCACATGAAACAAAGGAGTATCGTGAAAAATAATTTCACCAGGAGTGCCTTTGTAGGCGAGTTGCAAAGTCCAATGCCTAAAAGACATATTGCGATGCGTGATTTTTACAATCTTAGGAACGCCAGTGGTACCACCTGAATGAATGTATGCACCGATGGATTCACCAGGATGCCAAGTAACGTTGGGGTTTTGTTGCGTTGGCAATGTATCGATTTGAGTTTTCCAATCGTTGGTTGCAATGCGTGTTCCATCGACGCCAGGTATTGTCCATATACCAAGATCTTTGGGCAATTGATCTTGAATACTTTGAAACGTTTCCCAAATACGAAAACCCGGCGTTGGACCCAACGTGATCACGTGCGTTGTTTGGGACTCGATTAAGAGATGCAATAAGTGTTGAGGCTCAAGCATCCAATTGATAGGAAAGACTGTGCCCACTTGCATCGCACCCAGTATGGCGGGATAGATTTCTGGAATCGCTGGCATTAGCACTGCAATTACGGGCTTGTCATGATTCTTATTTGCAAGAATTAATTGCGCAGTTTTTTGAATCCACTGCCTGAGTGTTTGAAATGAAACTTCGACGGCTTTCGCTTGTATATCGCCATTGGATACAAAATAAATAGCCGTGTCTTGTGGGTCACGCGCCGACAAAGCAATATCAATGCGTTGAGCAAAATTTTCGTGCTGTAACCACTTGGATAGTGGAAATTTTTCTATCTCTTTTACGTCGTTCAAGCAAGAGAGCGATTGATCATGAAGTGAGTAATCAATCGTTGGTAACAACGCGTATTGCTTTTCATGAGTATCACTGTACGTAGTGCCAGAAATCATGATTTGATTGTAGGCCTTAAAAGTGGCGCTATGGGACGCTGTGGCCAAAATTGCTGATCGCGTATTTTGTTATGTCGGTGGCGGATGGTATTTTCCTGGCCAAACAATTCAAAATTTGCAAGATGAAATGCGTCGCCATTTGGATGCAGGTTATACAATGGTCAAGATGAAGGTGGGTGGACTGCCATCATGATGCCAAACTTGATTTGGGCATGCTTAACTTACCCAAACGTCCTGTGATTGGCTTTGAAGGTCAAGCCCGTTTGTATCGCATCATGAGCGATTAAATTGCTTAAAATTAAATTCCTAATGTGGCTGCAATGATATTTTTTTGAATTTCTGAAGTGCCACCACCAATGGTTGCAAGGCGTGAGTCTCTAAAGAAACGTTGCATCGGGTATTCCATGCTGTATCCATAGCCCCCCAATATTTGCAAACACATATCTGCAATTGTTTTGTATGACTCACCGATGTAATACTTGATGACTGCTGTATCGGC
>CANKBG010000059.1 GCA_947479935.1 Comamonadaceae bacterium
AATTTGGCTAAGAGTGTGACAGTGGAATAAGTTTCGTATAACAGATAAAGTAGATAATTTAGTACTTTCATGTTCAATATCAGTTACAACAAGGCAACTGTCACTGAACTTCCTTTCAGATTCAAGGGAATACAGACACGACCTAATGAGACAAATGGTCGCAGAACGCTTTACGAATCAGCAAATCGCAGATGTGTACAACAGACTTGGAATAATGACACCAAGTGGCAAGCAGTACTACGCTGAACTCGTAGGTGCGACTTGGAGCAAATTAAGAAAAAGAGATCTTAGAAAAGCTACAAATACTATAAAGTTTATAGAAATTAAACTTTATAAGGATGACGATGGCTAAATCAAAGTCTGAACTGAGAAAGTGGTTGGTGGCATTCCCCCAATTCAGTAGACAAATATTATTGTCAAAATCTGAATGGGAGAAATGCAAATGCAAAAAGCAAAATACACAGCTGAGTTCAAAGAAGAGGCGGTTCGCCAAGTTATCGACAGGGGCCACTCCGTTGTCGATGTAGCCAAGCGATTAGGAATTGGGGACGGCCTGCTTTACACCTGGGTCAAGAAGTTCAAGGCTGCCAATGAGCCAGTTGCCATTGATGACATGAAGTCTATGCAAGCGGAGCTCAACCGCTTAAAGGCTGAACTCAGGCGCACCACAGAGGAGCGCGATATCCTAAAAAAGGCCGCCGCGTACTTTGCCAAACAGTCAGAGTGAAGTACGCGTTTATCCAGGGGCACCGAGCAGAGTTCACTTTGAGCGGGATGTGCCGGGTGCTGGACGTTCACCGCAGTGGCTTCTACGCCTGGTTGCTGGAGCCCTTGTCGCCAAGAGCGATGGAGAACCAAGCCCTGACAGCGCAGATCAAAGAGTTCTATGAGCAGAGCATGGGTATCTACGGCAGCCCCCGAATCTTTTGTGATTTGAGGGAGGCAGGAGTTCAGTGCAGCGAGAACCGGGTGGCCAGGCTCATGCGGATAGCTCAAATCAAGTCTGTGCGGGGCTACAAGCGGCCACGTTACAAGGTGGGCCGTCCCTCACAGGTCTCGCCCAACCAGTTGCAGCGCCAGTTCCAGCAAGACGAGGCCGATCAAGTTTGGGTGACCGATATCACGTACATCCGCACATATGAGGGTTGGCTGTACTTGGCCGTGGTGCTGGATTTGCACTCAAGGGCGGTGGTGGGTTGGAGCATGCGAGGCAGCATGGAGACCACGCTGGTGCTGGACGCGTTGACGATGGCTGTATGGCGCCGCCGGCCCAAGGGTTCGGTGATCATCCACTCGGATCAGGGTTCGCAGTTTGGCAGTGATGAGTTCAGCCGTTGGTGCAAGGAAAACCGTTTAAGCCCCAGTATGAGCCGAAGAGGAAACTGCTGGGACAACGCAGTGGCCGAATCGTTCTTCAGTAACTTGAAGAGTGAAAAAATCAAAAAGAGGATTTACAAAACAAGGCAGGAGGCCAGGTCTGAGGTCTTTGAGTACATTGAAGGCTTCTACAATCCAGTTCGGCGTCACAAACATCTTGACCAACTCAGCCCCCTTGAGTTCGAGAGACGTCAAATTGCGTTATGAAGAGTGTCTACAAAATTGGGGGAATGCCACCAGATCAGATTTCTATGATGCATCGGTGCGGCCAATATTTTGGTAGCCACGGCTATACGCATGAATGGTTTGACTTGCTTGGGGTGGATGGCCAGGAAATGGAAATCACAAAATCTCTGAGTTTTCTTGCCAGCTTAGGAATCCCGCTAGGTAATTGGATTATGTGTTACCCGTATGGATGTTATCCGTATAGTGCTGTAGATGATAACTTGCGTTCAGTTCTAACCCGTCACGGTTGCGCTTTGGCTCTGACCGACCATGGAGGGGCGGCGAATCTCGATCAAGATGACAAATATATGCTCCGCAGAATTGATACAAATGAACTCCCGATATGTTGATTGGCGTTAGTGATGGATGCGGGTGGCTTTTCTTGCCATTGACTTCGGCATCACTTTAGTTCATCGGCTGATTCAGCTGTATTCCCATCGCTCAAATTCATTCGCAACTCAACCGCACCGGTTCATGCAATATTGCCTACACCCCGCTCTCAGTCTGGCTTGAATCACGTCCTTTAGAGGATCGGCAATTAATACCCCATTCTGACGTTCTCCGAGTTACAAAAATCACTGGATTGGGCACAGTTTAAAGTCATGAGAAGAATCTGCATCATCACCGGCACTCGCGCGGAATACGGTCTCCTGCGTTGGGTGATGGAGGGGGTCAAGGGTGACCCCGAGTTAAAGCTACAAATCATTGCCACGGGCATGCACCTGTCGCCAGAGTTTGGCCTTACCTACGAAGCGATCGAGCATGACGGCTTTGAGATTAACCGCAAGGTTGAAATGCTGACCAGTTCTGACACACCCGTCGGAATCGCCAAGTCGATGGGCTTAGGTTTGATTGGATTCGCTGATGCCTTGCATGAATTGAAGCCGGATTTAATCGTGGTGCTTGGAGACAGGTTTGAGATATTTGCTGCGGTATCCGCTGCGCTAGTGGCACGCATCCCAGTGGCTCATTTGCACGGTGGCGAGACTACAGAGGGCGCTTTTGATGAAGCGCTTCGACATTCGATCACCAAGATGTCGCATCTTCATTTTGTGGCGGCTGAGGCGTACTGGCAGCGGGTGATTCAGTTAGGCGAACGGCCTGAACGCGTGTTTTTGGTGGGGGGACTTGGCATTGACAGTATCAAACGCCGAGTCCTGCTTGACCGAGCCGCGTTAGAAGCGTCACTTGATTTGAAGCTGGGCCCCAAAAACCTGCTGATTACCTTTCATCCCGTTACGCTGGAGACCACCACAGCCGCGTACCAAATGGAAGAGTTGCTGACAGCTCTCGCAAATTTGAGAGACACGCACCTGATCTTCACTCTACCCAATGCTGATACCGATGGCCGGGCGATGATCACGAAGGTAAAGCAATTTGTTATGCAACACCCTAACGCTTGGGCTTACACATCTCTTGGTCAGTTGCGCTATCTTTCATGCGTAGCTCAAGTTGATGGAGTGGTGGGCAATTCTTCCAGCGGCCTGACAGAAGTTCCCAGCTTCAAGAAGGGTACGATCAATATTGGAGACCGCCAGCGCGGCCGCTTACGAGCGGCGAGCATCATCAACTGCGAACCCAATTGCAAGAGCATCACGACCGCTTTGGACCAACTTTATACAACCAGTTTTCAAGCAGGATTGAGACATGTCGTTAACCCTTATGGCGAGGGCGGCGCCAGTGAGAAAGTGGTCAACATCCTAAAAAACTATGACCTCGCGGGCATTGTCAAAAAATCCTTTTATGACTTAAATATTCGATGATGACGAGAGTAACTAAGTGAATTCACCTGATCAACTGTGGCGTCAAGCCATCCTGCCGCCCAACGCCACCATTGGGCAAGCGATCCGTAATCTGGATCAGGTCGCTATCAAGATTATTATGGTGGCCAATGCAGAAGGCGTGCTGGAAGGCACCATCTCTGATGGCGATATAAGGCGTGGCTTACTCAAGGGGCTGGATCTCAACAGCCCTATCACCAGCGTGATTCATCGCAATGCTCTGGTTGTACCGCCCGAATTGGGGCGTGATTTGGTAATGCAGTTAATGTTGGCCAACAAAATTCTGCAAGTTCCTGTGGTTGACGCACAACGTCATGTCGTTGGATTGCATCTCTGGGATGAAATGACAACCCCACCAACTCGCCCCAATTTGATGGTCATCATGGCTGGCGGTATGGGTAAGCGATTACGACCGCATACAGAAAACTGCCCCAAACCTTTGTTACCCGTGGCCGGTAAACCCATGTTGGAACACATCATTGAACGCGCAAAACTAGATGGGTTTAATCACTTTGTCCTTGCCATTCATTACCTTGGGCACATGATAGAAGCGCACTTTGGAAATGGTGAACGCTTTGGTGTACGGTTCGATTATCTACGAGAAGAATCCGCTTTGGGCACTGCTGGCGCTCTGAGCTTGCTCAGCCCGCTTCCTGAGGCGCCTTTTGTTGTGACAAACGGCGATGTCATTTGCGATATTCGCTACGGTGAATTGCTTGATTTTCATGTCCGACATGCCGCCGCAGCAACCATGGCCGTGCGCCTACATGAATGGCAACATCCCTTTGGTGTGGTGCAAATGCAAGGTGTAGAAATTGTTGGTTTTGAAGAAAAACCAATTGTCCGCAGTAATATCAATGCTGGTGTTTATGCTGTTGAACCCGTCGCGTTAAGGATTTTGACTGCCGGCGCGTACTGTGACATGCCCACCTTGTTTGAACGCCTGCAGGCGACGGCACAGCGCACAGTCGCGTACCCGATGCACGAACCCTGGCTTGATGTAGGCCGGCCCGCTGACTTGGCATTGGCGCAAATAAGTTTTAACAACCTAAGTCAAAAACAATGAAAAGAGATCTCATCAAGCAATACAACCTGCCCTCAGAAGTTGTCTTTTGCGTGAAGTGCACCATTTCAAATCAGCGCCCGCGCATCATATTTGATGAGAACGGCGTCTGTTCAGCGTGCAATTATGCCGCGTACAAGCGTACAAAGGTCGATTGGCATCAGCGTGAAACTGAACTGATGGATCTATGCAATAAGCACCGCAAGAGCAGCGGTGAGTACGATGTCATTGTCCCGTGCAGTGGCGGAAAGGACGGAAGCTTTGTTGCTCATATGCTCAAATATAAGTATGGGATGAACCCACTGGCCGTGACTTGGGCGCCGCTCAAGGCTACTGATTTAGGTCGCAAGAACCTCGACGCCTTTATCGCGTCTGGTTTTAACCATATTTTGGGTACGCCGAATCCTCAGGTTACCCGCAAATTGACCAATTTGGCCTTTACTCAAATCGGCGATCCGTTCCAGCCGTTCATCTATGGTCAGACCAACTTTCCACTGCACATGGCTGTTAAACATGGCGTTCAGCTCATTATGTATGGCGAGAACGGTGAAGTGGAGTATGGTGGCAACATGAAAAACGCGTTTCGACCAACTCGCGATATTGAAGATCACGATGACCACTACTTTTCCGGGTTACCTCCTCAATTTTGGACCGAGCACGGCGTCTCGGAAGTGGATCTGTATCCATTTATGCCACCAAGGTACGATGAGATCAAGAAGAACAATACAGAGATTCATTTTTTTGGGTATTACAAGTTTTGGGATCCACAGGAAAACTACTACTATTGCCGAGAGTACACAGGGTTTACTCCTAATACCGAGCGGTCGGAAGGTACGTATTCAAAATATGCAAGCTTGGACGACCAGATAGATGGTTTTCACTATTACCTGGCTTATATAAAGTTCGGCATCGGTCGCACAACTTCCGATACTGCTCATGAAATTCGCGATAGCAAAATTACGCGCGAAGAAGGTATTTCTCTGGTCAAACGTTACGATCATGAATTTCCTAAGAAATATTACAAGGAATTTTTGGAGTTCTGTTCGATTACCGACGGCCAGGTACAGGATGTGATTGACAGTTGGCGTTCAGAACATATCTGGAAGAAGGAAGGTGGAGAATGGAAGCTGCGTAAGCCAATCTGGGAAGAGAACAGCAACGAGTAAGTACGTAGGCAGGTACAAACACCATGCTAAGTGAAAATGTGACAGGCGGGCACCAAACTGTTACCGTAAAAGGTGTGCTAGCGCTGATTACAGCACGAGGTGGCTCAAAGGGGTTGCCCCGCAAAAATTTGCTGTTTGCTGGAGGTAAGCCCTTAATTGCATGGACGATTGAGGCCGCTCTTCAGTCTGATGTTATCGACCATGTTGTTTTGTCATCCGATGACGAAGAAATTATGGAAACGGCCAATGCATGGGGCTGCGAGGTGCCATTCCGACGCTCTATTGAGCTGGCCAGCGACACTGCAACCTCGATGGATGTTGTGTTGAATGCACTAGAACAATTGCGCGGGTACGAGTATGTAGTTCTGCTGCAACCTACCTCGCCTCTGCGAACATCCGCTGACATTGATGCCGCCTTCGCGCTGCTGCAGTCAACTGGTGCGCCAAGCTGCGTTTCGGTATGCGAGGTGGAGCAATCGCCGCACTGGATGTTCCGCCTGATGAAGGGCGGCAAGTTAGAGAGATTGCTTCCTGAGGACAGTGGCGCAACCCGGCGTCAGGACCTACCTCCCGTATATATACTCAACGGGGCGATATACATCGCACGAGTAGACTGGTTGCTGAAATCGAAGGATTTTCTCGGTGAGGGCTGCATCGCTTACCGAATGCCCAAAGAACGTTCGGTCGACATTGACAATGCCGAAGATCTTGAAGCGTTTCGCCGCAAGATCGAGATGAAGTAAGACCGCTGCGCTGGCAGCAGCGGTCACTTTTTGACATATTAATCGAGGATTGAAATGCGCTCTAAAGATAGAACGATGCGTCTTATTGCCAGGCTGGACGTCAAAGGTGAAAACCTTATCAAAGGGGTTCATCTGGAGGGACTTCGTGTAATCGGTGATCCGCAAGAGTTTGCTCGTCGCTATTACGAGCAAGGTGCCGATGAGTTGATCTATATGGACATCGTAGCTAGCCTTTATGGCCGATCGAATCTTGTGGATATCGTCCGACGTTCTGCGCGAGATATATTTGTTCCATTAACTGTTGGGGGGGGGGTCCGATCAATTGACGATGTCACAAATCTGCTGCGAGCGGGTGCCGACAAAGTAGCGATCAACACCGCAGCGGTCAGGCGTCCAGCGTTGATTAGTGAAGTTGCCCGAAAATTTGGTTCGCAGTGCATGGTACTTTCGATTGAGGCCAAGCGTCAAAACGAAGACAATTGGGAGGTCTATACTGACTGCGGTCGTGAAAAGAGCGGGTTGAACGTCATCGAATGGGTAAAGCGGGGTATGGAACTTGGTGCTGGAGAAATCATGCTGACATCGATCGATCAAGAAGGCACCAGAAAGGGATTCGACCTAGACTTACTCAGGGCCGTCAGCCAGTTCGCCAAGGTGCCGGTGATAGTAAGTGGCGGCTATGGTGAACCGCAGCATCTCCGTGATGCAATTGAGAATGGCGCGGATGCGGTGGCATTCGCAGATGCGCTCCATTACAGTAGAACAAATTTATCAGAACTGCGAACTGTCGCATCAGAAATGCATGTCAAGATAAGAATGGCATGAAGAACATTGGGGTAACGATCGTCGACTATGGTGTTGGCAATCTGTACAGCGTACAAAGAGCCTTAGAGGTCTGTGGTGCGAGCGATATCTGCATAAGCAGCGACCCGGCCGAAATCTTGATTGCTGACCGTGTCGTTCTGCCCGGTGTAGGCGCCTTTGCAGATGGTATGCGAGGGCTTCGTGAACGGGGTCTTGATAGCGCGATTCGTGAATTCGCAAAATCGGGACGACCACTTATGGGCATTTGCCTGGGTATGCAACTGTTCGCCACAAAGAGTGACGAATTCGGTGAACACACCGGATTGGACCTTATACCTGGCAAGGTAAATGCTATCCCACCTAAAGGCGTTGAAGGTGAGCATCTCAAAATCCCCAATGTTGGTTGGAGCACTTTGGATCAGCCAGCTCACATTTGTTGGGAGAAGACAGTGCTTCGCGCTCTTACTAGAGAGCAGTCCGTCTATCTTGTGCATTCATTTCATTTCAAGCCAGATAGCCAGAACAACGTCCTTGCAACTTACCAGTACGGTGGAAATAACATAACCGCAGCAATTGTGGAAGGAAATATAATAGGCTTGCAGTTCCACCCTGAGAAAAGTGGCGAAGTCGGTTTGACTATTCTTTCACAGTATTTGCAATGTTAAACCGTCAGTTAAGGCGTAGGACAGCATTGCATTCAATGGGCAGTCGGTTCAAAACGCCGACATTGAGAGCTTCAACAGTCAATTTCCTGACGAATGTCTTTTTCAGCATTGGTTTGGCAATTTGAGCTGCGTACGCAGAGCTACGTTTCGTCGACCGGTTTGCGGCTCAATGCGGTCAGCATGCTAGCGGCATTGAGGGTAGACGAGCACATTCCATGACGAAAACCGAGATTTTATGTTTTTTGCAGTTAGACGCCGACACGGCAAAATATCAATCCACGCGAACAAATTGTACATGTTCAATCTTTAATAGAACCACATTGTTATGATCATTGAGTCGAAGAAAAGGAAGCTTTACGTTGTGGGCGCGATTTGCGCTGTCGCTTTGCTCTCTACTTGCGTGGTGGTGTTTAAACCATCATCAGTTATTTCATTTGTGCGGACAGCGCTCCAACCAATCTTGGCGCTTAAACCGATCATTATTTGGCGTGCTGGTGGCGAGGAAGCATATCTTGCAAAGACATTAGCGCGACAGTTGTCTGTGAACAACAGCGAAGCACCACCCACAAGAGTGATCGAGACATCTCGATTACCAATTCGCACGCAGTATGTTTCTTTACCGAAAGGCTTTCCTGAAGGCGCTGGGGCGCTTGCAGCCTTAGATGATAAGTTGCTGGTTATGAGTCGTACAGGGATTTTCTATCAATACCAGTCCGGCAACTTCTTGCAACTAGACTGGGGTAAGTTGCCAAACGGTCTTAACGAATATATCTTGCGTTCAAATGCTCAATTAAATTCAGACACTATGCGGGCTATCTCCCTTGCATACGATCAAGCTAGCCAGCGCATCTTCGTTGGTTACACCAAGTACGTGAACCCAAAGACTAATCGTTTTGCCATTTCTTCGTTAGAAGTTGATCCTCGAACACTGAAAGGAAAGGCTAACTGGAAAACAGAATATGAAAGCGATCTATTTGATACCATGGAGATGTCACATGGTGGTGGTGGGCGACTAATCGTGCGAAACGGTGCGCTCTACTTTTCGGTAGGCTATGCAGATACATCTATAAAAATTAATGGAAAAATAGTGCCAGCTTCACAAAATCCGAATTCTTCATTTGGAAAAATATTTAAATTAAATATCAAATCCAGGCAGATTGAACTAATTTCAATTGGGCACAGAAATGTACAGGGTATGGCATTTACACGCACAGGTGAGTTGTTATCTGCTGAGCATGGACCGCAGGGTGGTGACGAGATAAATCTTGTTGTGAAGGGATCTAACTTCGGTTGGCCATATCGAACGTATGGTACCGACTATGGCTCTTATACCCATGTGCCGGGTGGTGCATCGGGAGCCCCTTGGGAAGTACCTACTGCGTTCAAGTCAGACGAACCCATGTATGCATTCGTTCCTTCAGTTGCATTATCCCCAATTCAATTAATCGAAGGTTTTCATGCTGAATGGGATGGGGATATGTTAGCTGGATCTTTGAAAGCACAGTCACTTTTCAGACTGGTAGTCCGCTCAGGCCGAGTCGTAGTGTCCGAGCCTATCTGGATGGGTCATCGCATTAGAGACATTGTGCTGGTTCCAGGATATGGAATCGTATTATTGATGGACGACTCGCTTTTAGCCTTTTTGTCAGTCGAAGAGACGCTCTTGCGGGCCAACAAGAAAAATGCGGGGTACAATTTTGAGCTGAAAATTCAACGCTGTCTCGTATGCCATCACTTTGAGCATTCGACACCGGCAAGTCTAGCACCCTCTTTAGCTAATGTTCTTGGTCGAAAAATGGGGGGTGATACTTTTGATAAGTATTCTGAAGCAATGAAGAAAACATCTGGCGTATGGAGTAAAGATCGCCTCAGTGCTTATCTTGCCAATCCACAGTCCGTTGTTCCTGGCACTACTATGCCTACTCTTGGATTATCAGCTGAAGAAGTCAATGATATCGTTGCAATATTAACTAGATAAGCTTATGTGTAGACAAGTATTAAAAAGTATTTCAAGACCAACAACCTATTTGTACTGACGAACTTGAGGGTGTTGATGCGGCAATTTATGCATGCCACTGAATAGATAAGGATATCGCAAAGTGAAGAATGTTTTCCCCAAAATAACCATTATTACTCCATCTTATAATCAGGGGAGTTATATTGAAGAAACAATTGATTCTGTTTTGTCTCAAAATTACCCGAACTTGGAATACATGATTTTTGATGGTGGAAGCAGCGATAACACGGTTGAGGTTATAAGAAAATATGAAAAGAATTTGAATTTTTGGGTCAGTGAGCGGGATAATGGGCAAAGTGATGCGATTAACAAGGGACTTCGAATTGCGAGTGGCGACATTGTCAACTGGTTGAATTCTGACGACTATTATGAGCCAAATTGTTTGAATATTATTGGAAAACAGTTTGAGAATTCGAATGTATCCGCTGTTTGCGGTCGAAGTAACTTATTTAAAGGGGCAAGAGAAGTTGTTGGAGAATCTAGCGGAACGGATGTTTATAGAAATAATCTAGCTAAGACTATTGGTTGGTCAAGAATTGACCAACCTGCAACATTTTTCAGGAAAACGGCTTTGGATCAGATGGGGCTCTTGGCAGTCGATTTGCATTATGTAATGGACAAAGAATGGTGGATTAGGTATCTATTACTGTATGGGTTGAATAATATTAAAAAAATAGAGGCCAAATTGGTGAATTTCCGTTTGCATGAAAGCTCCAAAACAACTACGCAAATAGATTTATTTGGTCTAGAAACGGCAAGCATTTTTTTCAATATCGCAAAGACAATTGGCGAAATGGAACTAGCTCAACTAATTGTGGATACCGAAGACTTGAAGGAAGATCTAAAAATTCAATTGACAAGTACATTTCTATTGGAAAAAAAAGTATTGCTCAAGAATGCTTTGCATCACTATTTATTACATCGAGCGGATTACTACTATAGCATTGATGAACGAGGTGCAGCTCAGTCCTACTTAAATTTCATACATCGGGATTGTTTGAATTACGATGAACAATCACTACTATTGAATTTGAAACTGAGAAATAGAATCTTGCCCATCTGGATTAAAAATCGAAAATTAAAACTCTTTAATCATGCAAATATTTCATAAGCTTTGCAGTTTTCTCAAATATATCTGACGTGAGCTTTCTCATGTTTCGGATCAAGAATGGAAAAAGCGGGTTTAACCGTCGAACTCAGGACGACATGAGGCGTATTTGTTTCCTGGCAGGTGACATCGGGCGGTCCGGGGGCACGGAGCGGGCTACAGCGGTGATCGCTAGTGCATTGGTCGATCGCGGATTCGATGTTTCGATACTTAGTTTCTCGCGCGGCTTGCAGGCGTACTTCCCTCTGCATCCCAAAGTTCATCTGTTATCAATGCATATGGAGGGCCACAGTGCCAATCTTAGCGATGTTCGCATTTGGTTTCGACTGCACAAGTTCTTGCGGCAGCATGCTTTCAATGTGGTAATTGACGCTGATACCATCTTGAGCTGGTATAGCATTCCGGCAGCTTGGTGTACCGGTACTAAAGTCATTTCTTGGGAGCATTTTCATTTTCGCATTAATATGGGCGATATTTTCCAACGCTTCCGGCGTGCCGCCGGAAGGCGCATCGCAGCAAATTTCGCGAAGGTTGTGGTGACGCTGACGGAGAGGGATCGCCAGCAGTACATTGAGCACCTGACCTGTCGGGCGCCGTTAATTGCCATTCCCAACCCAAAGACGATCCCACATGAACGCCGCGCTAATTTGGAAGCCAAGGTGGTGTTAGCCGCCGGTCGTCTAGCGTCGGAAAAGGGCTTCGATCTGTTGTTGGAAGCGTGGGCGCGAGTCCAACCGCTGAACCTTTGTTGGCGCTTGCATATTGTGGGTTCGGGGCAGGACGAGCACATGTTAAAGAGCCGAGCGCAAGCATTGCACATCGCTGAGATTGTCGACTTCATTCCACATTCCGACGCCATGGTGGAACACTATGTAGCAGCGTCGATTTTTGTCTGCTCATCACGTTTCGAAGGTTTTGGGTTGGTATTAGTAGAGGCAAAGTCGTTTGGCTTGCCGGTCGTGAGCTTCGATTGCGACTGTGGACCATCCGCCATCGTGCGTGATGGCATCGACGGTGTGCTCGTACCCAAGGAAGATGTGGTTTGGTTGGCCCGTAGTCTGCGATCTTTGATGGAGGATGATCAGAGAAGGCAAAAGTATGGACAAAGCGCTTATGAAGATAGGCGTTTCGACCTTGAAAATATCGTGCAGGCTTGGGAGCAGGTCATCCTTCAGGCCTAGCTCACACGAATGACATGAAAAAATGCTATCATGCTTCCCGACCTAAGCGGCGATTGGCGATCCGGCACTGGAGCAGATGTCGTCCGAAATGGTTTTATGAAATCAGTCATGATGTTGCGCGCTATCTGGGGGAGACGGTTCATGCCTAATTTGTTATTTATAAAGATAAACCGAGATTTTCCAATAGATATTTAAGCATGATTGTGACGCATCAAACACCCCCTCTCTAGCCTTGCCATTTCTAATGGACACCAATAGAAATGCTCAATAGAATCAATGCGTTATCCGCTAAAAAGGGGTTGAGCCATGCTGTCTGCTGAGCACTTTGACGTTAAATTCACCTCCCGCGAGGTCAGCGCCTGGGGTGGCCTGGCCCTTTTGAAGAAGATGATGGATGGCATGGGTGTTTTTCAAGCCATTCAATCTTGGCAGCTGCCCATGCCCGGCTCCAACCGCGGTTACGCCCCCGCCCAGTTACTTGAGCAAATGATGGTCAGCATTTGGTGCGGAGCTAACCGGTTTGTGCACTCAGACATCACGCGATTAGACAAAACTCTGGCGCGTTTATTTGGATGGTCAAGAGTTGCAGAGCACAAATCCATCATGCGACTGTTTCAACGCTTTGACCAAAGCAAAGCCACTGAGCTGCAACGTAACTGCTTCAATTGGTTGTTCGTAAAACTCAATTTGAACCGCATCACTTTGGATGTGGACTCAATTGTGATCACGCGCTGGGGCCAACAAATACAAGGCGCATCCAAAGGCTATAACCCCAGAAACCACGGCCGCAATAGCCATCACCCGTTGATCGCTTTCGTGGCCGATTGGCGGCTGGTTGCAAATTTCTGGCTGCGCCCAGGCAGCGCCTACACCACCAACAATGCACTGTCATTCATTCATGCAACGCTGGACAATTTAGGCCCAACGA
>CANKBG010000060.1 GCA_947479935.1 Comamonadaceae bacterium
GCAGGTTTCACACTTGTAGGCGTAGATGGGCATGTTGAAGGTTCTCGCTTGGCAATCACAAAACCTTCAATTATAGGTGGGTCCCTTGCAAAACATGGTGGGCGCCGTGCTTGTTTTTCAGTACTTGCGGGGCTAAGGAGCCAAGGATCATGCCCGTCAAACTGGCCAAAACACCCGCCAACTGAGCTGGAAATTCTTCACCTACGGGGGTCATGAGACAGAAAAGCCACGTCAGCAGTCCCAATGCGATCGAAAAAATAGCGCCTTGGGTGGTGGCTTTGGCCCAATAGAGCCCAAAGAGCAATGGGACGAAGGCGCCTACCAAGGTGACTTGGTAAGCACCAGAAACCATTTCATAAATGGAACTTCCTTGCATTTGAATGGCGTAGAGCAAAACCAACGCGCTGAAAACCAAGACCGTCACTCGCATGGCCAACAAGGACTGCTTATCACCCTGGTGTGGATAAAACTGCCGCCAAATGTTTTCAGTGAAGGTGACGCTGGGTGCCAGCAAAGTGGCAGACGCACAAGACTTGATGGCCGATAACAAAGCACCAAAAAACAGCACCTGCATGACAAATGGCATTTGTGTCATGACCAAAGTTGGCAATACCTTTTGAGGGTCCTCTTGAATCAGTTGAGCGGCCTGTTCAGGCATGATGATCAAAGCGCTGACAACCAAAAACATGGGCACAAAAGCAAACAAGATGTAGCAAATGCCGCCAATGATGGGGCCCTTGGTAGCGGCATTCAAACTGTTGGCAGACATCACACGCTGAAAAACGTCTTGTTGCGGAATGGAGCCAAACATGATGGTGATGGCGGCTGCCACGAAAAACAAAATGTCTTTCATGTTGGGCTCGGGCAAAAACTTGAACAAGTCTTGGCTGACGGCCAAGGCGATGACTTTGTCTGCACCACCTGCTTGATCACCCGCATACACCGCCAGCGTCGCCAGGCCGACAACCAAAATGATCATTTGCATGAAGTCCGTGATGGCCACGGACCACATGCCACCAAACAAGGTGTAGGCCAGCACCGAAACCACGCCAATGGTCATGCCCAATGGCATGCTGATCACGCCATCTGACAGCAAATTAAACACCAAGCCCAGCGCAGTGACTTGGGCTGAAACCCAGCCCAAATAGCTCACCATGATGATGACAGAGCAAATGACCTCCACAGAGCGGCCATAACGCTCACGGTAATAGTCGCTGATGGTGAGCAAATTCATGCGGTACAACTTGCCCGCAAAAAACAAACCCACCAAAATCAAACAACTGCCCGCACCAAACGGATCTTCCACCACACCGTTCAAACCACTGTTGACAAATTTGGCAGGAATGCCCAAGACAGTTTCAGAGCCAAACCATGTGGCAAAGGTGGTGGTCACAATCATGGCCAGCGGCAAATGCCGGCCTGCGATGGCAAAGTCTGCTGAACTTTTCACGCGCTTGGCGGCGACCAAACCAATGGCAATGGTGACGAGTAAATAGGCGATGACCAATGTCAATAACACAATGACACTCCTTAGATTTGATGAAATCTTTCGAATGCTTGAAGCACGATGAGGGTCGATACAAACCCAATGACCACGTAGACAATGGCTTGCAACAATCTGTTGGTTCTTTGTTGCTCTGCCAACAAGGCATTGAGTTGACTTCGATCTTGTGAACTGGTTGATGCGTGCTTTAAAAAGTCATGCATTAAGCGGGGTAACTGAGGCAAGATTTTGGCGTATTGAGGCGCTTGTTCACGCAATTGCTGAAAAAATCTTTTAGGGCCAACTTGATCGATCATCCACTGCTCTAAAAAGGGCTTGGCTGTGTTCCACAAATCGAGTTCAGGGTCTAACTGACGGCCCAGACCCTCAATATTAAGCAAGGTTTTTTGCAGCAAAACCAACTGCGGTTGAACTTCCACATTGAAACGACGTGATGTTTGGAACAATCGCAGCAGCACCATGCCCAGAGAAATTTCCTTCAGAGGGCGGTCAAAGTAGGGTTCACACACCGAACGAATGGCTGACTCCAATTCGTCCACTCGGGTATGGCTTGGCACCCAACCCGATTCAATGTGCAACTCCGCCACGCGCTTGTAGTCGCGTCTGAAAAAAGCACTGAAGTTTTGAGCCAAATACTCTTTGTCGTATTCAGTGAGCGTGCCCACAATGCCAAAGTCAAGGGAAATGTAACGACCCATCGTTTCCGGCTCAATACTGACTTGAATATTGCCAGGGTGCATGTCGGCATGGAAAAAACCATCGCGAAACACCTGCGTGAAAAAAAGCGTCACACCATCTTTGGCCAACTGCGGAATGTCCACACCCGCGGCGCGCAATGCCTCCACTTGACTGATGGGCACGCCCTTCATGCGTTCCATGACAATCACTTCGGGGTGGCAGTAATCCCAATACATCTCTGGAATTAAAACCAAATTCAAACTCTGCATATTTCTGCGAAGCTGTGCGCCGTTGGCGGCCTCTCGAACCAAATCCAACTCATCGTGCAAATGTTTGTCAAACTCACCCACCACCTCGCGGGGCTTAAGGCGCTTGCCATCGGCACTGATTTTTTCAAGCCAGCCAGCCATCATGTGCATCAGGTTCAAGTCTTTTTCGATGGCCTTCAGCATGTTGGGGCGAAGTACTTTGACCGCAACCTCCTGCACCACACCGTCTTTGTTTTTCCACAAAGCAAAATGGACCTGCGCAATAGACGCGCTGGCCACAGGCACATGGTCAAAGGACTCGAAGATTTCAGTCACTGGCCGACCAAAAGCTCTTTCGATGGTGGCTACAGCAATGTCCGAACTGAAGGGCGGCACTCTGTCTTGCAGTTTGGCCAATTCAACCGCAATGTCGTCAGGCAATAAATCTCTGCGAGTCGACATGACTTGTCCAAACTTCACAAAAATAGGCCCAAGTTGTTCTAATGAGAGACGCAAACGCTCGCCGCGCGAGAGTTTGTAAACACGGCCCAAGGTCAGCGCTTGCGACAAGATCTTTAAAACAGGCTGCTTGAAGTTAGAGAGCATCAACTCATGCAGGCCAAAGCGCCAAACCGTCCACACAATGAAAATACCCCGAAAAATTCGGTTCATAGGGCAGTCCTGTGAAGATGGGCGTCTGCTGCTGGTTTGCGGATAAATTGCTGAATGGCTTGTAAAGCTTGCCGACCCATTGAAACCAAAGTATTGGCTGCAGCATCGCCCAGCAATTTAGACAAGTCTTCCTCAAAATCCCATCGCACATGGTCAATTAACCAATTGACTTCGGCGGCCAGTTGAACGTCACCTTCAATGTGAACGCCTGGCTTTTCGCCTTTCAGTGCCGCCGAGGCCATGGCCAAGGGGGATGTATCCGTTAAGCTTAATTTAAGGTCGAATTTTGGCTGGCTCACACGCTCCAACAAACCCGCGGGTGTGGGTGAGAGCTGAATGACTTTGTCTTGCCATTGCAATTGAATGCACCGCCCCTTTTGACGCATGAGCCTGCTTTGCGCTTCAGGTTCAGCGCCAATGACATGATTCAAAAACAAAACCAAACGATTGATGGACTCGTCCACCACCCAAACTGGGGGCTGAGAGTGAGTGACGAATTGCTCTAGCGCTTCGCCTACGAAAGAAAAAGGGGACTGTGTTGCCATAGTCCCCAATTATTCCCGAAAGACTGACCCGTGCCAGCCCTTCACTCAGAATGTCTTTAAATTATTGCAGGGCTTGTACGCCGGCAACCAACCAGCCGCTGTTGCCATTTCTGGGTTTGGTCATGTTCCAAACTTCGCGGAAAGGGCTTGGCGCAGATTCAGGATCCTCACGGATGACACCGTTGAATTCAACGCTGGCCATGTAGACCTCGGGCAACTCTTCAATGCCCAACAATTGAGCATCCAACTTCACAACTTCGGTTTTGTTGGGTTGGCCAGGGAAATTGGCTTCCCGCTCTGCCAGTTGGCTCTTGATTTCAGACAACATGCCATCTGTCATCATGGCCTTGAGTGAGCTCATGTCGGCATGGTCCCAAGCTTCTTGCAGGGTGATGAAGTTGCGCTTGGCAGCCTCGATAAAGCTGCCGGTGTCGAAGCCTTCGGGCACGCTCCAGCTTTGTGATCCTTGCAGTGCTGAGGTTGTAGAGCCGCCAATGGCCGATCCAATCATAGAGCCGCCAGACTGAGCCGTTGGATTGGCTTCAGGGGTGGAATCAAAACGTGAGTTTTGGCCTTCCCAAGGACGGGCCGAAGCATCGTTACCCACTTTTTCGGGGTTGTATTGAGGCAGGCTTGCGGGTGCCTGAGGCGTTTGACCTGCGCCTTGGTAGGCAAGGCCATCCTGTTGGGCCGAACCGCCTTTGCGCGAGCGCAAGAAATAACCAATCACGCCCACTGCCACCATGGCCAGCAGGGCGAACATGATCATGTTGCCAAAAGCTTCACCCATTCCTAGGCTGTGCGCCAACCAAGCCAATCCCAGACCAGCGGCCAAGCCACCCAGCATGGCACCCCATGGGCGTTTAGCAGGCGCCGCAGGTGCAGCGGCAGCTGGACTGGCCGCCGCCTGGCTTGGCGCTGCAGGTTTAGCCGCTTCACGTTGCGTGACGTTGTTGGACTGTTGGCCAGTAGATTTGCCACCGCCCATACGACGAGCAGCCTCAGCGTTCAAAGAGCTAAAGGCCAGAACCAAAGTCAAGATTAAGCCGAAAAAATTATTCACAAGAAGCTCCGAAAAGTTCAGAAAAAACCAATCAACATTTAATGCCGAAATGCAAGGCTACCACCCCTGCACTTAAGTTGTGAAATTCGGCATGTCCAAATCCGGCATTTTTCATAAGGGCTTTCAGCTCTTCCTGACCTGGGTGCATGCGAATCGATTCGGCCAAATACCTGTAGCTTGCATCGTCTCCGGCAACCCACTTGCCCAACTGGGGCAAGATGTTGAAGGAATACCAGTCGTAGGCTTTTTCTAAGGGTTTGGCCACTTTAGAGAATTCCAAGACCAAAAGTTTGCCCCCAGGCTTCAAAACTCGACACATCTCCTTCAAAGCCAAATCTTTGTGCGTCATGTTGCGAAGCCCAAAGGCCACGCTCACCACATTGAAATGATCGTTGGGAAAAGGCAGTTTTTCAGCATCACAGACCAGCGTGGGGAGAATCACGCCTTGGTTCACCAATCGATCACGTCCTGTTCGCAACATGGCTTCATTGATGTCGGTGTGAACGACTCGGCCCGTCGCTCCCACCTTTTTTGAAAATGCCAAAGACAAATCGCCCGTGCCGCCTGCTATGTCGAGCACCTGGTCGCCCTCCTTGAGGTTGGCCATCTGCACGGTGTAGGCTTTCCATACACGGTGCAAGCCCGCAGACATCAGGTCGTTCATGAGGTCGTATTTGGACGCCACAGAATCAAAAACGCCCCTAACACGCTTGGCTTTTTCTTGCTCATCGACAGTTTTGAAACCGAAATGGGTTGAACTCATTTGCTAGCTCCAATCAGTGAGAGTGGCCGCACGAAGCACCTGCTGCACCCGGCATGGGGTCGTCACGTAGAGCACCCGCCTTTTGCAAGCGTTCGTTGTATTGGGACCATAGACCGTCTTGATCTGAGCCCAAATGGTACAAATAATCCCAAGAAAAAATACCGCTGTTGTGGCCATCTGAGAAGGTAGGCTGAACTGCGTAATTGCCAACCTGCGAAAGTTCAACAATGTCAACTTCGCGCTTGCCTGTTTGCAATACCTCTTGCCCAGGACCATGGCCTTGCACTTCTGCAGAAGGCGAGTAAACGCGCATGAGTTCAAAAGGAATTCGGAAAGTTTGACCGTCCGAAAAACTAACCTCTAAAGCACGGCTTTGCCCGTGAAGGGTCAAGGCTTGGGGTGTGGGTGCGCCTACTGTCAATCCGGCCATAAGGCTTTCTTTCGTGATGCTGTCGTTAAACCAAAACGCGTTCAATACCGCCTGCATTGGCAGCGGCCACGTACTCGGGCATCCATTGCTCGCCCAAAATATGTTTGGCCATTTCCACCACGATGTAATCAGCTTCCAACAAGCCATTTTTCAAATCGTCACCGAAGCGTGATAAGCCTTGCAAGCAGCTAGGGCAACTGGTCAAGACCTTGATGTTTTCTTTTTCACCCACCATGCCACTTGCACGCATTTGCGCTTCACCTTGAAGAATTTCTTCTTCTTTGCGAAAACGCACTTGAGTGGCAATGTCGGGGCGAGACACACCCAATGTGCCTGACTCGCCGCAGCAGCGATCCGATTTCAAAACCTGCGGTCCCAACAAAGACTTGACGGTCTTCATAGGGTCTTGCAACTTCATGGGGCTGTGACATGGATCGTGATACAGGTAGGCGCCATTGTTGTTGAGCGTCATGCCTTTTTCAAGCAAGTACTCATGGATGTCAATAATGCGGCAACCTGGGAAAATTTTGTCAAACTCATAGCCCTGCAACTGGTCATAGCATGTACCGCAACTGACCACCACCGTTTTGATGTCCAAGTAGTTCAGGGTGTTTGCAACGCGATGGAACAAGACCCGGTTGTCGGTGATGATTTTTTCGGCCTTGTCAAACTGACCGCTGCCCTTTTGCGGGTAGCCGCAGCACAAATAACCAGGCGGCAAAACCGTTTGAACACCGGTATGCCAGAGCATGGCCTGAGTGGCCAAACCCACTTGGCTGAACAAGCGTTCTGAGCCACAACCGGGGAAGTAAAACACCGCTTCCGTCTCGGAGGTGGTGGTCTTTGGATTGCGAATAATGGGCACGTAATCTTGATCTTCAATGTCCAACAAAGCGCGCGCCGTTTTCTTGGGCAAGCCACCTGGCATCTTTTTGTTGATGAAGTGAATGATTTGCTCTTTGATGGGCGCAGCACCAATGCTGGCTGGTGGCGCTTTGGTTTGTTTGCGCGCAAAGGTTTTGAGCAAGTCGTGGGCAATGCGCTGCACCTTCATACCCACCCCCACCATGCCAGCACGTGCCAGTTTGATGGTTTCAGGGTTGGTAGCATTCAACATGAACATGGCCGCCGCATTGCCAGGACGGAATGTTTTTTGACCCATCTTGCGCAACAAATTGCGCATGTTCATGGAGACATCGCCAAAGTCAATTTTGACGGGGCAAGGTGAGAGGCACTTGTGACATACGGTGCAGTGGTCGGCCACATCTTCAAACTCTTGCCAGTGCTTGATGGACACACCGCGGCGTGTTTGCTCTTCGTACAAGAAGGCTTCGACCAACAAGGAAGTGGCCAAAATTTTATTGCGCGGGCTGTAGAGTAAATTGGCACGTGGCACATGGGTGGCGCACACCGGTTTGCATTTACCGCAGCGCATGCAATCTTTCACACTGTCGGCAATGGCGCCAATGTCCGACTGTTGCATGATGAGCGATTCGTGGGCCATCAAACCAAAGCTGGGAGTGTAGGCATTGGTCAGGTCAGCTGGAATGTCTATGCCTTCTGGGCCTTTTACTCGGCGCATCAACTTGCCTTTGTTGAAACGTCCTTCAGGGTCAATGCGCTGCTTGTAGTCGGCAAATGGCTTCAGTTCGGCATCGCTTAAAAACCCAAGCTTGGTGATGCCAATGCCGTGCTCGCCCGAAATAACGCCATCAAGGCTTCGCGCCAGGACCATGATTTGCGCGACCGCTTCATGCGCGGTTTGCAGCATGTCGTAGTCATCAGAGTTGACCGGAATGTTCGTGTGCACATTGCCGTCACCCGCATGCATGTGCAAAGCAATCCACACTCGACCTTTGAGAACACGCTTGTGAATGGCGACACACTCGTCATAAATAGGCTGGAAGGCAGCGCCCGAAAAAATGGTTTGGAAGCTGGCCTTGATTTGAGTTTTCCAACTGGCGCGCAAAGTGTGGTCTTGCAATTGAGGGAACAAAGTATCCACGCCCTGCGACCAGCCTTGCCACAAATCCCGTACTTCGCGCACCACAGCCAAAGCCTGCGACACGCGTTCTTCCAACAGCTCAGCGGAAGCTATTACGCTGGTATCTTCATCTTTACCCAAAGGCAAGTTGCCTTTGCTTAGAAAGTACTCCAATTCATTGCACAACTTGATCTTGTTGTGCATCGAAAGCTCAATGTTGATGCGATCAATGCCATCGGTGTACTCGGCCATTCTAGGCAACGGGATCACGACATCTTCATTGATTTTGAAAGCGTTGGTGTGGCGACTGATGGCCGCTGTTTTTTTGCGATCTAACCAAAACTTTTTACGTGCTTCAGGGCTGATGGCTATAAAACCTTCGCCGCTGCGTGAGTTGGCAATGCGCACCACTTCAGACGTGACTTTGGCCACGTCATCGGCGTTGTCTCCGGCAATGTCACCCACCAAAACCATTTTGGGTAATCCACCGCGTTTGGACTTGGTAGTGTAGCCAACCGCGCGCAAATAACGATCGTCCAAATGCTCTAAACCAGCCAACAAAACGCCAGAGCGTTTTTGTTCTGCGAACATGAAATCTTTGATTTCGACGATGCTGGGCACTGCGTCTCTGGCGTTGCCAAAAAACTCCATGCAAACGGTGCGCGTGTGATCGGGCATGCGATGCAAAATCCAACGTGCGCTGGTGATCAAGCCGTCGCAACCTTCTTTTTGGATCCCTGGCAAACCTGCCAAAAATTTGTCGGTGACGTCCTTGCCCAAGCCTGCTTTGCGGAACATCGAGCCGGGAATGTCGAGTCGTTCTTCGCGAACCAACGTGGTTCCGTTGGCTTCGAAATATTTCAATTCAAAACTGGCCATTTCAACATCGTGAATCTTGCCAAGATTGTGGTTCAAGCGCGTCACCTCGAGCCACTGAGCATCGGGCGTGACCATGCGCCAGCTGGCCAAATTGTCGAGTGCGGTACCCCACAAAACAGCCTTCTTGCCGCCGGCGTTCATGGCGATGTTACCGCCAATGCAACTGGCCTCGGCAGACGTGGGATCAACGGCAAACACCCAACCAGCGCGCTCTGCGGCATCGGCCACGCGCTGCGTGACCACACCAACTTCGGTCCACAAAGTGGGCACTTCTTTGTCGAGTCCAGGTAATTGAAGCATTTCGACGCCAGACATGGCTTCGAGTTTTTCAGTGTTAATGACCGCACTGTTCCAAGTCAAAGGCACTGCACCGCCGGTGTAGCCTGTGCCACCGCCACGCGGGATGATGGTCAAGCCCAGTGTGAAGCAAGCTTTGACCAAATTGGCCATTTCGGCTTCTGTGTCGGGTGTCAAAACCACAAAAGGATATTCAACACGCCAGTCGGTGGCATCTGTGACATGGCTCACGCGAGACAAGGCATCAAATTTGATGTTGTCTTTGGCCGTGTGCTTGCCGAGTCCTTTCTGTGTTTTTCGGCGCAACTGGGCCATGGCCGAAAAAGTCTCATCGAACACTTTGACAGCATTGCCAGCCAGTACCAATAACTCTGCCACCAATCCGTCTCGCAAAGAATCGGCTTCAGGCGTTCGGCGTTTTTGAACTTCGGCCAGGCGGTGTTGCAAAGCCTCCACCAACAGCTTTTGGCGGCCAGGGTTGTCTAGTAAGTCGTCTTGCAAATAGGGGTTGCGCTGGACCACCCAAATATCACCCAAGACTTCATAGAGCATGCGAGCAGACCTGCCAGTGCGGCGCTCGTCTCGAAGTTGATTGAGCAGGTCCCAGGCACGAGTTCCCAACAAACGAATCACAATTTCTCGATCGGAGAAGCTTGTGTAGTTATAGGGAATTTCGCGCAAGCGAGGTGACGAATCGTCAGCCTGCAAAAGGTGTTGGAGCGTGGTTGGAGCGTTCATGAGATTTATGAATGGATTTTACTTCAGGGGGTAAATCACGCGCCCGCGGTGGGGACTCCAAGCCAAGCCACCCCAGTCAGTCAGGCAGTCAATCCATTATTTTTTGACGAGGGTCAAGCAAAGTCATGGAAACCACGGGTTGTCATTTTTTCTTCATACCGCTGTAATACCATTTGCATACGATAGCCATAAGCTATTGGCTGAAACAACTTGCAAGAGAGAACTTATGAACTACAAAAAATCCCTGGCCGCTTTAGCCATCGCTGCCTTTAGCCTTAGCGCCCAAGCCCAAACTGAAATTCAGTGGTGGCACTCCATGGGTGGCGCTCTTGGCGAATGGGTCAATGACTTGGCCAAAGACTTCAATGCCAGCCAAAAAGATTACAAAATTGTGCCCACCTTCAAAGGCAGTTACGACGAATCCATGACAGCTGCGATTGCGGCCTACCGCGCTGGCAATGCTCCCCATGTTCTCCAGGTTTTTGAGGTGGGAACCGCAACCATGATGGCAAGCAAAGGTGCCATCGTTCCTGTGGGCAAAGTCATGCAAGATGCTGGCTTGAAATTCGACCAAAATGCTTATGTGCCTGCCGTAGCCGGTTACTACACAGCCCCCAATGGCCAAATGTTGAGCTTCCCATTCAACAGCTCAACACCCGTCTTCCACTACAACAAAGATGCCTTCAAGGCTGCCGGCATGGACCCTGAGAAGCCCCCCACAACTTGGCCAGAGGTGGCTTTGGCAGCGGCGAAACTAAAAGCCAGCGGTCACAAGTGCCCCTTCACCACCAGCTGGATCAGCTGGACTCAGCTTGAAAGTTTCTCCGCTTGGCACAACACCGAGTTCGCCACCAAAGGCAACGGCATGCGCGGCATGGATGCTCGCTTGTCTTTCAACACGCCTTTGCACGTTCGTCACATTGAAAACTTGGCCAACATGGCCAAGAGTGGCCTGTTCATCTATAAGGGTCGCGGCAACGCAGCTGACGCCACTTTTGTGTCAGGAGAATGCGCCATGGCAACGGGCTCATCCGCGCTTTATGGCAACGTCACCCGCAACGGCAAGTTTGCATACGGCATTGGCACCCTGCCTTACTACCCTGATGTTGCCGGTGCACCGCAAAACACCGTCATTGGCGGCGCAAGCTTATGGGTTATGAGCGGCAAAAAAGCCGAAGAATACAAAGGTGTTGGTCAGTTCTTTGCTTTCTTGTCACGGCCAGAGGAAGCGGCCAAGAGTCACCAACGCACCGGCTATTTGCCAGTGACCAAGGCCTCTTTTGAAATGACAGACAAATCGGGCTTTTACAAAAAGAATCCCGGAACTGATGTCTCCGTCACACAAATGATTCGCAAAACCACCGACAAATCGCGTGGCGTCCGTTTGGGTAACTTCGTGCAAATTCGCACCATCATTGACGAAGAACTCGAAGGCGTCTGGAGTGGCAAAAAGCAGCCCAAAGAAGCTTTGGATGCAGCCATCAAGCGCGGTGACGAGCAACTTGAGCGCTTCCAAAAAGCAAACAAGTAAACTTATTCAGTTCCAACTTCAGCATGAATCTCAATTGATGCATGCCAGCTAACCCAAAAGCAGAGAAGAACTTCTCTGCTTTTGTCCTTTTAATTGGCATCGAATTGTTTTAAAACCTCATGGAAAAGCGCGTACGCTTCAAATCAGCCTGGTTACCCTGGTTGCTCATCGCACCGCAAATGGCGGTTGTGTTGGTTTTTTTCTTTTGGCCCGCGGGTCAAGCCCTCTACCA
>CANKBG010000061.1 GCA_947479935.1 Comamonadaceae bacterium
TACTTGGCACTGAGAAATATTAGCCAGAAATGGAACATGCCGATTAGGGACTGGAAGGCGGCTCTGAATCGGTTTAGTATTGAGTTTGAGGACCGGGTCCCTCATCAATGACCCTTAACTCCGTTTACACAAAAATTCGGACACCCTCAGCGCATGTACGAAATTGCCAACGAACACAAGGGTTTTATTCAAATTCATTACGACAATGGCGCGCGAACAGTCAATCAGATCATTGCCATGGCACAGCGCTATCCAAAATCACTAACAATTGTGTCGCACTGTATGCCTAAAGGAACACCTGATGACATGCGTAAAATTTTTGAAGCAGTGCCTAACGTCATTTGCGAGATCAGTGGCGCTACTCATATTCATGGCATACCAAGAATCGTGACGCCCAGTGGCATCAACTCTCGCTGGCTGCAAATGATCGAAGATTATCCAGATCGCGTGATGATGGGCACGGATCCATGCTGTGGATTGATGGGGCGGTACAACGAAATCGTTCAAGTTATGCGCAGTCGTGCATTGGCAGCCATGAAGCCAGAAACGCTTGAGAAGGTCGCATACAAGAATGCATTGCGAGTTTTCGGTCTACCGAACTAAGGTTTGCCTTTTGATGGGTTGTATGTAGAAGCCGACTGCACGGTTCACCCGCAAAACTCAAGGAACGTTAAGTCTATACATCAGTACTTCTGCGAAATACTTGCCTTCAATCTTTAAAGCATTTGGTTCAATTCCATACTCAATAAAACCAAATTTTTTGTATAAATTGATAGCCTCGACGTTTGTAGAAGTTACAGCCAAAGTCAGGTGCTCTAATTTTATTGCAGTTTCGGAATAACTAATGGCAGCTCCGATGAGTTCTGAAGCAACGCCGCGATTTCTCACTGATGGATCTACAAACATACTGCGTATAAATCCTTTATGTTCAGTTTTGACGCCATCTTCTCGTCCAAGTCCAACCATTCCATAGAGCTTATCGTTTTCAAATGCGCCCCAAAAAACTCTTTCACTTGAAGGTTCAATGAAATTTTCAAATTGTTCAAGAGTTTTTTTAATTTCCTCTTCAAAACTAGATCCAAAAGAAGTTGAATTGGTTTGAAGTGCGAACAGCCTTAAACGCTGAAACTCTTGAGCGTCAGTTCTTTCAATTTTTCGGATCTTGAAGTTATTCATTTGATTCACAAAATCTCTTGCTTAGTGATTTCCGTATAAGTTGAACTTCGCTGCCAAGCGTCCATAAGCACGGTTCAACCGCCGAAATCAAACCTGCCCCCGCTTTTTATACGCACAATCCCAAGCGCCGAAATCCCGTTCATCCTTAATGCTTATGACTGTCTGGCTTAGGAGCTTCTACCCAAAACTCGGCTTGACAGTCACCCGCCTTTTTGAAGCTCAAAGTCAATGCAAATTTGTCACCTTGTTTGATTGACTTCTTCAAGTCAATCAGCATCAAATGATAACCATTGGCTTGTCCGTGTTTGAATGTCACCTCATACCCGGCAGGTAGTTGAACCTCTGGGACAGCGCGCATTTTCATCACATTGTTTTCCAATTGCATTTCATGTATTTCGACACTTAAAGAAACATCGCCTTTAGCACCCAACAGTTGATCCGCTTCTTTGCCATTGTTTTTAATAGCCATGAAATAGGCTGCGCTATTCTTGCTACCCGACATGGTTGGGGTTGAATATGGGTGAGCAATATTCAGTTCGCCACACTTCAATGCATGTGCATAGGCAATTTGTGAAAAACCAGACAAGCCTGATGCAATCATAATTACATGTAAAAATTTGAATTTCATACCTACCCACTTTAGTTTCAAAAGCTCTGTGAATCTGAGCAGTAACCGTGATGAGTATAAATTATGCAGGATCTGCGATTGGGGTTGCTCAAATTTGAATGGCAATCAATATCAGGGGTGCAGGTAGAACACCTTGCTAACGATTTTCCAATGACCTTCGAACTTCACTAGATTGAAGAAATCCGTAAAGCGATGCCCTGTCCAGTTGTCTGAGTCAACACGGACATTGGCGCACGTTCCGACTACGTCAACTGAGGTAATTTTTGACTTGATGTCTTTAGCTGCACCGTTCGTATCATTCCAATCGAACAGTCCTTGGATAGGTCCACCGAACATATCTGCTCCAACGTAGCCGTAAATGGTGGCATCTTCATGGAAGGCTGGCTTCATCGCTGCGCCCTTTCCAATTCTGGCTCCTTCGATGTAGTGATTGATGATGTTCGTGATGTTATTTACTTCTTCGACATAAGTTGGCTGGGACATAGTTGATCCTTTATAGATTGAACAGATATGAATATGATTTTTCAATTCGCATTTTCATGCAAAGTGCGACAGCTAATTTGGCGCTTTAAAATTGTAAATTGATACGAAGCACGCTAACTGATTTCAGGTGATTACCCTTGTTCTTTTAAACACCAACTGTCTTGTTAAACGAGACTTGATTACCAACTCACCCCAAAAGCACGGCTCACCCCCGAAGCCGAACCTGACTCAACGATTTGTAAGCAGATGGCAAAAATTGTGGGTAGCTTAAAAGACCCCAAACTTTATTCAAAAGTTCTGAGAATCTAAGGATCAATCCTTACTCAAAAATAAAGCAGGATCGTCGATTAGGTTGACTCAAATTTGAATGACATTTATACATTGAGCCAGACTTATGCGTAAATGGTCATCAATATGGCAATCAGTGGCAAGCCCGTTGCGATCGCAGCATAGATTTGGTAAATCGCCCAGGGCTCTTTCATTTCAAGTTGGACAGATTCCAATTTTTGCTCTTCGAGTGAGAGGTCTTTCAGTGACGCTTCTATTTGGCGCATGGCGCTTGAGACAACCAAATAGATCGTCATAGAACCAAAAATAGATACCGAAGCCACCATCAATTTGACAGGCGCTTTTGCTATTGAAATGTCGCCAAAAATAATGATGGCCAACATGGCAGGTATGAAAATAGCATACATGTATTGACTCATTCGAAATTGCTCACCTGCCTGTTCAGTGGCAGTTCGTTGATAAGGCGTTGTCATATTCATCCTTCTGAAATGAGTATTTAGAAAATCAAGTAGATTTCTTGGCTGTCACGGGCATCCAAATTACAGACAAAAGCATGACGGTTACAACCAACCAGAAAATGAGGCTCGGAATATCACTGAAAATGCTGAACTGAGTATTTGCCGATGCTGAAGTGACAAACGGTACGGTTAAGAAAGCCTCGGCTTGCGCGCCCAAAGCTTGCCCTGACGCTTTGATTGATTTCAATCCACTTGCTGCTGAACTGATTGAGAAATTTCGACTTGAAAACAAGATCAGTCCGTTCCAAATAATCATCAGTCCAAAGAGCGACGTCAAGACTCTACCTAACATGGTTGACTCGCCTTCGCGCATTTTTCCTGCAAAACGAAACGCAACCCAAAGAATGAAAAATGTTGCTGCGGTATAGATGGCATTTGTATTGAGCGCCATTTGGAGATAACTTAAAGTTTGAAATTGATCCATGATGAAACCTCGATTTGTAGTTTAAAGAGTAGGATTGATTTCCATGATTGGAAATTAAAACTTTTCACTTCTGAGAAACAAGACAAGAAGCCGCACATACATGGCTTGATGTAAATCAAGTTGATTCCTATAAATTTGATTAGATATAAGTTAAAACCCTCGTTTTAAATTTGGATATTACAAACTCACATCCCAACTGTAAGGCGATCTTTACACATAGTTGTCTTGTCAAACGACACTTGACGACAACGTAAAGTTGCAACCATGTTTCAGCCGCTAAAGTTGAACTTTATTCAAAAGTTCTAAGAATCTAAGCATTGATTGTGTTGATCATTTCTAATCCATTAGCAACAACTCCATCTCAAAATAGCATTTGGGTAAACCCCAATGAGTCTTTTCTATAAAGCTATTTCAATTTTCTAAGTTGTAGCGCTAAATCATGATCCGCACTTCATCCCGAAACGCGTTCAATTAACTTAAGGAGCTCAAAATGGCGCAAATGATTTCTCAAGTTGTTTTCAAACCTAACCCAGGTGCAGACATGGCAAAGTTAATGGAGTTGGTAGCAGAAAGTGCAGCCCTCTGGCGAAAGCATGGCGCTGATGTTTCAATATGGACTGTTTCGGCAGGAGAGATAGGCAACATGGTATTTGCTACTCGTTACGAAAGTTATGAAGCCTATGGTAAATGCACAGATGCTGTGTATGCAGACCCCGCATTTCAAGCATGGCAAGTAAAAGGGACTGCCAGTGGGTTGAGCAGTTGGGTTCGGAGCAATTTGGCGCGTCAACTACCAATCTAAACTTGTACTCAATCAACAGCGGCTTACAAACCGCTGTTTTTTATCCAATCATGCAGGCAACCCGCGTAATGGACGGCAGAGTCAAACTTGTATAAGAACGGCTGATGGGTGGCGAATTGTTTCTGCTCACGTGAGTTGGCGTGATTAGAGAAATAGTTCAAAGCCGCCACCCCAGCCCCCTAAATCCTTCTAGACCCCAAACTTTATTCAAAAGTACTGAGAATCTAAGCATCCATTATTTTGATAACTATTGATTCCTAGGACTGGCGATTCTGTATATATTTCTAAGAATAAGACGTCAATGGGCTTGGTTCATCTTGAGTCGACGCTCCAACTGAAGTGAAAGGGGTTTTACATGTCCACAATGACAGGCGGTTGTCTCTGCGGAAATATCCGCTACGAATTACTTACCGAACCAAGGGCGACATTTGCCTGCCACTGCAGATTCTGCCAAAGAGATACAGGCACAGCTCATCGTTCAGGATTGTCCTATTTGGATGAGAGCGTCATCTTTTCTGGGGACTCACCCAAAACATACACCTACGAAAGTGATGAGCACGGCAGAAAACTTTTCAAACATTTTTGCCCAAATTGCGGCACCACAGTCTCACTTACAACGGAAAGATTTCCAGGTGGTAGAGTCATGATGATTGGCACACTTGACGATCCCTCATTGGTTAAGGTGGATACCCACATGTTTGCTGATGAAGCATTTTCTTGGGTTACCTACCCTAAAGATCATGTCGTTTATGCCAAACATAGGATCAATGCAGATGGGACACCTGCTGTTCCTCTAACTAATTCAAACGGCAATTGAAAGTTTGATTACTCTAACCTTCGTGTAAACCCAAACTTGATAACAAGCACGCGCACGAGTTCTGCTCACCCGCTGAAACCAAACATCTCTAAATAGAAACGCCATGTTGAAAAAATTCATCATCTTCGTCATAGACGATTTGTCTGAATCGGGCACACCTGAAGAAATGGTTGCCATCGATGTCTTCAATGATTCTTTGAGAACCAAGGGACAATGGATTTTTGCAGGCGGTTTAGCAGCCCCAGTCCATGCCAATGTGATCGATAACCGAAACGACACGAGCTTGGCAACAGGCAAGCCTCTTTTCGATACCAAAGAAAATTACAGTGGATTTTGGCTAATTCAAGCGACCGACCATGAAACAGCAGAAAGACTGGCTTATGAAGGGTCAAAGGCGTGCCATCGCAGGGTGGAATTAAGACCCCTGCTTGGCTGATATTCCATTTTTGGCTAGTTTTTTAAAACTTAAGCACATCAAACTTTTGTTCTCAACGGAGAGTTGGACACACAGATTGACGCCGCTGCCCTTAAGTTGCGGGATGGCTTTGCTTAGTAAATGCTTTTAAATGAACAAAGGCGCAGATTGCGCCTTTGTTCATCTTCAAACTGCTAAGGTACAGTAAGTGATCTGTAGCTTGTAGAGTTAAGGTTTGACGTAGTTCGTAATTTTGGCGGTAAAAGCAGACAATACTGCAGGCACCATGACGTAGTCACTTGTCAATGTGGCTGGGGTTGGGGGTGTCAGACTGGCGCCGGATGTCAAAAAGCAATTGCTCTTAGTGCCAATCGGGCACTGGATGGAAGAGGCAAAAGGGTCAGCATCTGTAAAACGGAAGAACACGTCATACTGAGTGCCACTGCTAGTCTGTGTCACGCTGTAGTCGTTATCAGTTCCAACCAACACCACATAGTTGCCATTTCCCAGTTGCGGACCAATGGCCAGCCCTTCCCATTTTTCGGGTGATTTGTTGCCCAGAGCGGTCAGTGTATTGATAGCCAAGTCCATTACCTTTTCGCCTTTAATGACTGCACCTGCATACACATCCGTAATGGGCAACGTGATGTTGGTTACATCCACTGCGCCGGTCAAGTCAATTTGATAAACCTCCTTGTCGGCCGTGGCCAAGGCAGCACCTGCGCCAATGCCCCGGTTATTTCTCTCAAGCACCAGAAATTTATTATTACCCAAGGCCACTAGGGCCGAAATGCCCTGCCCCTCACCTGAGCGTTTCATACGATATGCATACTGCGCAACAGCAGTACCGGTGGTTGCGTCAAATTTAACAATGCGATTGTGAACCCCATTTCCGCCGCCTTCGTCCAACATTGCGCTTTGCAACATCGCGTAAACAAACAGACCGTCAGGGCTTATGGCCAAGCCTTCAAAGCCTCTGTTGGTGCGTTTACCAGCGGTATTGCCGGTATCGGCAGCGAAGTTTGCAACGCCTGTCGCTGCAGTGCGAGGTATCAAGCCTGCAGGAGTCGTGAAGGCGCGAACAAACTGACCGGCACGGGTAAATTCGTATAGAGAAGGGCCGTATTCGTCGGACACCAGCAGGTTGCCATTTTTGGGGTTGATGACAATGCCCTCAGGATCGAAGGCATTGCCCAATGCACTGGTTGGGTTGGGTGCAATTCCATTGAAAGGCTGAGTTCCGCGCATAAACTTAACGGTCTCAACTACACGGAAGTTGCTGATCGAACCGGTAGCACTGATGTCAACTTCAAAGCGTTGCACACGTGTTTCATAATTTAACAAACCACCACCAGGCCCACGGTCTGACAAGCCCCACCACTCTTTGCGCGTGGGATCGTAGTAGATGTCGGAGAAATATCCCAAGCGGCGATCAGATGCTGTGCCGGTTGACAAATCTACTGCGTCACCAGCAAGGGCCAATCCATTTTGAAAAGTGGCTTCAGAGAAATTTGTGACTTGCGGACTGCTTCCTCCGCAACCGGTTATGGCTAGAGCTATAGAAGCTGCGCCCGCCAAAGGGATCCAGCGGACAAGTGTTTTGAAATTAAGCATAATTTAGAAGTCTCCTGTTTGTTTCAACATGGTGACGGTCTTAAGTTAAATAATTGTGACAAGCGCAGTGTCCGAAATTTTCGGATGGCATTAGAGTCACGATTTGCATGTAAAACATTCAAAGGCGCCACCCATTAACTGTCGTTTAAAAGGACATTGGATGACCACTAGAAACCAATAGCACGGTAGACCCGCAGAAATCAAACCTGACTCAATGATCTTCACTCATGGTCTAATGATTCAATGGATAAAGAAATAGACCCTTCAAAGTGCCCCATTTGCGGCGAATCTAACCAGTGTGCTCAAGAGATAGCCAAAGCCACTGGAAAGCCGCCTGAGTCTTGTTGGTGCATGACTGCGACCTTCTCATCAGAGCTTCTTGATCGGGTGCCGGAAGAGCTAAAAAACAAGGCTTGTATTTGCTCAAAATGTGCAAGTTCGACTGTCTTTTAAAAACTGACTCAACGATTCCTACGCATTAGTAGAATTTCAAGCAATCCAAGGTCACAAACTTTATTCAAAAGTTCAAGGAATCTAAGCCTAGAGACTACCTAAGCCGACTGTTGCGTGGTAATTAGCAGTTAACCGGCTAGTACTCAGGCGCGTATTTTTAGGCAGTCTTGCCTAAAATTCTCATGGCATTGCCGCTTTCAATGGCCACAAGATCGTTCATCTTGAAGTCCATGGCCATCAAGCCCTTCACGTGATCCAGCGAGGTCCGATAGGGGAAGTCGGTGCCAAAGACAACTTGTGAGGTGTCTACCAAGTTGAGCAATGAAAGCAGAGCGCCGGGGTGCGATGCTTGAGCTGTATCGTAGTAAAAACGCTTGAGCTCTGGCAGCACTTTTTCAGAGGGCAAAATTTTCCCAAAGTTGGCATTCAGCTTTGGCAGCATGACCAGACGCTCCACCAAGAATGGCATGGTGCCGCCAGCATGCGAGAAAATAAACTTAATGTCGGGGCAACGCTGGCTGGTACCGCTGAACAAGAGGCTGGTAATGGTACGGGTGGTATCAGTTGCAAACTCAATCGTTGAACCCGGCACGCCTTCTTGTAAATTGACGCAACATTGTGTGTTGGAAGGGTGGGTGTAAACAATCAATTTTCGGCGATTGATTTCATCCATGATAGGTGCAAATGATTTGTCACCCAGCCACTTGCCGTTGTAGCTTGTCAGCATGGCAATGCCATTGGCTTTCAGGACATCCACGCAGTATGCTATTTCGGCCAGTGCACCTTCAACATCTAGCATGGGTAAGGTTGCAAAGAAGCCAAATTTTTGCGGATAGTCACGGGCCAGTTGCGCACCGTATTCGTTGCTGATTCTGGACATTGACCGCATGGTCTGAACGTCGCCAAAGGATGCCGCCGGCGTTGTGGGCGATGTCAGTGTGTAAGTAACGCCTGCTTGGGCCATGTCATCGAGGGTTTTGTTCAGTGACCAATTCCGTGCGGGGGGTTCTGCCAATTTGCGAGCCTCAAGTTCCTTCAGAAAATTGGGTGCCCACACATGGTGGTGAACATCAATCAGAGCACGCTTGGCGGCCGCAGGCGCTTGTGCATTTTTGGATGTGACGGCACAGCCAGGCAAGGCCATGGCTGCACCTGTTACCAAGAGGCTGGTTAAGAAGCCGCGCCTTGGCTGGCATTGTCCACAGTTGTCTTGCAGGTGTGCTGTCATGATGTCTCCTTCGAATGACGATGATATTAATCTTTAGAGACCACTTGTTAAAGCAGTATTCACCCTAGGTTGTGATGAATACATGCTTCATAACGGGCCTGCGAGTCAGATATCAAAGTGGCCATCCCCAGGGCCATCCCAAGGTCAAGATTAAATCAATGCTTAACGCGACAGAATATCGCGTATTTCTTTCATGTAGGCCTGACCTGAATGCACGTCTTTGCCGATGACTTCATGCAGAATATACCGAGTAACTAATTAGGTAGTATTTGAAAAGTCAACGGCACACTTTGGAGTCATAAGAGTTTCCAATTAATTAAAAAACTTTGACCGATGCCTGCTGAGTTCAACTGTCGTGTAAAACGACAATTGCAAACCACGACATGCCGACAGCACGGTTCACCAACCGGAACCAAACCTGACTCAACGATTTTTACGTATCGTTTGTCCTTTTGAAGGACATCCTTCTAGACCCTAAACTTTATTCAAAAGTACATAGAATCTAAGAATCAAACTGTTTCTACAAAATCAATCTCTTTGACATCACTTTGAAAAAGCAACGATCTAGGAACGATGGGCTGCTTTTGTCTCAATAGCAATTCAATCACTTCTTTTTTCAAATCCAACACCAAGGGATCTTGCTCGCCAAATCGCACAGAGTACTTGTTGATTAGACGCAATAAATTGTCCTGTTGATGGTTCATATTTAACTTAGCTCAAGCGTGAGGGTTGAAGCTAGTAACTTCATTGGATCCCTATAAGAGTCGCCTGTAATTGATGAACATCAAAGTAAAGTTGTAGTTTTGAAATAATGTGTTGGATTACCAACCGTAGTGTTTAATGACACCTGATCTCCACTAGAAGCCGACAACACGGTAGCTCCGCTGAAACCAAACCTGACTCAGCAATTACTGCGTATAAGCAGCATTTCAAGCAACCCAAGGTCCCAAACTTTATTAAAAAGTTCTAACGAGTTAGAAGCCCTGCTTGCCAGACCAGCGCAGGCAGATCTAAGTCCAGACAAATTTTTCCCCTTGCGTCTTTGGCTCGTCTGGATTGCTGGGCTTATCTGGTTCATACGCTTGACTGTATTTACAGATGAAGTTGCAAGTAGCCTTTTCACAGACCCCTTGGTCAGGGAATACATGAAGTCTGCTCTTTATTTCAGGGCTTGGATCATGTTTACATTTATGTTCATAGGATTTATTGCCTACAAAACCGAGAAATATCCTGCTCTGTTCTTTTTAGCAATGTTCACTGTGGGTTCGATTAATTTCATTGCCGACATGACAATCTTCTACAAAGATCAATTTGCGAACCCAACCATAGGCTTCAACCTATTACTCGTATTTAGATTTTTTATGTGCTGTTTGATGTTTGTTTCAGTTCGCAATGCCAACCGCATCCCCAAAGGCGATGACAAGTGGAATCCGTTTCTACCATTCAAGAGAACAAGCGCCCCACAAACTTGAAGACCCGAAAATTTATTCAAAGGCTTTGACATTCAGTGGCTATAAAGGCTATCCGTAAGCTCCACGGGTATCACGCTGACTTCTGGGCAAAGCAATAGCCCACGATTGCATTGGCGTGTCCGTGCCCAAGACCATGCTCATTCTTCAGCCAATTCACAACTTCCATGTGTTTCATATCTTTTTGTTTTTGAACAAGTTTGATCCAGTGTTCAATGGGTTGTCCGTATTTTTTTTCGATAGATGGAAAGTAAGAGGCAGGTCCTTTTAACTTTTGCTCCGCAACCATGTTGATCTCCTAGGTGAATATTCAGCGTCAGAAAGTTCAATCTAACGCTGTTAAATCCAAGCCTAAGACGACTTCAGTGCCAAGTAGTAGTGTGAGTGCTGTGAATGCTAAAAATCAGTTAAATCCGTTGTCTATCAATCAAACTGAGAAGATGTTGGATCCGTTCAGACATAGCAAGATTACCTAAGATTGAAATATTGATTAGAAACCTTATCTCGTCATTTCAAGTGTTTGAGTAACCAAAATCCCATCGCCTAAATATTCATGGCTAGCAACAATCCATAACCGTGATGTGTCTTTTGACAGATTACCTAGTGAAGTGCGAAAGTACACTAAAGATTTTGAATCAAGAGCGTTAAATGGCTCATCAAGCAATGTGACCTTCGACGCTGCCGCTAAGGCAAAAGCCAGCCAGACTTTTCTCTGAGTGCCAGTTGATAATGTCTTAAGTGGACTGTGAAGTGAATTTGTTAAATCAAATCCACTGATGTTTTGTGTCAAGTTATTTTCATGGCAATTTGGATACAAATTGCGCATGAAGCCAAAGAACTCAGATGGTGTCAAATGATCGAAGACAATGGGTCCTGGTCCGCAGTAAAAAACTTGTTTTTGGTATTGAAGTGGCGCAACTTTCAATTTGATACCCATTATTTCAATGTCGCCTATTGAAGGCTTCAAAGCACCAGCGAGTAGTTTTAGAAGCGTTGATTTCCCACTTCCATTCCTACCTTTTAACCAAGTTACGCCAGAATTAAACTTAAA
>CANKBG010000062.1 GCA_947479935.1 Comamonadaceae bacterium
GGCGTTGAGTGGCCCGCCACGTGTCAGCACATAAATCAGTTGGAAGTCTGTGAAGGTAAACAGCACAGAGAAGGTCATGGTGACCGCAATAATGGGTGTGAGCAACGGCAATGTGACATGCCAGAACTGCTGCCAAGGCGTTGCACCATCAATGGCGGACGCCTCGTAATAAGAGGGTGATATGGTTTGCAAACCCGCCAGCAAGGTAATGGCCACAAAGGGTACACCGCGCCAAACGTTGGCCGACAGTGTGGCCAAACGGGCATTCCACGGTGACCCTAAAAAGTCAATGTAGGTATCGATCCAGCCCATTTTGACCAGCGCCCAGCTGATGATGGAAAACTGGGAATCGAAAATCCACCAAAAAGCAATGGCTGAAAGTGCCGTTGGCACAATGTAGGGCAGCAAAATAACAGCCCTGAAAAACGATTTAAAACGCAGATTTTTGTTCAACAACAAAGCCAACCAAAGTCCCAAGAAAAACTTGAGCACGCTGGCCACTGTGGTGTAAAACATGGTGTTAAACAACGCCAGTTGTGTGACGCTATCGCCCATTAAGAAAATGTAGTTTTCAAAACCAATCCATTGGCCAACACGGCCAATTTTGGTGTCGGTAAAACCAAGCCAAACACCCAAGCCGAGAGGGTAAGTCAGAAACAGCAACAGCAAAAGTGCTGCTGGCATCATAAAGATCAAGCCGAGTACATTGCGGCTGTTCTGAATTCTCTCAAGCAAGGGGGTCATGGGTACTTATCAGTTTATAAAAAAATCAAACTTTGTAGTAACGCTCGGCACGTTTTTGGGCGCGCTCTGCAGCTTCTTTCGGTGTTTTAGAACCGCTAGCAGCTTCTGCCACCATGTTGACCACAATGAAGTCAGCACCAGCGCCAGCTGAGGCATAACCCATCTTGCCTGCGTAGCCTGCGGGACGCATGTTTTTCACGCAATCGCGATAGGCTGTGTGCTTTGGATCGGAGGTCCAGACGGCAGACTTGGTGTAGAAGTCCAATGGAGGCGCAATGTAACCACCAGCGGCAGTGAGCCATGGATCGAACTGCTCTTTTTCCATCATGAAGCGCAAGAACTCTTTGGCTGCATTGGGGAACTTGGTGTACTTCATGACCATTTGGTTGAAGAACAGATGCGATTCAGTTGGCGTACCGACTGGACCAACAGGGTATGACGCGTGATGCACGTCCTCTTTCAATGCGCGCACTTTTTCATCTGTCGATGTTTTTGTGGCGTAGTAAATGGAGATACCGTTGTTGGTGACGCTGATTTGCCCATCCAAAAATGCTTTGTTGTTGTTGGGGTCGAGCCATGACAAAGTGCCAGGTGGGAATGTGGCGTACATTTCTTTGGCGTATTCCAAAGCCTTGATGGTCTCGGGGCTGTCAATGACCACCTTGTTGTTAGCATCAACCAATTTGCCACCAAACGCCCACATGAGCCAGTTGCACCACAAGCCATCACCTGTGGCATTGCCGAGGGCAAAGCCACCAGGTGTGCCTTTTTCTTTGAGGGCTTTGAGCATTCTCAGGAAACCGTCGGTGTCCTTGGGGAATGTGTCAAAACCTGCTGCTTTGAGGTGGCTTTGACGGTAAACCATCATGGCACCTGCGGCACCGAGCGGAACGCCAATCCATTTTTTGCCATCTGGTTTTAAGTAGGCATTGCATGAAGGAAAGAAGCCGCCGTATTTTTTACCCAAGTACTCGCAAAGGTCTGTGACGTCGAGTAATTTCTCTGGGTACAAATTGGCATCGTCGTTGGTGGACAAGATGATGTCAGGGCCAGCGCCTGTGTTGGCGGCAACAGCAGCCTTGGGACGAACATCTTCCCAGCCTTCGTTGTCAACACGAACTTCAACACCTGTGGCTTCAGTGAATTTTTTCACGTTGGCCATGTAGGCGTCGATGTCGCCTTGTACAAATCGACTCCAGCGCAAAACGCGCAGCTTGGCACCTTTTTCAGGCTTGAAGCTTAGATTTTGGGCATGTGCAGCTGGGCTGACAGCCAAAGCGCCCATGCCCAGTGTGGTGGAAGCTGCCGCTACGCCGGCTGAGTTTTCCAGAAAATTCCGTCGATTGAGTTTTGCCATGAAATGTCTCCTATTTAAGTGGTTTAGCGACGAGAGAGAAACAAAAATTTGGTTGAAATGATTTTGAAGTTAGGCAACCAAGCGCATGCCAGTGGCCGAATCAAACACATGAGAACGGGTCATGTCGGGTTTCAAGTTAATGGTGCTGCCTAATTGAAATTCATGACGCTCACGGAACACAGCAGAAAACTCGATGCCTTCATGACGGCAAGCTACAAAGGTGTCCATGCCAGTGGGTTCCATGACGGCCACATGAGCGCTGATGCCGCCGCTATCTACCAATGTGAGATGTTCTGGGCGAGTGCCAAAAACAATGGGTTGACCAGTTTGACCCATAACAGGGTGGGGCAAATCGAGTTTCAAGCCGTCGTTCAATTCAACTTGGCATTGACCGCCATTGACCAGCAATTTGCCTGGCAAGAAATTCATGGCGGGGGAACCAATGAAGCCGGCAACAAATTGATTGGCAGGAAAATCATAAAGATCTAAGGGCGTTCCGGTTTGCTCAATGCGGCCATCACGCATGACCACAATTTGATCGCCCATGGTCATGGCTTCAATTTGATCGTGTGTGACGTAAATAGAGGTGGTTTGCAAACGCTGATGCAATTCTTTGATTTCACTGCGCATGGCCACTCGAAGTTTGGCGTCGAGATTGGACAAAGGTTCGTCAAACAAAAATACTTGGGGATCGCGAACAATGGCACGGCCCATGGCCACACGCTGGCGTTGACCGCCAGAAAGCTGGCGTGGATAGCGCTCAAGCAAAGAACCTAGCGCCAAAATGTCAGCTGCACGGGCTACCTTTGTGTTGATTTCTTCTTGCGGGCGTTTGGCTAGCGTGAGTGAAAAAGCCATGTTTTCACCCACCGTCATGTGAGGGTAGAGCGCATAGTTTTGGAAAACCATGGCAATGTCGCGCTTTTTTGGGGGGAGGTCGTTGACTTGACGATTGCCGATGAGAATCTCACCGCCACTGATTTCTTCAAGGCCCGCAATCATGCGAAGCAAGGTGGACTTGCCGCAACCCGATGGCCCCACTAAAACTGTGAATGAGCCGTCTTTAATTTCAATATCGACCCCGTGCAGGATGGGGACTTCGCCAAAATTCTTTTTGACGGTACGGATCGATACACTGGCCATTGGCAAATTCCTAGAAAAACGCCTCAGTGGCTCAAATAACCACGGGCAAACTGCTCAAACTGTCTTGCAGTATCACACCCTTAGGGGCTATTTCTTATCCAAGATTACCCTAATTGGTCAGACCAAATGGAGGGTTTTTGCGGCGTTTCGCCCCTGTGTCACTTGGCCTAGAATCATCCCATCATGAGCGAACAACTCCACCCTTTACAAACCAGCTTGTGCCTTGCGCATGCCGCGGCAATTTTGGACGAATGCTTGGCGGTCCGTCAAAAAGAAGGCTTATTGCCTTTGGCCGTGGCCGTTCTAGACGCTGGCGGCCAACTTGTGGCTTTTAAGCGAGAAGATGGCTGTGGCGTTATGCGCTATGACATTGCTTTTGGCAAGGCTTGGGCAGCCCTAGGGATGGGCATGTCAACGCGTCTTATTCGAGACAGGCTGGCCAACCGACCCGCTTTTCAAAGCGCTTTGGCCTCGGCTTCAGATGGCCGGTTTATACCCGTGCCTGGCGGGGTACTGATCTTGAACGAACAAAAGACTGTGATTGGCGCGGTAGGCGTGAGTGGAGATGCGTCTGATCGCGATGAATACTGCGCCATTCATGCCATCAAATTAGTAGGGTTTGGGTGTGAGCCCTCTTCAAATCAGCCCGAATGGCGGAACGCTGGCCTTTAGCCGCTTACTTATCAGGTTTATGATGTTTTAAGCAACCATTCAGCCGTTATTCTGGGGCTCATTTCAGCTGTACAAAAAGGGAACAAAGTGACTCAATTTTTTCACCAAAAACGCCGCGCAATTGTTGCATTGATCGCCGCATTGGGAGGTGCCACATGGTTGCCCAACATGGTGCAAGCGCAAACCAATTTCCCGACCAAAACCATTCGCCTGATTGTGCCTTTTCCAGCAGGTGGGCCCACCGATATTTTTGCGCGCCAATATGCCATGGGCTTGTCTAAAGTATTGAATCAAAGTGTGATTGTGGATAACAAAGCAGGTGCCAGCGGCGCCATTGGATCTCTTGAGGTGAAGCGCAGTCAACCGGATGGCCATACGCTATTGTTTGGAACAGCCTCCAATTTGGCACTTTACAACCTCATGGCGACCAAGCCTCAATACGATTATTTAAAAGACTTCATTACCGTTGCCGTGGTGGGAGGCTCAGCTGTGGTCATCATGGCCAATAAAGAAGCACCTCAAACGCTAAAAGCTCTGATTGATCAGGCCAAAGCGGCGCCTACCAAATTTAGATATGGATCTCCTGGGCAAGGTACGTACCTGCATTTGTCTATGGAGCGCTTCTTGTTGGAATCTGGTGCCAAAATTGAACACATTCCCTACAAGGGAAGTGGTCAAGCCAAGCCTGCATTGCTAGGTAACCAAACCGAAACCATGGTGGATGCATTGGGATCTGCTTTGCCTTTGCATCAAGGCGGACAGGCCAAAATTTTGGCCATTGCCTCCAACAAACGTTCTAGCTTGGCGCCCGATGTGCCTACCGTGAATGAAGCGCTGGGAATTAAGGGCTTCGAGGCGGTTCTCTGGAATGGTGTGGCCGCCCCCCTTGGAACACCAAAAGCTGTGATTGATATTTTGGCAGCAGCCACTGCCAAGGTTTTGAAAGATCCTGTTTTGGTGGATCAGCTTAAACAGCTGGCCATGGAGCCTACAGACTCAACCCCTGAATCAGCGACTGAATACATCAAAGAAGAGATGGCTCGATGGAAGCCTGTGATTGAGAAAACAGGTTTACGGATTGAATAATGAGTGCACTGCGAATTGCACTCATCCATGCCACACCCCTTGCGATAGAGCCAGTTAACGCATCCTTTAAAAAGCTTTGGCCAGAAGCTACTTTGCAAAATATTCTGGACGACAGTTTGTCCAGAGACCATGCGGCAGCAGGGCATTTGACGGCCGACATGGTGAAGCGATTTATCGACTTGGCGCAATATGCCAAGCGGGCTGGCTGCCAAGGTATTTTGTTCACATGCTCTGCATTTGGAGAAGCGATTGACGCGGCTGCTGCGGCTGTGGCCATGCCAACCTTAAAACCCAACGAGGCCATGTTTGAAGATGCATTGCATGCGGCGCTAAAAGAAAATCAAAACGAGGCAGAGGCTTTAAACATTGGGCTGGTAGCTACATTTGCAGCATCTCTCGTGTCAATGAGTGAAGAGTTCAATTCGCTGGTCACAGGACTTGAGCGACAAGTTAAATTGCATACACTTTTTGTGCCACATGCCATGGAAGCGCTTGGTCAAGGTCAAGCAGAAAAACACCATCGACTGATTGCGGAAGGCATTCAAACTATGCCGACTTGCGATGTGACGATGCTGGCACAATTCTCTATGGCAGCGGCCCAACCAATTGCCCAAGTAAAAACTAGCGCACCTATTTTGACCAGCCCTGACTGCGCGGTTTTGGCCCTTCAAAAACGGATGAAAAATGTCTGAATACAGAGCGAAACGCTTGCAGCTAGAAGAATTCACGGCCTGTGTCATGAGGGCATTGGGCTTGCCCAGTGATGATGCAGCCACTGTGGCTGCCTTGATGGTTGACGCCGATATGCAGGGTTCTGATGGTCATGGTGTGATTCGCTTGGCACCCTATGCCAAACGAATTTTGGCAGGTGGCATTAACTTAAAGCCTGAAATTAAAGTGGTTCAAGAACGAACAGCCATGGCCTTGATGGATGGCGACAATGGCATGGGCCATTTGGTGATGAAAAAGGCAACCGAATTGGCCATCTACAAGGCGCGCAGTGCAGGTATTGCATGGGTGGGTAGTCGATTGAGTAACCATGCCGGACCGGCTTCGTTGTATGCGCGTATGGCATTGCAACACGACATGATTGGTTTGTACTTTGCTGTTGGCAACGCCAATCATTTGCCACCCTGGGGAGGTTTGGACATGCTACTGTCAACCAACCCTATTGCGGCGGCCATTCCCACTTTGAACGAAGCACCCGTGGTGTTGGACATGGCCACCACTGTGGCAGCCTATGGCAAAGTGAAAGCCAAAGCACAGCGTGGTGAAATGATGCCCGAGGGTTGGATGATTGATCGACAAGGTCAGCCCCTTTTAGATCCTACCAAAAGTGAAGAAGGGTTCTTGTTGCCGATAGGTGGCTATAAAGGCTATGGCCTTTCGCTCATTGTTGGCATTTTGGCAGGCACACTGAATGGTGCCGCCATGGGCAGTCAGGTGATTGATTTCAACAAAGATTTCAGCACCACCACCAATACAGGTCAAGCCATTGCCATCATTGATCCCGCTGCGTTTGGAGATCTCCATGAATTCAAGCAAAACGTAGACACACTGGTTCGCGAATTAAGGGGTGCTGAGCGTATGCCCGGTGTCGATCGAATTTGGTTACCCGGTGAGCAGAGCCACGAAAAAAGACTGAGCAATGAGGCCCACGGCATTTTGTTGGCGCCCAGTTTGATGAAGCAATTGAATGCTTTGGCCACGCAATTGAATATCAAGCCATTGAATGTGCAAATATAAAAATGATTGTCGAGGAGGCAATGAGATGAACAGACGCTATTTAGGTTTCAAGCTAGCCAGCCTGATTCAAAAGGTTGGTTTTTTGAGCGTGGCAGTTGGCCTTTTGGGTTCAGCGCAAGTGTGGGCTCAAAGCTACCCGCAAAAACCAATTAGATTGATTGTGCCCTTGGCTGCAGGCAGTGCTGTAGACAACGCTGCGCGCATTGTGATGCAAAAAGTGGCCACCAATATGGGCGCTGCCATTGCCATTGAAAACCAAGCTGGCGCAGCAGGACTTATTGGTGCAGACCGAGTGGCCAAAGCGGCACCCGACGGCTACACCTTGGGCGGCTTTAACGACAGCATCATGACGATGCTACCCAATTTGCAAGCCAAAATGCCTTGGGATATTTTGAAAGATTTTGAGCCCATCTCTTTGGTGGCCACAGTGGAGTGGGGCGTTGTTGTTCCCACTGATTCTCCCATTAAGACGGCTGCCGAGTTAATTTCGGCGGCCAAAAAATCGCCAGGTCAAATGAACTATGGCTCGGGCGGCAATGGAAGTCCGCAACACATCGCCATGGCGCTGTTTGCCTCTCAGGCAGGCGTGCAACTTACGCATGTGCCCTACAAGGGCGCAACACAGGCTGCTGTGGGTGTTGCAGGACATGAAGTGCAGGTGGCCTTTCAAGGCATTGCCACTGTCAGTTCTTTGATCAAAGCCGGCAAACTCAGACTGATTGCTGTCACCACAGCAAAACGCTTGGCTCAGTTCCCTGATGTGCCCACTGTGTCTGAGTCTGGCTTAAGTGGCTTTGAATTCAACTCTTGGTTTGCCATGATGGCTCCCACTGGCACACCCAAACCGATTGTTGAAAAATTGCATACTGAAATTGCCAAGGCACTTACAGACCCAAGCATCAAAGAACAACTTTTCGGATTGGGCCTTAGTCCTCGTGGTACTTCGCCGGATCAATTGGCGACTGAGCTAAGAGCGCAGTTTGCAAAGTATGGTAATTTGATTCGCCAAGCCAATATCACGGCTGAATGATCAAGGCTTATGCTTTGAAAAGCCCTAATTTATACAGATCAAAATTTTTGGCGTTTGGAAGCACCGTTTTGACATCGGTGGCACTGACGCCAAACCAGGCGGCCAACTCAGCCCCTAATTGATCAACAGCGGTGCTTGGAATCAAGCGCCCACTGCCGACTTGTTGATTGTGTGTCAGTCCAATTTCAGGCGCTGTGCCAAAAAACTTTCCACCATCGACAGCGCCACCCATGACAAAGTGGTGACTGCCCCAACCATGGTCTGAACCGTCGCCGTTAGAGGTCAAGGTTCTGCCAAAATCAGAAGCTGTGAAGGACGTTACTTGAGAGCCTTTGCCAAGGCTGGTCATGGCGTCGTCAAATTCTTTCATGGCCGTGCTTAGTTTTTGGAGCAAAGCAGGGTGCTGATTGGGTAAAAAATCATGCAAGTCAAAGCCGCCCATGCCCACCATGAAAACCTGCCGCTTCATGCCAAAGGCGGCCTGTTGCTCAATCAATCAGGATACCATTTTGAGTTGTGCAGATAGCGTGTTGCCGCTTGAGCTTGGAAACAGCGCATTCATGCTGGCACTGGCTGTGGTGCCAATGGCCGCCACTACGCCGTCGTAAGTGTCCAGTGCGCGTTTGGCCACAGTGACGTAATCGTTGGCCATGGGCAGAGAGCTAGATTGGGTGATCAAGCTTTGAAGGGCTGTAGCACAATTGGCTGAACCGAAAAGTGACTTTCCTTTAATGGCATTGACTGTGGTGGCTCCCGTTGAACTCATTTGGTAAGAGATGGCATTTTGGCCCGATAAAAAAAGCGCATTGCCATTCACTGAAATGCAAGTCAAGGTTGATCTATTGTTGTTGCTCAAGAGTAAATCGGCTGCACGGCCACCCCATCCCGTTGCGCCCCCTTCTGTTTGATAGGAAGATTGCCAGTAGGCTTGTTGATCATTGTGCGAGAAAAGTTTGGGTGGCAGGGGGACCGATTTATTGTCGTACTGAGTCCGACTGGTTGGTACGATCAGAGGACCCACATTCATCAAAATTGATGCACGCTTGCTTTCAAACAAAGACTTCAAGCCACTCATTTCGGGGTTTAAGGCCATCTGTCTTCCACCGCTAAGAGAGGTGCTTAGTGCAGTGGCCGCAAGTGAGTCGCGAGCAATGGCAATGCCATCGTAAACGGTGCCAGCAGTGGGTGTGCCTTTTCGAATGTTGAAATAGTTGGTGTGTGTGGGCAGGTCATAGGGTATGACGGTGTTGTAGTGGTCATTGGCGCCATATAAAAATATGCACGCCAGCGCCTTGTAATCGTTAGCCGATTGAGCTGCCGCGTTTGCCATCAATCCTAAGCTGGTGGCCATGGGAATGCTAACGCGATGCAGTGCTAGTGCCGCACTGCTTTTTAACAAGGCTCTGCGCGTGAATGCGGAAGGTGAATTGTTGTTTTGAGTCATGGCATTACCTTTGAATGAGGTAGTCTGTACTGCTCATCACCATGAGAATAGACGCGTATACACGATTGAGCAAACTCGTTTCAGTGGTTGCTGAGATGCTGCTGATGGCATTGACAATCAGGCCTTGGTTTTCGCTGGTCAATGCGCCAGAAGTCAAGCAAAGATTCAGGTGTTTCACCAAAGCTGTTGGGTCGGTGGCAAGTGCTTTTTCAGTGGCATAGTCGGCTTTGATGTTGCGAGCATTGTTCACTGTGCCAGCCATGTAATTGACATAGCTTACGACGGTAGGCTCGGTCAAAATTTGAAACTCGGGAGCCACTAAATTTTGCAGTGCCATTTGTGTGTTGGGCGGCACATAGCCTGGCCTAAAATAATTGAAAACACTGGGTGAGCGCATCGGCATTTGGCCTAATGTGGTGTCTGTATCTGTATAGCCCAGCGTCCATGCACCATCAAAAGAGCTGGCATGAAATGTATGACCCCACTGTAGCAATCTCACCATGGGCTCTGTGAGCTTGCCAAAGTTGACTGGTACATTGGCTTGCCTTGCTTCTGAGTCCATCAGAATGCTGGCCCAAACTGATTTCATATCGCCGCGCTGACCCTTGCCATTGTTTTCAAAAATCTTAGCCACTCGGGATACATAAGCAGGACTGGGGTTGCTGGTGATCAAGCGTTGTATCAATTGCTTGGCAATGAATGGCGCAGTGTTGGGATGCATAAACAAAGTGTCGAGCGCAATTTTTAAACTTTCAACACCTAGCGTTCCAGCAGGAATAGTGACCCCTAAAAATTTCTTTTCTTCGGGACTGTGGAGCGTTGGATTTAAGGCCATGGGTAAGCCGTGTCGATACGCCGGGTTTGCCAGTTCACCATTGGCATCGGTTCCTGAAGCGGTGTTCCAACCCGTAAAGACTCGCGCTAGTCCTTGAATGTCGGTGTTGTCGTAACTCTCAATAGGTTTGTCTTGTGCGTCGAGTTTCAGTGTGCCATCGATGTTCAATTGATAAAGGCCAATCGTGAAAAGTTGCATCACTTCACGCGCGTAGTTTTCGTCCGGCGATCGACCTGTTTTGGCATCGTACTTTTGGTTCCCCTTCATGTTCAAATAAGTGCCCATGGCTGATGACAAGGTGACACTTTCTAAAAGCGTTCTGAAGTTACCTAGAGAGTTGTTTTCAAGAATTTCCCAATAGTTGGCGATTGCAAAGTTACGCCAAGAAAAGGGCAGTCCCAGATGCGAGACGACAAACAACTCAGACAAGGCCAGCGTAGCCCTTTGTCGAAAAAAATCGGTAGCGCTGAATAATTTCCACCACATGGCCGCAACCCAGCCACCATCCCCGTTCACGTTGCTACTCACCGATGTATCGTTGTAGCCTTTTTCTATCAGCCAGCGTGTCATGCTCTGACTTTGTGGCAAGCCCATTTGGTTGTTAAGCCAAGCGGAGGTGCCATTGGCGGCAATTACGTTAATTTCAGATGCAGTGCCCCCCCACGATGCTTGACGAAGAAAGCGGCTTGCGTCTATTTGGGTTGCGTTAGCGCCACTGCTCCCGCTAGGGGTGGTGCTTGTTGCTGGTGCGTCTGCCGATGTGCCACCGCCACCGCAAGCTGTGAGGGCCGCTGCTGCTGCCAGGCTTGTCAAGGTATTTTGGGCCGTGTCTTGAGCGACATGTTGAGGGCGATGCTCAACAATCGTTGCTTCCGTCATGCAATTACCCCTTAAATGTTGGAGAATTGAAGTCTATTACTTATTTCAACCATTGCCCCAACATGAGCGACACAAATTCACGCCCAGTGCTGCCCGATCACCTGTCAATTGACAATCGCAGTCCCTTTTACATGGCCGCCATTTTTGAGCACGACATCGGCATTCGTTTCAACGACAAAGACCGCAATGACGTTGAAGAATATTGCATCAGTGAGGGTTGGATCAAAGTGCCTGCAGGCAAAGCTTTGGACCGCAAGGGGAACCCTTTGATGATCAAATTA
>CANKBG010000063.1 GCA_947479935.1 Comamonadaceae bacterium
AACGAATCAGAGCGCATGCCTGCATATGCTTTATGGCACTCATCGTGCACCGGATCATGCGTCAGCGTTTAAAAGAGGGGGAAGCCGGCATATCACCAGAACGGGCACTGCAAACCCTCAAACGAATTCAACATCACCGGGTCTCCATTAATGGATCCGACCCCATGTCTGGGGTGAGTACCATTAGCCCAGAAGATGCCAAGGTGTTCAAAGCCTTAAAGGTCAATTTACCCAGCCAAATCAACCCGGTCACCCTCTTGTAGGGGAACGTTTCAAAATAAAACCTAATGAAATCAACATGCTTGCCCCATGAACTGATGAACTCGGGTGGCCTGCATCAGCTTTTGCGCATGCGCCTGGAAGTTGAAGGACAGGGAGAAATTCATCGGCTGGAGTGAGGTGCAGCGTCAAAAAAACCTGCAACTGGTGATCAACAATGCCCGCTTTCTGGTCCTGCCGTGGATCGAATGCAAAGGGCTGGCTTCGAAGATTCTGTCCCTTGCCGCTCGCCAGGTGCCCAATGACTGGCACAGCCGCTACGGCTTCTCGCCAGTTTTGCTGGAAACCTTTGTCGAATACGAGCGCCACAAGGGCACTTGCTACAAGGCCGCCAACTGGATCAAAGTCGGGCGAACGGCGGGGCGGGGAAAGAAATCCACCAGCCACGATCAACAAATTCCAGCCAAGGACATCTGGCTTTACCCATTGCGTAAAAACTTCGCCGCTGCACTTTGCCAGTGAGGGCTACGGGTTCACCGAATATTTACAACTCGGGGTATCAATATTAACGCGCTGGTTGATCCCGACTACCCGGTTAGCTCTGGTGTTGCCAACAGTGACATCCCACACAGTTACCTGGGTCTTGTAGTACTCAGTCTGCTTATAATTGCAGGGAAACTGGAACAATGACAAAACAAGACTTTTCTGACTTCTATTATGCTGAAAATCCTGTTTGTCTAGTATGTGGCAATCGCGAGCAGCGCATATTGGGACAACGTGGAAACCGTGAGTACAGTGGTGCCGTTTCAAGTGCAACGCCACATGTACACACGGATGTGGTTCAGTGCTGTAATTGCGGTTTTATTTTTTGTAACCCCGCGATCAAGGGCTTGGAATACTTAGAACACGATCACTATAATGATCCTGATGTATATAGCGCTTACTTGAAGAGCAATGTCTATTCTGTTTTCAAAATAGGTGAGAAGTTACTTAGCAAAATTAAACCAACTGGTAAATTGCTGGATATTGGGGCCGGTAAAGGCGGGTTTGTGTCATTGGCCAGGAAGAAAGGCTATGAAGCAAAAGGTATTGAACCGTCAGTTCGGTTTTGCGAGTATGCCCGCGAGTCTTATGGAGTGCAGGTGGATGAAGGCTATCTTGAGCGGGGAATGCACTTCAAAGATGAGAAATTTGATGTTATTACTTTGTTTCATGTATTGGAGCATGTTCCCCAACCACAAGAATTATTGGGGACAATCTCGCAATATTTGAAAGAGGATGGTGTTGTATATATCGAAGTTCCAAACGCTGATGCATGTCTTTTGTGGATTGCCGATATTGTGATCCGTCTTTGTGGGAAAAACTGGTCCAGCAGGCTTTCGCCCCTTCATGCACCATTTCACTCTTTGGGATACTCACCAAAGTCACTCAAGTATCTCTTAGAATACAATGGTTTTCAACTTATTTATGCTGGTACATTCTCTGGCGTGGTGCGCGGGTATGATACTGCGAGACGGGTTTCTTGGTTTATTAATTTCTTCAGAAATGTAGCCATGAACATCGTCAATCTCTTTCCCAATCGCGAGTTGACCGTTGTCGTTGCGAAGAAGGCAAATAAGAACTTGGACGTAGAGACGGTTACCAGTTTTGGTGATGAGTGGTCGCGCTTTGATCAATCGCAGTTGTCTGCGGCGGAGGCGCGCAGGATATTTAATGAGTATTTTGCAGTCTTTCCGTGGCACTGTTTGTCCAAGGATGCGACTGGCTTTGACATGGGGTGCGGCACCGGACGTTGGGCCAAAATAATGGCACCTCGCGTCGGCCATCTGCATTGCATTGAGCCATCATCCGCTCTAGATGTGGCAAAGAAGACGCTTTCAAAAATAGCCAACGTCTCGTTTCATAGGGCTTCGTTAGACGACTGTCCGCTGCCTGCAAATAGTCAGGACTTTGGATATTCTTTGGGCGTGTTGCACCATGTACCGGATACTGAAGAAGCAATTCGCTCTTGTGTCGCATTGCTTAAACCTGGGGCGCCTTTTCTGGTGTATCTTTATTATGCGTTTGATGATCGCTCGTTGGTGTTCAAGGCAATTTGGCGTTGTTCGGACCTAATGCGGCGGGCGGTTTGCAAGCTACCTTCTATGTTTAAGAATCTTGTGACCGACATCTTGGCAGCATTGGTATATTACCCATTGGCGCGCTCGTGTCAACTGGCAGAACGCATGGGTCTTACGGTAGAGTCCATCCCCTTATCTTACTATCGTAACCACAGCTTCTACACCATGCGTACCGATTCGCGAGACCGTTTTGGTACGCCTTTGGAGCAACGGTTTACCCGCAAAGAAATTACTGCAATGATGGATGCTGCGGGACTCACAGATGTTCGTTTTTCGGATCGGGCACCGTACTGGTGCGCTGTGGGAATAAAAAGATGACACTGGGTAAAAAGATTCTGATCATTTGCCCTTTTCCTCAAGGTGTTGCGGCCGGGCAGCGACTTAAGTACGAGCAATACTTCGATCACTGGCGTGAAAATGGGTACGAGATAACGGTATCGCCCTTCATGGATATGGCGACGTGGAATATCGTTTATTTACCCGGTAACTATGTTGCAAAGATATTAGGGACTTTGCGTGGTCATTTTCAGAGATTGCGAGATATCTTTCGTGTTAATAAATATGATTTAGTTTATGTATTTATGTGGGTAACACCTCTGGGTAGCTCTTTGTTAGAAAGAATTTTTCGAGTATTGGCCAAAAAATTAATATATGACATTGAAGATAATGTACTGATGGAGAAGAGTAGTGAAGTAAACCCATTCATTGAATTTTTCAAAGGTACCGGTAAGACAAAATACCTCATAAAAATGGCAGATCACATCATTACCAGTTCGCCCTTTTTGAACGACTATTGTCTGGGCATTAACAAGAAGAAGGCGTGTACCTACATCTCTTCATCGATAGATACAGATCGCTATTTACCCGTTAACACGTATTCAAATGACCGAAAGGTGACAATTGGATGGACCGGAACGTTTAGCTCCAGGCTTTACTTGGATCTACTGCGCAATGTATTTATAGTTCTTCAGAAACGTTGTGACTTTCGGCTACGTGTCATCGGGAACTTCCAATATGAGCTGCCTGGTATTGATTTAGAAGTGATTCAGTGGACAAAAGAAAAAGAAGTTGAAGACCTTCAGGGCATTGACATAGGTGTTTATCCACTGGTCAACGACGCTTGGGTGTTAGGCAAGAGTGGTTTAAAAGCGATCCAATATATGGCGTTCGGGTTGCCGACTGTGGCGACTAATGTTGGAACAACGCCTAGAATTATTCAACAAATGGAAAATGGATGGTTAGTTAAAACTGACGATGAATGGGTTCAGGCGCTGGCAACCCTTGTTGAAAACCCGAACCTGCGTCGCAAACTCGGTACTGCTGCTCGGACAACTGTCCTGGCAAATTACTCGAGACATGTAATTAAATCAAATTACTTGAATATCATAAATAAACTAACTGGTAATAAAGCATGACTCAAAGAAAAAAAATATATATTGCAGGCTGTGGTGGCATGCTTGGCGAAGCGTTTTATAAAGTATTTGGTGATGAGTATGAGTTGAGGTGTACCGATATCGACGTAAATGAAAAGTGGTTATCCTTCTTAGATTTTCGTGATTACGATGCCTACTGGCAAGATGTATCAGAATTCAAGCCAAATTATTTATTTCATCTTGGTGCATATACTGATCTTGAATACTGTGAACTAAATCAGGATGACGCTTATGCAACCAATACAATCGCGGTAGAGAATGCAGTGTATATAAGCAATAAGCTCAATATTCCATTGCTCTATATTAGTACTGCTGGAATTTTTGATGGTTCAAAAGATACTTTTGATGACTGGGATCAGCCGAACCCAATGGGTCATTATGCGCGGAGTAAATATGCCGGAGAAGTTTTTGTAGCAAACAGTGTCGTCCGCCATTTGATATGTCGCGCAGGTTGGATGATGGGTGCTGGACCAAAAAAAGATAAAAAGTTCATTCAAAAGATTATGCAACAACTCAAGGATGGCAAGAAAGAACTTCTTGTTGTGAATGATAAATTGGGTACGCCAACCTACACGCATGATTTTGCTAGAAATGTGAAAGTACTCCTGGAAAAAGAATTTTGGGGGCTCTATAACATGGTGTGTGATGGAATTACAGGCCGGTTGGAGGTTGCGCAAGAACTCATTAAGATTCTTGGTCTTGAGAAAGAAGTGAAAGTGACACCGGTTGATTCTGCTTACTGGCACAACATTTATTTTGCTAATCGACCACGGTCAGAACGTTTGATAAATGAGAAACTAAATATTCGCAAATTAAATATAATGCGTGATTGGCGAACTTGTTTGACTGAATATATACAAGACTATTATCAAGGCTATTTGAAATGATTCTTGATATAATATTTTTTGAAATGGCCGGTTGTGGCTACTTATATGCCAACGTAGGCCAATCAGCATTTCGGTCCTGGGGTGAGTGGCTAAACTGATATGTGGCCCTACTGGGTTTTGTTTTTAATTCCTGCTTTTTGGGCTGTGTCGCGGTTAAAGCCGGTGCCCTACACGGCACTATCGGTACAGCCTGCTCGCTGGCCTGTGGTGTGGCGGGTTGTATATGTTTCATTGGTGTTGATGATTGGCCTGCGCCATGAAGTTGGGGGCGACTGGATTACCTACATTGAGATGCTGGCTAGTTACACCGACACCACAACGGCAGACAAATTTGGGTTTCAAGACCCTGCATTTGTCTTGTTTAATTTGTTGTCAACTTGGTCAGGGACTGGTGTTTATTTGCTTAATTTGCTAAGCGCCCTCTTTTTTTCTTGGGGCTTGGTGATTTTTTGCCGGGCACAACCTCGGCCGTGGTTGGCATTGGTAGTGGCTATACCCTATTTGATTACTGTGGTGGCGATGGGTTATACACGGCAGGGTGTGGCCATTGGTATTGCCATGGTCGCCATGGTGGCCTTGGGTCAAGGCAATACCTTGCGATTTATTTTGTGGATTGCATTTGCGGCTCTTTTTCACAAGTCTGCCATCATATTGGTACCGATGGCGGTGCTTGCAAGTACCAAGCGGCGCGTGATGAAGCTGGTGTGGGTGACAGCGGCAGGCTCGATCTTATATGTCTTGCTACTGCAGGAAGCGACGAGTTTCTTAATATACGGCTACGTTGAGTCGCAATACCAGTCATCTGGGGCGGCAATCAGAATTGCGATGAACGCATTGCCCGCAGCGTTGTTTTTGATTTTCCGAAAGCGGTTTCAACTATCACCCGAGCAACTCTCTTTTTGGACATGGATGGCTTGGAGCGCATTGCTGTTTATAGTACTACTTATAGTTTCGCCATCGTCTACGGCTGTTGATAGGGTCGCTTTGTACTGGATACCGCTGCAACTTTTTGTTCTGTCACGCGTACCCAATGCGCTGGGCCAAAGAGCAGGCAAGAATGCCGGATGGGTTTATGCGGTGGTGGCATACAGCGCGGCGGTGCATTTTGTTTGGCTCGTCTACGCTGATACCGCGTTCGCATGGTTGCCCTATCAGTTTTACCCTTGGGTGTGGTTGTGGCAATGAAGCGATTGACATGATTCTCCATAGTTTTCTGTATTTCATAGTTCGTGCCGGCAATGGCATTTTCACCATTGCTACGTTGGCGGTTTTTACCCGCTTGTTGAGCCCGGCAGAATATGGCGTTTATGCGCTTGTTATGGCCATCGCCACTGTAGCGAGTGCAGTTTTGTTTCAATGGCTCAACGTCGCGGTTGGTCGTTTTTACCCGAGGCACCTTGTTGATCCGGACAAATTGATGGCCGTTGCGGCGCGCGGATTTTGGGCAGCTACGGCAGCGGCAGCCTTGCTCTTTCTCGGGATCCTACCATTTCACGAGGTGTTTGGCGCAGCGCCACCTCTGGTTGGCATCCTGTTTTTGATAACGGTTGCTCTGGGCCGCTTTACTCTAGCTTTGCAAGTAGCCAATGCTCAAAGTGCACCGGTTCGATATGGGATGCTCTCGTGGGCAAAAAGTTGCGGCGCACTCCTTGCTGGCTTCGCTCTCATCCACTTTGGAACGGGAGAGCAAGGCGCGTTGCTGGGCTCTCTGGCCGGGCTTGTGTTTGCCGTGATCGCGTTTAGTCCGAACCCCCAGATGAGGATGGTATTTGGTAGCGTGGATACGCGCCTGTCTGCGGAAATGTTTCGCTATGGCCTGCCCTTGACCCTGAATTTTCTTGCCATCGTCATTGTGGATCTGGCGGACCGATTCATGATTGGTAGCTTACTCGGGGTTGCCTATGTTGCGCCTTATGCAGTTGCTTATGATCTTGTGCAGCAGACCATTGGCCCGATCATGAACTTCATTTTCTTGGCCTCCTTTCCCGCGATCGTTCGGGTGTTCGAAATGGAGGGGGATGAACCAGCCCGTGTTCACCTGTATGCATTGGGCAGCAGACTTGTCGCCGTTGGTTTGCCCGCTGCGGTTGCATTCGGAGTTCTTGCCAGCGAAATTTCTGAGCTTGTGTTTGGCAGCGACTATCGTCAGGATGCTGCAACGATCATGCCGTGGCTGGCCGCTGCCATCTTTGTAGGGGCCTTCAAGATCTCTTTTCTTGATGTGGTATTTCAATTGCGACATGCCACCAAATACCAAGGGTATATCGCGCTCTTGATGGCGGCTGTTAATATTATTTCGAATCTTCTTCTGTTGCCACACTATGGTGTTATTGCCGCCGCCTGGGCAACGCTTGCGGCTTTCTTGGTCGGTGCTTTGGCAAGCTGGATTGTTGGCAGACCTGTATTTTCGTTGCCAAACTTGGGTAATGTCTTTTGGGGGAGTGCTGCCGCAAGTGCTGCTATGGCGGCTGTCTTGTACGAGCTACCGTCATCAGCAGGCGTTATGTGGTTATCGGCCAAGCTTGCATTGGGCGTATTCACCTATGCGGTGGTAGCGTTGGTACTTGATGTTGCAGATTGCCGCAGCTTGTTGAAACCAGGGTGTCTTAATGATTAGAAGAGTGCTCTTTTGTGACTGACACCAACAAAATGTTGCCACATCGGGATTACCTGATCATTTCGTCAATAGACTGGTCTGAGAACTGGCAGATGCACCAGCAACTTGCGACTGCATTGGTGAAATCGGGAAACCGAGTTTTGTTTATTGAGAATACCGGTGTGCGCGCGCCCCGCGTCGGAGATTTCATTCGAATCAGTAGTCGAATTAGAAACTGGGTAAGAAGCACACGTGGTTTCTTTGATATTCAAGAAAATCTAACAGTATTTTCTCCGATCTTTTTGCCATTTCCGTACTCATGGTTGGCTCTTATCATCAATCGGTTTCTTTTGTCTAGATCCATCGAAAAGTGGATGCGAATTGAACGATATCAGGCTCCAGTCATTATTTCATTCTTGCCAACACCCCTAGCTCAGTCGTTGGTCGAATACTTCAACCCGTCATTGGCGATCTACTATTGTGCGAATGACATGTCTGGCGGTTCGGCAGGCGCAGGCAGACTGAAAAGGCATGAAGACACTTTTTTATCCAAAGTTGATGCGGTCTTTTGCATTTCGCATACCTTGCTTGAGTATGCAGGCCAATTAAATGGGCATACCTTTCTTTTACCGGCCGGGGTTGATTATGAGAAATTTGAAGCGGCCCGGGAAAATGATGAAGTGCCTTCTGATTTGGCTGCGATTCATGGCCCGGTGATTGGTTATGTCGGTGCAATTAGTGGGGTTTTCGACCAGACCTTACTTGTATACGCTGCGCACGCGCTACCTGAAGCAAGTTTTGTTTTAATCGGTCCAGAAGTTACGGATGTCAGCTTGCTTAAGGCTTGCCCCAACATCAGATTGCTAGGTAAGAGGCTGCACAACGATGTTCCTCGATATGTCAAAGGGTTTGATGTTGCATTGATTCCTTATGTGAAAAGCGCTTTCACAGACGCTGTGTATTCTTGCAAACTTAACGAATACATGGCGATGGGTGTACCGGTAATTGCAACCGATCTGCGGGAACTTCGGTTCTACGTTGAACACCACGGAAACGTTTTGGAAATCGCCAGAACCAAGGATGAGTTCGTTGAGAGGATTCGGCACGCACTTGTTGCAGGAGATGATACTAGACGCGCAGCACGTATTGCCGCTGCGCAGCAAAATAGTTGGGATCAGCGTTTTGCAGACATTTCCGAAGTCATCAATCAATTACTCATCGTGAAGGCTAACGAGAGATTAGATTGGCAAAGCCGACTGACCAACTACTATCACCGCGGTCGGATACGAATAATCAAGGTTGTTCTAGCTGCCATTGCGTGTTATGGAATACTTTTCTACACCCCACTCGTGTGGTTTGCCGGTGATCAGCTCGCTGTTCGACACGCACCAAAAGTTGCCGATGCGATTGTGGTGTTTAGTGGCGATGGCGAATCCAGTTATATCAATCAGAGTTACCAGCGACGTGCGCTTGATGCGATACAGTACTATAAGTCAGGTTATGCACCGATAATACTCCTGTCGTCTGGACGAGATCAAACCTTTTCTGAAGTTGAAATTATCAGATCACTATTGATTAATAGAGGAGTACCACCACGTTCAGTTGAAATTCTTGAGAAATACCCGCGAAGCACATTTGAAAATGTGACGTTTGTTAAAGATGCTCTTGCAAAGCATGAGGTAAGGTCAATTCTATTAATCACTTCCCCATACCATTCCCGGCGCGCGCTCTGGGTTTGGCGAAAAGCCATGCCAGAACTTGTGGTGTTGGCGCCGGCAGTTGTTGATACACCAAGAGCGAATCCTCAGTGGAGGGCGAGTATTGATCAGATAAAGATAGTTTGCTACGAATATCTTGCGATTGCCTATTATCGGTACAAGGGCTGGCTATGATGTGCGTGACTCAGATGCTGATTCACAAACTAAACATATATTTCCCCCGTACTTTTTAAGTAGTTTAGGACTGAAAAGGTTCGCAATTGGAAGCAAAAGTCTCCATATAAACGGGATGAAAGGTAGGAAAACTCTTGTCTCGGATTGTACGTCTTTGAAATGAGTTGACAATATATTAACCGCTTCCTCAAAAGACCATTGGAAATAGTGTTCGTTCAATATTATGGCTTCTCTCTTTTTCAGGTAATTGGTATTATTTAGCAGGATTTTCCACCAAGAACGTTTGTTGTTGAAACACAAAATGAATCTCCCGCCTTTTCTTAGGAGTCTTCTGGCCTCCCTTATGGTTGAGACGTAGTCTGGCACATGATCAAGTGATGCGATTGAAATAACTATATCAACCGATGCGTCAGGTAAAGGCATTCTTTCCGAAGAGCATTTGATACATGCATAATTATCTTTTTGGATTCTGTCCAAGGTTGCTTTGCTGTATTCAAAATCACCCGGCTCAATATTATAATATCTGGAGGTGATCTTATCAATTCTGTCAAAGAAACGACCATCACCTCCACCAACTTCCAAAACATCGAGTTTCTTGCCATTTGAGGCAGCCTTCAGTATTTCAGTGTTTACCCATTGAAATAGTTGCTCGTCGATTAGTGATAAGTAGGAATTATCGGTTATTTCCAGCAAGACGTTATTTTGATTATGTCGGAGTCCTTTTGTTTGAGTGAACTCAAAAGTCGGGACGCCATACTCATCGTAACTGTCAGGTGTTTGAGTAAAATTAATTGAAAACATGATCATTGAGCCGTGACTTGAGCCGCAAATTGCTTAGGGAGGCTCTGAATAACCCCCGCAAAAGCGAGAGTTGATTGATAAAAGTTCACCAGATGAAATTATGTTCTTCTGACTCACCCATTTTACGGACTTTACGCCCGTTGGTTGGCCTTTTTCGGCCTTCTTTTGGGCATTTGCCCACGCTGCGGGCGCACTCATCCCGCAGGCCCCTGAATCATTCGTTTTCTCACCATCCACAAGTTGCTCAGCGCAAACAGCGTGATCAGTTGAGCCGTGTTTTTGACCAAGCCCCGATACCGAGTCTTGCGATAGCCAAACTGGCATTTGATCACCCTGAAGGGGTGCTCCACCTTGGCCCGAATGCTGGCCTTGAGC
>CANKBG010000064.1 GCA_947479935.1 Comamonadaceae bacterium
GATCTGCAACACCTCTTGTGAGTCAGGCGCGGCCTTGACGAACTTGCCCCAACAAAGACTCAGCCACCTGAAGTGCACGCTCCATGCTGCCTGCCAAGGTGCCATCGGTATAAAACTTGCCAGCCACACCCAATGAAGGGACGCCCTCAATTTTGAAATCGTTTTGCAGTTGAACTGCTCGCTTGAGTTTGCTGGCCACCCCAAAGGACTTGGCAGTGTCTGCAAATTTGTTTTTGTCTACGCCTTGTTTTTCAACCCACGCCAAAATGGTGGCGTCGGTGTTCAAGGTCAGTTTTTCAACGTGCAATGCTTGAAAAACTTTGACATGCAATTTTTCTAAAAGCCCCATGGCTTCCAACGCAAAATACAAGCGTTGCTGCGGTGCAAAGTCGTCTCGGAAGGCCACCGGAATGCGTCGCACCACCACATCTTTGGGCGCACTTTTAACCCACTGCCCAAAAGTAGGTTCAAACGCATTGCAGTGCGGGCAGCTGTACCAAAAGAATTCAATCAATTCAATTTTGCCGGCTTCTGTTTCGGTGGGAACAGCACGGTCTAGCTTCATGTAGTCTTTGCCGGCCACAAATTTGAAAGGGCCTTGGGCAAAAGCGTGACGACTCATGCCTATGCTACTCACTGCGGCGGCTGTGCCCAGTGTGGCCAAAGAAAATTCACGTCGTTTCATAGGAGGCTCCAAGAGGTGAGGGGTTCGTTTGAAGAGTATGGTTTCACGAAAATAAGTTAGCGCTGTACGCGAACCAAAGCGGCATCCATGCCGGCGCCATCTAAGCGAGTTTTGATTTTTTCAGCTTGATCTTTGTCGTCAAAAGGCCCACTCCGAACGCGGTAGATGGCTCGGCCCGCTTGCTCTCGCTCGCTCACTTTGGCTTCAATGCCCATCATAGAGAGTTTGGCTTTTTGTGCATCGGCATCGGCCGCAGATTTAAAGGCGCCGGCTTGCACAAAGTAAGTGAAAGGATCGGCCGAGGCTGCTGCAGATTTGCCAGCAGCTTGAGGCGTGGCTGCAGGCGGGGGCGTTGTAGCTGGTGCTGGCACAGCAGCAGGGGCGGGCGCTGGTGCGCCTGCAGGGGATGGGCTGTTGGGCGCATTTGCTTTTTTAGCCAAGTCGGCTAGAGGGTCGGCTGTAACGGCTGGCGCAGCTGTATTATCACCAGGGTTGACTTGGGGGTTGGCGTTTGGACTGGCCGTTGGCGCAGTTCCGTCTGCTGGCGGCGCCTCCACCGCTGTAGGTTTGCTTTGCAGTGCGCCATTCGGATTCCAATCTTTGTTTTTCTGCGCTTCCACGGCATCTTGTTCAGCCGAGCGGGATAGATTTTTATTGCTGAAAGGCATGGGTACTTTGGTCACATACATGGCCACACCCAGCGCAACCATGAGACCTAAGACCAGCCCCAGGATAAATCCTAGGAAGGTACCACCGTGTTGGCGTTTGATGTGGAGATGGCTCATAGTGTGAAAGGTTCTCAAAGTTTTTCGATGCATCTGCAAAAAGATATTCAATCGGTGTGGTGTTTTACATTTGCTCAGGCGCAGACACACCCAAGATTTTCAAGCCATTTTGCAACACTTGCGCGCATGCAGCTATCAGAGCCAAGCGGGCCAGTTTGACATTTTCTTCGTCCACCAAAATTCGCTCGGCATCGTAGTAGCTGTGATAGCTGGCGGCCAGGTCGCGCAAATAGAAGGTCACGTCGTGCGGTGCAAAGTCTTGCGATGCGGCGGTGAGCATTTCAGGATACTTGGCCAACAACAACATGAGGGCTTGGGCTTTGGGATTGTCCAAGCTCGACAAGTCTGCTTTGGCAAGGCTGGCAAGGTTGCCGCCCCAGGTTCGCAAAATAGAGCAAATGCGCGCATGGGCATATTGCACGTAATACACCGGGTTGTCGTTGTTTTTAGCCAAGGCCAAATCAATGTCAAACACATATTCGGTATCGGGCTTGCGGCTTAGCAAGAAGAAGCGCACCGCATCTTTGCTGGTCCACTCGATGAGGTCCCGCAGCGTGACGTAGCTGCCCGCGCGTTTGGAAATTTTCACTTCCTCACCACCGCGCATGACACGCACCATGGTGTGCAATACATAGTCGGGGTAGCCCGCTGGAATGCCTGCTCCCGCCGCTTGCAAGCCTGCGCGAACGCGGGCAATGGTGCCGTGGTGGTCGGTGCCTTGAATGTTGACCACTTTGGTAAAACCGCGTTCCCATTTGGCAATGTGATACGCCACATCGGGCACAAAGTAGGTGTAGGTGCCATCGCCTTTGCGCATCACGCGGTCTTTGTCGTCACCGTAGTCGGTGGACTTGAGCCACAGGGCGCCATCTTGTTCGTAAGTCTTGCCGGCTTCTTGCAGTTTTTTCACGGCAGCATCTACGCGGCCGCTGGTGTACAAACTCGACTCGAGGTAGTAATTGTCAAACTTAACTTCGAAGGCTTTCAAGTCGAGGTCTTGTTCGTGGCGCAAATAGGCCACTGCAAATTCACGCATGCCATTCAAATCGTTGATCTCGCCGCTGGCGGTAAATTCACGATCGTCTGACTTGACAGTTTTCTTCGCTAAAAAATCTTGTGCAATGTCTAGGATGTAGTCACCGTTGTAAGCCGCTGCGTTTTCACCACTGGGCCATTCTGAGTCACCAGGCTTAAAGCCTTGCGCGCGCATTTGAGTCGATGTGGCCAAGGTGTTGATTTGCACACCCGCGTCGTTGTAATAAAACTCACGGTAAACAGACCAACCTTGCGTGGCAAACAAATTGCAAATGGCATCGCCCAGCGCGGCTTGCCTGCCATGGCCCACATGCAGGGGCCCGGTTGGATTGGCAGATACAAATTCAACCAAAACTTTTTCGTTGCGCGCAGCTTGTTTGCCAAAGCAAGAGGCTTCGTGCAAAACCTCTTTGATCACTGCTTGTTTGGCGCTTGCTTTGAGTTTGAGGTTTAAAAAACCAGGCCCTGCAATGTCGATGCTATCCACCCATTGTGTGAAAGCGGGCGTGGCCATCAGTGCGGTGCGCAAGGCCTCTCCCACTTGTCTTGGGTTTTGCCCCAAGGGCTTGGCCAAGTGCATGGCCGCGGTGCAGGCTAAATCGCCATGGGCCGCTACCTTGGGAGATTCAAAGATGGCTTTAACGCCAGCACCAAGATGCAGGCGTTCGAGTTCGGCGGCGAGGGCCGAGATTAATTCTTGTTTGGCAGAGAGCATGCCCCGATTTTACGGGGCGGTTTGCCATGTTGCGGGCAAAGCGTAGTGATGCTTTAAAAAGTCAATCCAAAGGCGCAAACGCAGCGGAAGGTGCTTGCGTTGGGGAAAAACGCCGTAAATGCCATTGGGCGGTGCCGCAAATTCAGCCAAAACCTCGACCAATTGACCCGATTGAATGTCGTTTTCCACTTCCCAGGTGCTGCGCCAGGCAATGCCGATGCTGGACAAACACCAACTGTGCAAGACTTGGCCGTCAGAGCAATCTAAAGGCCCATTCGGGCGCAAGTGAACCACTTCGGGGCCTTCTGAGGGGTCTGTGCCTTGAACTTTAAAGGCCCAGCCACGTGTTTGCGAAGCGTCGCTGGAAAGGGTGAGGCAGCTGTGTTGCATCAACTCACTGGGGTGCTTGGGTGTGCCGTGTTGGGCCAAATAAGCGGGCGTGGCCACGCACAAGCGGCGGTTGTCTGCCAAGCGCACGCTCACCAGAGACGAATCGGGCAGGTCGCCAACGCGGACGGCAAAGTCAAAGCCTTCGGCGGCCAAGTCAATCACGCGATCGCTTAAGTTGAGTGAAATTTTGACGTCAGGATTTTGCGTGTGAAACAAGGGGGCCAAGGGCGCCACATGGCGTCTGCCAAAGCCAGCGGGTGCGGTGATGCGCAAATGACCACTGGCTTTGAGGCCACCCGCCGACACGCTGTCTTCGGCATTGGCCACATCGCTTAACAAGCGTTGGCAGTTTTCCAAAAATGCGCTGCCTTCGTGTGTCAGGCTAATGCGGCGCGTGGTTCTGATCAGGAGCTTCACGCCCAAATGAGATTCAAGTGCATCCAGTCGGCGGCCAATGATGGCGGGCGCCACACCTTCGGCACGCGCCGCAGCACTGAGACTGCCGCGCGTGGCAACCGATACAAAGGATTCAAAAACTTTGAGTTTGTCCATCAGTCAAATTTGATGCCGGCTTCCCGGATCAAGTCTCCCCATTCGGCTTGCTCAGCTTTTGAATTTCTTCAGCGCTGTAACCTAAGCTGCCCAACAAGCTTTCGTTGTGTTCACCCAAGTGCGGGGCCGATCGCCGAACTTTCAGGCGCTCTTGGTCTAAGCTCAGGGGCAGCAGCACGGTGTTGACCATGCGACCGTCGTTGAGTTCCATCGGCGCTAGACCGCCTGTCGCTTTTAGATGCGGATCGTCCAGCAAATCATGGGGCGCTGTGATGGGGGCATAGGGCAATGCATTTTTTTCGAAGATGTCACTGAGGTATTGTGCTGAAAAATCTTTCATTCTTTCGCGCAGCAAGGGAATGAGCCAGTCGCGCGCCAACACCCGTTGGTTGTTGTTTGACAAACGCGGATCGTCAAAAAGATCTTGGTATTTAAAAACGTCGCAGAAAATTTTCCAAGAGGTATCGGTGACCACGGCCAAGAAAATTTGTTCACCATCTTTCACCACAAAAACGTCATAAACTCCCCAAGCTGAAATTCGCTCGGGCATGGGTGCGGCGGGTTTGCCTGTGACTTGGTATTGCATCATGTGCTGCGCCACCAAGAACACATTGTTTTCAAACAGCGCGCTTTGAACTTCCTGCCCTTTGCCTGTTTGTGCGCGCTGGGCCAAAGCAGCCATGGCGCCAATGGCACCAAACATGCCGCCCATGATGTCGTTCACACTGGTGCCTGCCCGCAAAGGATCGCCTCGACGCCCTGTCATGTAGGCCAAGCCGCCCATCATTTGCACCACTTCATCGAGCGCGGTGCGGTGTTCGTAGGGGCCAGGTAAAAAACCCTTGAGCGTGACGTAAATGAGGCGCGGGTTGAGTGCCTTGAGCGATTCGTAATCGAGCCCCAGTTTTTTCATGGTGCCCGGCTTGAAGTTCTCACTCACGATGTCGGCGGTGGCAATTAAACGCAGCACGGCCTCTTTGCCTTCGGGCGTTTTAAGATCAAGCGCCAAGCTTTTTTTATTCCGATTGAAGAGCGGATAAAAGCCAGCGCCAGAGCCTATTAATTTACGCGTGCCATCACCGTCGTGGCCATGTCCAATGGGTTCGACCTTGATGACTTCGGCGCCTAAATCTGCCAGCACCATGCCGCAAGTGGGGCCCATCACCATGTGGGTAAATTCAACGACGCGAATGCCTTCGTAGGGGAGTGCTTTGGATGTGTTCATGTTGCGCTTCACGGACTGCAAACTGTCCCGGGGCCCACTTCGCTGATCAATACGCTTTCTTTTGACATGGTTTGTTTTGAAATGGGGCCGTACAGAAGCCTCATGGGTTAGGAGACTGACTTGTCAATATTCTCACTAATTTTGGCGCATTTAGATCGAATCTTTGCAAAAAAGTCACAAGTCAAAGGATATTTGTCTAATTTATAAACCCCTCAATATCGAATAAAGTGGGGTAGATCCAGAGAATAGGCTCAACAGGCCTTGTTCTCGAATGGTTTTATTTTTATCTTTGAAGAGGCTTCCATGACACAACGCATCGCCATTCACGGCCTCCACGTGGCCACTCCTTTGTACCGCTTTATTGAAGACCAGATGTTGCCGGCAGTGGGATTGAAGAGCAAAAACTTTTGGTCTGGATTCGATGCCATCGTGCGCGATTTGGCGCCTGTGAATTTGGCCATGTTGGCAGAACGCGATCGCATTCAATTGGAAATGGACCAATGGCACAAGGCCCATCCCGGTCCTGTGAGTGATGCCAAAGCCATGAAGGCGTATCGCAAACATTTGTCCTCAATTGGCTACTTGGTGCCAGAACCCAAGAACCTCAAAGCCACCACTCAGAATGTAGATGCCGAGTTGGCGGTGTTGGCGGGCCCTCAATTGGTGGTGCCCATTTTGAATGCGCGCTACGCTTTGAACGCTGCCAACGCACGTTGGGGTTCTCTGTATGACGCGCTGTATGGCACGGATGCATTGATCGAAGACCACGGTTGCGAAAAAGGCACGGGCTACAACCCCAAGCGCGGCGTCAAAGTGATTGAGTATTGCCGCTTTGTGCTCGACCGTTGCGCGCCCTTGAAAAAAGGCTCGCACATTGACAGCACAGGCTATAGCGTGCAGGGCGGCAAGCTGGTGGTGAGTTTGAAATCGGGCGCCACCACCCTGGCCGATGCCAAACAATTTGTGGGTTTTCAAGGCGATGCCAAAGCGCCTACATCTTTGCTGTTCAAACACAACGGGTTGCACCTCGATTTGCAAATCAACAAGTCACACCCTATTGGTAAGACAGACCCCGCAGGTGTGTCTGATTTGGTGGCAGAAGCGGCCCTCTCCACCATTTTGGATTTGGAAGATTCCGTGGCAGCCGTGGACGCCGAAGACAAAGTATTGGCTTACAGCAATTGGCTGGGAATTTTGCAAGGTACGTTGTCAGAAGACGTGCAAAAGGGTGGCAAAACTTTCAAGCGCACTTTGAATTCAGACCGCATCTACACCAAGCCCAACGGCAAGGGCCAAGAAGTTTTGCATGGCCGCTCATTGTTGTTCGTGCGCAATGTGGGTCATCTCATGACCAACCCTGCCATTTTGTACAACGCAGCAGACGGCACGCAAAAAGAAATTCCCGAAGGCATCTTGGACGCCATGATTACCACCACTTGCGCCATGGCCGATTTGCAAAAGAAGAAGTCTGCAGATCTGCGCAACAGCCGCACCGGTAGTGTGTACATCGTGAAGCCCAAAATGCATGGCCCGCAAGAGGTGGGCTTTGCCGACACCTTGTTTGGTCGTGTTGAAAAAGTCTTGGGCTTGAAGCCTTCCACTGTGAAGCTGGGCATCATGGACGAAGAGCGTCGCACCAGCGCCAATTTGGCCGCTTGCATTGCCGCTGCCAAATCACGCGTGGCGTTTATCAACACTGGCTTCTTAGACCGTACCGGCGACGAAATGCACACCTGCATGATGGCAGGCCCCGTCATGCGCAAGGGCGACATCAAGAGCAGCATCTGGTTGGGGGCTTATGAAAAGGCCAACGTGGCCGTGGGCTTGCAAGCGGGCCTGCGCGGTCGCGCGCAAATTGGCAAAGGCATGTGGGCCATGCCCGATTTGATGGCCGACATGTTGAAGCAAAAAATTGCACACCCCATGGCTGGCGCCAACACCGCTTGGGTGCCCAGCCCCACGGCCGCCACCTTGCATGCCATGCACTATCACCAAGTGAGTGTGCCGGCCTTGCAAAAGCAAATGGAAAAAAGCATTGGCAAACAAAGTGCCAAAGCCTTGCGCGAAGAAACGCTTAACAAGTTACTTCAGTTCCCTGTGGTGACCCAAGCGCAGGCTGCCCAATGGACGGCGCAAGACAAACAAAACGAACTTGATAACAATGCGCAAGGCATCTTGGGTTATGTGGTGCGTTGGATTGACCAAGGTGTGGGTTGCTCTAAAGTGCCCGACATCCATGGTGTGGGCCTGATGGAAGACCGCGCTACGTTGCGCATCAGCAGCCAGCACATTGCCAATTGGCTGGTGCATGGTGTGGTGACCGAAGCGCAAGTGAAGGCCACCATGGAGCGCATGGCCGCAGTGGTGGACCAGCAAAATGCGGGTGATGCTTTGTACCAAAAGATGTCTGGCAATTTCAAGACGTCTAAGGCGTATCAGGCGGCTTGCGATTTGGTGTTCAAAGGCAAAGAGCAACCCAGCGGATATACCGAGCCTTTGTTGCACGCGTGGCGCTTGAAAGTGAAGGCCGGTTAAATCAGCGAGGCTTTGATTGAAGCCGCGCTGATGGCAGATTCGAGTGCGTCAATGAAAATTGACGCCACATCACACCCTGTTTGATCAAAAATTTCTTGGAAGCAGGTGGGGCTTGTGACATTGATTTCGGTCACGCTGGTGCCAATGATGTCTAAGCCAATTAAGAGCAAGCCGCGAGCTGCCAAGATGGGGCCAATGGCTTGTGCAATGGCGCGATCGTTGTCGGTAAGGGCTTGGGCCACACCCTTGCCGCCAGCGGCCAAGTTGCCACGCACTTCTCCGCCTTGGGGAATGCGGGCCAAACAATAAGGCACGGGCTTGCCGCCAATGATGAGCACGCGTTTGTCGCCTTGCGCAATGGCGGGTAAAAACTTTTGCACCATGACCGACTGTGCGCCATTCAAGTTCAAGGTTTCAATGATGGAACCCAAATTCATGCCGTCGGCGCCCACACGGAAAATGCCCATGCCACCCATGCCATCGAGGGGTTTCAAGATGATGTCTTGGTGTTCTGCATGAAATGCTTTGATGGCTTTGGCAGAACGCGTGACCAATGTGGGGCCAATGAATTCGGGGAATTCCATGATGGCCAGTTTTTCGGGATGATCTCGCAGGGCTGAGGCCTTATTGAAAACTTTGGCACCTTCGCGCTCTGCTTGGCTGAGCAAATGGGTGGCGTAAAAATACTCACTGTCAAAGGGAGGGTCTTTGCGCATGATGATGGCGTCAAAGCCTTTCAGCCACGCTGTGCGCAAAGCAGTGACTTCATACCAAGCGTCAGCCTTTCCTGTGAGTTTCAGGTCTTGGACCTGTGCTTTCACACACTCGCCTTTTTGCCATTCAATGTGCGGCACTTCGCAAGCAGTGACAGTGTGGCCGCGCTTTTGCGCTTCGCGCATCATGGCAAAACTGGTGTCCTTCTTGATCTTGAAGGAGGCGAGGGGGTCGACGATGAAAAGAATGTTCATTGGAGTTACATATTTCGGCGGTATTGGCCGCCCACCTCAAACAAGGCGTTGGTAATTTGACCCAGTGAACACACACGCACCGCGTCGATGAGAATTTCAAAAACGTTGTCGTTGTGAATGACGGCTTGCTGCAAGCGGGCCAACATGGCGGGAGATTCTTTGGCATGCTTGGCATGGAAAGCATGCAAACGATCGAGTTGAGACTTCTTCTCTTCTTCCGTGGAGCGTGCCAATTCCAATTTTTCCAACACTTCGTCGCCCTTGGGGTTTCTGAAGGTGTTGACGCCAATGATGGGGTACTCGCCTGTGTGCTTCAGCATCTCGTAGTGCATCGATTCGTCTTGAATCTTGCCGCGCTGATAACCTGTTTCCATGGCGCCCAATACACCGCCGCGGTCTGCAATTTTTTCAAACTCAGTGAGCACGGCCTCTTCCACCAGCTCGGTGAGTTCCTCAATGATGAAGGCGCCTTGGCTGGGATTTTCATTTTTGGCCAAACCCCACTCGCGATTGATGATCAGTTGAATGGCCATGGCGCGGCGCACACTGTCTTCGGTGGGCGTGGTGATGGCTTCGTCAAAGGCATTGGTGTGCAGTGAGTTGCAATTGTCGTAAATGGCAATCAGGGCTTGCA
>CANKBG010000065.1 GCA_947479935.1 Comamonadaceae bacterium
CAGACACAGCTTTGGCGCGGGCTATCAAGGTGCTCACATAAGTTGTTGCACTCAGCCTTCCAGACTTAAGGGCCGCCACAGCTTGTGTAGCCGTCAATGCCAATTGCTCGTCTGAAGAAAGAGCTGGAGTTGAGTTGTCACCACAAGCAACCAATGCAGTGCCGCCAAGCAGTGTTGAGGCCGAAACAGCGCCAGATGTTTTGAAAAAATTACGTCGTGAGGGTGAATGTTTCATATGGTGCCTTCAGAATAAAAGAGTGCAAAAGTGTGTGCACAATTTCATCCTACGAGGATGTGGCGAACTACGATATCCTTCAAATTGAGGAGATAGCCAGCAACTCAATTCAGTATTTTGTGAGCCAGACCTGCTCTATTGCTTGCGCCTGTTTTTCTGAAGGCGTGCTCTAAATGTGTACGAACAGTGGTGGTCGAAATATTCAGTCGACGAGCGATCTCTTTGTCAGACAGACCTTGAGCCACTAACAGGGCCGCTTCTTGTTCCCTAGGGCTGAGTTTGATGATCAGAGAAGGAGCAGGGTTAACTTGGCTGCTGTAATTTCGTGCTCTGGCCAAAGCGCTGATAAAGGCCGGCTGGATCATATCGAGCATGCGTAAATCATCTTCCGAGAAATTTTCTCGTCGACGGTCACGCCATATGCGCATGTCGCCCAAATTGCTCCCTTGGTGCCATGCATATAAATTGACACCCCAGTAGAGGCCATCTTTGTGTAAGAAATCGTTGAAGAACTCAGTTTTACGAAGCGCTTCATGCTTAAGAACATCGGTTGCCCGAACGGCCACCTCGTATCTTTTCATCAATGGGGTGATTGGGTCATTGAATTGAAAGTAAGTTTCATACTGTTTGATGTTGGCAGGGTCCATATTGATTTGGACCGAATGGCCGAATGAGTCTGATTCAGGCTGCCAAACAAAACTTGCATAAAACTGTGCCTGCAGTAATTGCATAACCAGATCGCCCACAATCTCGCGGATTTCATGCTCATGGTGTGACTCAGCAAATGCCTGCATGATTTTGGCGACAAGGCTCATTTGTTTACCGGTCAAGTACACAAGGTGGCTCCAACGATGCTGGTGATCAATAAAACGGATGTATCTTTGTATTAAATACTTGCAAAATATTCGTACCAATCGGGTTTACCCCTCCTTCAATTCAAGGATGGCGCAACCTTGCTTGAGCCTTGGATTAACTTACTTTTGTAATAGAGCCAGAAGGCGGTGGCCTATTTGTGCCTTGATCTCTTCTGAATAAAAGTGACTTCGCTCTGTCGGCGGTTCTAGACTTTCTAGCTCATGCACATGGTGTGAGCTTAGGTTAGCCATTCTTGCCACTTGAAAAGTATCAAGCCCTTTCTCCATGCGCAAGTGATTGAGCGCAGCAGCATTTTCAGAAATCCAGAGTAGATTTTGTGTCATGTGTGATTGGCCGTGCCCCTGCGAATATCGTATGCATTGCTCATTCGTTAAAGCATAGACATCTTGGTGTAATTGATAAAATCAACTATCCTTAGGTTTTTCCCCAATTAGCATGGTGATTTATGGGAATGAATGAAGTCATGCAAGCCAGTCAAAGGCCATATCCGAATTTCAAAGATCCTCAATCGATTTTTGATCTCTTCAATTTTGTCGTGTTTGAATTCATTAGCCTTAGCGGTTCAGTTGTAACGCGCATCTGTGAAGGTGACATTGGAATCACGCGTGAAGAATGGCAATTTGTAGCCATGCTGGCCAAATTGGGAGAAATGTCGCCATCCGACTTGGCAAGTAGAACCACAATTGACCGTTCCCAGGCTTCAAAAACCTTAAGAACATTGATGGCTAAAGGCTTGGTGGACCGTCATAAAGTCAAAGGAGATGGGAGACGGGCCATCATTGGAATTACTCAGCAGGGTAGATCGCTTTATGAAAAGTTTTTCCCTAAGGTTGTGCAACTTCACAATGAAATTCTTCAAGATCTCAGTGATGACCAGCGTGATGAACTAGCCAAATTAATGAGCGCTCTACATTTAAGAGCAAAAGCGGCTACTGAATCTTTCAAGCCCGAGCATTCTGCAGCACGCAGAAAGGGCGGAAGTAAAACTCAATGGCAATCGAAAAAGATTGATTGATTTAGCCCAAAGAAAAACCCCTTGAGCATTGCTACAAAAGGGGTCTTTTATTCGGCTCCTCCGTCTTAAGTTTTGACCACCGAACCCCTGATTAACAGAAATCCAGGCTCGTTAAATATATATATAAATCAACAACTTATAGACGAAAATGGCCGACGTGTAATATTTCGTGTAATTGATCGCACTTCGAAGGCTGCTGCTCAATCAGCTTTGGCTAGCAATTAATCAAGAGAAGATCCCCGATAGTCATGATTCATAAGATCTATTAGCTACCAAGGTTTGCTTCCCTTGGCGGGAAACCCAAATCCCGTATCAGGCTCGAATTTCGAAGAGGAAAAAATGAGCTGATATGCATGATTATTTACATTAACGGTTAAATAAACATTTGTCCGGTCTACTTTGTCACAGTCAAAGTCAATATATTTCTAATGAAAGTGCGGTCGTGAACTTCGTGCTTTAGTTGCAAACGTGGAAGTCAAAACATGCTTGACCTTGAACATTTGAAGGAGAAAACCAATGAGCTTAGAAAATCAAAGTGGAATTCTTCAAAAAAAAATCTTGCATGAAAACAAGCCTTGGAGAAATTTCTTTAATCATGAAAATAGAGATTGGACTTTTCAATTTGCTGTCTTGTCAGCCGTCGAATCACAGATCATTCCTCGTTTACTAAATGCTCAAAAGATCAGAACACGACATCTGAGTTTGGTCTCTTCATCGCGTGTATTGCCTTCGCAAAAAGAAATAGAGAAATTCGCAGATCTTTGCGTTTCACAAGACCTAAAAGTTGCGCAAACCGTTGTCAACCATTTTCTAGAGAAAGGCTTGAGCAAAGAAGATATCTTATTAGAGCTTATTGCGCCTGCAGCTCGATATTTAGGATCTCAATGGGATGATGACTGTATGGATTTTTCTCAAGTCAATCTGGGACTGATTCGACTACATGCAATTGTCAATGAGTTTAGATGGGCCTACAAAGAGGGCCAATTTGTCAAAGCAAAAGTCAAGCGCGTGATGATAGCTTCTGCGCCTGGGTCTGTGCATATGCTCGGTACGACTATCGTGGCTGATTTTTTTCGCAAAGAAGGCTGGCAGGTTGTGGTGTCAATTCCATCCTCCGCCAACGAACTGGCTCAAGCTGTCAGTCAAGAATGGTTTGACGTGGTTGGATTGTCTATTAGCATGGTGGAACAACTTACCACTTTAGCTGATTTGATAAAGCAATTTAAATCTTCGTCTCTGAATCCGCGTGTTGCTGTGTTGTTAGGCGGATCCATATTCGCATTAAAAGAATCGCGCGCTATTGACTTTGGTGCAGACGATATTTGTGTCAATGCTAAACATGCGGTTGGCGTAGCTGAATCACTTCTACCTAATGATTGAAAGCAGCTAACCCTTTATCAATGTTGAAAAAACTTAGTTTGTATGTCGTTGCCCAGTTTTATTTAATGATGACTACTAAAACACTGCAAGGTGAGTGCTCAATCAAAGCCTTAGGAATTGAACCAGCCCACCATCTCTCCAACCAATTGTCACGATGCTGATGACCTAGCATGATCAAGTCTGCGCCAATGGTATGCGCGTATTCAACAATCTTATCGACTGCGTCACCTTTGAGTAATTTCCCGAAAGCTTCAATATCAGCTTTGTTTAATTGCTCAACTCCTTCGTTGAGAATTTTTAAGCGCCTTTCTTCCTCTATTTTGTTTTCAGGTTCACTGTAGTAAGAAGTTTCATGGCCCATTGAAATTGTGTCGTAGGGAACCACTGAGAGCAAATGAACCTTGGCATGCTCCCATTGAGATAGATCTTTGCAATTAAGCAACGCCTGCTGGCTTTCAAGAGATCCGTCGTAGGCCAGAATAATATTTTGATACATCTGATTTCTCCTTGGGAAAAATTCGTCTACGATTTTTAAATGAGGCGATTGTTTAAGCTATTTTGAATGCCAGAAATGAAAGAAGCGATGGGACAATCCCTAGCTAAGTTTCTACCCAGCGATATAACTTTTTAATTGTTCGATCATGGATTTCTGATAAGCAATCATTTCGCGAACCACATCGCCAATTGAAATTAAACCCATCACTTGTGTGCCATTGACGATGGGTAAGTGCCTGATGTGGTTGTCAGTCATGATTTGCATGCATTGATCAATTGAGTGCTTTGTATTGATGGTTATGACCTGAGAGGTCATAACGTCGCTCACCTTGGCATCGTTACTGCTCTTTCCTTTGAGGGCAACTTTTCGTGCATAGTCACGCTCTGAAAATATACCTTCTAAAGTTTGACCATCTATTACCAATAGAGCGCCGATGTTGTGCTGCGCCATGATCTCTAATGCTTCTCTGACCGTTTCATTCGGCCCGACAGAATAAACAGGCCTTTTGCTTTGGTCTAGGAATTGGCTGATAGTTTTCATAATGGAATCCTTTGCGAGTAGTGATCCTTAACTTCGATTACACATAATCTAGGCCCCTCTCTGCTTTAAACTAAATTGGCTGCCAGAAAAAATACTAGAAATAAGTGCATCAGCCCGACTGCGCTGCGCTTCTGCCAGTAACAGTTCCAGCCCGAATGAGTTCATCCAGTGCCGTAATTGCGTCGTCAAAATGGTTCATTATTCGCACTCCCTTGGGCACTCTCCTGACCTGCAACAAACCAGCACCTCCCGCCCAGATCAGCATTTGTGGTGGCAGCAAACGCCGCAAATGCGTCAGCGTTGGCACAACTTCTCTAGGGGGGTAAGAAAAACTGAATGTCAGCGCAACCACATCGGCTTTGCACTCTGTGGCTGCCAGCTTCAAGCTGTCCAATGGAATTTCGGTCCCAACGTTCACGATGTACGCACCAGCTTCTGCCATCACTGCTTCGACCATCAGCAAACCAAGCTGATGGTGCTCACCTGGGGGTAAGGCGAATAAGAAGACTGGAAAAGCAGGCTTTGGTTTTGATTTGAGTGTCTGCGTAATCAAATAACGTTCGATCATGGAGGAGCAAAGGTGCTCGTGGTAAACATCGATTTCACCACTGAGCCATGCGTCTCCAATGCCCACCATCAGTGGGGCAATCGTATTTTGGACAAAGTCCAACATGGTTTGCTTAGCACGTCGTTTGCGCAGCAAGGCCTTAAATGCCTCACTGTCGGAGTGCTTAAGTAGCCTGATGAAAGCATTTGTGGATTCTGAGCGCTCAACATCAGGTTTAAAAAGATTCAGATCAGCGAAAATTTTCAAATTTTCGAGTGCTGTGTTGGTTACCACTTGACCAGGACGAAATCCGGCCTCTATTAGGCGTTTGATGACCAGGAGCCTGTCGACGGATTCGCGTGAATAAATGGCCCTGCCATCTAGCCCATGTTCAACCAAAGGAAAGCCAAACCGTTGACGCCACTTTCTTAGCTTATCAACGCCAAAGCCGGTCAGACGTTCGATTTCTGACTGTAAGACAAAGGAGTTTGTAGGCATGCCAATCAGGGTAACAAAAAAAGAAACAATTGTCCTCCCTATTTTGTCCCGGACAAAAGACTTAAATTATCAATGTATGAAACAATTTGTTTCGATAATTTTGTGGCATGCGCAATTAGTCGAAATTAAAACTGTGTAACAAACAGTCGCACATTCTTTGGAGAGAACCGATGAAATCGACAGAAGAATCTACGCCACTTGAAAGACGTATAACTTGGGCAAAAGAGCACTGGATACGTTTCTTTTCTGAAATGCCGTTACGAGAAACGAATTTGCAGTCGGTAACTCCGACACTTGATATTAAAGCCCCACTTCATAAGGAGCATATGAACTTGAATGCGGATCCTCAATCCCAAAAAGGGAGCTAGCAGGGTTTAGTTAACAGGCGCTTTTGCCATTCAGAATACAAACTAAAGCTTGTTGAATAAGTAAACACGATGTTAAATAAGCGAGCTGCCCTAGGAGTGCAAGTCTTAACGATCATTGCGAGCGCCCCTAGTGATAAAACAATCACCGCTAACTCCCTGGCGTCTGCTACAGGAGTTTCGCTTTCCTACATTGAAGGCATCTTGAAAGATGCAAGAGGTTTTAGGTTGATTCAATCTACTCGTGGACCAGGCGGAGGCTATCAATCGGTAGCCGCAATGCGTGATCTTTCAGTTTGGGACGTTCTCGAATGCTTCAACCCTCCAACAAAATCCTCTCATGGTGTCCACTCCTCACCAGAGTGGCATTCAACAAATCTGATTGTCGAGAAGTCTTTTCAATTTGAAAAAGAATTTCTCCAGAAGTTTCCTATTTCTCATCTGGTGCCCGAATGGATTGAGTCTGATTCCCTGAAGCAGACCAAGTCTATGGCGAAGAGCTTTAAGCAGTTGCCGAAAAAAGTGAAACCCATTGCACCCAATTCTGTCTTTGACTTGTCGAACTTTTTAAATTTACAAGTTACTTAAGGATAGTAATGAAAATAACTTATATGTTGTGGAATCAAAGTTGTGTAGATAGCGAAATTCCCAAGGGACATGCTTGGAAATGGATCCTGCATCTTGAACATGAAATTGAAATTTATTTAATCTTTAAAAATCTCAAGCAAAAAATTGATGACGAAAACTTAATGCTAGTTAATTTGCTAATTGATTGGTCTTGACCCTGTATTCCAGTACCGTTGGTATGTTTAAGTTACCGATCGTTTCGCCCTGAACAGCGTTGGCGGCAAGTAGCCCAATGCGCTATGCGGGTGATACGAATTGATCTGATTCGGAGTGCTTTGTTATGCGCATTTATGACGGGGGTTAGTTCATAATTGATTGAGTAGGTTTGCAGCATCTTTGACCGTCATGGCCAATCCAACACCCTTAAGGCGTGCCAGATTGTTCATTTCTGTGACGATGCCGTGCTCATACCCATCCTGCGCATCCCTAATCCTGGCAGACATGTGCGAGTAGCAAGCACAAGGCACTCCATGAGCTTCCAAAATACTAAGTGCCACTTTGCCCGCGTCTTCTTTTCTACCACCGGAATCGTTGAAGAAAATACAACTAGGTTTTCGCTTAAGCGCAATTACAAATTCTGCAGAAGATCGACCTCCATGTGAGCCTGAGATCACAACTGCTTTAGTGTGCGAGTTGCTAATGTAAGCGATTGAATTAAGTAAGAACATTTGTGACCTGACCCTAAATAGGTGACCCCAAATAATTAGGCTCTATCTTTGATCCAAAAATGTGCTGAGTCAAATGACAGTCTGGCTTTACCCAAATTTGGATGGCACTCTTAGTAAGACAATTTAAATGCTTTAGAACTCAAAGAGACTGAGTTGCTTTCAATACCGACCCTCTCTAGACGGGTAGGTGGTGTTTAGATTCTGGACGCTTTTACGTGTGTTGAATCGACTTGGTACAGATTGCTAGGATGCTCTACTAGCGAAGACTAAATTGCGCGGCACTTGCCAGTGCCAGCGTGCTGCGCTACGCTTCGCACGTATCCAATTCGCCGCCATTCATAGGCCGCTTTCCAAAATCGCAGGCCCAGCGAGGCTGAAAGGATAATTTCCATGATCACCGAAGCGCCCCAACTGAATCAAGTAGAGCTCGATTCTCTGCTTGGTTTCGCATCTGACGACGACAGCCACGTGCCTTACATGAAGCGCACGCGCGACTGGTACATGGCCCTGGGTTATAACAACCCGTACCGCTACGCTCACTACATCGACGTTCCATTCCAGCCGCTCAAGAAGGCGTTGTCTGAATCGACAGTGACTTTGATGACAACAGCAGCGCCATTCCATCCTGACAAGGGGCCGCAAGGCCCGGGCGCGCCTTACAACTCCGCCGCTAAGTTCTTCGTTCCTTACGAGATGGACACATCGAAAGAACATGACGTGCGAGTTTCGCATGTGGCTATCGATCGCATCCACACGTCGATGGAAGACAGCAACTCCTGGTTCCCGCTGCCGCTGATGCGTAAGCTGGCCGCACAGGGCCGAATTGGAAAGCTTGCCAAGAACTTCCATGGCGTGCCAACCAATCGCAGCCAGCGCCACACGATCGAGGTCGACATTCCCACGATCATAGAGCGCTGCAAATCAGACGGCGTGGATGTGGCCATCCTGATCCCCAACTGCCCGATTTGCCACCAGTCGATGTCACTCACCGCCCGTGCGCTCGAGGCTGCAGGAATCCCTACGGTGGTGATGGGTTGCGCCAAGGACATCGTGGAACATGTCGGTGTGCCACGCTTCATTTTCTCCGACTTTCCCCTGGGCAATGCAGCGGGAAAGCCAAAAGACGCCGCGTCTCAGGCCGCCACGCTGGAACTGGCATTGAAGCTACTGGAGACTGCGCCCAGCCCGCGCACTACGGTGCAATCGCCCCAGCGCTGGAGCGATTCGCACATGTGGAAACTGGACTTCTCCAACATTGATCGCGTCTCGTCCGCCGAGGTCGCGCTCCTGCGCGTGGAGTCGGACAAGGCCAAGGCCACCGCCATGGCAATCCGCAAGGCGACGGTCGCCTGAATGAAACAATCAGAACTGTCGGCCCGCGCAGCGCTGGTTTCGAACCGGGGCCGGTCATAAGAAAACTCGGTAAGCAACTTTTCATGTGGACAAGACAGCTTTAGCTATACACAATGGACAACATTGACTTGTAGCGGGGGCCAAGTGCCAGCCAGCACGCGCAAGACTGTAAAAGCAGCGGGCATGTTTCAAACCATTTGAAGACGGACAGATAAAGCCGGCATTCAGGTGGAATGAAGCTAACGATTTTCCGAGGTGAATTTGTGCCATACCTACATGCGTCGGCTAGATCGGCATCACTAAAGTAAGCAGGCAATGTACTGATCTCTGTTTCGCGGATGCCTGAAGAAGATGACCCACATTGTGTAGTGTAAAAAAGATGTCCCATTTTGTGGAACAGTTAAGAACAAGGAATTTTCATGGACCAGCACCTAGTTTGTATCACCTTTGACTTCGACGCCATGTCGGGTTTTATATCCCGTGGCATGACCTCTCCAACACCGATATCTCGCGGTGAGTTTGGTCCGGTGGCTGTTCC
>CANKBG010000066.1 GCA_947479935.1 Comamonadaceae bacterium
GACCCTTCACTCCATGTTTTGGAAACTTCAACGCCGACACTTTTAACCGAGGAAGATTGGCTGTTGGCAGAAGTTCTCTCTGGTATCAGCATGGTCCAAACTGCCACCGCAGAAGCTTTTGTGCCGCAAATGCTGAACTACGAATCGGTCGATGGCGTGAGCTTCAAAAAAGGTTGCTATCCAGGACAAGAAGTCGTGGCCAGAAGCCAATTCAGAGGCACCCTCAAGCGCAGAGCCTATGTGGTTTCTTGCGCAAGTGCCCTTCAGGTGGGACAGGAAGTCTATTCATCGGAAGATGCAGCGCAAGCTTGCGGTACGGTTGCCAGTGCCGCGCCATTGAGAGGGATTACATCAAAGGTCGATCCCGATCCAAACTTGCAAACAGGCGCTTGGTGGGGTATCGTTTCCATGCAAACCTCAGCCGCCGAACATTCAATTCACCTCCAGCAATTTGACGGCCCAGCACTTAAAGTCTGGGCACTGCCCTACCCTCTACTCGAAGACATTTGATTCAGCGATTCAGCGAAGCCCCAGGGTCATTTCAATGTGATCAATGCCAGCGTCTTGAAAAACTTCGCCATGGGCGGTAAATCCCAAGCGCTTGTAAAAACCTTCAGCACTGCATTGAGCGTGCAGAATGACTTGGCTGTCGCCGCGTTGGCGAGACAGTTCTATGAGCGCCAAAACCACCATTTTGCCCAGACTCCCTCCACGCAGTGGTTTTGACACCGCCATCCGCCCAATTTGTCCCAAATGGGGTTGCGGTTGTAACAAGCGGCCTGTTGCTACGCTCTGACCCAATTTGTTAAGTACCACGGCGTGCAAAGCTGTTTCGTCAGCAGCATCCCATTCCAATTCAGGCGGGATTTCTTGTTCCTCTACGAACACAGACGTTCTAAGGGGCGATGCGAGTGATTTGAGTTCTGACCATGCGCCAGTTTTCAAATCCACCACCGACTCACCGGCTTCGTAGATGAGCAAGATGTGACGGAGCGCTTCAGGGATGGGCTTGGAAGTTTGTGTTTTGGGATCGGCAAAAACATAGATCAACTCTCCACTGACCAGCAATTTATCGCCGCGAAAAATACCCGCCTCAAACACCATGGACGAATTGCCCATTCTGCTGCACTTCATGCCAATGCTGAGGTCATCGTCCATGAGAGCGGATGCGTGATATTCAAGGGTGGCTTTTTTCACATACAACTCACCGCCTAACATATGAAAGGCGGTTTCATAGGGCAACGCCACACGACCCCAATAGGTTGTAATCGCCGAATCAAAGTACATCAAGTAATGGCCGTTGAACACAATTTTTTGCATGTCCACTTCAGCCCAACGAACACGAAGGCGATGAAAAAATCGAAAGTCACTGCGTTTCATATTTAAATTTAATCCTATTAACAGTTGCCATGATTAAAGAGAAGAGGTTGCTGTACTGAAGGCTCGCTTTAAGGCGCGGCCTGCGTCATCATGTGCCCGCTTGACTTCGGGTATGACACGCCCCATGTTGACAAAACCATGGACCACCCCTTGGTAAATTTCCAATTCAACAGGTACACCTGCTTGACGCATTAAATCGCCATAGGCGACGCCTTCATCCACCAAGGGATCACATTCTGCCAAACCTATCCAGGCAGGAGCTAAGCCACCATGGCGCTCGGCCAACATAGGGGCAAATCGCCAATCACCGCGGTGTTCATCGTCAATGTAATGATCTACGAACCAATCGATGGTTGCTTTGTCCAAGACAAAACCTTTTTCAAATTTTTGATGCGACGCTGTACTTTGGCGTCCCGCCGTTCCAGGATAAATGAGCAACTGCAGCACCAGTTTTAAGCCGGCATTGCGTGCTTTGATGGCGCAGACAGCTGCCAATGTTCCGCCAGCACTGTCTCCGCCAACTGCCAAAGCATTGGCTTGTAATCCTAAACTCATGGCGTTTTGGCTCACCCATTGCAGGGCATCCCAAGCATCGTTCGTAGCCGTTGGAAAACGGTGTTCTGGCGCAAGCCGGTAGTCGATGGAAATGACAGCACAGTGCGCAATTCTTGCTAACTCACGGCACAACACACTGTGAGTTTGAATGCTGCCAATGGTAAATCCACCCCCATGGAAATAGACCAAAGTGGGCAAAGGTGGTGTGGCTGAACGCAAAACTGGCGCAAACAATCGCGCATTCATCATGTGGCCGTCTCTGGCCTTGATCTTCAGGTCTTCTACCCGGCTTATAAACGGCTCGGGCATGTCCAAAATACTGGAAGACACTTCATAAAACAGTCGGGCTTGTTGCGCCGTAAGCAGGTACAGGGGCGGGCGCCCTGCCCGCTCAATGTTACTCAGAACCAAGCGCATGGCCTCAGTTAAATGGATGGGGGGAATGTGATGAGAGCTCATGGTTTCAGTCTACTTTATATCGCGAAAGTGACTCTTTCATGGTTAACGTGGCTGACGAAACTCAACTCTTGCATTAGAGTTGAAGTTGATCCTAACCGCTCTAGAGAACTCAAGATGGCATTTATCAATTACGTCACACAAATCCAAATCGATTTTGGAGCCATTCAGCTGCTAAAACAAGAATGTGAAAGAGTAGGAATCCAGAAGCCTCTCATCGTTACCGATCAAGGTGTGAAAGCTGCAGGTATTTTGCAAAAAGCACTTGACGCATTGCCGGGTGTCAATGTCACGGTTTTTGATCAGACGCCTTCCAACCCCACAGAAACAGCCGTCAGAGCGGCCAGTGCCCTGTACAAAGCCCATGGCTGCGATGGCTTGATTGCTGTTGGCGGCGGTTCATCCATCGACTGCGCGAAGTGTGTCTCCATTGCGGTGACGCATGAAGGTCCTCTTAAAACATATGCCACCATTGAAGGGGGTTCTCTGAAAATCACAGACCGTGTCGCGCCCATCATTGCGGTCCCCACTACCAGTGGCACTGGCAGTGAAGTGGCACGGGGCGCCATCTTAATTGTGGACGATGGCAGAAAGTTGGGCTTCCATTCATGGTTCATTGTGCCCAAGGCGGCCATTTGCGATCCCGAACTCACCTTTGGCTTGCCGCCCTTGCTCACAGCCGCAACCGGCATGGACGCCATTGCACACTGCATGGAAACTTTCATGGCAGCTCCGTTCAATCCACCCGCCGACGGCATTGGCTTGGATGGGTTGCAACGTGCGTGGGCACACATTGAACGTGCCACCTTAAACGGCCAAGACAAAGAAGCGAGGATGCATTTAATGAGTGCTTCCATGCAGGGCGCAATGGCTTTTCAAAAAGGTCTAGGCTGTGTCCATTCTTTGAGCCACAGCTTGGGGGGTGTCAACCCACGCTTGCATCACGGCACGCTCAATGCCATGTTCTTGCCCGCGGTCATTCATTTCAATGCAAGCGCAGAATCAGTGCAAAAAGAAAATCGATTGAACCGGATGGCACAAGTGATGGGATTGTCAACAGGCGCTGATATTCCATCGGCCATTCAAGACATGAGTGCAAGATTGGGCCTGCCCTCAGGCCTTGAAGCCATGGGCGTCACAGAGTCGCAATTTGATGCGGTCATTCATGGCGCCATGGCAGATCATTGTCACAAAACCAATCCTCGCATTGCGACACCCGATGACTACCGCGAAATGTTGGTCAACTCAATGTAGAAATTACAAGGCCTGCACCACAGACATGTCAGGCCGCTCAAGCCATGCCGCAAATTCATGGGCCAATTGCTCACTGGCACTGCAAGCGGCTTGCCAAACCTTAACTCTTGCTTGTAAATCTTGGCCGTACTTGGCAAAGTCAGTGCGGTCAGGTAGCTTGCCATTAGGCAGCGTTTGAACCCACTCAAGTCGAGGCGCTAATACCACGGTGTGCGCCAAAAAATGGGTTGCCTTGTGACGCCATTTTAAATTTTTGTCCAACCAACCGGGTACCACTGATTTTTGAAAATGGGGGTAAAGAACAATCTTTCCGCAATCACTTTGTTGCCCTCGTTTCTCAGCCTGTTTCCATTCCAGATGAAGGTGATAGTCGGTAATGCCACCATCCCAATAAGCACCAGACGGAGCGCCTTTAATTTCGTGCACAGGTTTCAGTAAAAAAGGAATGGCGCAACTGGCTTGCAAAACATCCATGAAGTTTTCCGAGTTTAAAGGCAGCTGCAGCGTAGCGTAATCATTTGTTTCAAATGGAAGGTGCGCGCCATCAGCGGAAAAAACAACACGCTCCAGTGAGGCTCCCATGGCTTTCCTACTTAGCAAATTTCTGAAAAATGCAAGGCCGTAACCAAGGGGTGTGGCCCATGAACTTTCTTGCTTCAACAATCCTTTGCCGCGAGAAGTCAGTACATGCAACTTGTATCGAGGGTGCATGAGCAAGCTCTCTACCTGCCCCCCATAAAACAAGTTTAAATTGGCACGAAATGAGTCGCTGACCTGCTGCGCGCTGGGATATTTTTCACCAGGCTTTAATTCGTAGTGCTGGTGAATGTAGTCACGTTCAAGTCGCTGAAACCCAGCCCTGCTGTTAGTCATGCAGGCCGTGGCCATTCGCCATGCACCAATTGATGCGCCGACCAAATCGATTTTTTGCTGGCTGTTGGGCAGCCACTCATTGAAAAGAAAGCGATCCATCGGACCCAAGATCAAGCCCTTAGGGCCACCTGCCGCCGCTGGAATAATGCCTACGTCAGAAGAGCTCAGTCCATTCCGACGCAAATGTTCGAGTGCAGAAGGGCCAGCATAAATACAAAGGGCTTTCATGAGAGGGACTTACCCATTGCGTTTTAATTTTTGTTTTGTAATTTAGCAAAGGCTGAAGCCATGGCACTTTGACCAACGCTCCCTGAGGCCGATGGACCTTGAGTCCTTGAACTGAGTTGTTGATTGCGCGGTGCATTTTCAAAACGATTATCTCGAGTTCGATGAGCTTGTGCGGAGGGCGAATCATTGACCTTCATGGTCAACCCAATGCGCTTTCGAGCCACATCAACTTCAGTCACTTTAACTTTCACAATGTCCCCCGTTTTAACCACTTCGCGCGCGTCCGTGACAAACTTGTTGCTCAATTGGCTTACATGGACCAGGCCATCTTGGTGAACACCTAAATCGATGAAGGCGCCAAAGGCCGCCACGTTGCTGACGGTTCCCTCCAAAATCATGCCTTCTTTCAAGTCTCGAATGTCATCCACACCCTCATTGAAGCGGGCCACCTTGAAATCGGGTCGGGGGTCTCGTCCAGGTTTTTCCAACTCCACCAAAATATCTTTAACAGTGATCACGCCAAACTTTTCGCTGGCAAACAATTCTGGGCGAAGCGCTTGAAGCATGTCTGCACGGCCCATCAAATTTTCAACGGGTTGCGCCATTTTGGCCAAAATGGCTTCCACGACTGGATAAGTTTCAGGATGTACTCCGGTCATGTCTAAGGGATTGTCACCGCCGCGAATTCGAAGGAAACCAGCGCTTTGCTCAAACGTTTTGGCACCCAGTCCTGTGACTTTAAGCAAGTCTTGTCGACTTTTAAAGGCACCATGGGTCTCACGCCAACGGACTACAGATTTGGCAACGCCACTCGATAAACCAGAAACTCTGGAAAGCAAAGGGACGCTGGCTGTGTTCAAGTCAACGCCAACGGAATTCACACAATCCTCCACCACGGCTTCAAGCGTTCGGGCCAATTCTGTTTGATTGACATCGTGTTGATACTGCCCCACCCCAATGGATTTAGGATCAATTTTGACCAACTCGGCCAAAGGATCTTGCAAGCGCCGTGCAATGCTAGCAGCGCCTCTTAAACTAACGTCAACATCGGGCATTTCTTGGCTTGCAAATTCACTGGCGGAATACACGGAAGCACCCGCCTCGCTGACCACCACTTTTTGAATTTCAACAGCATCTGGCGTTTTGAGTTGTTTGATGAGGTCGGCTGCCAACTTGTCGGTTTCTCGGCTAGCTGTGCCATTGCCAATGGCAATTAAATTGACACCATGTTTTTGACAACATTTGAGCAAGCTGTGCAAGGCACCGTCCCAATCACGCCGCGGTTCATGAGGATACACCGTGGCTGTTTCTACCAGCTTGCCCGTCTCATCGACCACGGCTACTTTGACGCCGGTGCGAATGCCCGGATCTAAGCCCAGTACCACGCGCGGTCCTGCCGGCGCCGCCAATAACAAGTCGCGAAGATTGTCTGCAAAAACTTTGATGGCCACTTTTTCTGCATCTTCACGAAGACGCGTAAATAAATCACGCTCTAAAGACAAACTGAGTTTGACACGCCAAGTCCACAAGATGGTTTTCCGGATGAGGTCGTCTGAAGCACGCGCTGAATGTGACCAGCGCAAATGCAATGCAATACGACCTTCTGCCATTGCGCTGGCAGCTTGTGCTGCTGCAGTGGCTGTTAAAGGCGAAGCGTTGGCACCAAGAGTCTCGGGCTCTGGCAGTGATAACTTGGCGTCCAAAAACTCTAAAGCGCGTCCGCGAAAGACAGCCAAGGCTCTGTGCGAGGGCACGCGGCCAATGGGCTCACTGTATGCAAAGTAGTCTCTGAATTTAGAGACCTCGACTTGATTTTCATCTTTGCCTGATGAAAGATGGCTGGTGAACAAAGCTTCTTTCCAGAGCCATTCCCGAAGAGATTGAACAAGCCCGGCATCTTCAGCCCAGCGCTCAGACAGAATATCCCTGACGCCATCTAGCACAGCGCCCACCGTTGAAAAGTCGGCACCTTCCACTGCATCTGCGGGCTTTAAATAGGCCTGTGCTTCTTCGTCCGGGTTGAGCATGGGGTTGGCCCACAAGGCATCAGCTAAAGGCTCAATGCCAGCCTCCTTGGCAATCATACCCTTGGTTCTGCGCTTGGGTTTGAATGGCAAGTACAAATCTTCCAAGTCTTGCTTGGTCGCCGCTTGTTCTATTGCCATTTGTAATTGAGGCGTTAACTTGCCTTGATCGGCAATGCTTTTCAAAATGGTTTCGCGGCGGTCTGCCATTTCGCGGAGATAGCCCAGTCGATACTCCAATTCGCGCAGTTGAATGTCGTCCAAACCTCCCGTGACTTCTTTGCGATAACGCGCAATAAAGGGAACAGTGGCACCGCCATCCAACAAGGAGACAGCCGCCTGAACTTGCTCAGGTCGAATTTTGATTTCAGTGGCCAGTTGGCCCAGTATTTTCTGCATCTCGAAGGCTATTTTCTAAGGTTAGATAGATCAATGCCAACGAGTTTGCCACACTCACAAGGGTGTTTTCTAAGTTCGAAGCTCTGCTTTGAGTTTTTCGCCAATATCGGGCCGTGCCAGAAATGGGTTAGGCGGATTTTCTTGTTGAACAATGGCCTCCATGCGAGTTTGAACATTGCCCAAAGCCTGAGGGTGGCTGTAAATGTAAAAACGATCGGCCGCAATGGCCTCAAACACCATGCGCGCCATTTCAGCCGCAGAAACCTTACCGCTGCTCACAGCTTTGTCACTCATGGCCTGGCCAATGAGTTGACTCTTAGTGGCTTTTTGATGCGGCAGATTGGCCGGACGATTACGATGGCTTTGGCTAATGCCTGTTGGCACAAAGTAGGGACAAAGCACGCTGGCACTGACCTGATCGGTTACCAATTTTAAATCTTGGTAAAGAGTTTCAGTCAGTGCCACCACAGCATGCTTGCTGACGTTATAAACACCCATGTTGGGCGCTGTTAAGAGACCCGCCATGCTGGCCGTGTTCACAATGTGGCCTTCGTAGTGGGGATCTTTTTTGGCCGCTTCTAGCATCATGGGAGTGAACAAACGAACACCATGCACCACACCCCAGACGTTGACACCCAAGACCCATTGCCAATCGGCCACCGTGTTTTCCCAAACCAATCCGCCAGATCCTACGCCGGCGTTGTTGAAAACGAAGTGAGGCGCACCAAATAGAGCATGCACATCCTTGGCCAAAGTCTCCATTTGTTCAGCATTAGA
>CANKBG010000067.1 GCA_947479935.1 Comamonadaceae bacterium
CGCATATCGCCCTGTCCGGGCGCGCGGCGGTTAGGGTCGTTAAGCTGCACATGCGCCATGATGCCCTGCGGCATCCACAACTCAATCAGCTCTGGCATTGACAAGGTTTCAGCCAAGCCCGCCGAGCTGGTGTCCAGCATAGTTTTGAAAAAAGGGTTGTTGATTTGTTTCACCACTTCTGCAGCTTGGGCCACGGTGTTGATGAGCGGGGTCTGGTCGGCCGACAGCGGCTCTAGGCAATAGGTCACACCAAAACTTTGCGCTGCTTTCGCAACCTTGGCTAGAACTTCTTGCGCGAGGCCCAGGGCCTGGTCGTGTGTTTGACCTGGGTGGATGCTGCGTTGCTTGGGAGAACCGTGCACCAGGTAACGCCCGCCCATGGCAGCGCAAATCTCGCACAGGTGTTTCAAAAAGTCAGTTGTTTTTTGACGAACCTTTACATCGGGGTGTGTGATGGACAAACCTTCCGGCTTGACCAGTAGCCAATGCAAGCCAGTGACCATCAGGCCATGGTCGGCCGTCACTTGGGCGTATTGCCGAGCTTGGAATGTAGTCAAACTTTCGGGGGTGTCGGTCAGGGTGAAGGGGGCAACTTCTAGTCCCATGTAGCCCATATCACGGGCCATTTGGCATTGTGCCGCAAAAGGCATGGGCGCCAGTACTTCGTTGCACAGTGCGATTCTCATGGAGTTTTGCGTTTAAAGAGGTTTTGCATAAACGGCGCTCTCATTAGCAAGACAATGGCAATCATTGCAAAAATTGAACCCGCAATCGGGCGTGTGAAGAAGGGGGTCAGATCGCCATCGGACAAAACCAGTCCTCGGCGCAGGCTTTTTTCCATCAGGTCTCCCAGAACAATGCCCAGCACCAGTGGGGCGACCGGAAATTTGTATTGTCGCAGCACATAGCCCAGCACACCGAACAAGAGCATGGTCCAGACGTCAAACAGGCGCGATGACAATGCATAGGTGCCTACCACGCACAATACAAAAATCATGGGCACGATGATGGTGGTTGGCACACGCAGCACCTTGACCAGCAGCTTGGTTAAGACAAGGCCATAGATGAGTATGCCGATAGTGGCCAGTAGCATCATGGCGACCACGTCGTACACAAACTGTGGCGACTCCAGCATGATCATTGGGCCAGGTTTGACGCCGTGAATGAGCATAGCCGCCATCAGCACCGCTGCCGGTGCCGAACCCGGGATTTGCAAGGTCAGCACAGGGATGATTGCACCGGGCACACAAGCGTTGTCACCGGTTTCAGCCGCCATCAGGCCCTCGATAGAGCCTTTGCCGAATTTTTCTTTTTCTTTACTGGCCCGTTTTGCTGCAGCATAAGAGGTCCATGCGGCGACGTCTTCTCCCACACCTGGAACAATGCCGATGAAGGTGCCAATGATGCCAGAGCGCAAGATCGTGCGCCAGTATTGAAACACGTCTTGGAGCTTGGGTATGACGGTGTCAAAGGGGTTGATTTCGGGGACGGGGCGACGGGCTTTCATAGCTACCAAAATCTCTGCAAAACCAAATGCACCCACCAGTGCGGGCACCAGTGAAATGCCGCCTGCTAAGTCGCGGTTGTCGAAAGAAAAGCGCTCGAAGGCATGGATGCCATCTTGCCCAATGGTGGCAATGAACAAACCAGCAAAGCCGCAAATCCAGCCTTTGAGTGCATCGCCTCCGGTTAATGTTGCCGAAATAATGACGCCAAACACCGCAAGCCAGAAAAATTCATACGCCCCGAATTTGAGTGCCAAATCACCCAGCAGGGGTGTGAACAGAGCCAGAAAAAACATACCGATCAAGGTACCAAGCACCGAGCCGGTGGTGGCAATGCCCATTGCACGGCCCGCATGCCCTTGGCGCGCTAAAGCGTAGCCGTCAAGGCAACTGGCCGCCGAAGCCGGAGTGCCTGGGATATTGAGTAAGATTGCACTGCGGCTTCCACCATAAATCGCTCCCACGTAGGTGCAGATCAGTATCAAAAGCGCCTGACTAGATGGCAACTTAATGGTTAGCGTGGTCATGAGCGCCACACCCATCGTGGCCGTAAGGCCAGGCAGTGCACCAATGATCACTCCGACCAGCGATGCAGCCAACGCCATGAACACAGATTCGATCGTCATGAAAGACGCCAGCGAATGTCCAAATGCAAAGAGTCCATCAAACATCACGGCAACCTGACTAAAAAGATGTATTCAAAAGACAGCGCTACCAACACGCTCCAGCCACTGCCGTAGATGGCAGCACGCACCCATTGTGCGGTGACAGATCTACCCATCTCATTTTGGCGTTGCCGGTCTAGTACGCCGATGAACACGGCGATGAACAAGAAGGTGCCTAGCATGAAAGGTAGCCCCGTACCTATGAGCAACAGCGCGTAAAAAAGCGACCCGCCAAACACCATCGCCATGTACCTTAACAAAGTGGGGTCATGGACTTTGGCTGATGCCATAGGGGCTTGCCAGCCGCCTTGGGCCCAGGCGCGAAAGAAGAGAACCAAGCCCAAGACGGTCATGGCGCAACCGAGTAAAAAAGGGACTAGGCCCGGAACCTCATAGGGGTTGATGTTGAGCTTTTCAAGTCGGTCCATGCGCCATGAGCCAATGGTCACCGCCAAGCCAAATGCCACCCAAAGTACCGCGGCGATCAAATCCTCACGCGGTGAGGCCACTTCGTCGTCTTCTTCTTCCATGCTCATGGCGTGCCTTTGTCAAATGGGGCAGCTGAATGCCTGCCCCTCTGTGATGCTGTCAGGGTTTAGGGATGCCTACGGTGTCGGGTGATACCTTAGTTTTGCCCCCGGTGTGCAACAGCCAGGCGTTTGCCTGTACAGCAGGAAAGGCTGCGGCTTGTGCGGCCTCACCGCTGGCGGGACCAAAAAATGCGCCTCGGTTGACGGCGTATTTCTTAATGGCTTCGTTGTTGGTGATCTGAGTTGCCCAGATGCGCTCAACAGTGGCCACCACTTCAGCGGGTACACCTTTAGGAATAAAAATTCCAAAGTAGTTGGCTGGCGCCTTGAAGTTCGACAAGGTCTTTGATATGGGCTCAATCACGCCATAGCCTTCAATTTCGAGAGCCTTGTCGGAAACGGTTGCCAGAGGGCGTAGCCGTTTGCCGCGAATCATTTCTGCTTGCTCCACGGCCAGTTGCGTTGTGGCATCGGTCTCGCCAGAGACGGTGGAGATGACGGCTGGGTTGCCGCCGTCATAGGTGACATGGCGATACTTGCTTCCGGTGACACTCACAATGGCTTCCATCGCATTGTGACCACCCGAGGTCACGCCAGCCGTGGCTACCTTGATGTCAGATTTGGTTTTCATGGCATCCAAAAATTGCCCGATGTTTTGATATGGCGTGGACGGGTTGACGCTGACCACGGCTATGTTGGCCACATGCAAAAACAGGTGCCAGTCTTTGATGCCCGCATTCAACATTCCCAAGGACTGGTAAGTACCCAAGTCTTGAGCCGCACCTGCGGTCCATGTGTAGCCGTCCCGCGGGGCATCCCAGGCGTTTTTGCTTCCAATCGAGCCAGAGGCACCGGGCTGGTTAACCACCACGATTTTTTGTCCTAAGGTTTTTTCAATTTCGGCCGCTGCGATCCGGGTGATCTGGTCGGTGGAGCCGCCCGCGGCCCAGGGAACAATCAGGTTAATGGGCTTGGTGGGTTTCCAGGTGGCCTGAGCCATGGCGCTGGCGCTGGCGCTCAAGGCGAGTCCCAGGGCGATGGTTTGAATCAATGTCCGCTTTTTCATTGTCTGTCTCCTCATTTCATGGTTCAAAGGTTAAAAAAACATGCTGTCTTACAACAGCTTCGCAAAAACGTTAGCCATCAAGCCATCGGGCCAAGTGACGTGTTACAAAATTATCATCGATCAAGTCCGGATAAGCTTGACTGACTCGTGTGAGTTCTTCGGCTTGTCCCTCACTGAGGGCCTCAAGAGGGTCGAGGCACCAGATGCCTTCGAGCAAGCCCTGTCGGCGCAGGACTTCATGGCACCCAGCAATGCACCCAGCAAATTCATGGGCCACATCGAACAAGGCGCTGTTGCAATCGGTGACTTTCGAATCTAGGGCCAGCAGCTCCGCCGAAATCTGTCCGCGTGCAGATTCTTGTTGGCAACGCTGTAGCAGTGCGACCGCATTCTGTGTCCAGACGCTCCAATGGCCCAGCAAGCCCCCCCGGATGCGTACTTGCACTGTTTCGTCTCCTCGCTTGACGTGAAATGGTGTTACCAGGTCTAGCACGATGTGGTCATCGTTACCGGTGTACAGCGTGATTCGGTCTTCGGCTTGGGCTGCGACCACACCATGAATGACATCTAGGGTGCGGTAGCGGTTGAAGGGCGCCATCTTGATGGCTACAACTTGTTCAATGCGTGCAAAGGCTTCCCAGAATGCGGCAGACAGAACCACGCCGCCCACTGCGGGCTGAAGGTAAAAGCCTACCAGCGGTATGACCTGCGCCACAGCGCGACAATGCGCAAGTATCTCGGCTTCGCTGGCGCCGCGCAGCGCCGCCAGACTGAGTAGACCTGCGTGGTAGCCCATAGCTTTGGCCGTGGCCGCTTCGGCGCAGGCTTGCGAGGTGGGGCCTGCTACGCCTGCAATCATGACCAGCGGACGCGGACCGCCCAAAGGAATCCAGTCGTGAGCCGTTTGCATGGCCATTTCGAGCACGGGGTCATACATCCCGTTTTCCCGGATGGCAAATTGGGTGGTGTGCACACCTACTGCCAGACCGCCGGCGCCGGCATCGAGGTAGTAGCGGCTGAGCGCCCTTTGTCTGCGAGGATCAAGCTGGCGCTGGGCATTGAGTGCCAGCGGATGCGCAGGAATCACCGCACCTTGGCGCAAAACCTGCGATACGGTTTCAGGCAACAAGCCGGACAAATCAGTAGTGGCCATCGCGAACCTCGAAGTGGGTAGGTTTGTCCAATGATTTGTGGCCCTGCATGACCCAAGCGGCCGTCCAGTCCAAAAGGGTGTCAAGTGCTACCGAGGGCGTACCCCATAAGGTATCTGCCTTGTGGCAATCAATCAGCCAAGCGGAAGGCGCTTCGGTGTCAGTGAAATGCACAGTTTTGCCCATGCGGGTCGCTAGGCGTATGGCAACATCGCGTATCGAGATGGGCGGGCCGCTGAGGTTGATTGCCGAAGTTGGGGTGGTGCAAGCGCTGAGGGCTCGCAAGGCCAGGTCGTTGGCATCGCCTTGCCAAATGATATTGGCATAGCCCATGGCCACCGACAGTGGCAGTCCCTGCCAAATGGTGCGCGCCACATCGTGCAGAACCCCGTAGCGCATGTCGATGGCGTAAGACAGGCGAAGCAGGCATCCAGAGGTCTGGTGTTCGTGCGAAAAGTGTTCGAACATACGCTCACGGGCCACACATGAATTGGCGTATTCGCCAGGCGGCGTGGGGGCCAGACTTTCGGGAGCGCCTGGGCCATGCACATCTACAAATGGGTAAACACAGGCGGTGGAAAACGCCACGATGCGGGAGTTTTTGTAGCGTTGTGCGATCAATGCGGGCACATGGGCGTTCATGGCCCAGGTCAGCCATTCGCTGCCTTGAGAACCAAATTTTCGGCCCGCCATGAACACCACATTGGGTACATCGGGTAAGGCTGTCAGGGCCTGGGCAGACAACAAGTCGGCCTGAATGCATTCAATGCCCTGTGCGCTTAAGCTGTTTAGAAGTTGGGGGTTTGAAAAACGTGCCACCCCGATCACGCGTTTGTGGGGTGCTGCCCGCTTGGCCATGCGCGCCAGAGTGGGGCCCATTTTTCCAGCAACACCCAGAATGATAATGTCGCCCTCAAGCTGAGCCAAGCTGTTAATCAGCAGGGGGGAGGGGGTGCTCATGATGTCTTCCAGGTGATCTTCACCTGTGAATTCAAGGGGTAGTTTCATGCTTCTTGTTCCAAGAATGAAAGCACCATTTCGACCATGTGGTTCTTGCGTTTGGTTTTGGCGGGAGTGCTAAGCAGATTACGCCCGAAAATGGCCGACAAGGTGTGTTGGTTAGACAGGTAAAAGTAGGACAGTCCAGCGATAGAGATGTACAACTGCACCGGATCGACACCCGACTTGAACACGCCTGCTTTGACGCCATTGTCCAGAATGTTGCCGATCATGTGGATGAACGGATTGCGCATTTTTTTGACCGAGGGTGATGCCTGAATATGCCTGGCTTGGTGCAAGTTGGCACTGTTGAGTAGGTTCATGAACTCTGGGTGATCGATGTAGTAATTCCAGGTTAGCGTCACCAGTTTGCGAATGGCTTCACGCGGCTCTTCGTTTTCCAAACGCATAGCCTGCTCGGATGCGCGCTTGTGGCAATAGTTGGCTTCCAGCACGGCGCCAAACAGGTCGTCCTTGTTGCCAAAGTAGTGGTACAGCATTCGCTTGTTGATGCCCGCTTGCTGTGAGATGCGGTCCACCCGTGCGCCGCCCAAGCCGTGCGCAGCAAACTCCAAACGGGCCGCGTGCAAGATGCGCTCGCGACTTTCCTCGGGGTTGCGTGTGATGGTCTTGGCGTTGTGGACGGGCATGGTAGTGGGGGTGCTGTTAGGACAGCTTGGCAGCTTTTTTAATCTGGGTGAGCACGGCCATTTGTGGAGACTTTTTGTAATGCACATCTAGCGGGTAGCAGCCCGAAACCAAACCATTGCGTGGTGCTGTGGTGCAGTCGCTGAAGGTGCGACACAGGCGTTTGCGCTGCATTGTTCGACCTGCTAGCACGTCGGCTGGTAGCTCAGGGTAGGCCAACACCATGCGGCCAAGTCCCACAAAGTCGGTCCAGCCTTGTTTGACCACAGCTTGTGCCACATACGGCAGGAACTCTTGCAGGTAGGTGTAGCCGCTGCCGACAAAAGCCATTGCAGGAAACATTTTCTTTAGATCTCGAACGATTTCCAAATGCCGCATCACCCCAACCAACGGGTCTTCCGGAGGCTGGTAGCCGTCAGAAGGCGGGTACAGTGCTGGGCGTGTAACGTGGGGCGTGTAGTAAGGACTGCCCACAGTCACATTGACCATTGAAATGTCCAGCGACTCCAGCACTTTGAGAAACTGCGCTGTCTCGTCTAGTGCGTACAGCAGTGGGTTGGATTCGTTCACGCCAAAGCCGTAGCGGTAGGGCAGTGCATTGGCGTAATCGACCGGAATGCCAGGCCCAAGAGATTCTTCGTCGGACATGCTGGGGTCTGCTTTGTAGGGCAGAAAATCTACCGCTGAAAGACGCACGCCCAAGGCCATGCCGGGCACTTCAGCGCGAATGCCTTGAGCCAATTCGCGGATGAATCGGGTGCGGTTGTGCAGAGAGCCGCCAAAGTCGCCTTCACGCGTTTTGGCCGAAAGAAACTCGTGCCCTAAATAACCGTGACAGTGTTTGAGATCGACGAATTGGAAGCCACAGTTCCATGCGCGCTTGGCGGCCACCACAAAGTCA
>CANKBG010000068.1 GCA_947479935.1 Comamonadaceae bacterium
CTTTTGACTCAGCAGTTCAGGCATCTTTTCCCAATTCATCATTCCCATGGCCTGAGCGTCATCGGCACCGAGCCACTGGTTAAATTGATCTGTGTTTAAAACAACGGGGGTTCGCTTCTCGTCGCCAGGCTTGTGAAACTGTTTCATCACAGGATGCGAATCTGCGTTCACTGTGAGCATGGTGAAACTGGTAACCAGTTCACCAGTCGATGGATCCGTCCACGTATCCCAAAGACTGGCGATGCCAAACGGGTCTTGAGATTCAAGCTCAATTCTCCAACGCTCGGCTTTACCTGATACATAGCTGGGCTCGTAGTAATTGTCCAAAATGGCGATGGCATATCGTCGTTGTTTCCAAGCTTGACGGAAGCTAGGTTTTTCTCTCACTGTTTCACTTCTGGCGTTGTAGGTGTGCCTGCTGATCTTGCTGTCTTTTGCCCAAGATGGAATTAAGCCAAATTTGGCCAATCCGCAAGCAACTCGGTCTGTGTTGTGGCTTTTCACCACAATAGGGGCAACATAGCCTGGGTAAGCTTCAACAGGGTAATCTGATGCAGGTAACTCAACGCCAAATTGCGCTTTGACCCAAGAGGATTTTCGAGTGGGAGTGAAGTTGATGCACATGACTTGCGAGAAGTGGTCCTTGAAGTAAGGTGTATTTTACGGAAGTGTGACGGGCTATTTAGACAGTGCCGCCATAGCGGCGTGTATGCCGATGCTTTTAAGGTGTGATGGGTGTGATCAACTCAGGGCATTGCTGAAAAAATGATTGATTGACGTGACCAAGCAGGAATTGATGGATTTAATTTGTGAAGAACCGTGATGCCTGAATGCATCCATGATTTCATCAAGGAAGTGGTGCCTTTTTTGCAATAACAGGGTGGGTACAAAACTGAGCACGACTCTGGTACTTTTCAGAAAAAACGGTTTGGACAAGACCAGTTGCCAGATACAAATGCAGCGGCGGCTAACCGGATAAAATCTAACCCATGTTTACCCTAGCTTGCAAGCTCATGTCTTTGGAGATTAAATAGAATGATGTTGAAACTCTTTGTCATATGCCTCTTAAACTTTTTATTCAATGTGCAAGCGGGCACCGTCACCGTCATCACTTCTTTTCCAAAAGAATTGACGCAGGCGTACAAAGTCGCTTTTGAAAAAGCCAACCCCAGTATCAAACTGGAAATCTTGAATAAAAATACAGTTCAAGGTATTTCCTATGTGCGAGAGTTGCCTGTGGGTCAAAGGCCAGAAATTTTTTGGGCTTCTGCACCCGATGCATTTGAAGTCTTGGCAAATCAAAAGTTACTAGAGAAAATTTCTGATCTCTCCAACAAAGCCACGCCTGCCAAAGTAGGCTCTTACCCCATCAATGATCCTCAAGGCCTTTACCTAGGACAAGCTTTAGCAGGCTATGGGATGATGCTGAACACACGCTATTTAGCCGCCAATAAATTGCCACCGCCCAAGCAGTGGTCAGATCTAACACAAGCTATTTATTTTGGCCACGTGGCTGTCAGTTCACCTTCTAGATCTGGCACCACACACCTCACGGTAGAAACCTTGTTGCAGGGCGAAGGCTGGGATAAAGGGTGGCAGCAAATTTTACAAATCGCTGGCAACTGTGCTGCTATTACAGAGAGAAGTTTTGGCGTGCCAGATGGCGTCAACAATGGTCAATTTGGCATTGGTTTGGTGATTGATTTTTTTGGCCTAGCCGGTAAATTTTCTGGTTTCCCTGTTGAATTTATTTACCCCGATGTCACTTCAGTGGTGCCAGCCAACATTGCCTTAATTTCGGGTAGCAAAAATCAGGCTGAAGCCAAAAAATTCATTGAATTTTCTGTTTCACTTGAAGGCCAACAACTCCTTTACGACCCCAAAATCTCTCGGCTTCCCATTCTTCCGCCTGAAGCCATGGGCGGCAAAACACCTGCAGGATATCCAAATCCATTTGAGCTGGCCAAGCGCGCTAAAGTTAAATTTGATTCTGAACTTTCCGAGACCCGGTACAACGCTGTCTCTGCAATGTTTGATCAAACCATTACGTTCCGATTGAAGGAGCTACAAGCTGCTACCAAAGCCATTCATGCTGCAGAAATGGCGTTGACTAAAAAGCCGAATGTCAAAGGGACAGCGCTTTTAAAAGAAGCCCGAGAGTTGGCTTTTTCGCCAGTTGTCAATTCACAAAAAGCGGTAGATAAGGATTTTTTAAGCTTGTTGGCTGCAAATAAAAAAGAAACTAGTGTGAACAAGCAGGTGACGGCACTTGAAAATCATTGGAATAACTCCGCAAAATCCAATTACGTTCGTGCTCTGAGTCTGGCCGAACAAGCTTTAGCTGTCACTCGCTAACGAAAATTTATACACATGACTCCGAATTCTAGGTTCGCTGTGCGACCCGGCATTTGGTTGGCCGGAGTCCTTGTGTTTACCTTCCTATTGCTATTTTTAATATTGCCAGTTGGACGTGTTGTTTATTCTGCTTTTGTAGAACTAGACGGCAGTTTCACTTTAGGACACTTTGAGGCATTCTTTTCTCAGAGTTTGATGCAAGAATCTTTTCTTGCAAGTTTGTATGTGGCAACCATGTCAACGGTTTTTGCCGCTCTTATTGCAGTACCTTTGGCCTATCTCACTGTCCGCTTTCAGTTCCGTGGTGGCTTGCTCATCCAAACGCTAGGCGTACTACCCCTCATCATGCCGCCCTTTGTGGGGGCAGTTGCCATGCAACTGATTTGGGGGCGATCAGGCTCCATTAATTTGCTTTTGGGTGAATGGTTTGGCATTCAATTTCCTATCATGGAGGGGCTCACCAGTGTGATTTTCGTTGAAGCCATTCATTACTTCCCCTTCATCCTAATGAACCTGACGGTATCTCTCAGAAACATTGATGGCGCTATGGAAGAGGCGGCGTTAAATTTGGGGTGCAAAGGTTGGCGATTGTTTGCACGGGTTATTTTTCCATTGGCCATGCCTGGTTTTGTGGCTGGTAGTTCTTTGGTGTTTGTCAAAGTGTTTGACGACTTAGGCACGCCCCTTGTACTTGGGCAAACCAACATGCTGGCACCACAAGCCTACTTAAGAATTACCCAAGTGGGTTTAGAAGATCCCATGGGCTATGTCATCAGTGTGATCATGATGTTGTTTTCCATTTTGGCCATGGTGCTGTCTGCACGCGTTCTGGTGGGTAAAGATTATTCAACCCTCCAAAAAGGGGGCGCCAGTATTCAGAAACGTCAATTGTCAATGTGGGGATCAATGGCCGCGTATGCATGGATTGCTTGTGTCTTGCTCATCGTGTTATCTCCGCATCTGGGGGTGCTTCTATTGTCATTTGCACAAGTTTGGAGCTATTCGCCCGTGCCAGATGCCTACACCCTCTCACACTATCAAACAGTAATTCAAGACTCGGGCAATATGATTCAAAACACGCTCATCTATTGCGGTATGGCTGCTGGCTTGGACGTGATCTTGGGCGTGACCATAGCGTATTTAATCCTCAGAACTGAACTGCCTGCCAAAAAGTGGCTCGATTGGATTGCCACTGCCTCTCTGGCGGTACCCGGTATTGTTCTGGCCATTGGCTATTTAAGGTTTTACAAGGGAATTACTTTGCCTGGCACCGATATTTTGTTTACCAGCACTTGGGTGCTACTGATGTTGGCCTATGCCATTCGCAGACTGCCTTACGCGCTGCGGTCGTGCATTGCAGCACTTCAGCAGGTCCACATTTCTTTGGAAGAGGCTGCAGAAAGTCTTGGCGCCAACAAAATTCGAACCATTCGACGTGTTCTTATTCCACTCATCTCTGGAGGCATTCTGGCGGGCTTTGTCACGAGTTTTATGACGGCTGCAGTTGAGCTGTCAGCCACTATCTTGTTGTCCTCTGCAGAATCTCAAGCCCCCATGAGCTATGGCATTTATTTGTACATGCAAAGTGTGGCGGGCCGTGGCCCTGGGGCTGCATTGGGCGTGATAGCCATCATTGTGGTGGCTTTTGGTACCTATGTTTCGCACCGAGTGACGGTCAGTCAGGAAACTGCAAAGCAATTCAAAGAGTGAACGGATGAATAAAGTATCAATTCAATGTCGCAACATTTGCCTAGGCTATGGCGCCACAGAAGTCTTAAAAAACCTAAGTCTGGATATTCATCCGGGTGAATTCTTTGCCTTGTTAGGGCCGTCAGGCTCTGGCAAATCGAGCTTACTCAGATTGATTGCCGGATTTAACCACCATCAAAGTGGCCAGTTATTCATTGATGGAAAAGAAGTCAGCGGGCAGGCGCCTTGGGAAAGGCAAGTGGGTATGGTGTTTCAGAGCTACGCATTGTGGCCACATTTATCGGTTTGGGACAATGTCGCATTTGGTTTGGTCGAGCGTAAAGTTGAACGTGACATATTGAAATCCAAAGTCAGTGCCATTTTGTCGCAAGTAGAGTTACTTGATTTGGCTTATCGAAAGCCCAGTCAATTGTCGGGCGGTCAGCAGCAACGAGTGGCATTGGCCCGAACCTTGGTAGTTGAACCCAAGGTGCTATTGCTCGACGAGCCGCTGTCTAATTTAGATAAAACCTTGAGAATTCAAATGCGGCAAGAACTTTTGTCGCTGCAACGACGGCTTGGCATTACCACCATCTTTGTAACGCACGACCAAGAAGAAGCCATGTCTACGGCAGACCGCATGGCGGTATTAGAGAAGGGGGTTGTACAACAAGTAGGGTCACCCGAAGATTTGTATCACTCACCCGCTAACAGTTTTGTCGCTAACTTTGTTGGCACCATGAATGTGGTGTCAGTCTCTGAATTGAATCAAAGCCATGCCAATTGGAGCGCACTGCAATCCGACAATCAGGGCGAAATTGCCTCAAAATTTTTATCGTTCCGGCCGCACGATGCCCAATTGGTCGCGGCTGAAAGTATGCCCACTTCGGTTTTAAAAGAACCCATGCAAACTTGGCTGCCTGGTATCGTTTTAAGTGCTGAGTTTATGGGGCATGCCACACGATACAAAGTGCGAATGTCAGACATCGAAATTTTTGTTGATCAATCCCATGGACCTGAAAAAACCAAATGGCATCCAAATGATCGCGTATCGATAGGCTTAAAACCGGCTCAGGTTAGATGGCTATATTGAGTTTGACGATAGGTCGCTCATTGACTGAGGCATGCCCGACCATTGGGCATAAAAACCGTGCTCCTTTCTGATAGGCGTGGGCGCTTGTTTGTTCATCAATACTTCAAGCCCCGCAGTAGCACTGTCAATGATGGGCAGTGAAATCAAATTTTGAATTTGTTGTGCATATCCGGCCAAGCCGGCGCCTCCCAAGATGATGGATTTCACACCAGACTTGGCCGCCTCCTCACATGCTTTCTTTAAACAGGCAATGGCCATGTCAGGATTGGCTTGGAGCTCAGCGCCTGTGGGTGTAACGGTTTCAATGTGTCTTAAGTGATCGCTGAAGCCCAGACTCAGTGCCAAACGCTGCAGCATAGGTCTCCAACGCTCCCCGCCAGTCACAATTGAAAAGGGACCTAGCGCTGAGGCCTTAATAAATGAAGCCTCGGCCAGCCCAGTCACTGGATAAGCTCCAATTTCACGAAGCGCAAACAACCCTGGATCGCCAAAACAGCCGATGAGTACGCCGTTGATTGGTTTGCTGGCCATTTTGTGGTGCTCGGCCCATGCGGCTAAACAGGCATGTGATGCTACCGAATGGCTTGCCTCGCAGGCAATATAGGTTGCACCAAAAGAAGCAGTGGTGAAGTCTATTTGCACATTTTTGGACAGGCAAGACGTTAGGACTTCTTGCAATCGCCGAGTGGTCAGTGCATTGGTATTTGGATTGATGACTAGAAAACGATTCAAACTTGTCTTTAGCATTTAATTTTGGTGCGTTTAGGTGCTAATTTGGTGCATTTTGGGTTTTCAATTCCTCATTTTGAAGCGTTAGAAATTGAAAATGACAGGCATGTTTTGTGCTGAAAACGATCAGGTTTGACAGACCTGTTTTCATCTTAACTTTTCCATTGATTCAATACAAGGAGTCTTCATGAAGCGTCGCGATTTACTGGCCGTAGCTGCGTCTACTGTTGCTGCACCTTGGGTTCATGCCCAGTCAGCAGCTTGGCCCACCAGGGGCTCTATCCGTCTCATCTGCCAATACCCTCCTGGCGGGCTGGTCGATACGGTAGCTAGGCTTTTGGCGCCTCACCTGTCTCAGGCACTTTCCCAAACGGTCGTGGTCGAAAACAGAGCGGGTGCGGGTGGTTTGATCGGCACTGAATATGCTTCACGCCAGCCAGCTGATGGCTATACACTTTTAGTGAGTCACGCATCTGTGCATATCTATGCAACAGCAACTCGGAAAACCATGCCATTTGATCCTGTGAATGATTTCACTCACATGGGCATGTTGGTTGAAGCACCTATGCTTTTATTGGTCAGAGCCCAATCGCCTTATCAAACACTGGCGCAGTACATTACCGCAGCCAAAACCAAACCAGTCCGATACGGCACTTCAGGCATAGGTTCTGCCAATCACCTTTACGGTGAGTTGCTGAAAATTGAAGGTCAAGCCAACGAACATGATCATGTGCCTTATCAGGGCAGTGCGCCGGCTATGCAGGATTTACTGGGCGGGCAGATTGACAGTGTTTTTGACCCTGTCACGACCAATGTCAACCAGCTCAAAGCAGGTTCATTGCGCGCACTGGCCGTTTCAACGCCCAATCGCTTGCCAGCATTGCCCAATATTCCAACATTTGCTGAACTTGGTTACAACTCCCTGACTGGCTCGCAGTGGTTAGGCCTTTCTGCACCGAAGAACTTACCTGCACCAATTGCCCAGCGAATTACCGCACTCATTCCTGAGCTTTTGGCCAAGCCAGATATCATGGCGCGTTTGGAAGAGGTCCAAACTTTGCCACGCAAAACACCTGTGGTTGGTGACGATTTCACCAAACTGATTCAGTCTCAAATCAACACTTGGACTGCAGTTGCAAAGCGCGCAAAAGTAGAGGTGATTGTTTAAACTTAGTCAGTTAAACAGAAATCAAATATGAGGCAGCAGTTTCCCAATCAATGGAGATTGGGACTGCTGCTTTTTTAGTTAAGATGCATTATCAGTAGTGTCCGGTTAAACCGGGTTAATTCGTAGTGAATGCCAATACTGGCGTGGCCTAGCAGCCAATTTTATTTGGTGCCGATTTGAAACTCTTTTCCCCATTCCTGTGTAA
>CANKBG010000069.1 GCA_947479935.1 Comamonadaceae bacterium
AACTGTTGCAAGGCTCACCGGATTAAGCGGCGAGTGCGAAACGTTCGTCGTTTGCAGTTAGTTTTTTTTCTGCTGTTTTACGAGGATCAGAACCTCGACATGCCCTGCCACGCGTCCGAACCCATGTCGAAACCAGTGCAGCCCCAAGTTTTGTATTTTAGGCCTGTTCTGAAAATTGCAAGCAGCAAATCGGAAGCAAAGAGTACATATTTGCCCAATCCGTTGTGAATTGCGCTTTAAGTCAGCCCTTCAGCCCTTCCACCCGTCCAAAACGCACCATGGTGCTGCCCACTGTAAAGCGCTTGCTGCGTGAGGGCATGACCAAGACAGCGTTGTCGTAAGGGGCTCGAAGTGTGTGGCCGGCATCTTCTGCCAGGGCCATTCCAGCTTTTGCAATCACCTCGAGTCCGTTATAGACATCGAGCCATTCGAAATCGAGCGACCTGGCCGCGTAGCCCTCAGTTACTTGCACCACCTTTTGTTCAACAGCAGGCAAACTGCAGCGCAAATCTGCCCATTCGGCTGAAGCCACGCCAGTGACTTTTAAGAACTTCAGGGTTGTTTCACGGGCAATTTGCTCGCATGCTTTTTCCCAGTGTTGGCCCGCTTCCAACAAAATGGCGGTGTTGTGTTTGCTCGGATCGCCAAAGGCCGCGCGCTCAATCATTCGCAGGCCGTTTGGATGGCCCGTGTCCATCATGAGCCATTCGGGCAGGCCAATTTTGGCGGCCAAATTAACAGATTTTTGGCCACCTTGGGGACGTACGCCGCAGACCATCAGAGGCGCACTGGGCGCGCTCATGGAATGCAAATCGAGCAAATAGTCGGCGGTGTCAATGTAGTCCACCAACTCACGCGCGCGGCGCAGTTCAACGCTGTCGCGAGGCCCCTTCAAGACTTCATCCGACCATACGCGGTTGAAGTCTTCTTCTACATAACGGTTGCTATCGGGGTTGGCAGGGTCCCACATGTCATAGGCAGCCACATTCGCAAAAATAAACGACACCATGCCGCACGTGGGCTGAAAATTTTGTTTGAATAAATAATCAAGCGTAATGGCACCACTCAATTCATTGCCGTGCGTTAAGGCTTGCACAATGACATGCGGGCCAGGCTTGCCTGAGTCAAGTCGGGTTACGTAGTCAATGCCAACATTGCTTTTGCGGTAAGCGCTAATGTCTGGCGCTGTGAGTTCAACTTGAAAGCTGCTGGTGGTGGAATTGTTCATAGGGCACTCGCTTTGAAACCTTTGAGGTCAAGGTTTAGTTTTTCATAACCCGGTCCTTTGCCACACTGTTGCATGAAGTCTTTAACCAAGTGAGTAAATTCCGAAGAGCACGTTGTGCCATCTCGATCGCCCAGCACCACATCGGCCCGTGCAATGCCAGCACCGCCTTCGCCCACGTTTCTGTTGGGATCAATGTAGGTGCGCGCAAATTCGGCCAACAGAAAATGTGCGGCATTGAAGTCGCTTGGAAAAACAGAACTGGAATGTGGCGAGTCCATCACCAACGGCACAGCTTGATCTGGTTGAAACAGGCTAAACGCCTCAGTTCGCAAGGTTGTGACGTGCGCAGACATTCGTTTCTTCTAGGGTCTTCACTTCGCGCTCATTCAATCAATGCCCACCAGCAGGCTTGGCGTCCTTTTTGGGATCGCCTTTGCCACCACCTTTGCCATCCCCCTTACCATCTCCTTTGGCTGCGGCTTTGCTTTCTTCAACACGAACCACTTTGCATTTTTTTTGAGCGGGCCCAGAGGCAGTGGCGGGTAGGCTTTCGCAAATGGTCTCTACTTTGTAGGCCAAAGCAGAGCTAGGCATTCCCATGGCGCCGATCAGGGTGCACAAAAGGCTGAAAAACACAGAATTAAAAAATCGTGGACACATGTTTGAAGATATGAAGATTTACCTTGAGAATATGGCATTGTGAACCCATGCCATGACTGAATTATCTGAAAGAAGATTCAATTGTCAAATTTGATCCGTTGGCCTTTCTCAGCTTTGGTTGTTTGGGGCGCTGCTTGGCTTTGCTACAACTTCTTGGCTGAGCAAGGCACCCATCCCTCTGTGGCCATGCTGATGGCCACATCTTTGGGTGTTTTGGCGGCAGCTTTAGCGTGGTTGAAAGGTATTTCCAAGGCCAGGGCCGCCGCCTTGTCCATGGGTTTTCCGGTTTCCTTGTGGTTGTTGGGCAATGCCAGTTTCCCAGCCTGGGTTTGGTTATTGCCGCTAGCGTTGGTCATTTGGATTTACCCCATGCACGCTTGGCGTGACGCGCCAGTGTTCCCCACCCCATTGAATGCCCTTCGAGACATACCGCGATGGGCTATTCTGCCCGCGCAAGCCAAAATATTGGACGCTGGTTGTGGCGCTGGCGATGGCTTGAAGGCCCTGCGCTTGGCCTACGTCAATGCGCAATGGATTGGCATTGAATTTAGTCGGCCTTTAAGCTGGGTGGCCAAATTCAGATGCCCATGGGCCGAGGTGCGATGTGGCGACATTTGGTTAGACGATTGGGGTGCTTACGACATGGTGTACTTGTTTCAAAGGCCAGAGACCATGCCACGCGCTGTCGAAAAAGCAAAAGCAGAAATGAAGCCAGGCGCTTGGTTGGTGAGCTTGGAGTTTGAGGCCGCAGAACTCAAAGCCACAGCGGTGGCTGAGGCCAGTCCCAACCGCCCTGTGTGGCTTTATCAGGCCCCGTTTACGGGGCAATCTAGCTGAACACACCACCTAGCATTTAGTAACGATAGCCGAGACCCACACCGATGAGCGTGGGATCGAGCTTAAGTACGCCTTTATTGGCACCGCCCACATAAACGTCGGTCTTTAAGCTGACCTTTTTAATGTCAATGTTGAAGCTCAAGTTTTTATCAATCGGGAAATCAATACCCGCTTGTAAAGCACCGCCCCAGCTGTTGCTGTTGATATTGGCGCCGCCATCGAGCAAGTTCACTTGCGTAATTTGGGTGTAGTTCACGCCAGCACCCACATAGGGTTTGATACCAGAGTTTGTGTCAAAGTGATATTGCAAAGTGATCACGGGTGGCAAATGCTTGAAGGTGCCAATGTCGGTTCCTAAGGCAGTTGAATACACTGTTTGTTTCTGGGGAACTGTCAAAATCAATTCAACGGCAACATTCTTGTTGATGAAGTAGCTGATGTCTATTTCTGGAATTGTTTTGTTGTTAACGTTCAAACCCAAGCCGGTTGAGTCTTTGTTGGACATGTCGAGCCCAACAGCGCGCGCGCGAACCATCCATGGGCCTTGCTCGGCCAAAACTGCACCAGACAAGAGCGTACATACTGCAGCTGCAATAACGAATTTTTTCATGATTTGATTTCCTTCATACGACGGTTTAATTAACCGTTCAGTCATTGGAAATCTTTCACTTGTCAGTGGGTTTGCTTTGCATCAAAAGCATCTCTGCAGTTGTTTGATCTAGGGCAACTAAAACTGAGAATGAATTTAAAAGTATCTACTTAGAGGCTTTGGTCCGGCCCCAAGTGCTCACAAACTCTCGTTGCGCTTCGGTCTCTGGTGTATTCGGCTCATCAAAGCGTTTTTCCATAGCCTGCCATTTTTGCAGCAGCAGCGCCAAGGCTTGCTTGTCATCAAGTCCTTGCTCAGTGAGCCATGTAGCAGCCACAGTGCCTGTTCTGCCAATGCCCCCTTTGCAATGCACATAAACCTTACCGCCTTGGTCGAGCGCAGATTGAATGCTTTGCAAAATGCTTTGCATTTGTATCGGGCTGGGTACGCCAAAATCAGTTATTGAGTGGTTGATTCGAACAGCACCAGCTAGCGGTTGGTAGGGCTTGACTGAATCGGCAGGTGATGTGAGATCAATGAAGTGTGTAATGCCCGCTTGCGCGAAGAGTTGCAATTTGTCAGGCAATTTCTGATCGCCATCCTTGGCGGGGTGTTCACCCGCCAACACACGGCCTGCCCATAGCCAATAGGTATTTCCGTGAGGCCGAGGCAACGCATCACCACGCGGGTCTAAAAAAGAAAGCCCGCCGGCATGGCCAGCGGGCTTTGAGTTTTGGGTCATCAGTGCGCCAGAATTTTCGACAAGAAATCTTGTGTGCGTTCGTTCTTGGGGTTGGCAAAGAACTCGGCGGCAGTGTTTTGCTCCACAATTTGGCCTTCGTCCATGAAGATCACGCGGTCTGCTACAGAGCGGGCAAAGCCCATTTCGTGCGTGACACAGATCATGGTGATACCTTGGTTGGCCAACTCCACCATCACGTCCAACACTTCGTTGATCATTTCGGGGTCAAGTGCTGAAGTGGGCTCATCAAACAACATGATTTTGGGTGTGAGGCACAAAGAACGGGCAATGGCCACGCGTTGCTGCTGGCCACCAGACAACTGCAGTGGGTACTTGAGTGCTTGCTCGGAAATGCGCACACGCTTAAGTTGTTGCATGGCACGCTCTTCAGCTTCAGCTTTTGGCATGTTGCCCACCCACATAGGTGCCAGCGTGAGGTTTTCCAAAACAGTCAGATGCGGGAATAAATTGAATTGTTGAAAAACCATGCCCACTTGGCGGCGAACCGCCTCAACAGACTTGACATCGTCTGTGAGTTCAGTGCCGTCCACTTTAAGAACACCTGATTGATGCTCCTCAAGGCGATTGACGCAGCGAATGAGCGTACTTTTGCCAGAACCAGAAGGCCCGCACACCACAATGCGCTCGCCTTTGGCAACAGACAAATCAATGTCACGCAACACATGGAACTCGCCGAACCATTTGTTGACTTTAGAAAATTCGATGATGGGACTTGAGGTACTCACTTCACTGTCTCCGTGTTCCAGTATTTAGATGGGATTCCAGCCATTGGCTGTAGCGTGACATGGCAAAACAAGCAATGAAATAAATGGCAGCCACAAAGAGTTGGCCTTCAATAAAGAATTTGCGCCAATCGGCATCACCCAGTGCCAATTGCACAGCACCAGTGAGGTCGTACAAACTCACAATGGTCACCAATGAGGTGTCCTTGAACGCACCAATGAAGGTGTTCACAATGGCCGGAACCACCAAACGCAAGGCTTGTGGCAACACAATCATGCGTTGAATTTGCCAGTAGGTCATACCTAAAGAATGAGCCGCTTCCACTTGGCCTTTAGGCAGTGCCTGCAAACCACCGCGAATCACTTCTGCCAGGTAAGCCGCTGTAAACAGTGTCATGCCAATGAGCACGCGCGCCAATACATCAATTTTGGAGCCTTGTGGCATGAACAATGGCAAGATGAAAGACGCCATGAACAAAACAGAAATGAGCGGAACGCCGCGCACAAATTCAACAAAGATGACGCACAAGGTGCGAATGGCGGGCAGGTTTGACTGTCTTCCAAGCGCCAACAAAATAGCCAAAGGAAATGCAACCACCAAGCTCACACTGGCCAACAGCAAAGTGAGTGGCAGACCACCCCAGCGCGCCGTTTCGACAGGCGTCAGGCCTGCAAACCCGCCCAGCATGATTGCAAAGAAAAAAGCATAGACCAGCACCCAAGCAACAACGAGGGCCGGCCGCCAAAATGTTTTCAAACAAGAGGCTGCCAATAAAACGACCACTGCGGCGCTGGCAACCAAGGGGCGCCATTGTTCTTCAAAGGGGTAGCGTCCAAACAAAATTAGGCGACCTTTTTCGGCCACCACACCCCAGCAGGCACCTAAGCCATGGGCTGCCCGGCAAGCGGCGTTGTCGGCATTGGGAATGGCGTACCAAATGGTCCAATTGAAGATGGGCGGAATGGCCCAAATCAACATGGCCACAAAAAGAATGGTCAATAAGCTATTGACGGGGCCGTCGAAAAAGCCGCGTTGAATCCAAGCCATCAGACCAGTTTCGTTGACGGGCGGACGACGTGCTGCAATGGGCTCGAAATGTTGTTGATAACCGGTGGTTGTCATCATCGGTCCTTAATGCGCACACGGCGGTTGTAAATATTCATGAGTGCCGAGGTGAGCAAACTCAAGCTCAAATAAATCAACATGACCAACGCAATGCATTCGATAGCACGACCCGTTTGGTTCAGAGCGGTAGAACTTATAGACACTAAATCTGGATAACCTACCGCTACGGCCAAGGACGAGTTTTTGATCAAATTAAGATACTGACTGGTGAGCGGTGGAATGATGACGCGCATGGCTTGTGGCAATTGAATCAGGCGCAACTCTTGTGTGCGCTTAAGCCCCAGAGCCAATGCTGCTTCATGCTGACCAAACGACACCGACTGAATGCCCGCACGAACCACTTCGGCAATGTAGCCTGACGTGTAAACAGTGAGGCCAATCAACAAGGTCAGGTATTCGGGCGTGACAGAGCCGCCGCCCACCACATTGATTTCAGTAATTTCTGGAATGTCAACTTCGCTGGGGAAACCACCTGCTAACCAGCCGATGAAGCCGCACAAAATGAACAATGCCAAGCCCGGTAAAAAAGAGGGCTTGGTATAACCTGTGGCTTCGAAATGTTGTGTGACGTGACGTGACCAAAATTTCCAAGCGCCAATGCCCACACACAAACCAATGAGCGTACCCCAATGTCCAGGTTCCCACACGGGGAGTGGATACTGCAAGCCATTCTTGCTAAAGAATACCCCTGCGAGAGGTTTTAAAGGCTCTTCAATGGGAGGCAACAACTCGGTCATGGCAAAGTACCACATGAAGAGTTGCAACAGCAAAGGGATGTTGCGCGTTATTTCAACATAGCTGGCGCACAAAGTTTTGACCAATGTATTTTGGGTGAGGCGGCCAATACCGATCAATGTGCCCAAGATGGTGGCCAAGACCAATCCGACCAAGGCAACGCGCAATGTGTTGCTCAAGCCAACAAGGTAAGCCACCAAATAGTTTTGTGACGAGTCAAATTCAATCAGACTCTCGCCAATGCCAAATCCGGCGGGCTGTAAGAAAAAATCAAAACCACTTTGAATACCCCGTGCGCGCATGTTGGCGAACGTGTTGGACATCAAGTAGCCCACGGCAATGGCCAATCCCACAATGGCTAGGATTTGATAAACCAGTCCGCGAAAGGCTTGGCTGCGCCAAGACCACTGTCGTTTGGG
>CANKBG010000070.1 GCA_947479935.1 Comamonadaceae bacterium
AAATGCAGCGCATTGCCAAAGAACTGCGCTGTCCGCAAATTGTGAATGTGGTCATCGGCGGCAAAACCCCCGCACTGCCGCAGAAAGTTTTGGCCGAAATGGGTTTTGGTCTGGTGCTTTATGCCAATGCCGCTTTGCAAGGTGCCGTACGAGGGATGACGCAAGCGCTAACCCAACTTAAAGCGCAGGGCGAGTTGCAAGAAGACGCTGGCTTGGTTGCCACTTTTGCAGAGCGCCAAGCTTTGGTTCAAAAACCATTGTTTGACGCTCTGGAAACCAAATACAAATAAGTGGCGAAAGCTTAAGGCTGCATGGTACTTACCCTTTAGAGATCCCAAAAAAACTTGTTTGGAATGGGCCGAGCTGGCGTGCAAAACCGCCATACAGTGTGTCTCAAAGCGATTTGTTGTGAGTTGTTAGGCTTGTCTTATGAGTATTTGTACGATGTCCACGGGCAAGCTCAGACTTCATAATAATCGTCAACGCAAAATTTTTCTCACGCCCTTCTGGAGTTTTTGATGACCTACGTTACCCGAGAGAACATCACCGCCCAAGTCTTGGAAGTTTTTGAGAGAACGCCAGACCCTCGCCTGCGAGAGGTCATGCAATCCCTCGTGAAGCACCTTCACGCCTTTATTCGCGAGGTTGAGCCTTCCGATGAAGAGTTTGAAAAAGGCTGTGAGTTTGTGGTGGGCTTGGGTAAAAACACCAGCGAGAAAAAGAACGAAGCCATTTTGGCCTCCGATATTTTGGGCGCCTCCACTCTCATCACACTGATCAACAATGTGAAGCGCGCAGAAAGCGCAGGAAAATACCAAACTGAATCGGCTTTGCTTGGCCCCTTCTGGCGGAAAAATGCTCCGGTTTATGAACCTGGCAGCAACATCTCTCACGGACCTGAATCCAGCGCCCTTGATCAGTTGTTCGAAGTAACAGGCCACGTTCGCGATGCGCAAGGCAAACCCATTGAAGGCGCAGAAGTCGATGTGTGGCAAGCCTCCCCCTTAGGTTTTTATGAAAACCAAGATGAAGAGCAACCCGACATGAATTTGCGCGGCCGCTTTAAAACAGATGCCAAGGGCAAGTTCAATTTCAAATCGGTACGACCCTCTGGCTACCCTGTTCCTGTGGACGGCCCTTGTGGCGATTTACTCCGCGCACAATTGCGCGACCCTTATCGCCCAGCCCATGTGCACTACATGATTTCCAAACCTGGCTATCAAGTGTTAATCACACAGGTGTTTGCCGATGACGATCATCGCCTGCACACCGATGTCACTTTTTCTGTGGTGGAAAGTTTGGTGGGCCAATTCAAAAAACGATCGGGTGCGGGCGAAGTTGGCTATTCACTTGACTACGACTTTGTGTTGCAAGCAGGCGAAATGCATTTCCCAATGCCACCCATTCCTTAAGCAACCAACTTGCTACAGCTTTAAATAAATGAAAGCACACCATGAGTTTTGAACCGGTAACTAAATTGGACGGACATGTTGCCGTCATCACGGGCGGCAAAGGCGCCATTGGTTGGGCCACAGCCAAGAGACTGGCCGCATTGGGCGCACGCATTGTTTCCATTGACCGTTCAGAGCCTGAAAAAGTACAGGCCCTTTTAGACACGCTGCCCAAAGTGGCCTCGGGTCCTCACTTTGCACTCACGGCATCTATCACCGACTCAGCAGCCTTGAACGCTGCAGCAGAAGCCGTGAAGCAACGCGCAGGTCGCTGCGATATTTTGGTCAATAGCGCTGGCTTCACCAAGCCTGTGGCCGCCAATGATTTAGAAGGTCTCACCGACGCGTTGTTTGACGAGGTGGTGCAAACCAATTTGCGCGGCGTATTTGCCACCATTCGCGCTTTCACACCGCTCCTTAAAGCCAATGGCGACGGTCTCATTGTCAATGTGTCATCTATTGCAGGCATTACAGGTTCGGGCAGCAATTTGGCTTACTCTGCGGCCAAGGCAGGCGTCGATGTTTTAACTAAAGCACTGGCCAAAGCACTGGCGCCCCAAGTTCGCGTCATTGCGGTTTCTCCAGGTGTTGTTGATTCATCTTTCGTTCCTGGGCGAGGCGCTGACTTTAATGAGAAAGCTGCAGCCACCATTCCCCTTAAACGCATTGGCCATGTCGATGACACCGCCTCCGCCATTGAGGCCTGCGCCACCACCATGCGCTTTGCCACTGGCTCACGTTTTGTGGTTGATGGTGGAAGGAGTTTGTAAATGTTTGATCGCCCTACACTCATGAGGTGCACCAATACGGGCAACGTTTTCAAGCCCGAGCAAATTGCCAATGAGTGCTTGGCCTCGGCAGAAGCTGGTGCCGCAGCTGTTCACATCCATGTACGCGCCGGGTACAATGCTGGTGCCTCCAGAAAAACGTGTTTTGGCTGAAAGCAATGCACAGCTGGTGGCCAAGGCAGCCGACATCATCAAACAACTGGGCGGACAAGCGGCTACGGCGGCTCAAACGCGCGACATGTTGAATTTGAACAAATAAATGAACTCAAATTTATCCTCTTACGCGCTGCATGTTGCTGCCAAAGCCAGTGGCATTGAAACGCTTCAATTAGATTGTCTAGCGCAAGCACAACCCAAGCCTGAAAATAACGAAGTGGTTGTTCAAGTGTTGGCTGCCGCTGTCAACCCTAGCGATGTCAAAGCAACTTTGGGCATCATGCCTCACGCCGTTTTCCCAAGAACGCCAGGCCGCGACTTTGCGGGCATGGTGGTTGACGGTCCTGCCGCATTGAAAGGCCTCAGAGTTTGGGGCTCAGGCGGAGACATTGGCATTACTCGCAACGGCACTCACGCCAAATATTTGGTGCTACCTGTGGCTGCAGTCAGAGAAATTCCCAAGGGCATCAGCATGGAAGAAGCTGGCGCTGTGGGCGTCCCTTTTGTCACTGCGTGCGAAGGCTTCAGCCGCGCTGGCGGTATCAAGGCAGGTCAAACAGTGGTGGTGCTGGGCGCCAATGGCAAGGTGGGTCAAGCTGCCGTGCAAATTGCTGCACGCGCTGGCGCCAAAGTGATTGCGGTGCAACGCCAAGACAAATTGGAAGGCTATGCCTGCACCGATGTCGAAGTGATCAACAGCTCGCTCACAGAACCCGCAACTCGCATCATGGATTTAACGGGTGGCAAAGGTGCCAACTTGGTCTTCAACACCGTCGACAAAGTTTATTGGGAAGTAGGCCATGCCGTTATGGCCAAGGGTGCTACGCAAATTTTCATCATTGCCACCAAAGGACAAACGGTGGCTTTCGATTTGTTCAAGTTCTACCGAGGCATGCACAACTTCGTGGGTATCGACACGCTGGCACTCGACTGCGTTCGTTCTTGTGAATTGCTAGATGAACTGCGCCCTGGTTTTGAAGATGGCAGCTTAAAACCCTTTTCAGTCGCACCCGCCGACATGATTGATTTGACCCATGCCATGCGGGCCTACAAAGAAGTCTTGTCTGGCGCGAAAAACAGAATCGTCCTCAAACCTTAAAGCCGCTAGCAAATAACTATTTAGGAGAAATCATGAAAGCAAACTCTCAAGGTAAGACCGTGGCCCAAGGCATTTTTAATTTTGCCTTCGCAGCCATTTCAATGTGCGCATTCAGTTTGGCGGCTCAAGCGCAAGACTGGCCAAAGCAAAGCATTAAATTTGTCGTTCCTTTTACCGCCGGCAGTGGCACAGACATTGTGGCCCGTGCAGTGGCAGAAAAATTAACAGCAGCCATGGGTCAAACTGTTGTGATTGAAAACAAACCTGGCGCAGGCGGCACCATTGCAGCCAATCAAGTGGCCAAATCCAACCCAGATGGCTACACACTGTTGGTTCACTCATCGGGCCACGTGGTCAACCCCGCCATCTATCCCAATTTGCCTTACGACACCTTGAACGACTTGGTTGGCATCACCCCCTTGGCCAGTTTGCCCAACGTGATGGTGGTGTCGCCCAGCAAGGGCTACAAAGATGTGAAAGATTTGATTGCCAAGGTCAAGGCCAAACCCGATGCGTTCAATTACGCCTCTGCAGGTACGGGTTCGGCAACACACATCAACGCCGAAAAGTTTCGTGTTGCAGCGGGCATCACTGCAACGCACATCCCTTTTAAGGGCACGCCCGAAGCACTGACAGAAACCATCAGTGGCCGCATTGATTGGTTTTTTGCACCCATTGTGTCAGCCCTGCCTCTCATCAAAGACGGCAAGTTGCAGGTGCTGGCGGTAGGCACACCCAAACGTTCTGATGACTTGCCCAATACGCCCACCACTGTGGAAGCTGGTGTAGCGGGTTCGGAATACACATTCTGGGTGGGTATGCTGGCGCCTAGCAAGACACCGAAGCCTGTGCTGGACAAACTCAATGCAGAAGTGGTGAAAATTTTGAACTCAGCTGAATTCAAAACACGCTTAGACAGCATTGGTGCCGCAGCCATGCCCATGAGCAGCACAGCCTTCAATGCGTTTATCAAATCTGAAACCGACACCATTGCCAAACTGGTGCAAACTGCAGGTATCAAAGCCAACTAACACTTTCAATGCACCTGCCCAGCGCTATTCCGCGTCCCTCCATTTATTACAACTACCAAGTTTTCAACCCGTGGTTACCCACTGAAAACGGGCCTCAGGAAAAGAAAAAAGTAGTTATTGTGGGCGCCGGACCTGCAGGCATGGTAACTGCGTTGGAATTGGCGCGACATGGCGTGGCCAGTGTGGTCTTGGCATCTGAACTGCAATTTTCGCAAGGCTCGCGCGCCATTGTTTTCACACGCAGATCGATGGAAATTTTGCAGCAAGTGGGTGTGGCCCATCGCATCACTGAAAACGGTTTACCTTGGCACTGCGGTAACTCTATTTACCGTGGTCAAAAAGTGTTTCGCATGGAAACACCGCTCGATCCAGACGATCGATTTTTCCCCATGATCAATATTCAGCAACAGTATCTGGAAGAGTACTTACATGACGCGTGCGCAGCTAATTCTTTGATTGATTTTCGGTGGGGCAACAAACTTGTTAGAGCAGAACAACCGGCGGGCGTTGTCATTGCGCATGTAGACACATCTGCTGGTTCTTATCAAATTGAAACCGAATGGCTTGTGGCAGCAGATGGCGGCAGATCTGAGATTCGAAGTAATATGAATTTGAAATTGGAAGGCGCATCTTTCGAGAGCATCTTCGTCATTGCCGATATTCGCATTGATCTGCCCTTCCCCACTGAGCGCTTGGCCTTTTTCGATCCAGACTGGAACCGTGGCAACACCATCCTGATGCACAAAGAGCCCCATGGTATTTGGCGTGTGGACTATCAATTGCCACCAGGCGAAACACCTGAAGAAGCCTTGCAGCCCGAGTCCCTTCAGCAACGTATCGACGCACAACTCAAAATGATTGGTTTTGAAGGTACTTCTTGGGAAATGGATTGGAGCTCCGTTTACTCAGCTCGCACCCTTACCTTGCCGGACTATGTTCACGATCGAATTGTGTTCACGGGTGATGCCGCGCATTTGTTGCCTATCTTTGGTGTAAGAGGTGCCAACACCGCATTTCAAGACGCTCAATCATTGGGATGGCATTTGGCATATGTTTTAAAAGACATTGCGCCTGGAAAATTGATGGCAAACCACAGCCAAGAACGTGTTGGCGCAGCGCGCGAAATCATTACCGAGGCTGGCAAAAGCACGCGCTTCATGGCACCACCCAGTCGCGGATTTAGATTGCTACGCGATGCTGTTTTGTCTTTGTCTTTGACTGAAGAATTTGTACGCCCGCTTTATCACTGGCGCACATCCAGGCCCCATGCGTACAAGCACTCTGCATTAAACAGCACGTCTGACGACAACTCGCTATTCACAGATGGCCCGTCTCTTGGTGCACCTCCTCAAAATGTTCAATTTCAAAAAAATGACTTTTTGCTTGATCACTTAGGTGGTGGATTTGATTTGGTTTATGTCACTCAAACTCAAAGCATTCCTTACGAGCTGCTACAGACCGTTGAAGCGGCTAAAAATAGGGGCTTTCCTTTGAAATTAATAGCCATTAGCGATTCAGATGCCAAGGTGCTGGGCGCAGACAAAACATTGTTCGACCCTCAGCATCGTTTTCAACTTAGATATGCAGTTCCATTGGGTGGCGCCTATCTTTTCCGCCCCGACCAACACGTGTGTGCCCGCTGGCTTCATGTGGATGCCCTGCGATTGCTTTCTAGCCTTCAACTTGTGGAGATGCATTGAACCCAACCTACACCTTAGACATTGCCGGCTTAGAACAGGTTTACGACCGACTGGCCACCGCCATCGATCAAGCTGGCCTTGAAAAATCAGAACTATTTTTGGTCAAACTGGCTCTGCTCAATGCCAAAGCGATGGGGCGTCCAGACCTTTTTGAAGCACAAATTGAGGCGGCGCTGAAAGATCTATCAAACTAGAACTAGCAAATCCCGTCCATTTTTAGGGTTATTGACGATTTTCGACATACCAACTCAGTCATTTCCCTCGGTATTAACAGCTTTTTTTCATGCAAAATACACTTTTATTTATTTTGGAGCTAGTCCATGAAATCCATTCGAAAATTGATCCAGCGCCCACTGCTGGCAACTGCCGCTTTGGCATTGCTCAGCTCATTGGCCTCTCCTGCTTTTGCTGGCAAAACCATTGACGCCATCAAAGCACGCGGCACCCTGAACTGCGGTGTCAACCCCAGCTTGCCAGGCTTCTCAGCTGCAGACAGCCAAGGCGTTTGGGCTGGTCTCGATGTGGACGTTTGCCGCGCAGTGGCTGCAACCCTGTTGAACGATTCCCTGAAAGTGAAATACACACCCCTGAACGCTGCACAGCGTTTTGCTGTTTTGCAAGCCGGTGAGATTGACATGTTGTCACGCAACACCACTTGGACTTTGAACCGCGATGCCTCTTTGGGCTTGCATTTCACAGGCGTGACTTACTATGACGGCCAAGGCTTCATGGTTCCTAAAAAGTCAAAAATTACCAGC
>CANKBG010000071.1 GCA_947479935.1 Comamonadaceae bacterium
ACAGGTGTCAGTTTCGCTTCCTTCCGAGGTTTTTAGGTTTGTTGATGCGTTTTTGGGGCTCCATCGCTTTTGTTTTTGTGTTTAGAGGAGTCCCTTTCAATGGGCAAAAAACTATACGTCGGCAATCTGCCGTACTCGGTTCGTGACGGCGATTTAGAGCAGGCCTTCGGCCAGTTCGGTTCTGTTACCAGTGCTAAAGTCATGATGGAACGCGATACAGGTCGCTCCAAAGGCTTCGGCTTTGTAGAAATGGGCTCTGATGAGGAAGCCCAAGCAGCGATCAGCGGCATGAACGGTCAGCCTTTGGGCGGCCGTAGCGTTGTGGTCAATGAAGCACGTCCCATGGAAGAGCGCCCCCCCCGTTCCGGTGGTGGTGGCTTTGGTGGTGGCGGCGGCGGTCGTCGTGAAGGCGGCGGCGGCGGTTACGGCGGTGGCGGCGGTGGCGGCTACGGCGGTGGTGGCGGTGGTGGCGGTGGTGGCGGTTACGGCGGCGGTGGTGGCGGCGGTCGTCGTGAAGGCGGCGGCGAGTCAGGTTTTCGCAGTCCTTACGGCTCAGGCCCACGCGGCGGCGGTAGTGGCGGTGGTGGTGGCGGTCGTCGCGAAGGCGGCGGCGGTGGCGGTTATTAATCGCTTTTCACCTCACTTGCACTTTAGGGTGTGAGTTAAAAAAGAAGCCCTGCATGCAGGGCTTTTTTCATGGGCCAAAGAAAGCCCTTTCCATTCCGCTTTTCAGCTCAAACTTATTCCACTGACCGATGTTTGCGTGGCGCATTCTTAAAAGCATGGTCGAACAAGACGTCCGGCAAAACTCTCAGCACACGGGCGACCCATGCCATGGGCGAAGGAATGACGCGAAATGAAATGCCGCGTTCAATGGTTTTGAAAGCCTCGTCTGCAAATGTATCAGCCGTCATTAAAAAAGGCATGGGAAACTTGTTTTTTTGAGTGAGAGGGGTTTTGATATATCCCGGCGCAAGTGTGACCACTTTAAATCCCTGTGGTTTGAGCTCACCTCGCAAACTCTCGCAATAGCTGATGGCCGCCGCTTTGCTGGCGCAATAGGCTGCGTGGCCAGGCATGCCGCGAATACCGGCCACGCTGGCAATGCCCACCAAGGTGCCGGCGCTGGCCGCAGGATTGGCATTGGCGCGCTCTTGCATGGGCTTCACAAAGGGATGAAAGGTGGCGGCCATGCCCATCACATTGGTTTGCATGACTTGTGCCATGACCTCTAAGTCATCTCGCACGCGGGTGTCCATGCCAATGCTAATGCCCGCATTGGCAATGACCACATCGGGCACGCCTTGTTCTGCAATACACAAACTGGCCGCGACAATGATGCTGTCGGCGTTGTTCACATCGGCGCTGTAGCAAATGGCTTGATCACTTTGAATGCCTTGAGCCGCAAGCCAAGCTTGCATTTCAGGCACACGGCGAGCAGCAAGGGCTAAGCGCCATCCTGCTTTGTAATAGCGTAGCGCCAGTGCTTGTCCAATGCCACTGGAGGCACCAGTGATGAAAACCAAGGGGCGCATATTTGTTTCCTATTCTTTGTGAGAGCTGCAAGGCGGCGTTCAGGGCTTGCTGGCCTGAATCACGCCACGCACTTTGCCACTCAATTCGTATTCACCGGTTTTGCTGTTCAATTGCATGCCGCTGGCAGTGAAGACATCTTGCCCGCGGCGAATCTCGACAGGCACTTCGCTGATCAAGCGTTCTTCTTTCATGAATGACTTGATTTCTTGACTGCGCATTTCTGTGGCCGCTTGTGTGCCTTTGGCGGTGGTCATGGCGGGCTGAATAATTTGAACATCGCCGAGCAAGGTCACTTGTGTGCCGTCACTTTTGGCCAGGGCACGATTGGCACTTGCGTTCACGCGCTGACCTTCTTGATTCTGACCTCGCATGAGAACATTGCTGATATCGAGCGTGTCGATGTCAGGAAAATGTTGCGCGCGGTCTCCACTTAACTCACGCGTGAGTCTGCCGGTGCTGTCAAAAGACTTGACTGAAAAGTGTTCAAGAAAATAGTCAGGCTCGTGTCGCACTGCTTTGGTGGGAGGTTCGTTGAAAAAAGCGGGCAAGCTTCTCACTAACCACCAACTGCCCAATGCAAAAAGAGCCATCAAAAAAGCGGGCAAGTACAAAACCAAACGGTCTAGGGCAAGTCGAAATGCATTCATCATGCAGCCGTGTTGGCGCCCATGCGAGACAGCAGTTGCGCATATTGGCCGCTGGCTACCAACAGCAAATCACAAAACTCTCTGGCAGCACCAGCACCGCCTTGGCGCGTGGTGACAAAGTGTGCAAGTGCCAAGGCTTGTGCATGTGCATTAAGGGGTGCGCAAGCCAAGGCAGCTCGTTGCATCATGGGCAGGTCGGGCCAGTCATCACCCATGGCGGCAGCTTGATGCCAGCTGCAACCCAGGATTTTTAAATAGTCTTCGGCGGCAGGCAGTTTGTCTTCGGTGCCAAATTTTGCATGATCTATGCCCAAGGCTTTAAGGCGAACGCGCAAGGGCGCAGAATCGCGACCTGTGATGATCACGGGCGTGATACCCGCTTGTTTTAAAAGTTTCAAGCCGTGGCCATCTAAGGTGTTGAACCGTTTGAGCGTTTCGCCATGTTCAGAAAAATACAAGCCGCCATCCGTGAGAACACCATCGACATCGAAAAAGGCCACCTTGACCCCCTGTGCCTTGAGCAGCAACTCAGGTGTAAAACTCAAAGCAGGATGGATGGTTTGCATGATGAACTTGAAGTGGGCTGGTTTAAATGACTTTGGCACGCATCAAGTCATTGCTGTTCAATGCGCCACACAAAATGCCCGCTTGGTTAACCACCAGCACACTGGTGATTTTGTACTGCTCCATGAGTTCGGCAGCTTCCACTGCCAAGGCCTCATCTTTCACAGTTCGAGGATTTGCGTGCATCACTTCTTTGGCGTGAAGCTCGCGCAGGTCGACACCTTTTTCAATGAGTCGTCTTAAATCGCCGTCGGTAAAAATACCCAATACTTTTTGACTCGCATCGACAATGGCCGAGGCGCCCAAACCTTTGTGACTCATTTCTCGCATGAGTTCGGTGAAACTGGCGTCGGCAAAAACTTGTGGCACATCATGGCCTGTGCGCATGACATCACTCACATGCGTGAGCAAGCGTCGGCCCAATGAACCGCCTGGGTGGGAACGTGCAAAGTCTTCTGCTTTGAAGCCCCGCGCATCCAGCAAGGCCACCGCCAACGCGTCGCCCAAGGCCAACTGCGCCGTGGTGCTGGCAGTGGGCGCCAAATTAAGCGGGCAAGCTTCCTTTTCCACGCTGCTGTCTAAAACCACATCGGCATGTTTTGCCAAAGCAGAAGCCATACCGCCCGTCATGGCAATCAAGGGCACACCCAGTCGTTTGAGGACCGGCAAAATAGAGACAAGCTCATCACTTTCACCACTGTTTGAAATGGCCAGAACCACATCAATGGCTTTGATCATGCCCAAGTCGCCATGGCTTGCTTCGCCGGGGTGTACAAACATGGCAGGCGTGCCCGTAGACGACAAGGTGGCGGCAATTTTGGAGCCAATGTGGCCGCTCTTGCCCATGCCAGTCACCACCACCCGGCCTTGGACGTTGAGCATCATTTGAACTGCTTGCGCAAAGCGCATGTCCAAGCGAGATTTGAGGCCCGTCAGGGCGGCGGCCTCGATGTCCAAGGTCTCTCGAGCGAGTTGAAGGGCTTGTTCAGGGTTAAATGACATAGGCGTATTTTAGCGAGGGATGGCACAAAGCGTGACTATGATGTTGGTTTCGGTCTCGAGACCGAAACCGAGCGAATGTGAAGCGTCAAGGATCAGGCATGGGAAATGGCAACAAATTGAATGAAAAAGGGGATGAGCTTGCCTTGTCGGTCAACGATTATTTAAGAAACAATATCCGCACAGTGCCCGATTGGCCTGTGGCGGGGGTTCAGTTTCGCGACATCACCCCTTTGCTACAAGACCCCAGGGTGTTTCGCGTCTTGATCGATGCATTTGTTCACCGTTACATGTCACCCTCTATGCGCCCGGATGTCGTTGCTGGACTCGACGCCCGCGGCTTTATTTTGGGGTCAGTGGTGGCGTATGAATTGAATGTCGGTTTTGTGCCCATTCGCAAAAAAGGCAAATTGCCTTTCACCACTGTTGAAGAGACTTACGAATTGGAATACGGAACGGCAACCGTGGAGTTGCACACCGATGCCGTCAAGCCTGGCCAGCGAGTGCTCCTCATTGACGATCTGATTGCCACGGGCGGCACCATGATGGCGGGCATGAAGTTGCTTCAAAAACTTGGCGCTGAAGTGATCGAGGGTGCCGCCATTGTGGATTTGCCTGAATTGGGCGGCTCACAAAAATTGCGCGATGCGGGTTTGGCGCTTTTTACGTTGGTCAATTTCGAAGGGCATTGAGGATGCCTATACCTATGTCTATGCGTTAAATTGCAACGCTGCGAGACCTGCGTAAACACCGTTCATTTCAACCAACTCGGCATGCTTGCCCTGCTCAACCAAGCGGCCATGTTCTAGTACCAAAATTTTGTCGACTTTTTGTACCGTAGCCAGGCGGTGAGCAATGACCAAAGTGGTGCGTCCGCGCATGGCCGATTCCAAGGCCGCTTGCACCATGCGCTCACTGTGCGCATCAAGGGCGCTGGTGGCTTCGTCCAGCAGCAGAAGGGGTGGATTTTTCAGCATGGCGCGTGCAATGGCAATGCGCTGTCGTTGGCCGCCCGATAAACGCACGCCTCTTTCACCGAGGAATGTGTTGTAACCCTCGGGCAAATCCACAATGAATTCGTCTGCGAAAGCGGCCAGTGCAGCAGCACGAACTTCGTCGTCGGTGGCATCTGGTTTGCCATAGCGAATGTTTTCCATGGCACTGCTAGAAAACAAGACAGGCTCTTGTGGCACGATGCCAATTCGTTGACGCAAGTCATTCAGGCTGAGGCTGTGAATAGGGACACCATCTAACAAAATTTGGCCGTGCTGTGGATCGTAGTAGCGAAGCAATAAACCAAACAATGTGGTTTTGCCTGCGCCACTGGGGCCAACCAAAGCAACCGTTTGACCTGCTGGGATGTCGACTGAAAAATTCTCTAGCGCCATTTGCGAGGGCCGAGAAGGATAGTGAAACTTCAAGCCCTGAAACACCACCGTACTGCCGGAGGTGGGCGGTAAAGATTGGACGGGGTGAGTTGGCGATTGGACGGGTGACGTGCTGCCCAATAACTCCATGAGACGTTCAGTGGCGCCTGCCGCACGCAGCAAGTCGCCATAGGTCTCACCTAAGACAGCCACAGCACCCGCAAAAATAATGACGTACAAAACGGCTTGGCCGAGTTGACCCGCAGAGAGATCGCCTGCAATAACGGCCTGTGTGCCTTGGTACAAGCCCCATAGCAAAAAGGCCGCATTGGCAATGATGATGAAGGCCACCAAAACAGATCTGGCGCGAGTGCGCCGAATCGCTGTCTGAAATCCTTGCTCGGTGGCTGCGGCAAACCGATGGGCTTCGCGCTTTTCAGCTGTATAGCTTTGCACAACAGGCATGGCATTTAAAATTTCTGTGGCAATGCTGCTGGCATCGGCCACACGGTCTTGGCTGGCGCGAGACAAGCGGCGGACACGACGACCGTAAAGTGTGGCAGGCCATACCACCAACACCACCGTGATGACCAGTTGCAACATGACGGTAGGATGAGCCCAAACCAACATGGCCAATGCACCCACGCCCATGACCGCATTGCGCAAACCCATGGACAGTGAACTGCCCACCACGGTTTGAACCAAGGTGGTGTCAGCGACCAAGCGGCTGATCACTTCGCCGGTTGGCGTGGTTTCAAAAAATGCAGGACTTTGCTGCAAGACATGGCTGTAGACCGCATTGCGCAAATCTGTGGTGACGCGCTCTCCTAGCCAACTCACGGTATAGAACCGAGCTGCCGAAAATAAGCCTAATGCAACGGCCACACCAAACAACATGAGAAAGTTGCCACGCAGTGCCATGGCTTGCGCACCTGCATCGGGGTGTTGCAAACCGTTGTCAATGAGTTGACGCAAGGCAATGGGAAAAACCAAAGTGGAGGCCGCGGCCATCACTAAAAATAAAAATGCCAAGCCAATTTGAAACTTGTAAGGTCTTAAGAAAGGCAACAAGCCACTCAAAGACTTTGGATTTTGCGGTGCAGGCCGATCGATGACGGGAGACTTTGCCATGTGATTATTTACCGATACAAAAACTGGAAAAAATAACGCCCAGTAAATCGTCGGCGTTGAACTCGCCTGTAATTTCGTTCAATGCAGATTGAGACAAACGCAGCTCTTCTGCCAACAAGTCCAGTGACTGCGCCTGAGCGCGCAAATGCGCGTCGGCTATTTCAACATGAGACTGCACCCGAAGAAGCGCTTGCACATGACGCTCTCTGGCCAAGTACAAACCTTCGCTGGCAGGTTGCCAGCCCGCTGCTGTCAATAATTGAGATCGCAATACATCAATACCCTCTCCAGTTTTGGCGGACAGGTGAATGTCTTTGACAGCGGTCAAAGCCGATGTCGCGGTCTGAACGGAAGCAGGCAAAAACGGCGCCTTGGCAAGATCGCACTTGTTCCACACGTGGAGCAAGCTCACGTTGCGGGGCAACTGTGCGCTGAGTGTGTTTTGAATGTGTGCGTCTGCCTGCACATAGTCCGTCAAATGTTGACGCGTG
>CANKBG010000072.1 GCA_947479935.1 Comamonadaceae bacterium
AACGGCGCCTTGGCAAGATCGCACTTGTTCCACACGTGGAGCAAGCTCACGTTGCGGGGCAACTGTGCGCTGAGTGTGTTTTGAATGTGTGCGTCTGCCTGCACATAGTCCGTCAAATGTTGACGCGTGAGATCGTGCAAAAACAAAACCGCATCAGCCAATGCAATTTGTGCCCATGCGCGCTGAATACCTATCTGCTCAACCTCGTCGATGCCTTCACCTTCTCTGAGGCCTGCCGTGTCAATGATGTGAACGGACACGCCTTCAATTTGAATGGTTTGCTGAACCACATCGCGAGTCGTACCCGCAATGGGCGTGACGATGGCCAACTCAGCGCCTGCCAAGGCATTGAGCAAAGAACTTTTGCCAGCATTGGGTTGGCCTGCAATGACCACCTTGATGCCTTCACGCAACAGCGCGCCTTGCTGGGTTCGTGCCAATACTTTTTCAAGTTGTACTTGCAAGCGCTCAAGTTGACCTTGCGCATCCGCCTTTTGCAAAAAATCAATTTCTTCTTCAGGAAAATCCAAGGTGGCTTCCACCAACATGCGCAAACGAACCAAGCCATCGCGAAGGGTGTGAATTTCTTTAGAGAAGTCGCCAGCCAACGAACGGCTGGCGCTGCGCGCTGCAGCGCCTGTGGAGGCGTCAATCAAATCGGCAACAGCCTCGGCTTGCGCCAGATCGATTTTGTCATTCAAAAATGCGCGTTGCGTGAATTCGCCCGGTTGCGCCAATCGAAGGTTTGGCAGACGGGCTTGGCCTGTTGCCGAATTGATTTCGTTGGCGGCCTCCATGCAGCGAGCCAACAACAACTGCAAAACCACAGGTCCACCGTGTGCCTGTAGCTCCAAGACATCTTCGCCGGTGTAGGAGTGCGGTCCTGGGAAAAAGAGGGCCAGCCCTTGATCGATGGGTTCGCCATCGGCATCGTTGATAGGCAAGTAATGGGCTTGCCGCGGCGTCAGTGTCTTGCCGCACAAAGTCTCGGCCCAAGATTGCAATTGAGGGCCTGAAACGCGCACGATGCCAACCGCACCTCTGCCTGGCGCGGTGGCGATGGCGATGATGGGGTCTTGATGGCGAGACAACATGGCAGTCATTCAGAAACAATCAACCTCATAAAGTTCAAAGCAAAAGGGCCGCATGAGCGGCCCTAATGTGATGGGTTCAACTCAACTCAATTCGGGCCCTCAGTTGAATTTTGGCAGATTGAACTGCGGCGGTACACCCATGCGTGTATTGATGACCCACTGCTGGGCAATCGACAAGATGTTGTTGGTAATCCAATACAACACCAAACCCGAAGGAAAGAAGAAGAACATCACACTGAAGACCAGCGGCATGATCCACATTAGCTTGGCTTGCATAGGATCGGGTGGCGCAGGGTTGAGTGCTGTTTGCAGCATGGTGGACAAAGTCATGATCACCGGCAAGATGAAATAGGGATCGGGTGCCGATAAATCGTGAATCCAAGCCACCCAAGGCGCATTGCGCATTTCAACGGATGACAACAAGACCCAGTACAAGGCAATGAACACAGGAATTTGAACCATGATGGGGAAGCAACCACCCATGGGGTTGACTTTTTCTTCCCGATAAATGCGCATCATTTCTTGTTGCATTTGTTGAGGGTTGTCTTTCAGGCGTTCACGCATTTCCATGATGCGTGGGTTGATGGCTTTCATTTTGGCCATGCTGGCGTAGGCTTTGGCATTGAGCCAATAAAACGCCAACTTCAGCAACACCACCAAGGCCACGATAGACCAGCCCCAGTTTTGCAAGAAGCCAAACAGACGGTCAAGCAACCAGTAGAGGGGCTTGGCCAGCACGGTTAACCAGCCATAGTCTTTCACCAACTCTAATCCGGGCGCTAAAACTTCCAGCATTTTTTCTTCTTGAGGACCCACAAACAAAGTGGCCTCTAAAGTTTTGTTTTGACCAGGTGCTATTTCTGTAAAAGGGGTGATCATTCCCACCGCATACAAGTTGACGTCAACTTTACGCGCAAAGTTTTCGCGCGCGGTGTTGACTGGCAAGACCCATGCAGAGGCAAAGTAATGCTGCACCATGGCAACGTATCCTTGCTGGGTGGTTTTTTCAAATTCAGCTTTGTTTTTTTCGATGTCAGTGAATTCAATTTTTTGATACTTCTTGGCGTCGGTATAAACCGCAGGGCCTGTGAAGGTTGAGTAGAAAGCGGACTCGCCATCAGGCTTGTTGCCATCACGTAACAACTGAACATAGAGCTGTGGCGCTGCCGCAGCAGTGCCTGTGTTGAGCACTTGGTGGGCCACTTTCAGTGCATAACTGCCGCGCGTGAGGGTGTAGGTTTTGATCAGCTTTAAACCGCCCAAATCGGGCGATTCAAATTTGAAAGTGAGTTCGTTTTGGCCTTCTTTCAATTCCCGGTCGCCGCTGAATTTCATAGGCGTCTTGTGTGAAGCAAATGCACCACCGATTAAGCCGGTCTGCGCCACATAAACGCGTGCTTTGCTTTCATCCAAGAGAACAAAATGTTTCTTTTCGTCTTGAAGATCGCTGAATTTCAAAAACTCTGAGCGGAGTAAGCTGCCGCCCTCAATGTCGAAGCTGAGTTTGAGCACATCGGTGGTGACTTCAATGCGTTCACGAGCCGTTGGCATGACAGGCGATGCTGCTGCAACGACACCAGGAACTTGGGCCAGGCCCGATGGTGGATTGACAGCGGCATTGGGAACCGCACTGGGTATATCCCCCGCATTCGCCGCGGCACTTGTGTTGGCTGGAGCAGCCGGTGTTTCAGCCGTTGCGACAACGGGCTTAGGGAAGAAGGTGGCTTTGTGTCCGTTGTAGATCTGCCATTGATCCCAAAGTAGAACCATAGAGAAGCCAAAAATGACCCATAAAAAGGTGCGGCGAATATCGTTCATGAAGACTTCTTCGAAGAGGGAGGGTTTAACGGGTGATGCAATAAACGCGAAAGCCACTGAGGTGCCTTTTCGGGTACCGGGTCGAGACCGCCGTTGCACCACGGGTGACAACGGCCTAAGCGTTTGAGAGTGAGGTAGCTGCCAACGCCTGCGCCATGTTGCGTCAAAGCATCAAGGGCGTAGACCGAGCAGGTGGGCTCAAACCGACAGGCTGATCCTAACCAAGGGCTGAGAAAAAGGCGATAACCTTTCACAATGCCGATCAATAGTTTCTGGATCATGACTTGTTGGTCGCGTGCTCGAACAGTTGTTCTAATTCAAGACGGACGGCTTGTTTGAGCAATGTGGAGGTGGCGCTAATGAATTGCTTGCGGTCAAAGTCTGAACGCAAGCGAACCACATGTGCAGCGCAGGGCAGGCGCACTTCAAATTGGGCGCTGATGGCATAAATTTGCCGTTTGATGGTGTTTCGAGTGACGGCTCGTCTAGCCCAACGCTTGGGAACCATGGCGCCGAGCCAAACATCTTGGGGGTGGAAAAGAGGCGTGCTGGGGGTGCAAGCGGAGAGCGGCGCCAACTGCGGACTGTTTTCAGTCAGGCTGAGGCGGTGCAAAGCGAAATGCGGGGTGCGTGAAACCGTGCCGCCCGCAAGGGCAGCCTGAAATTGAGGGCGGGTTTTTAATCGCTGCACACCACTGCCGAGTCATGGTATTGCTCAGCAGCCAAGTCGATCAACGACGAGGCTCAAGCGGCCAAACGTTTACGGCCCTTGGCGCGGCGTGCATTGATCACGGCACGGCCACCACGGGTTTTCATGCGAACCAAAAAGCCGTGCGTCCGTGCGCGGCGTGTTTTTGAGGGTTGATAAGTACGTTTCATTTTGAATCAGTTATTTTTGGGGGAAACCGTCGATTATCGCAAACTTTCAGGGGGCTGGCAAACCCTCATCAGCCGAAGTCGTGAAAAAATGAATGCGGTGGTTAGATTGTTCTGGTTTATGATGCCCTCAAGCCATTCCAATTGCATGTGGATAAACTCTTGATAAAGTTACTTTTCAGTCGAATGAACCAACCATCTGTCCACAACCAAGGCGCCTGCCAATGAGCAAGGGACAGCACCCCTCAGACGCAGACGAAGCAGGCGAAGCCCTGTGGCAGGTTTGCTTGGACGAATTGGCTCAGGAAATGCCTGAGCAGCAGTTCAACACTTGGATCAAACCCCTCACGGCAAAAGTCGCTGACGACATGTCCAAGGTTACTTTGTTTGTGGCCAATCGCTTTAAATTAGATTGGATTCGAGCTCAGTACAGTGCCAAGTTGGCCGATGTCTTGTCTCGGTTGCATGGCCAAAAAATTCAAATCGAGTTGGCGCTTACTACCAGAGAAGCGCAAGGTAGAACTGCTTTCTCAATGGCTAAATCGGCTTTAGAGGCGCGAACAGAGGTGGTCGATGCGCCAGAAGATACACCTGTCGATGGGCATCGCCATCGCTTGAACACGGCACTGACTTTTGACACCTTGGTCGAGGGCTCGGCCAACCGCATGGCACGGGCCGCAGCCATGCACGTGGCCACCATGCCTGGCCACTTGTACAACCCGTTGTTTATATACGGTGGGGTGGGTTTGGGTAAAACCCATTTGGTGCATGCGGTGGGCAATAAATTGTTGGCAGACCGCCCCGATGCCAAAGTTCTCTACATTCACGCAGAGCAGTTTGTATCCGATGTGGTTAAAGCTTACCAACGTAAAACATTTGACGAGTTCAAGCACCGCTATCACTCACTCGATTTGTTGCTCATTGACGATGTGCAATTCTTTGCCAACAAAGACCGCACTCAAGAAGAATTTTTCAACGCCTTCGAAGCCTTGCTGGCCAAAAAGTCACACATTGTGATGACCAGCGACACCTACCCCAAAGGCTTGGCTGACATCCATGAGCGGCTGGTGTCCCGATTTGATTCGGGCCTCACGGTGGCCATTGAGCCGCCCGAGCTTGAAATGCGTGTGGCCATTTTGATCAACAAGGCCATCAGTGAAGGCAGTGTCATGCCCGAAGAGGTGGCCTTCTTTGTGGCCAAGAACGTGCGTTCTAACGTTCGTGAGCTGGAAGGCGCATTGCGCAAAATCTTGGCGTATTCGCGGTTTAACCAGAAGGAAATTTCCATCCAACTGGCACGCGAAGCCCTGCGCGACTTGCTGTCCATTCAAAACCGCCAAATCAGTGTCGAGAACATTCAAAAAACGGTGGCCGATTACTACAAGATCAAGGTCGCCGACATGTATTCCAAGAAGCGGCCTGCCAGCATCGCTCGGCCGCGCCAGATTGCCATGTATTTGGCCAAAGAACTGACCCAAAAAAGTTTGCCTGAAATTGGCGAATTGTTTGGCGGCCGAGACCACACCACAGTTCTGCATGCGGTTCGGAAAATCAGTGCCGAGCGACAGCAATTGACCGAGTTGAACCAGCAATTACACGTTTTGGAACAAACCCTAAAGGGTTAGGCCATAAGGTCTTTCTGGGCGTGTTTTTGGGGCTGGGCTCAAGACCCCCCAAAGAATGCTGAATTAAGGCCGCCAAAAGCTCAATTTAGGGCAAAAAATCAGCGAAAATCTGGGTGCTCCCGAAATCTAAATCGGGGCCCCCGAAAACAGAGGAAGACATGATCGTACTGAAGGCCACCCAAGACAAATTGCTGTCCGTTTTGCAATCCGTTTCCGGTATTGTGGAACGTCGTCACACATTGCCTGTGTTGGCCAATGTGTTGATTCGCAAAACTGGTAGAGCATTGCAGTTGACCACCAGCGATTTGGAAATTCAAATTCGCACCACCGCCGAAATGGACGGCGATGCAGGCGACTTCACCACCACCGTGGGGGCCCGCAAACTGATCGACATTTTGCGGACCATGCCTTCAGATCAAACGGTGAGCTTGGAGTCCAGCCAAAGCAAGTTGATTCTGAAGGGTGGCAAATCTAAATTCACTTTGCAGACCTTGCCTGCAGAAGATTTCCCTCTGGTGCAAGAAGCCGCCAGTTTTGGCCCTGTGTTCAGTGTGCCGCAAAAAACTTTGAAACAGTTGCTCAGCCAAGTGTCTTTTGCCATGGCTGTGCACGACATCCGTTATTACCTCAACGGCATTTTGTTTGTGGCGGAAGGCAAGCAGTTGTCATTGGTGTCAACCGATGGCCACCGCTTGGCTTTTGCATCGGCCACCTTAGACACCGATGTACCTAACAAACAAGAAGTAATTTTGCCGCGCAAAACAGTGCTTGAAATGCAGCGCTTGTTAAGTGACGCAGATGGTGCCATCGACATGCAGTTTGCCAACAACCAAGCCAAGTTCAGTTTTGGTGGCATGGAGTTTGTGACCAAACTCGTTGAAGGCAAGTTCCCCGATTACAACCGTGTCATTCCGAAAGGCCATCGCAACAACCTGACGCTGGGTCGTCAAGCTTTGTTGTCTTGCTTACAGCGCACCGCCATTTTGACCAGCGACAAATTCAAAGGGGTTCGCCTCAATTTGGACCCAGGCACTTTGCGTGTGGCGTCCACCAATGCCGAGCAAGAAGAAGCCGTGGACGAACTCGACATTGACTACGGCGGCGACAGCATCGAAATTGGCTTCAACGTCACCTACATCATCGATGTGCTGACCAACATGGGCCAAGACATGGTGCGCATTGATTTGGCCGATGCCAACAGCTCTGCACTCATCACCAT
>CANKBG010000073.1 GCA_947479935.1 Comamonadaceae bacterium
CGCGATTCAGCTTTGGCCAAGGCAGCTTCAGGGTCAAGACCCGCCAACTGCGCAACTTCACGGACAAAGTCGCGCGTAGCGCCGGTGCCAATTGGAATGGTTTTGGTAAACGCTTGGCCAAATTGACGCTGCAGCCACTGCGCACTCAAATTGGCAATTTCGGGATAAAGCACGACATTGAATTGCGCATCTGCTAAGCGCGCAATATCAGCAGGCGTTGCAGTCAGCGGTGCGACCACATTGATCTCAATGCCCATGTCGGTCAGCAGCTTGCGGATTTCTGTCAAGTCATCACGGTGCCTAAAGCCCAAAGCGGCAGGACCCAAGATATTGCAACGCGGTTTGCTGCTGTTTGTCTTCTCAATCTGATCAGCTGGCAAAGCCAAGTTGCGAACCAATTGGTAAAAAGTCTCTGAAGCGCCCCAGTTTTCTTTGCGCTGATACGAAGGCAATTCCAAAGCCACCACAGGCACTGGTAAGTTAAGCGCTTTGCACAAACCACCTGGATCGTCTTGAATCAACTCAGCGGTGCACGATGAACCCACCAACATGGCTTTGGGCAAGAAACGCTCATAGGCTTCGCGGGCGGCAGTTTTAAATAATTCTGCAGTATCACCGCCCAAATCACGCGCTTGAAACGTGGTGTAAGTCACGGGTGGGCGCTTTTGCAAACGCTCAATCATGGTGAACAACAAATCTGCGTAGGTATCGCCCTGAGGCGCATGCAACACGTAATGCACTTCTTCCATGGCCGTGGCGATTCGCATCGCACCCACATGGGGAGGTCCTTCGTAAGTCCAGAGTGTGAGTTGCATGGCTCTGGTTCCTTTAAGCGGCTAGGCGCATGCGGCGCACCAGAGGACGGGTAAAAAGTTCGGCCAAATCACCGGCTTGATCAAAGCCTTGAATGGGTGTGAACACCAACTCAATGGCCCACTTGGTGGTCATGCCTTCAGACTCCAAAGGATTGGCCAAGCCCAAGCCGCAGACCACCATATCGGGGTGTAAAGCGCGGCAACGGTCGAGTTGTTTTTCAACGTGTTGGCCTTCAGATAAGAAGGTGCCTTCAGGCAACATGGCCAACTCCATGGCCATGTGTTGACGGTGCAAATAAGGTGTGCCCACTTCCAACAATTTCATCCCCAGTTCGCGTGACAAAAATCGCGCCAAAGGAATTTCAAGTTGTGAGTCGGGGAAGAAGAAAATACTTTTGCCTTCCAAGTGCAACTTGGCACGAGACAAGGAAGCTTTTGCTCTGGCAGTCGGTGCTGCCACTGCCGCATCAAAGCGCTCTTTCGACACATCAAACGCATTCGCAGCAGATTGCAACCATGCTGTGGTGCCTTCAATGCCGAGCGGGAAAAGTGCTGGCAACAAACTGGCACCGCGCGCTTGCAACGCCTTTGCGGTGTCTGCCAAAAAGGGTTGTGCCAGCAACAAACGTGTAGCAGGGCCAATCGGCGCTTGATCGTCAGCACGGCGTGGTGGGAAGAAGCGCACTCTCTCAATGCCCATGTGATTCAGAATGCGCACAAACTGATCTTCCACCACATCGGCCAGCGTACCCACAATGACCAACTCTTGCGGTGCATCGGCGGCGGCAGTGGGAAGGCCTGGCACCATCGATGCCAAGCAAGCATCTTCACCTTGGGTGAATGTGGTTTCGATACCACTGCCAGAATAATTCAGCACGCGCACTGAAGATGCATGCTGCGCAGAAAGCCTAGATGCAGCACGCGACAAATCAAGTTTGATCACTTCGGAAGGGCATGAACCCACCAAGAAAAGCAGTTTGATTTCAGGACGCCGCGCCAGCAACTGGTTGACCACCCGATCAAGCTCCGTGTTGGCATCGGACAAGCCCGCCAAATCGCGTTCGTCAATGATGGCAGTGGCAAAGCGGGGCTCTGCAAAAATCATCACACCCGCTGCCGACTGAATCAGGTGAGCACAAGTGCGTGAACCCACGACCAAAAAGAACGCATCTTGAATTTTCCGGTGCAACCAAATGATGCCTGTTAGGCCGCAGAAAACCTCATGTTGTCCGCGTTCGCGCAGCACAGGTGCATCGCTGCAACCGCCGACTGTTTTCACTGGCACAGGAAAGCTCACAACACTCATGCGGGCACCCCCTGAAATCCTTGATGTTTGGCTGCGGCGGCTTCGCGCAATTTGGCTTCTTGATCCAAGCGCGCTGCACGCAATTTAAGAATGAATTGACCTGCATTGATAACGTAGGTGGCATAAGCCGCCAAGGCCAAGTACATCAACTCTACACCTTGCAAAGTCTGGGTGTGCATGGCGTACAAATAGGCCGTGTGCAATGCCAGCACCAGCATGCTGAAAACGTCTTCCCAATAGAAGGATGGCGCAAACAAATAGCGCCCAAACACCACCTTCTCCCAAATGCAACCGGTGATCATGATCGTGTAAAGCGTCAAGGTTTTGACCACCACGCTCTCATTGGCAGTGTCTAAACCCTCGCCAGTGAACAAATACCGCAAAACAAAATAAAGACTGCCCAAAAATATGAAGAACTGGATAGGTGCCAACAAGCCTTGGACAAAAGTCCAATAAGTACTGTCGCGACGAAGCCGCTCTTCTGGGGTGTAAAGCGGTCGCCGGGCCTTCACGCCAGTTTCGCTTTCACCTTTAAATGTTGATTGTTTTTCAGCCATGCCGTCAATTTATTCGCTCTTTTGGACATTGTCAACTTAGATTGACGTAAACACTTAGTTACAGATATTTAATACCCTACTGGCATAGTGGGATAAAAATAAGCTTTGACCAAAGTCCATTCAGCGCATAAAAAGGTGTCAATCAAAAAGAACACGCTGCTGGGCCAAGTTCTTTCACCAAGCAGGAGCAATCATGGACAATTCAAATCAGAGCAATGGCCAAAGGGCGCAAGGCTCCCATTTCCCTGAAAACAGTGAGGCAGGCCATTGGCGTGGTTTCGGAGCTCCCGCCAACAGCCGGTTTGATGGCATGCCGGGTTCAGCTCCCATCGCCGCGGCCTCATCCTCCTCTACCGTGGCCGTTTTGGCACGTACCATTCAAAACGAAATCATCCCCCGCTTGATGATGGCCCACCGAACACCGAGTGAATGTGCCATGCCCAACTTGGCAATGCCCTACAGCATCACCCCCACAGATGTGACCAGCTTTGTCAATCTTTTGCTAGATGGCAAGCAAGCTGAAGGCCTGGATTGGATAGATGAAGCCCGTGGCAAAGGCGTTAGCATCGAATCCATCTTTTTAAACCTGTTGGCTCCTGCTGCTAGGCAATTGGGCGAGCTTTGGGAAGATGACGAACGCGACTTCACAGAGGTCACCCTTGGCTTGGCCGAACTGCACAAAATTTTGCACGTTTTGCCCTCCATGAGTGAGTTGCACAAACAATACGTGCCCAATGGCTTGACTATTTTGCTCATGCCATCGCCAGGCGACCAACACACCTTGGGCTTGGCCATGGTGGCCGAATTTTTCCAGCGTGATGGTTGGGCAGTCGATGGGGGCACTTTTGCAGCCGCCGACAACCCAGCCCTCTTGGTCAAAGCCAAACGCTACGATGCTGTAGGTTTTTCATTGGCAACGGGCCTCGGATTTAACCGCTTGAAAGATTGCATTTCTGCCATTCGTCAAACAGTAAGCCCTGACAAGCTGTGCATAATCGTTGGTGGTCCTTATTTTGCCGCCAACCATGAGATGGTCAGCCAAGTCGGTGCAGACCTGTTTGTCCAAGATGCTAACCTAGCGCCAGATTTGGTCCAAAAGTACATTCAAGCCAACGCCTAATTCATTCAACTTAATTTTTAAAGCACCCCCCCCTATGAACACAAGTTTTCAAACAGCGTCGGAGCAATCGCCCGGGCGATTTGGAAATGCACACGGTCTCTTGGGGCACTTGGATGCCGATGTCATTTCTAATTTAATCACCACCACTGCTGACGTGGTGCTGGTGATGGACGAGAATGGTTTCATTGAAGACGCCGCATTTTCCAATCAGGAACTGTTCACCATTGGTCGAGCAAATTGGGTTGGCAAGCCTTGGGGACAAACAGTCACCGAGGAAAGTCGGACCAAAGTCAACGCCTTGCTCAGAGACATGAGCAGCAACAAAAGCACCAAGTGGCGGCATCTGAACCAATCGACTGAAAATGGCACTGATCTACCTTTGTCCTATTCGGTCATCACTGTGCCATCAGGCAAAACAGATGGCCGGGTTCGCGCACTGGCTTTTGGCCGTGATCTGCGCCCCCAGGCAGCGCTTCAGCAGAAAGTTGTCAATGCGCAACGGGCCATGGAGCGTGATTACTGGCACCTTAAAAATGTCGAGACGCGTTACCGCTTGTTGTTTCAGGTCTCCTCTGAGGCTTTGCTCATTCTCAATGCCGAGACTGAAAAGTTAGAAGACAGCAACCCTGCAGCTTTTGATTTGTTGGGCGGCGATTTGCACAAGTCGGGCTGGTTCATCGCATCCGGTTTAGACAAAATCAGTTCTGCTGCTTTGAGCAAATCATTTGCCGAGCTTCGCGCCAGCGGCCAAACTTCACCTGTGGCATTGACTTTGCCGCAAGGCGGTATCAAGGTATTGGCCCATATTTCACTGTTCCGGCAAGAAAAGTCGGCTCACTTTCTCGTTCGACTGGTTCCCAACCAAACTCGCCCAGCTTTGTCTGCCAACAACCAAACACGACAGTTGTTGTCAGAGGTTATGGAGAGTGCGCCCGACGCACTGGTGGTCACCGACCTGAATGGTATTGTCCTTTCAGCCAATCGCTCCTTTTTGCAAATGGCACAAGTCAGCAACGAAGCCCTGATTCAAGGCGAACCCCTTGACCGATGGGTGGGTCGGGCTGGCGTGGACATGAAAGTACTGTTGTCCAATTTGAAGCAGCGCGATGTGGTCAGGTTGTTTGCAACCCGCATGCGGGGAGATCTTGGCTCTGCCTCTGACGTTGAAATTTCAGCGGTGTCAGTTTCCAGTGGTGAGCAGCCCTGCTTGGGATTCACCATTCGGGACATCAGCTTTCGCCTGGAAACAGAATCCAAATCCAGCAATGACGTGTTCAGATCAAAAGGCCAGATGACAGAACTGGTGGGCCGCGTGCCCCTCAAAGACATCGTCAGCGAAACCACTGACCTGATTGAGCAAATGTGCATCGAAGCTGCACTGGAACTCACTGGCGACAACCGGTCTTCTGCCGCAGAGATGCTGGGTCTTTCACGTCAAAGTTTGTACGTCAAGCTGCGCCGCTTTGGTATCAACGTGCCAGACATCGAGCCCGAGGCTTAACAGCTCACTTTTCTTCAAGGCGCTTTTCCAACAGCGCCCTTGGTGTAAACCATAGGTTGTGTAAATTTAACTTGACACTTGTGTGTGTCATGCGTAAAAACACATTCTATGGCCCTCCCGCAACTTTCCGCAGTCACTGAGCTATTCAAACCCATCACTTGGTTTCCGCCGATGTGGGCGTTTGCTTGCGGTATTGTGGCCTCTGGCGTTGCCATGGATGGGAAATGGTTGTTGGCAGCCATTGGCATTGCTTTGGCAGGCCCTTTTGTGTGCGCCACCAGTCAAGCGGTCAATGATTGGTTTGACCGCCATGTCGATGCAATTAACGAACCCCAACGCCCCATTCCATCCGGTCGCATGCCCGGCCGCTGGGGGCTTTACATCGCCATTGTGTGGACCTTGGTGTCATTGGGAGTCGCCAGCTTCTTAGGCCCTTGGGGCTTTGGAGCTGCAGTGGTCGGATTGTTCTTGGCCTGGGCCTACAGCGCCCCTCCCTTTCGCTTGAAAGAAAACGGTTGGTGGGGCAACGCAGCGTGCGGCATCAGCTACGAGGGTATTGCATGGACCACTGGCGCTGCCGTCATGGCAGGCGGCAGCATGCCCGACAAACGATCTTTGTTGCTGGCCTTTTTGTACAGCATCGGCACCCACGGCATCATGACCTTGAATGACTTCAAAGCAGTGCAAGGCGATCGCCAAATGGGCGTGCGCTCATTGCCCGTGCAACTGGGCGTTCAATCGGCAGCGGGCGTGGCCTGTTGGTTCATGGGCTTGCCACAAGTGGTGGTGATCATTTTGCTGTTTGCATGGGACTGCCCCTCGCAAGCTTTGGCCGTGACTGTCTTGCTGGGCATTCAGCTTTTGATGATGGATTATTTTTTGACGCGTGTGGTTCAACGCGCCCTTTGGTACAGCGGCTTTGGTGTGCCGTTTTTTGTCGCAGGCATGATGGTCAGTGCCTTTGCCCTGCGCGGTTTA
>CANKBG010000074.1 GCA_947479935.1 Comamonadaceae bacterium
AAATTCAGCGGGCTGTAGATGCCATTTCTAAAGTGGTTGGTGAAGAAAATGCTGTGACAGCAGTAGATGCCAGAACAGTTTCTGTTCGTGTGCCTGTACAAAGAGCTCAACGTGTCAATGTGATGGCACAGTTGCTTGAACTCGACATTCAACCCGTAGTGGACATTGCCAGAGTGGTGGTCAATGCGCGTACAGGTTCTGTGGTGGTCAATCAATCGGTTCGTTTGGCACCTTTTGCGGTGACACATGGCAATTTGACCATTCATGTGCAGGCTAACAACCAAGTCGTTCCACAGTCTTTAATGTCTAGGAATCGTCCTTTGAATCAGCGCAATGAGCGCGTCAGTATTGATCAAGGCCCAGCCGGCCAAATGGTGAGAGTGGAAGAAGGTGCTTCTTTAGAGCAGGTGGTGAGAGCCATCAACATGCTGGGCGCGACGCCACAAGACTTGATGTCCATTTTGCAAGCCATGAAAACTTCTGGCGCATTGCAAGCAGAGTTGGAAATTATTTAACATGACCGACTTAACCATGTCTGGTTTGGTTTCTTCAAAGCCGCTGCCAAGCGTTGCTGCAGACACGTCGCAGATTCAAAAAATCAAGCACACAGCGCAAGAGTTTGAAGCGGTGTTGCTGCGCCAGATGATGCGTGAAATTCGAAACTCCGTTTTCAGCGAAAGTAGCAAGGGCGGCAGCAATGCCGCCTACTTAGGATTGGCAGATGAACAGTTGGCCAACAGCATGGCGGCACAAGGCGGCTTTGGTTTTGGAAAAGCCATGGCCAATCAAATGATTCAGCAAGTTCAAGCAGCACAGTTAATCAATCCTGCTGCCAATGCCGTAAAGCCTTGATAAAAACCGGAATTCAGCAGTGAGAACAGCAGCCCTTTTCGACAGCGCCATGGCCGGACTCCAGTCCGCTCAGTCGGGCATGCTGGTAACTTCTCAAAACGTAACGGGTTCGTCTGTTGAGGGATATGTCCGCCGCACGTCAAGCGTTCGGATCAATGGCTTGTCGCCTTCTTCGATTGACCTGACAGGCACTTCATTTGCTGTTGAAGGTTTCACGCGTTATTTTGACAATTTGCTTCAAGGTCAATTGCTGTCACAGCAAAGCAAAACCAGCTACAGCCAAGCCTTGACACAGTCGGTAGCCCCTTTGGATGCCATGCTCACTGAGCCGGCCACTTCAATTGCGACTGCTTTAGGCAACTTTTTCAATGCAGCAGGTTCTATTGCGAATGAACCATCCAATTCGGCTTACCAACAAAGCTTGATTGGCAATGCTCGTTTGGTAGCCGATCGCGTTAGAGGCTTGGCCAACACGGTAGGTCAAATTTCAAACAATGCGTCGCAGGCCTTGGCCGATGTGCTGAACCAGGCAAATTCATTAACGCCACAACTGGCCTCGGTGAATGCCAAAATTCGGGCCGCTGCAACGCCAGGCGTTTCCGCTGCTTCCCCTGATTTGCTAGACGAACGTGATCGCATCGTAGGAAAACTTCAAGAATTGGTAGGCGGCGCCACCTTGATCAATGAAGATGGATCGGCAAGTTATTTGCTAAATGGGCAGCATTTGGTTGACCGAGAAATGGCCAATACATTCAGCAATGCAACGGGCACAACAATCATTCGCAGTGACATGCCACTGACCGACCTCAGAATCAAAGTAATTTCATTTGATAAACGCAATCCCGTTTACATCAAACTTGTGATGCCGGCGATGGCACAAAAGCAAGCCAATGGCGTCACACCTCTTCTCGATGCCAACGGAAATTCTGTCATGCTGCCTGGGCAAAATATTTTGCAAGATGGCAAAGCTGGCGCTTATGTTCATCTGATTCAAAACTTTGTACCTACGGTTCAAAAAAGCATCAATTTGCTGGCCACACAATTGGTAAGGATGGTGAATCAGGTCACAAACGCATCCTCAATCGCTATCGCGCCTATTTTTGGATTTGCTTCTTCAACGTCAGGCGGCACTGCGCTGACTGGCATCAGCACCGAAACTGGCAAAACATTGCTAGACGGCCTTTGGAAAAAACCGGATAACACAGAATATACCTACAGCGAGCTGGTAGAAGGCTCCAATCCAGTGAGCAGTAACTATCGCCAGACCATGGATACAGCTTTAGGCAAGTCTGAGTTTGATGCTCGCCAATTCCAAGTGGTAGGCACCTTTGATCGTTCTCAGTTCACCAACATGGATGCTGCTGCTTCTGGCAAATTACAAAATTTGCGCGACTCGTTTACTTCACCTGTGACGTTCATTACAAGTAGCGTGGCTACCACCATTGCCACTTGGAAAAACACCCAGCAAGCTGATGAGGCTTTGCAAAAAAGTTTAAGCGAACAAAAGTCTTCTATCACGGGCGTGAACTTAGATGAAGAAGCGGCCAACTTGGTCAAGTATCAACAACTCTACAACGCCTCTAGCAAATTGATTCAAACAGGTAAACAAATGTTTGACACTTTGCTGGGCATGTTGTCTGGTTAATCTTTAAACGAGGGCCGACCCCATGAGAATTAGCAGCCAACAGGTCTTTGACAGTGGTGTTTCATCGATGCAGCAGCATACGTCTGATGTGGTGAAGTATCAGCAGCAAATTTCTTCTGGTCGTAAATACCAATTGGCATCTGACGATGCCTTGGCGGCTGGCTTAGGTGTGCAAATTGATTTGGACAATGCGCAATTTGCCATGTTCAAAGTCAATCAAAATCACATCACAGCTTCATTGACATCGACAGACTCACAACTGAATAACATTAACTTGGCTTTGACCAAGTTTCAGCAAATGATGGTGCAAGCTGGCAATGGCGCCTTAGGTATTGATGGCCTGAAAACATTGGGGCAGCAGGCAACCACTTTGTACAACACAGTGAATCAAATGTCGCAGGCCAAAGATGCCAACGGCGAGCAGATCTTGAGAACAGCAACGCCCGCCAGTGTTTTGGTTGCGCCCAATGTGAGCTTAGAAACCGCCTTAAGTTTTGCCGAAGTGATGACAGTCGATCAGAATGTGATGGCATTTTTGGGATCAGTTCGCGACAACCTGAACGCTGGGACCAGCTTGTCCTCAAACGATATGACAACGATGCAATTGGTACTGAAGCAAGTTACCAAGGCTCAAGTCAAAACTGGATTGCTCCAAAATCAACTGGATGCGGCTACCGAGGCCGCAGACGTGCAAAAAAACAATGTGGAAGTGCAACGCAGTAACTTGCTAGACACTGATTTAGCCACCGCTACAGCCGGGCTGGTGAAATCCAACGCTTTGTTGCAGGCTGCTCAGTCCATCATGACCAAGCTAGATTCGAATTCACTTTTTCAAAAATTGTGATTTGAAGTAATTCCTTAAGTCTTCATACTTAATGCCGCTCTTGCCATCTAAAATGTAATGCGGATGGCATGAATTAATGCTACTATTTTTCTAATTTAACCTTTCGGATTTATCCTTTTAAAAATATGAACATTGGTCTTGGATGGATCATTGCCTTTGGATCTGGCCTTTTCGGTTTCATTTGGTTGGGTGGAACCTACGAACAACTTTGGGTGCCTCAAGAATATTTAATTATTTTTGGCGCCGCTCTGGGTACCTTGGTTGCGTCTAATAAGTGGCGTAACTTGCAAAGTTTATTCCGGGCTTTTTTCCGAATTTTCCTTCCATCAGGAGGCGGTAAAGAAGCTAATTTGGGTTTGCTGTGTTTGATGTTTGAACTCCTTCAAAAAATCAAGCGCGATGGCGCCTTGTCTATTGAAGGGGATATTTCAGATCCCAAGCAAAGTGAGCTATTTGCCAAATATCCAACTGTGCTGAGAAGTCCTCGCCTAATTGAATTTATCACCGATTACTTTCGCATGATGATGGATGGCACCGTTACCTTGGGACAACTCGAATCTGTGATGGCTCAAGAAATTGAAGTCATGAATCAAGAGGCGCTAGAACCTTCTCAGTCCATTGCAACACTCGCTGACAGCATGCCAGCCTTCGGCATTGTGGCTGCCATTATTGGCGTGGTTCATGCATTAACTTCCATTAAAGCTGGCATTGGCCCTGGCCAAATTGGCGATTTGATTGCTGAAGCCTTGGTAGGCACCTTGTTGGGGGTGTTCTCTGCTTACGCCATGATGCTTCCAATTAGTCGATCTATGGAACAACTTGCTTCGGCTGACGTGAAACCTTACGAAGCCGTGAAGGAAATTTTGATTGCCAATTACAGCAATTTCTCACCCATGATTGCCGTGGAATATGGTCGGAAAGTCATGTTCTCAGATCAAAGACCAACGATGACTGAACTTGCGGATGGCGTCATGGCTACTTCTGGTAACAAATTGACCGGTTAAACCGATGGCATCGACACCTGTTACTGATGTACCTGACGCGCAAGCGTCTACCGAAGAGCCGTTGCTACCGCTAAAACCCGGGCCAGGTACCAAAACAAAATCTCCCGTTTTAAGGCGCAAAGCAAACAAAAAAAGGGTTCATACTTCATCTACTCATGGTGCTTGGAAATTGGTCTATGCCGACTTCGTCACAGTGCTAATGGCTTTCTTCATTGTTGTTTGGGTCATGTTATTTGACAATATTGCTAAACGCGAGCGAATTGATACATCTTGCATTGAGCCAGTTGCCAATGAGCTGAAGGAACTTATTCAAGGCGATGCAGGCCTTCAATCTGGCAAGATGCCCTTTGACATTGACTACTCTTCAGACGGATTGCGCATCACCCTGAAAGACGCGGGAGACCCCTTGTTTCAAAAAGGTGGCACTGTTTTGTCAGAATTTGCGAGAAAACAATTTCAAAAAATTGCCTCGGTTGCCAATAAGTGCCCCACTCACAAGTTAAAAATTGAAGGCTATACCGACTCTGAACCCTATGGGGGAGGCGCCAAAGGTTATAGCAATTGGGAGTTGTCTGCCGAACGAGCCAATTCTGCCAGACGAGAATTGATTGCAGAGATGGTGCCCATTGAACGCATTGCACAAGTAATTGGTTATGGCGATAGCGTCCCATCTATGCCTCAAGATCCAACCAATCCTTTAAACCGCCGAATTTCAATCACCATTATTCCTCCCAAAATTAAGGGAGAAGTCAAAATGGGTGGCATGTCGCCCGTTTAAGGTTCATAAACTGAGAAAATACGGCTTATGAATCTATTACAGATCCTCCATAGGCTATTTTCAAGACGTCAACAATGGGCTTTTGCCTTGCTTTGCACCTTATCTATTGGCCTCACAGCCTGTGGCGGCAATGCCAGTTCTGGCCCTAAAGGATCGGCTGAAAATGTCAGCATTTTGGAGGTCTTAAATAGCAGCAC
>CANKBG010000075.1 GCA_947479935.1 Comamonadaceae bacterium
CTAATTTTTTGTGCAGCCACACAAAATCGGGAGAAAGCACCAACCGTCAGCGAAATTGCAACGCTGCATCAAATTTCTAGAAGCCACCTCATGAAAATTGTGATGGAACTTGCAGCCAATGGTTTACTGGTCACCAGCCGTGGACGAGGTGGCGGCATTCGGTTATTAAAACCAGCCAATCAAATTGTGGTGGGCGAAGTTGTACGCCAAACTGAAACCGATTTTGACATGGTCGAGTGTTTTGACGATGCAAGCAATTCCTGCAAACTCGATGGCCGATGCAAACTCAAGTCGGCACTGCAAACCGCTACACAGCGCTACTTAGACACCCTGCATGAATTGACCATTGCAGATCTCTTGCAAACAGCGCAACAAATTGTTAAGCCTCCCAAATCATTGAAAAAGCGCCCCTAGGCGCAAGCCGCAGGGGCGCTTTGATCAATAAAGAACTCAGGGTGTTTTTAGAATAAATTCAACCAATGCTTTAAGGTCAGAGTCATTTATTTTTTCGGGTGTATTTGCAGGCATTGGAATGGGGCCATAAACACCCACACCGCCCTTTCTTACTTTGTCTGTCAATTTGGCCACCACATCGCCTTGTCCTTTGTATTTGGCCGCAATATCTTTGAATGAAGGACCTAACAATTTTTTATCTTTTAAATGACAGGCCACACAACCTGCCTTGTTATAGGACTCATCAGGCGTAGCAGCTTCAACACTAAGACCCGCCAAACTTGAAACTGCAACTGCCATGGAAAAAATGATTAAAACTCTCATGCACTATTCCTTTCAATAGATGTTCAATAAACGTCGTGTTGTGTGTTGTTCACATTGAAGTGCCCGGTGGGTGTAATCAAACGTGGATCTTTGATCACAGCCTTTAATTTCAGAGTTTTGTCATCCACCACCACCAATGCGCTTTCTTTGTTTTTAGCTGACCAAACGGCAAACCAAACTTCATCGCCTGCTTTGTTAAATTCAGGCTGAACCACACGTTTTGCACCATCGTCCTTGATACCGGCCCACTCGCCAATTGGTAAAGAAACATAGCCTTTTGACAAATCCCTGATGTCAAACACCGCAACAGATTGAGACAACTTGGGATCTGGGTTCAAAGGGGTGTCTGAATAAAGGTGATTGGACTTGGGGTGGCTCTTGATGAAGAGCGCGCCGCCACCTGGACCAACCAGGGTTTGAACCACTTTCCATGCATATTTGGCATTTTTCTGCGGGTCAGTACCAATCAAGGAAATGGTTTCATCACCCAAATGAGCAGTGGCCCAGACGGGTCCAAATTTTGGATGAGTGAAGTTGGCACCACGACCAGGGTGAGGTATTTTTCCAACGTCAATCAAGCCAGCCAACTTACCCTCTTTCAGGTCAATAGAAGCCACTTTGTTGCTGTTGTTGGCTGCAACCATGAAGTAACGTTTAGAAGAGTCTAGCCCACCATCATGCAAGAAGGGAGCACTTTCTATTTCTGTAGTTTTCAGAGCTTTTAGGTTGGAATAATCTACTAGCAAGGTTTTGCCAGTCTCTTTCACGTTGATCACAAATTCGGGTTTGTAATGCGATCCCACAATGGATGCAACGCGTGGCTCAGGGTGATATTCCTGAGTGCCCACCACATTGCCGCGTGTAGAAACAATTTTGAGTGGCTCTAAGGTATCGCCATTCATGATGGTGTACTGAGGGGGCCAGTACGCGCCAGCCACAGCCAGTTTGTCTTCATAACCTTTGTACTTGGATGTTTCAACAGACCGCGCTTCCAAGCCCACTCGAATTTCTGCCACTGTGTCCGGCTTTTCCATCCACAAATCAACCATATTAATCTTGGCATCTCGTCCAATCACAAACAAATAGCGCCCAGATGCAGACAAGCGAGAAATATGAACGGCATAACCCGTGTTCAAAATGGCGATGATTTTTTTAGAGTCACCATCAATCAAAGCGACCTGTCCGGCATCACGCAAAGTGGTTGAAAAAATATTGGTGATGTCGTAGTTGTTCATCTTCTTGGTAGGCCGTTTCTCTGGCGGAATCAGAACTTTCCAAGTTTTCTTCATGTCTGCCATGCCAAATTCAGGCGGCGTTGGTGCATCCTGCTGAATGTATCGGGCCATGATGTCGACCTCGGCTTTGCTCAACTCACCTGATGTACCCCAGTTGGGCATGCCTGCAGGTGAACCATATTCAATGAAGATTTTTAAATAATCGGTGCCTTTGCCGATGGTTAGATCGGGCGTCAATGGTTTACCAGTAGCGCCCTTGCGCAACACGCCATGGCAACCTGCACAACGTTCGAAATATATTTTTCGCCCCATTTCAAATTCTGCTTGCGACATCTGCGGCGCTTTGGGGTTGGTACTTTGATACATCACCTCGTTGGCAAGTGGCGATGCGCCGGCTTGGTAATTCATTTCTGACTGCGATACGGCTTTCTTGTCTTGCGCGGTGGCATTCAAGGCTAAAGAAGCCATCGCAATGGCTGAAAGGTAGGCCAATTTTGGCATTTTCATAAAGGAACTCCTGTTGCTGCCAGGTTCATGTGGATGTCTCGAAAACCGAGTCCACCTGCTGCCGAACTCGGCAAGCTAATCAGCAGGCTGGATGGATTCTGAGTTTTTCACTTTATAAATTCATTGACATACATCAAAGAGTCATTTGTTTTGAATATTTAAATTGAGGCTTCGAACATATGATTCATATCAAGAGAACAATTGAGATCAGAAATGAAAAAAAATTCATCACAACAAACTATTTTGATCGCGATTGCTTGCTTAATTAGCACAGCTCAGTTAGCTGTGAATGCACAAACCAGCGCAAGCACCAACCTCACCCATAACTTGCCCGACGTGATCATTAGCGCAACGCGGTCTGAGCAATACCCCGACGACTTGGCCTTAACTGTCGATGTCCTCAACCGACAAACGCTTGAACGGCAGCAAGTACTGGACATCCGAGACACTCAGCAAAATCAAACCAATTTGTCGGTTCGCCATGCGCCTGCTCGATTTGCGTTAACAGGCCCCGCCAACAACACAGGCCGAGAAGGGAATACAGGTTTCAATATTCGCGGAATGGGCAGCAATCGCGTATTGATGTTGGAAGATGGCATTCGAATTCCGCACAGTTATGTTTATGCTGGTAACGCATTCGGCCGAGACTATGTGTCATTGGACATGATTGAGCGGATTGAAATTGTGCGCGGGCCTGCGTCGGCGCTTTACGGTTCGGATGGCATGGGTGGTTTGGTCAATTTTGTGACCCTTTCCCCTGAAAGTTTTCTCAAACGGAAAACAGAATCAACCCTGCCAGTCAGAGGTCAAGTATCTATTGGCTGGAGTGAAGACAGTCAAAGAAAATCTATAAGCACCACACTCGCTGGGAAATCCTCTGCTGAACTAAGTTGGTTGATCAATCTGGCATCTGCCAACAGCCAAGGTTTGAAAAACATGGGTTCGAACGATGCGGCTAATTTAGATCGCACTACGCCTAACCCACAACTGAATCAAGACCGTTCTGCATTAGGTAAATTTGTTTGGACACCCAGTTCAAATCAAAAGCACACATTAACCTTGGCACACGTGGACCGCGAAAGCGACGTTCACTTGCTGTCGAGCCTCAGCAAATTGCCTTACACCGGCACCGTCAGTCAAATTAACAACGCAGTGCTGGATGAAGCGGCGAAAGCCAGCATGAACCGCAACCGAATGACCCTCGCAAGCCAGTTTGAAGTCAAGCATGAATGGGCGGATAAGCTCAATGTGTATGCAGGCATTCACAATGCATCGTCGCTTCAGCATGGCACAACTGACTTGTACAAATCCTCCGACCGCGTTCGCGATGTGAGCTACAACGAAACTTCAACTCAAGCGGGCCTGCAGGCCGAAAAAATTGTACGGTATTCAACGAACTGGGCCCAAAAATACATCTATGGCATTGAATTATCTCAATCCAACATCAGCAATCTTTACACAGGTATCTCACCACTTCCGCCTGAAGTTTTCCCTCTAAAACGTTTTCCCGATACACGCGAAACAACGCGTTCAATCTTCGCTCAAACAGAATGGCTTTCCGAACAATGGAGCGTGACACCGGGCATCAGGATTGACCACTTTAATTTAGATGTCACTTCTCAAGATTTGTTTTATCCACCCGCCAAAAAAACGGGGCAATCTTTGGCTGACTCTGCGGTTTCGCCAAAGCTCGGGGTTAAATGGAACGCCAATGCACAGTGGAGTGCGTTTGCGCAGTATGCAGAAGGGTTCAAAGCACCCAATGCCAATCAAGTGAATGGCTATTTTGAGTTGTCACCTATTCCCGGCAATCCCAATTACGTCACCATCGTGGCCAACCCCAACCTGCAAGCCGAGCGAAGTAAAAACCTTGAACTAGGTATGCGTTATCGCGCATTGGGTCTGGTGCTGGATGCTGCTATTTTTTCAGGCGAATTTAAACAACTGATTCAAGACTTGAAGGCTCTAGGCGGCACAGGTCTGATCAATGATCCGCTTCGCTTTCAAACTGTGAACATTGACCGTGCCCGCATCTCTGGCTTTGAAGTGAAGGGCATGCATGATTTGGGCTTCTATGAGGGCGGCCGTCTGAGAATACCTTTTGCCTATGGCCAAGCCAAGGGTCAAAATACCGGCAGCCATTTGCCTTTGAATTCGATTGATCCATCGCACTTCATGCTAGGACTCAATTATTCAAAAAATGA
>CANKBG010000076.1 GCA_947479935.1 Comamonadaceae bacterium
GCTGAGGTTGAGCAATTTTTGCGTGACAAAAAGATTGGTCCTCTGGAAGGTTTTCGATCCAAAGCGGGATGGCCCTTTACTTCTGAAATTGCATTGAAGTACAACGAGGAAGAGAAAAACTGGAAGCTCGAGTTTGATTTTGGCAATGACAAAAAGAACGAAGAGACTGGCGAGATTGTTGATTTTACCGGCAGTGAATCATTGGGGGTCTGCCCCAAATGTGGCGGCGCTGTGCATGAGCACGGCAGCAACTATGTGTGTGAAAAATCAGTTCCGACCGAAGGCCAACCGACACCTACCTGCAATTTCAAGAGCGGCAAAATTGTGTTGCAGCAAGTGGTGGAGCGGGAGCAAATCGCCAAGTTGTTGAGCGCTGGCAAAACAGATTTGTTAGAAAAATTTGTGAGCAATCGCACGCGCCGCGCCTTCAAAGCTTTTTTAGCATGGAATGCTGAAGAAGACAAAGTGGTGTTTGAGTTTGAGCCACGCAAGAGCAAGTTTCCGCCGCGCAAAACGCCCGCAAAGTTTGCGGCGGGCACCAAAACGGCTGCAGGCAAGACGGCAGCCAAGTCTGCCAAAGCACCGGCTAAAAAAGCGGCTGCCAAGAAAACTGCAGCGGCCAAAACACCGCGCAAAGCCGCAGTGGGCACCCTCACGCCCAGCGCAGATTTGGCCGCAGTCATTGGTACCGACAAAGTGGCGCGCACAGAGGTGGTGAAGAAGTTGTGGGACTACATCAAGGCGCAAGGCCTGCAAGATCCCACCAACAAACGCGCCATCAACGCCGATGCCAAACTCAAACCCGTGTTTGGCAAAGACCAAATCACGATGTTTGAATTGGCAGGGTTGATCGGCAAGCACCTGAGTTGATTCTTTGCGTCGAATGACATCGGCGCAAATTTTTATCAGGCGAAAAAAAGCCCAGCCAGAGATGGTTGGGCTTTTTCCATCCACGCCGAAGCGTGATGGGGGTGTGAGTGCATTACTTGGAAATAACGCGAACCATTTCCAAGCACTTGTTGGAGTAGCCCCATTCGTTGTCATACCAGCTGACAATTTTCACGAAGGTGGTGTCCAAGGCTAAACCTGCATCAGCGTCAAACACACTGGTGCAAGGCTCGCCGCGGAAATCACTGGCAACCACTTTGTCTTCGGTATAACCCAGCACGCCCTTCAAGGCGCCTTGTGATTGGGCTTTCATCTCTGCGCAAATTTCTGCGTAGGTGGCCTCTGAGTTCAACTCAACCGTGAGGTCAACCACGGACACGTCAGAGGTGGGTACGCGGAAAGACATGCCTGTGAGTTTTTTGTTCAAGGCAGGAATGACCACGCCCACTGCCTTGGCAGCGCCCGTGCTGGAAGGAATGATGTTTTCCAAAATACCGCGGCCACCGCGCCAGTCTTTGTTGCTCGGGCTGTCTACGGTTTTCTGTGTGGCGGTGGCAGCGTGAACGGTGGTCATCAAACCGCGTTTGATGCCCCACTTGTCGTTCAACACTTTGGCCACGGGCGCCAGGCAGTTGGTGGTGCAAGAGGCGTTGGAGACAATGGCTTGACCGGCATAGGTTGCATGGTTAACGCCAAACACAAACATCGGTGTGTCGTCTTTGGAAGGGGCCGACATCAGCACTTTCTTGGCGCCAGCTGCCAAGTGTTTTTCGGCAGAGGCCTTGTCCAAGAACAAGCCCGTGGCTTCGATCACGACGTCGGCGCCGACGTCGTTCCACTTCAGGGCAGAAGGATCGCGCTCTTGGGTCAAACGAATTTTGCGGCCGTTCACAATCAGGTAGTTGCCTTCGACAGACACGTCGCCTTTGAAGCGACCGTGCACGCTGTCGAACTTCAACATGTAAGCCAAGTAGTCCGGCTCGAGCAAGTCGTTGATACCAACCACCTCGATGTCAGAAAAATTTTGAAAGGCGGCACGAAACACCATGCGGCCGATGCGGCCAAAACCGTTGATACCTACTTTGATCGCCATGATCTATTTCCTTTGAAGTTAATTTTGAAACTGTAACTGTGCAGAGAATTATTTTTTCTGCAGTGCCGCTTGCACGGTCTCGGCCACGTTTTCTGCCGTGAAGCCAAAGTGTTTGAAGAGCACGGGCGCAGGTGCAGACTCGCCGTAAGTGTCGATGCCAACCACCGCTGCAACGCCATATTTCCACCAACCATCGGTGCTGCCCATCTCGACCGCCACGCGCGGCAAGCCGGCTGGCAAGACTTCAGACTTGTAGCTGCTGGTTTGACGATCAAAGGTGGTGGTGCTGGGCATGGAAACCACACGCACACCAATTTTTTTCTGGGCCAACAACTCTTGTGCTTTCAAGGCCAGTTGAACCTCAGAGCCCGTGGCAATGATCACGGCCTTGGCTTTCTTGATGCCCACGCGTGAAGGCTCAGCCAACACATAAGCACCTCGACTAATTTCACCCAAATCGGACTTGGGTGCGTAAGGCAAGTTTTGACGTGACAACAACAAAGCCGTTGGGCGGTCTTTGTTTTCCAAAGCCACAGCCCAAGCCACGGTAGTCTCGGCAGTGTCAGCAGGACGCCAAACATCCAGGCCAGGAATCAAGCGCAAGCTGGCTGCGTGTTCGATGGACTGGTGTGTGGGGCCGTCTTCGCCCAAACCAATCGAGTCGTGTGTGAACACATGGATCACGCGTTGCTTCATGAGTGCCGCCATGCGAATGGCATTGCGAGAGTAGTCGCTGAACGTGAGGAAGGTGCCGCCGTAAGGAATGAAACCGCCGTGCAATGTCACGCCATTCATGATGGCAGCCATGCCAAATTCGCGCACGCCGTAGTTGATGTGACGGCCCATTTGTCCTTTGTCGTTCCTCACCACATCGCCGGCCAAGTTCATGCGCAAAGCGGGCGTTGAAGAGGTGTTGGTGAGGTTGGAGCCTGTGAGGTCGGCAGAGCCGCCGAGCATTTCGGGTAACGCGGCCGTAAAGGCTTCCAATGCCAATTGGCTGGCTTTGCGGCTGGCCACCGTTTCTGCTTTGGTGTGTGCTGCAATGACAGCGTCAACAGCAGTTTGTGCAAAGTTCTTGGGCAACTCGCCTTTCATGCGACGCACAAATTCTTTGGCCAAGGTGGGGTGAGCTGCCTTATAGGCGGCAAAACTTTTGTTCCACTCGGCTTCACGTGCGGCACCATTTTGTTTGGCATCCCAGTGGGCGTATACATCTTTCGGAATGACAAAAGGCTCATGAGCCCAACCCAATGCGGCGCGTGTGAGTTTGATTTCTTCAGCGCCCAAAGGTTCACCGTGCGCTTTAGCGGTGTTGGCACGGTTGGGGCTGCCTTTGCCAATGGCTGTTTTGCAAACAATCAGCGTGGGCTTGTCAGGGCTGTTCTTTGCATCTGCAATGGCTTTGGCAACAGCCGCAGCATCGTGACCATTCACAGCGTCAATCACGTTCCATCCGTAAGCGGTAAAACGTTGCGATGTGTTGTCAATGAACCAAGGGGTCACTTGGCCATCAATTGAAATGCCATTGTCGTCGTACAAAGCAATCAACTTGTTGAGTTTCCAAGCGCCCGCCAATGCGCAGGCCTCATGACTGATGCCTTCCATCAAGCAACCATCGCCCATGAACACAAAGGTGTGGTGATTGACGATGCTGTGTCCGGGTTGGTTGAACTCTGTGGCTAACAACTTTTCAGCCAAGGCCATGCCCACCGCATTGGTGAGGCCTTGCCCCAATGGACCCGTAGTGGTTTCAACGCCAGGCGTGATGCCCACCTCAGGGTGACCTGCGGTTTTGCTGTGCAACTGACGGAAGTTTTTTAACTCACCGATGGGCAAGGGGTAGCCCGTCAGGTGCAGCAAGGCATAGATGAGCATGGAGCCGTGGCCGTTGGACAAAACGAAGCGATCGCGATTGGCCCAATGCGGGTTTTTAGGGTTGTGCTGCAAGTGCTCGCCCCACAAAGCCACGGCCATGTCGGCCATGCCCATGGGCGCGCCTGGGTGACCCGAGTTGGCTTGTTGAACAGCATCCATGGCCAAGGCGCGAATTGCATTGGCCATTTGTTGGGCTGCAGATTGGGTGATTGCCATGAGGGCTCCAAATAAATAGTCGGGTGAAATTGATATCTAAGCCCGATATTTTACCGCCCATGCGCTTGCGCAACCCCTACAGCGTGGCAACATAGCGGCATGCGTTTGAATACCTTGGAATCAAATTTACGGCCTGATGCATCTAAAGATGGGGTGGGCACATGGGGCGAGACCTTGGCCGGTGCCATGTTATTGGCCGCTGGCCGTGGCGAGCGCATGCGGCCTCTCACAGACAGCCTGCCCAAACCCATGTTGTCGGTCCAAGGAAAGCCGCTGATTCAATGGCACATGGAGGCGTTGGCCAAGGCGGGGCAACAGCATCAATTGATCAACACCGCTTGGCTTGGGCC
>CANKBG010000077.1 GCA_947479935.1 Comamonadaceae bacterium
GGTGGTGATGGCAATCGTGAGTTTTTTGTGCAGGCAGTCAAGCCTGATTGATGTATGAGCAAATTACCAGTTAGCTTTGAATTTTTTCCTCCTAAAACACCTGAAGGTGCGGAGAAACTGCGTGCTGTGCGTCAGCAGTTGTATACGCAAGCGCCTGAGTTTTGTTCAGTCACATACGGTGCGGGTGGCTCTACGCAAGAAGGCACCTTTGGCACCGTGGGCGAGATTTTGAAAGAAGGCGTGTCGGCTGCGTCGCACTTCTCTTGCGTTGGTGCTTCTGAAGAATCTGTTCGAAAAGAACTTACAACTTTGAAGGCCATGGGTGTCAAACGCTTGGTGGCCTTGCGCGGTGATTTGCCCAGCGGCTACGGCATGGGTGGCGCGTTTCACTATGCATCTGATTTGGTGGCCTTTATTCGCAAAGAAACCGGTGACGACTTTCACATTGAAGTAGCGGCTTATCCAGAAGTGCACCCTCAAGCCAAATCGCCTGAGTCCGATTTGCAGGCCTTTGTTTCGAAAGTCAAAGCAGGTGCCAATTCAGCCATTACGCAGTATTTTTACAACTCCGATGCGTACTTCCGCTTTGTGGACGATGCGCATAAATTGGGTGTGGATGTGCCCGTGGTGCCCGGCATCATGCCCATTACCAGCTCCACGCAATTGCTCAGATTTTCAGATGCCTGTGGCGCTGAGATTCCCCGCTGGATTCGTTTGCGCTTGCAGGGGTTTGGGGATGACACGGCTTCGATCAAAGCGTTTGGCTTGGATGTAGTAGCCGACTTGTGCGACCAATTACGCAATGGCGGTGTGCCTGCTTTGCACTTTTACACGATGAATCAGAGTGCGACGACTTTGGAGTTGTTGAAGCGGTTGGCTTAACCCGGTAGGGTGAATGAATCACTTTGGATCAATTTTTGATTCGAGTGAGTGACGTGCCAAATCCATGCTGTCGTGCAGCAATCGTAAAACCTGAATGGTTTGATTTTTTGCTTCTTTGAACACCAGCAAATGTCGTCCTTTGTTGCCTTTTCGCTGCACATGCAGGCTGCGAATATTTGGCCCAATGTCTTCTCTAGGCTTACTGCCAATTGGTTTTGGGCCAATCATTAAATCCTCAAGTGCTGAAGCTATGACCTCTAAATATTTGGTTGCTTGCGGCGCTCCAAATTTTTCAGTGGTCCAAATTTTGATGACTATGAGGTCAATTTCAGCCATATCTGTAAGCTGAACTCGCCAGAAATTACTCATGTAACCGTTGTTACTTTGGAGAGGACAGACTTTAGGTGCTTCCGCAAAGAAGCCTTTGAGTCAAACTCTTTAAATCTGCCTGCTTCGATGTCATCTAGGCCTAACTGCACAGCTGCTTGTAGAGCTTTGAGTTTTAAGGCATCTTCTTTTTCGCGTTGCTCCAGCATCCTAAGGCCATCTCGCAAAACTTCACTGGCGTTTTGGTAGCGACCGCTGGTCACCAACTCCTCAATCATCATTGCTTGATGGTCTGTGAGTACGACGTTTCGAGTTGGCATGGGAGCGTCTTTGCGAAGAGTTGTTGGCATATTATGCCAATTGACGTTCTTGCTGGTCAAATCGATTTTGTTACTTTTAGCAAATTCCGCTGCGTCAAATAGTGCCGCCGCATCATCCTCTGCTATGTGTTTTTCGATGTCTGAATCAGTTGTTGCATCGAGCAAACTAATATTGACATATTTGCTGGATTTGGGTTGTTTCTTATGCACATCAATAGTTTTGCGAAACATTTTTATCATCGTTTATCCGTGCTGTATTTGCCGAGTGCTCAATTAAGTATTAAAAAATCAACTAAGTAATTACATTTACTTTCAAAAAGAAATAATACTGATTGATTACTCTACGAGATTTATGCAGATTTATTCCTGAATTTACGGGCTTTAATTCCCGAATTTACGCTAATATGCGGCCATGAACAAGGCATCGCTCATTCCCCGCCAAATAGAAGCTTGGCTGCTTGAAGCCCTGCAAGATACCCCTGTGGTTCTGCTTGCGGGGCCAAGACAGGCTGGCAAAACAACGCTTGTGAAGCAAATTGCAGAGCGGCAAGGCTTACGTTATTTGACGATGGACGACGAACTCTCACTTTTGTCTGCCAGAGAAGATCCGACGGGTTTTATTCGCAGCATTGATTGCGTGGTGATCGATGAAATTCAACGAGCACCGCAGTTGCTGTTGGCCATTAAAAAGAGTGTGGACGAAGATCGCCGCCCAGGCCGCTTCTTGCTAACAGGGTCCGCCAACTTGATGGCCTTGCCAACAGTGGCCGATTCGCTGGCGGGCCGCATGGAAACGCTGCACCTTTTGCCTTTGTCTCAAAGTGAGATGGCTTTGCAATCTGCCAACTGGATTGACAGTGCTTTTGCAGGTCGCATTTTGCAGTTGAGCGAAGCGTCCGAAGGTCGTGATTTGGTTCAACGCGTATTGCGTGGAGGCTATCCAGAAGCCGTATCGCGACCAACTCCCAGAAGACGGGCTGCGTGGGCCAAGCAATACATGGATGCCATTATTCAACGCGATGTGCGTGATATTTCAGGCATTGAAAAAATAGATCAGCTACCTCGCTTTTTAAATGCATTGGCCCAAACTGCAGGACAGATGTGCAACTATGCTCAGCTAAGCGGGCAGGTTGGATTGGATGCCAAAACAGCAGCGAGCTACTTAGGTATTTTTGAGCAAATGTATTTGCTGCAACGTGTTGAGGTGTGGGCACGCAACCGTTTGAGTCGCGTTGTTAAATCTTCCAAGTTGCAGTTTCTTGATTCAGGTTTGTTAACTGCACTGCTTGAGTTAAATACTGAAGAAGTTGAGAAGAACCGCACGCGTTTTGGCAATGTGTTGGAGACATTTGTTTTCAGTGAACTTTTGAAACACACCACGACCGCCGACAGCACCTACAAATTGCTTTACTACCGGGACGCCGACAAAGTAGAAGTGGATGTTGTGATCGAAAATTCTGCAGGGCAACTTGTCGGGGTGGAAGTAAAGGCTTCGGCCACGGTGAATCAGCACGATCTAAAAGGACTCAAGAAATTGGCCAAGCTGTCGGGTGACCAATTCAAAATGGGCGTCTTGCTTTACGACGGTCAGGAAACGCTGCCCATGGGAAACAATATTTGGGCGGCACCTATTTCAACGCTTTGGGGTCAAGCGCAGTAGTTAGGCTGTGACTGATGAATGGCTAACGCACTGTTTAACGCTCATCAAAACTCATCACCACTTCTTTGCTGGTGGGTTTGGCTTGGCAGCTGAGAACAAAGCCTTGTTCAGCTTCCCATTTTTCTAGTGTGAAGTTCTTTTCCATGACCACGCTGCCCTGCATCACTTTGGCGCGGCAGGTGCAGCACACGCCGCCTCTGCATGAGTAGGGAAGATCTAGGCCAGCAGCCAAGGCTACGTCCAAGATTTTGTCGGTGGCGAACATTTGCATTTGATGTTTCTTACCATCTAGAACGACTGTAAGTGCCACATCGCCTTTAGATTCAGGTGCGTGTCCCAATATGACTTGCTTGCGCGCGTCTGCAGGCAAAGCTTCTAGGGTGGGCGATGTGAATCGCTCTGTGCGAATGTTGCGCGCGGGCACGCCCACTTCTAGCAATGCTTTTTCGGTGGCTTCAATCATGGCCTCGGGGCCGCAGATAAACACCTCGTCCATGCTGGCCGCAGGCAAGAGACTGCTCACAATTTCTTTGACCTTGGCTTCATCAATGCGACCTTCAAGCAAGGGTACTTCTTGCGCTTGGCGCGACAACACATGAATGAGCGTGAGCCTGTTGGGGTAGCGGTCTTTGAGGTCTTGCAGCGCTTCGTTGAACATGACGCTGTCCATGCGGCGGTTACCATAGACTAAGGTGAATTTGGATTCGGCTTGATCTTCTAAGGTGCTGGCCAAGATGGACAAGATGGGTGTGATACCCGAGCCTGCTGCAAAGCCTACGCGGTGAATGGCGCGAGGGCGTTGCACGATGAAGCGGCCATCGGCTGGCATGACGCGCAGCACGTCGCCTACTTTGAGTTGTGTGGCCGCCCAGTTTGAAAACACTCCGCCTTGAACAGGGCGAATGCCGACTTCTAAAGTGCCGTTTTGTGCATATGCATTTTGTGAAGAACTGATGGAGTAGCTGCGGCGCACATCGTTGCCATCGATGGTGGCACGTAGCGTTAAAAATTGACCGGCTTTGAAATTAAAACCGTTGCGCAAATTTTCTGGCACCTGAAAAGTGATGGCCACCGCACCTGCTGCTTCGGGTGTGATGTTTGACACGGGCAGATCGTGAAATTTAAAGGCGGTCATGGTGCATCAATACGGTTTGAAATAGTCAAA
>CANKBG010000078.1 GCA_947479935.1 Comamonadaceae bacterium
GAGGGTGCTGAAATTTTGGTCGCACGGTCGCGTGAAAACTATGCGCGCAATCAAGCCATGCGGGGCCATGACAAAGGACGCCAGCACGCCAAGCCTTTGGCGCCCACAGAATTCATTGCGCGCAATTTGTTTGAGATGACACCTACCATGCTCATGGCCGATGGTGTGGCAGACAAGTGGCTGATCGATCCACCCCGAGAAGGTGCGCACGAGTTGATCAAATCTTTGGCCGAGTTGAATGAAAACCCCGAACTGAGGGGTGCTTGGCAATTCCCCCAGCGCATTGTGTATGTGAGTTGCAACCCCGCCACGCTAGCCCGCGATGCGGGCATCTTGGTGCACAGGGCAGGCTACCGTTGCCTGAGTGCAGGGGTGGTCAATATGTTTGCACACACGGCGCATGTGGAGAGCATGGCGGTGTTTGAGCGAAGCTAAATTAGCCAAGAAAAAAGCACCTGAGTCCTTTCGAACTCAGGTGCTTTGAAGCTAAAGCAACGTGGCTTAGTCGCGCTCGCCGCCCCAAAGGCCCAGCAAGGCCAACAGGCTTTGGAACACGTTGAACAAGTCCATGTAAAGCATGAGAGTGGCACTGATGTAGTTGGTTTCACCACCGTCCAAAATTTGCTTCAAGTCGTACAGCATGTAGGCGCTGAAAATACCAATGGCCGCCACAGACAAAGCCATCATGCCGGCAGTTGAGCCCACAAAAATATTGACGATGCCACCAACCATGAGGACCAAGGCGCCCACAAACAACCATTTACCCATGCCAGACAAGTCGCGCTTGATGACACTGGCCAAGACGGACATGACAGCGAATACACCTGCTGTGCCGGCGAAGGCTGTCATGATGAGGTCAGGGCCGTTTTTGAAGCCCAAGACCATGGCAATCATGCGAGACAGCATGAGGCCCATGAAGAACGTGAATGCCAGTAAGACCAACACGCCTGTCGAAGAATGTTTGGTTTTCTCGATGGCGTACATGAAGCCAATGGCACCACCCAAAAACAGGATGAAGCCTAAACCGCCACCTAAAGATTGGGTGATGCCTGTAGCCACACCAAGCCATGCACCCAACACGGTGGGCAAGAGGCTAACGGCCAGCAACATGTAAGTGTTGCGCATGACCTTTTGGCGTTCAGCGGGGGTGCTGACTGCGTCGCCCCAGCTGGGTTGTTCTATGTTTTGAAGATCGCTCATGTGAGAACTCCTAATAATCCACCCGTTATCGGGTAGGTAAATTGTAGGGCCAGTCACACGAAATGCCCAATTTGCCAAAGTTTTCAGGGTCTTTTGTGAAATGACTTTGAAAAATACAACGGATTCAAAGGGCTGCGGTATGCTTATTGGTCAATTTTTACCCACAAAGCACTATGAAATCTCAAACATCACTTGAATTGTCAGACGTCCAAGCCATTGCCGCAGCCGCACAAGCCGAAGCGCAGAAAAACAAATGGGCTGTGAGCATTGCCATTGTCGATGCGGGCGGTCATTTGTTGCATTTCCAACGTTTGGATGGCGCAGCGCCTGTGTCCTCGCACATTGCGCCCGCCAAAGCCAAAACAGCGGCTTTGGGTCATCGTGAAACCAAGGTTTACGAAGACATGATCAATGCTGGCCGTTACTCATTTCTGTCAGCGCCCACCATTGAAGGCATGCTCGAAGGTGGCGTACCCATCATGAAAGATGGCGCATGCCTTGGCGCCGTGGGTGTGAGTGGTGTGAAGTCAACCGAAGATGCGCAGATTGCCAAGGCGGGCATTGCCGCCATTGGCCTCTGACATCTTTGCCTCTGGCATCTTTCTACCCAGCTTTAAAAGTCAATATAAATCGAGCACAGCGCCCTTGCTGGCGCTCGATGCATTGAAGGCAAATTTGGCCTGCACGCCGCGTGTGTAACGGGGTGCGGGGGCTGTCCATTGAGCGCGGCGCTTGGCTATTTCTGCTTCAGGTACATTCAGTTCCAACACCAGTTTGTGTGCATCGATGGTGATGGAATCGCCTTCGTTCACAAACGCAATGGTGCCGCCAGCAGCTGCCTCAGGCGCCACGTGTCCAACCACCATGCCCCATGTGCCGCCCGAAAAGCGACCATCGGTAATGAGGCCCACACTTTCGCCCAAGCCAGCGCCAATGAGGGCGCCTGTGGGTGCCAACATTTCGGGCATGCCCGGTCCGCCTTTGGGGCCCAAATAACGCAACACCATGACATCGCCCGCCTTGATCTTGCCATCTAAAATGGCTTGCAAAGCAGACTGCTCGTCATCAAACACACGAGCGGGTCCGGTAATGACGGGGTTCTTCAAGCCCGTAATTTTGGCCACAGCACCTTCAGGCGACAAGTTGCCTTTCAGAATGGCCAAGTGACCTTCTGCATACATGGGTTTGTCGATGGGGCGAATCACGTCTTGGTCGGCGCGGGGTGCGTCGGGAATGTCTTTCAAGTTTTCGGCCACCGTTTTGCCATTGATGGTCATGCAATCGCCGTGCAACAAGCCCGCCTTCAACAAGACCTTCATGACTTGGGGAATGCCGCCTGCCTGGTGCAAGTCAACGGCCAAATATTTGCCACTGGGTTTCAAATCGCAAATGACGGGAATCTTCTTGCGCATGCGCTCAAAGTCGTCAATGGTCCATGCCACTTCAGCGGTGTGTGCAATGGCCAAGAAGTGCAACACTGCATTGGTAGATCCGCCAGTGGCCATGATGACAGCCACGGCGTTTTCAATGGCTTCTTTGGTCACAATGTCGCGGGGTTTCAAATTCTTCTTGATGGCTTCCAACAAAACCTTGGCCGATGCTTTGGCCGAATTTTTTGTTTCATCATGGGGGTTGGCCATGGTGGAGGAGTAGGGCAGCGACATGCCCAGCGCTTCAAACGCAGAAGACATGGTGTTGGCCGTGTACATACCGCCACATGAGCCTGTGCCAGGAATGGCGCGCTTTTCAATTTCTTTCAAATCGAAGTCACTCATATTGCCTGCAGCGTTTTGGCCCACAGCTTCAAACACACTCACAATGTTCAGGTCTTTGCCTTGGTATCGGCCAGGCAAAATGGTGCCGCCGTACACATAAATAGCAGGCACGTTGGCGCGCAAGATGCCCATCATGCCGCCCGGCATGTTTTTGTCGCAACCACCCACCACCAACACACCGTCCATCCATTGGCCTTGCACGCAAGTTTCAATACAGTCGGAAATAACTTCACGACTAACGAGTGAATACTTCATGCCCTCCGTGCCCATGGCCATGCCATCGGAAATGGTGGGGGTACCAAAAATTTGCGCATTGCCGCCAGCTTCTTCAATGCCTTCAACTGCAGCATCGGCCAGTTTTTGCAAGCCACTGTTGCAGGGTGTGATGGTGCTATGACCATTGGCCACGCCCACCATGGGCTTCACAAAATCGCCTTCTTCATAGCCCATCGCGTAATACATCGAGCGATTGGGCGCCCGTGATTTACCTTGCGTGATGTTGGCACTGCGGCGGTTGCTGGGTGTGGCGGGCTGAATGGGAATGATTTTGTCTGTCATGTTGGCACTTTAGGGAGATCAGAAAGGGTCTTGTCGTCTTATTCTAATAGAGCCCTTGCAAGAAAGTTCCAGGACCAATTGAATGGGACGTGTGAGGCTGAATGGGGAGGGTGAGGGGTACAGGGTATTGGGTATTGGGTATCGGGTATGGGGTGGGCGACGATTTCTGGTACCCCAGTATGAGGAGCCCGCCCCATACCCGATACCCAATACCCTGTACCCCTCACCCTCCCCATTCAGCCTCACACGTCCCATTCAATTGGTCCTGGAACTTTCTTGCAAGGGCTCTATTA
>CANKBG010000079.1 GCA_947479935.1 Comamonadaceae bacterium
CGTGTTGAAAAGGTGCTTCGCAAAGATGCAGACCCTGCGGCGAAGTGCGATAAGTGCAGCGATGATCGCAAAAACCAGCCGGTGGTTGGCTTAGAAATCATTCGTGGTGCCAAAAAAGCCAGTGGCAAAAACGTTTGGGAGGATGGTGAAATCCTTGATCCTGAAAATGGCAGAACCTATAGCTTGCGCTTAACGCCCATAGAAAACGGTGCCAAGTTGGAAGTGCGAGGTTCATTTGGCCCTATTGGTCGAACTCAGACTTGGGTGCGTGTTCCTTAATTCGCGTACAACCCACTCTTATCTTTGAAAGAGGCTTTGCCATGTCCGATATCTTGAACCACATTGACGCAGGGGTGATGACCCTCACCTTCAATCGCTTAGACAAAAAGAATTCCATCACAGGCGACATGTATGCCGCGATGGCTCAAGCCGTTGACCAAGCACAAGCCGACGCCGCCATACGGGTCTTGGTCATTCAAGGTCATGAAAGTATTTTCAGTGCGGGCAATGATATTGGCGATTTTCTAAACAAGCCGCCTTCCACAGTTGACTCACCTGTTTTTCATTTCATGCGTGCCTTAACCATGTTTGAAAAACCTGTCATTGCTGCCGTGGCAGGGCCTGCTGTTGGCATTGGCACCACCTTGCTGTTTCACTGCGATTTGGTTTACGCGGGTGACAACGCCGCTTTTTCCATGCCCTTTGTCAATTTAGGTTTGTGCCCCGAATTTGCGTCCAGTTTTTTGGCACCGCAAATGTTTGGCTACCACAGAGCGGCAGAAGCTTTGCTGATGGGTGAAGCCTTCTTTGCTGAGGCTGCCTTGGAAATTGGTTTGGTCAACCGCGTGGTGCCGCCCACCGAAGTGAACGCTTATGCGCAAGCGCAGGCCAAGAAGTTGGCCGCCAAGCCCTTGTCTGCCTTGATCGAAACCAAGCGGCTGATGAAGGGTGGCCAGTCCAAGGCCTTGATAGAGCGAATGGGCGAAGAAGGCCAAAGCTTTCGCCGCATGCTGGCAGAGCCCGCTGCTCGCGAAGCCTTTGGCGCGTTCATGAAAAAGCGCAAACCAGACTTCTCTAAAATCTAAGCTGAACTTTTCAACTTAGACTTTTTTCATGACCTCATCTCGCTCTGATCTGCCACCTAATGTTATTTTGGAGCCAGAGTTCATTGCGGGATTGCGTGACATTTACGAAGAAAAAATTCTTTTTAACCAGTGGATGGGTTTGAAGGTTGAGAGTATCAAGCCTTCTGGCATCGTGGCACACCTCTCCATGAAACCCGAGTTGGTGGGGCACTTTGCCTACCACCGCATTCATGGTGGCGTGATCAGTGCGGCTTTGGATGCCATGGGCAGCCTGGCCGTATTGGCTGCACTGGGTGCCAAGCACATGGATGAATTGCCTGCCAAACGGCTAGAGCGCTTTGCGCGTCATAGCACCATTGATTTGCGCATTGATTTTTTACGCCCAGGCATTGGGGATCAATTCACCATTCTGGCGGAGGCTGTTCGTGTGGGCGCCAAAGTTGGCAATGCACGAATGGAATTCCGAGGTGCCGATGGCAAGTTGCTCTCCACGGGTACGGCGGCCTACCTCACTTCCTGATAAACCTTAGCTTGCCTTCGTGCCCGTGAATTCAGAGGCTTCGTTCGGGCACAATGGGTGCTTGATTCAGACACAGATTGCCTTCCATGCGCCACCACGGTGATAGTTCTCCGCCTGCAGCCACGTCAGCTGCCAACACCCCCAAAGATTCAGACAGCAAAACCCTGAAAAGACTGTTGCCCTATTTGCTCACCTACAAATGGCGAGTGGCTGCGGCATTGCTGTTCATGGTAGGGGCCAAATTGGCGAATGTCAGCGTGCCCTTGTTGCTGAAAGACTTGATCGATGCCATGAGCTTCAAGCCCAATGACCCGATTCAAATCTTGGTGGTGCCGGTAGCTTTGTTGGTAGGCTATGGTGCACTCCGGCTCATGACCTCCGCTTTCACCGAACTGCGCGAACTGGTTTTTGCCAAAGCCACACAAGGCGCTGCGCGCACCATTGCCCTTGAAACCTTCCAGCATTTGCATGCCCTGAGTTTGCGTTTTCATTTGGCCCGTCAAACGGGCGGCATGACCCGCGACATTGAACGCGGTGTGCGCGGCATTGAATCGCTCATTTCATACTCGCTTTACAGCATTGTGCCCACCTTGATTGAGGTGACGCTGGTGCTGACTATCTTGGCCGTCAAGTTTGATGCTTGGTTTGCTTGGATCACATTGGCCGCACTGAGTTTCTATATCTTCTTCACAGTGCGCATTACGGAGTGGCGAACGCATTTTAGAAAACAAGCCAACGAATTTGATTCGGCAGCACACACCAAAGCCATCGACTCATTGTTGAATTATGAAACCGTCAAATATTTTGGCAATGAAGCTTATGAAGCCAATCGATATGACGAAAGTTTGGAGCGACTGCGCAAAGCAAGGTTGAAATCGCAAACCTCTTTGTCCTTGCTCAATACCGGGCAACAATTGATCATTGCAGCAGCTTTGGTAGCCATTCTGTGGCGCGCCACGCAAGGGGTTGTAGAGGGGCGCATGACCTTGGGCGATCTGGTCATGATCAACGCCTTCATGATTCAGCTTTACATTCCTTTGAATTTTTTAGGCGTGCTCTACCGTGAAATCAAACAAAGTCTGACTGACTTGGACAAAATGTTTGTGCTTATGGACCGCGAGCGTGAAGTGGCCGATGTGCCCAACGCCGCCGATTTGAACTGCGAGCAGGGTGCGCTTTTGAAGTTTGAATCGGTGTCGTTTGCGTATGAGTCCGATCGCCCTATTTTGCACAACATCAGTTTTGAAATTCCTTCCGGTAAAACCGTGGCCGTGGTAGGCCCCTCCGGTTCAGGCAAGTCAACCTTGGCGCGCTTGATGTTCAGGTTTTACGATGTACAGCAAGGCCGCATCACCATCAATGGGCAAGACATTCGTCAAGTGACGCAGCACAGTGTGCGCAAAGCCCTGGGAATCGTGCCCCAAGACACGGTACTGTTTAACGACACCGTGGCCTACAACATTGGCTATGGTCGCACGGGTTCTACGCAAGATGAAATTGAAATAGCGGCCAAAGCGGCACGCATTCACGATTTCATAGCATCCACCCCTAAAGGCTACAACACATCGGTGGGCGAAAGAGGCTTGAAGTTGTCGGGCGGCGAGAAGCAGCGTGTGGCCATTGCACGAACTCTGCTCAAAAACCCGCCCATCTTGGTTTTTGATGAAGCCACATCGGCACTTGACTCGGCCAATGAGCGCGCCATTCAAGCCGAGTTGGCCAGTGCGGCCCAAAATAAAACCACCTTGGTCATTGCCCACCGCCTTTCTACCGTGGTGGACGCCCATGAAATATTGGTCATGGAAGCCGGGCACATCATTGAGCGCGGCAACCACGCCCAACTGCTGCAGCTCAATGGCCGATACGCGGAAATGTGGGCTTTGCAGCAAAATTCTGAGGCCAGCTCTGAGGAAGCAACTGCGGGATAATGCGCGCATGGATACCAAGTGGCTTGAAGACTTTGTGAGCTTGGCTGAAACGCGGAGTTTCAGCCGGTCTGCTCA